>CAZHIM010000062.1:0-28884 GCA_964532525.1 uncultured Bifidobacteriaceae bacterium
CTTTTGGCATAACGATACCCGCTCTCGGGTAACAGTCACTTTTGGCAGACGGCGTGCGAGGGCCCTTTGTTAGCGTGTCGCAAATGGCCAGCACAAGGAGTACAAGGATTTCCCGGTTGCTCAAGATCATGGCCAGCGCCGTGGCGGAGTCGGATGCGGTGTATCCGCTCGCAGGCCGGCTGGAGCGGTTTGTGCATTTCTGCGCGCTGGTGGTGCGGCAGTTCATCCGGCGGCGGTGCCTGGTGCAGGCCTCGGCGCTGTCGTATTCGACGCTGCTGGCGCTGATTCCGCTGTTGGTGGTGGCGCTGAATGTGACCAGCAGCCTGCTCAAGGACAAGGACGAGGAGAAGCTCAGCCAGTTTGTGGAGAAGGCGGTGGCGAGCATCGCGCCGCCGGCGAACATCCCGACCAACGCGGTCGCGGGCGGCACGAATTCCGCCGCGCTGGCGATGATGAATCCGGCCGCCGGGGGCAATGCGGCCGCCCCCAATGCGGTCGGGGAGACAAACGCGGCTGCGGATGAGACGATCAACACGCAGAAGGAGGTGGCGGAGGGGATTCACGACCTGGTGAAGAAGACGAGCAACCGCGCGCTGGGGGCGACGGGGCTGATCTTTCTGGTGCTCACGGCGATTTCGCTGCTGCGGGGGATCGAGGAGACGCTCAACGACATCTGGGGGGTGACGCGGAGCCGGAACTGGCTGCTGCAGATCATGCTCTACTGGACGATTATCACCTTGGGGCCGCTCCTGCTGGCGGCGGCGCTGGGGCTGACGGGCAGCATGCACATGCAGCACATGCGCGGGTTTGCGGAGTCGTCGCCGTGGCTGGCGCCGCTGGTGAAGCACATGCTGCCGATCGGGATCCTGAGCCTCGCGCTGGGTTTGTTTTACAAGCTGACGCCCAACACGGAGGTGAGATTCAGCGCGGCGATGATCGGGGGATTGTGCGCGGGCACCGCGTGGCACATTTACAACCAACTGGGGTTCCTGCTGGTGGCGCGGGCGATGAGCGCGAGCAAGTATTACGGGAGCGTTTTCCTGATCGTGCTGCTGATGGGCGGGCTTTACGTGCTGTGGCTGATCCTGCTGCTGGGGGCGCAGATTGCGTATGCGTACCAGAACCGGACGGCGTATCTGCAGGACCGGCTGGCGGAGAACGTGAACCAGCGGGGCCGGGAGTTTGTGGCGCTGCGGATCATGACGTGCCTGGGCCGGCGATTCCTGCGGGGCCGGCCGGCGGCGACGGTGCCGGAGATCTCGGCGGAGCTGGGGGTGCCGAGCCGGCTGACGCAATCGGTTCTGCGGACGCTGACGGCGACGCGGTTGGTGACGGAAGTGGCGGGCGAGGAAGCGGCGTTTGTGCCGGGGCGGCCGCTGGAAGCCATCAATGCGTACGACATCCTGCTGGCGCTGCGCACCGGCGGAGGCCAGGAGTTGCCGTTGGCCGAGATGCCGGAGCTGGCGGAGATTTACGGCGAGTTTGCGCGGATCGAACAGGCCGAGCGGGACGCGGCGGCGGGAGTCTCGCTCCTGGTGCTGGCCAACCGGCAGGTGCCGCCAGCGGCGCTGGAAGGGGCGAAAACGGCCGGCGGCGGGCCGGACGAGGCGGCGAAGCCAGGGCCGCGCCGGGAGGACGTAAACGAGGGGTGAATTCGGCCGCGTCCGTCCGGGACGCGGCCGAGCAGTTTGCCAAGGTCCGGGCGCGACTCACGGAACGCTGGGACGCACGCCGCCGGGGACGGTTTGCACCGTGACCGAGGCGGCCGGGAGGCCATCGGCGGTGGCGGTGAGCGTGATCGGGCCGGCGTCGGTGGTGGACTGCACGATGACTTGGGCGAGGCCGTTGAAGAGGCTGCGCGACCACGGGGCCGGAATGGGCTGGCCGAGGAGTTCGATGGTCACATCCGGATTCAACCCGCCCTCGCCGGATTCGTTGATGACGCCGACGGCGATGGTGTTGTCACCGGCATGGAGGGCGTGCTGGATGTCATAAGCCGGCTGGTCCTGCCAGTCGGTGGAATGACCGACGCGCTGGTTGTTGACGAAAACCCAGCCGTGATCGTCAATCCGGGCGAAATGGACCAGGACGTTGTTGTTGGTGAGGTCGGCGTCGGTGAGATTGACGTGGGCGCGGTAAATGGCGGTTTGGCCCTCATGCAACACCAGGTAGCCGGAATCGTCGCCGGGCTTGGCCGGGAGAGTGTTCCAGGCGGAATCATCGAAGCCGGGGCCGTAGGCGGGATCGAGCGAGCCCTTGGACGAGACGGGGGCCATCTGCCAGCGCCAGCCAGTGACGGGGAGGGAGCGGACGGGAGTCTCCGGCAGATAGGTATCGGGCTCATGGCAGCTCGGATCGCCGTTGCCCACGCCCAGGATTTTGCCGGCGCCAGCCACGGAGAAATTGATTTTGTTGTCCGCCACGGGAACGACGTGGCCCTGGGCATCCACGGCCGACACGGTGAAGACGCTGACGTCCTCGCCGTTGGCGTTGATGGGGGAGCGGTCGGGCTCGAGCCGGATGGCGGCGGGCTGGCCGGTGGTTTCCACCTGGGTTTCCGCGATGACGTTGCCGGCGGCGTCAAAACCCTTCGCGCGCAGGGCGCCGGGGGCGTATTTGACCTGCCAGGAGAGCTTGGAATTGGGGGACATGGTTTGTCTGCCGAGGGACTGGCCGTTGAGGAAGAGCTCGACTTGCTTGCAGTTGCTCAAGGCGTCCACGCGAATCTCCCGGCCTTCCATGCCCGGCCAGTTCCAATGCGGCAGGAGGTGCAGGACGACGTTCGTGGTCCACCACGATTGATAATAATAAAAATTGTCCTTGGGAAAACCGCAGGTGTCGAGGATGCCAAAATGCGAGTTGATGCACGGCCACCCATAAGGCGTCGGTTCGCCGCGGTAGTCAAAGCCGGTCCAGACAAAGCCGCCGCTTAACCACGGCCGGTCGGCGAAGTAGCTCCACCATTTTTCCGTGGTGGTCGCCCAGCTCGGCGCGTTGGCGTCGTAGGCGGCCACATAGCCGCGCACGGGGTCGTTGGTGTAGATGCCGCGGGTGCCGACGGTGCTGGCCTGCTCGGTGCCAACCTCCGGCTGCGCGGGATGCTTGGCGCGGTAGGTGTCCATGTCGTGGCCCACGTGGTAATTCCAGCCGCGGACCTGGATGACGCCGTTGATGCCCGCGAAGGTATCGCCTTCGGGGGCGGCGAAAGTGACGGGGCGGGTGGGGTCGAGGCGGTGGACATAATCCTGCATGGTGCGGGCGACGTTGGCGCCTTGGGGGGAATCCTCGACCACGAATTCCTCGTTGGCCACGCTCCAGATGGCCACGCAGGGATGGTTGCGGTCGCGGCGGATCTGGTCATCCCACTTGCGGAGGTTTTCGGAATCGCTGCCCAAAAGGCGGCTCTCGTCCATGATCAGCAGGCCGAGATGGTCGCAGGCGTCGAGGAACTCCGGAGTGGGGGGATTATGCGAGGTGCGGACGGCGTTGCAGCCGAACTCCTTCAATTTGGCCACGCGGAAATATTGGAGGGCGTCGGGCAGGGCGGCGCCCACGCCGGCCATGTCCTGATGGTTGCAGGTGCCGTACAATTCATAATGCCGGCCGTTGAGCAAAAAGCCGTTGGTGGGATCGAAGCCCACGGTGCGGATGCCGAACTCGGTTTGCTGTTGGTCCACGACCTTGCCCGCCACTTGGACGCGGGTGATGAGGGTGTAGAGTTTGGGCGATTCCGGGGACCAGAGAACCGGCGCGGAGATTTTCGATTCCAGTTTCACCAGGCGCCAGGACTGGGCCTTCACTTTGGCGGACTCGCTGAAGCGGCCGAGGGCGGCGCCGTCCGGGGCGATGACCTGGCATTGGACAGTGGCCTTGGCGGCGTTGGTTTGGGCGTTGAGCAGGCGGGCTTCGACGTTGATTTCGGGCCGGCCCACGGGGACGTTGTTTTCGAATTCGGTCCGGACAAAGAGGCCGTCCGGCGCGATGGCCACGGGGCCGGTTTTGTCCAGCCAGACATGGCGGTAGATGCCGGCGCCCTCGTAGAACCAGCCCTCGAATTTGGTGGCGTCCACGCGGACGGAGACGAGGTTCTTGCCGCCGAAATGGACGACGTCGGAGATGTCTTCGCGGAACGGGTAGTAGCCGCCTTCGTGGCGCTTGATCAGCCAGCCGTTGACCCACACCGTGGTGTCGCGGAAAGCGCCGTCGAAGGTGAGCCAGATGCGCTTGCCGGAGTCGGATGCGGGCAGCTCAAACGTGCGGCGATACCAGCCGATGCTGTTGCGGGGGAAGCCGGGGCCGACGGGCTTGAAGCCATGGCTGCCATCGGCGTTTTTGTCGAAGGGCAATTCGATGGCCCAGTCATGGGGCAGGGTGAGGGTGCGCCAAGTGAGGTCGTTGAATTTTTCGGCGGCGGGACCGCCGCTGGCGCCGGCCTTGTCGAGGCGGAGGGCATCGGGCCAATCATCGCCGAGGTGGAATTTCCAATTGGCGTCGAGCGAGAGATGCTCGCGGGGGGAATTGGTTTGGGCGGCCGCGGTGAGGGTGAGGGCGAGGGTGGCGACTGCGACTGACAACCGCCGGATGGCGATCAGTGGGTGGCATTTCATGAGCTGAGTTTGGGCAGAGCGGGGCGCGGAGGCAAATTCATTTTCCGGCTCATTTTGGGTGGTTTGCCTTGGGAACAGGCGGCCGGGTCTGCGACTTTCGGGGACCATTTTAGGGTTGACCAAGGTTGACCAGGGTTGACCGGAGGGCGGGGTGCCGAGCGCGGCGGGGAAAATTCGCGGCGCGTTGACTGGCTGCGGCGCACGGAGGTTCGCCTGATGCGGGCGGCGGCCGAGAAAGCGGGCCGCCCGTAACCGGGCCGAACTGAAGCCATGATGGCTCATAATGGCGGGGCGTTTTCCCAGCCGGAGCCATTTTAGCAGGTCCGGCGGAATCACAAAGTTAGCGGCTAACGGGATTGGCGTAAGTGGTTGAGGGAGAGTGAAATATATTCATGGAAAAGATTCTTCGCTGTTCGGTGGAATTCACAAAGAATTTCACTGGCTGATTTTGTGAAGGAATGTGAGCGGCCTGATATTGCCTCGTTTCGCTCTTTTTGCTACACTTTCTTTAATGCCGTCCACATTCGAGGGTGCCTTTGCGCAGGTGCAATTGCTCGCAAAAGATTTTGACGCGAACAAGAGGCGTTTTTTTTGTTCTCCAAATGGTCTTACGGACGACGCAAATGTGATTCTGGAAGGGGGCAAGAAAAATGTTTGATGGATTTTCAAAGCGCAACCGAAAGCAGTCTGTTACAGACGTCTTGGTTTATGACGAATTGCCGCAACCGCTAAAAGTGCAAATCGTGCATATTTGGCAAAATCTGGTTCCAAGATTTGCTGCTTTTTGGATGAACGGCACAGACAGTTTTTACAGACTCGCGGCTAACCACATTTATCAGGAATTTGGTGTATTCCGTTTGACTAACAACGCGAGAAACGCGACGGAAGATGTTTGCAATTATTTTTTGCAAGAGCGAGACGTTGGAAAATGCCTGACCGTGATAGAGTTGATTTTCTTTACTTTTGTTGAAGTTGTCAAAGCTGATAGCTATGTGAATGCCGGGATGATGGACGACATTCGTCGGGCTGCGAATGAACTTAATGGCAGATTGAAAGAACACTCGGTTGGATATGAATTCGTTGAAGGGAAAATCATTCGAATTGACTCCGGATTTATCCACACGGAAACCGTAGTTCCCGCCATGACTTTATTGCAAGATTCGACATTTTCAGGGGCGAACCAAGAGTTTTTGAAGGCACACGAACACTTTCAGCACCGCAGATTCCCAGAGGCAATGAATGAGTGCTTAAAAGCGTTTGAAAGCACCATGAAGGCGATCTGCCACAAGCACGGCTGGCAATACAGCCAGTCTGACACGGCGAACAAACTAATGACGGTCTGTGGCGACAACGGTCTGTTCCCGCCTTACATGCGAAACTCGCTTTCAGGGCTTCGTTCCGCGCTCGAAGTTGTGGCGACTGTCAGAAACAAATTGAGTGGACACGGGCAAGGCGTCCAAGAGGTTCAAATCACAGAAGAAACGGCAGCGTTTATGATTCATTCGACTGCGGCAAACATTTTGTATCTCGCGTCGCTTGAAAAGCGCCGATGAAGCCATGAAAAGAAAACCACCGCATCAGAATAACGCCTATGACTTTCGATTTTACTGTTAAAATTTCGGACATCGTAATGATTCTTGCATTGTTGTTGGGGCCAATCATCGCTGTCCAAATCACTGAGCATTTGAGAAAAGCGGAAGATGCCCGAAAAAGGAAAATCCACATTTTTAGAACCTTGATGGCCACTCGGTCATCGAATCTCAATTACTCACACATCGAAGCGTTGAATTTAGTCGAAATTGAGTTTAACAGTTCCAAACGCGAAGAGAAAAAGATCGTTGATTGTTGGCGACTTTATATTGCCCACCTCAACGCGAAGGATTATCCGCCGCCCAATTGGGAGAATCGCAGGAAAGAACTTTTAATCGATTTGCTTTACGAGATTTCCAATCTGCTTGGATATGCACATGACAAGTCACAAATACAAAGTGGGGCATACTACCCGCAAGGCTACGTCAACGTAGAGAATGAAAACACGGAAACGCGGCAGCTTTGGCTTGACGTTCTTCGCGGCAATCGAAAGATTCCAATGAAGGCAGAAGTTTATACGGCATCATCAACCGTCCCACCACCAAGTCAGCCAACCGTACCACCGACGAGTCAGCCAACCGTACCACCGACGAGTCAGCCATGAACAAACAGCACATTTTTATCAACCCATAGCATGGTGAGTTTTGAAGCTGATAATGAACCATGCCATAACCGCCCCCTCCACTCTGCCAATGGAGTTGCGTAGGAAATTTAGATTGTTACCCGTCAGCAGATTTTACAAGGAATCACGGCGTCTTCATCAAAGGAATAAACCGCGCACAGGCGATGGTAGCCGTCGGCGATCACAATTTCTCCCTTGGTGGGATTTCGCACCAGAAGCAGCGGCGATATTTTTTGTCCGGCGTCAATCTTCTGGTGATCTTTTTTGACGTGACTGTTGCTGACTGGGAGCAAAGGCAATCTCGCCGCCCGGAAAATGTCTTTGGATTTGAATGCCGACATCTTCGCCCGTTTCAACTCTTTCACCCGGGCCTTGACGGTCTTTTTATCACAAAGCAGGCTGAGGTATGATAGTGCCGAGGCGTAGTCGTGTTCTTCGGGTTCGTCTAACCACCTGATTTTGGATTTCGATGCCATTTGTGTCTGGGCTGAATATATGCAAAACGGGCGCTTAAATCAAATCCCTCCCATTGTCCGCCACAACGGTTCCAAGTGCCTGTCAGCGAAAGTCCAACCGGTTTGGCGGGCCATTCGCAGTAGAATATTGCCGGGAAGATGATGTGACAGGGCGCGAGCTTTGAGCTATTTTTTCCCCGGACCACGAATGGAAAACCATTTCGAAATGGAACTGGACGCGCTGCGCCAAAAGCTGTTGCTCATGGCCAGCCACGCCGAGGCGGCGGTGAACCTGGCGGTGCAATCGTTCGTCCAGCGCGACAGCGAGCTCGCCGCGCGCGTGGACCAAGACGACGAAATCCTTGACCGGTTGGAGGTGGAAATTGATGAAATGACCATCCTGGTGTTAACCAAGGCGCCCCTCGCCAGCGACCTGCGGCTGGTCCCCGTGGTCATGAAGATTTCACAGAATTTGGAACGGATCGGCGACGAGGCGACCAAAATCGCCAGACGCGCCCGCGACCTGGCGCGGGAGCCGGCGGTAAAAATCAACTTCGACTTTCACCGCCTGGTCGGCAAGTCCATTGAAATGGTCAAGCTCGCGCTTGATGCCTTTGCGCGGCGCGATGCCGCCGCCGCCCTCGCCGTCATTCCGCGCGATAAAGAAGTGGATGCGCTTAACAAGGAAATCCAGCAACAGATGATCCGGCACATGACGGAGAACCCGGCCACCATCGGCCGCTGCCTGCATTGGATAGTGGCCGCCAAAAGCCTGGAACGCATCGCCGACCATGCGAAGAACATCGCCGAAGAGGTGGTTTACCTGCGCGAAGCCCAGGATATCCGGCACACTTTGAAGAACTGATTTAACGTGCGCGCCCGGTTTTTTTTGGTAACTTATTCTGCGCATGTTTTCCATTCAGCAACTGTTCAGCAAAGGCGATCGTTTTCAGGAACTGCTTGAAGCCGCCACCCAGGAATCGCACGAGAGCGTGCGGCTGGCCATTGAGGTCATGAAATCGCCCGGCAAGACGCAAAACCGGGACGACGTCATCCTGGCGCGCCGCAAGGAAAAGAAGATTTCCGACCAGATCAGCAGCGAACTGGTGAAGACGTTTATCACCGGGTTGGAACGGGAAGACATCGAGGCCCTGGCGCGCGCGCTGTTCCGCATTCCCAAAGCCGCGGAGAAGCTGGCGGACCGGCTGGTTTTGGCCAGACGTTATCTGGACGGCATCGATTTCTCCAAACACGCCGACATGATGGCCAAGGCCACCGACGCCATTCGTGACATGGTGCAGCAACTCCGCGACATGAAGGATTTGGAAAAAATCAAAAATCTCAACGACCGGCTGCAACTGGTGGAAGTCGAGGCGGACCGATACATGATGGAATTGTTGAAGGATCTCTACAGCGGCAGGTATGAGCCGCATCGCGCCATGGCCCTCAAGGACATCTATGAGCTGATGGAAAAGGTCATTGACCGCTGCCATGAGACCGGCAACGTGGTCATGTACATCGTCTTGAAAAATTCCTGATCCACGGCGATGCTCCTCGTCTTCGCCGTCATCTTCGTGGCGCTGGTGTTTACCTACATCAACGGCTTTCACGACACCGCCAATTCCATCGCCACGGTGGTTTCAACCAAGGTGCTGACGCCCCGGCAGGCGGTGCTGCTGGCGGCAGTGACCAACCTCATCGGCGCGTTTTTTGGGAGTGCCGTGGCCCTGACCATCGCGACCGGGCTGGTGGACGCACAGATCGCCACGATGCCGGTGCTGTGCTGCGCCCTGATTGGCGCCATCATTTGGAATTTGCTGACTTGGTGGTCGGGCCTGCCGTCAAGCTCGTCTCACGGGCTGATCGGCGGATTGTGCGGGGCGGTACTGGCGGCGTCGGGCAACCAATGGTCGGCCATCGTCTGGTCGGTTCCCGGCAAAGAGCACTGGTGGAAAGGTCAGGGAATCCTTTGGAAAGTCATCTTTCCCATGGTCGCTTCCCCGGTCATTGGATTCGTCGTGGGCTTCATCCTCATGGCGGTGCTTTACTTTCTGTTGCGCCGTTGGAAACCGGTGACCGTGAACCGGACCTTCGGAATTCTGCAATTGTTCAGCGCCAGCTACATGGGCTGGGCGCACGGCACCAATGACGCCCAGAAAACAATGGGTCTCATCGCCCTCGCGCTGGTGGGGGGCACGGCCGCTGGCAAGTTTGATGCGTTGCCGGGCTGGCTTTGGTTTTTGAAAATGAACGTCCCGGCGGCCGGCCAGCCGCTGCACATCGCGGCGTGGATCAAAGTGTTGTGCGCGCTGACGATGTGCGCCGGCACGGCCGCCGGCGGTTGGCGCATCATCAAGACGCTCGGCCATAAGATGGTGCGGCTGCATCCGGTTCACGGGTTCGCGGCGGAAGCCACCGGGGCCACGGTGTTGTTCACGGCCGCCCTCTTCGGGATGCCGGTTTCCACCACGCATGTCATCACGTCCTCGATCATGGGCGTCGGCTGCGCCAAGGGCCCCAAGGCACTCAAATTGAACGTGGTGGAGCGCATTTTGTGGGCGTGGGTGTTGACGCTGCCCGCCAGCGCCGCCATGGCCTACGGACTGGTCTGGGTGGCGCGCTCGTTTGGCTGGCTATAGGTGTGCCGGCACAAACTTCGCGATTCCGCCAGCCCTGCCAAAATCGTTCTGGCTCTCACCATGTCGTCGGCGCGTGCCAGCCTTTGGCGCGGCGGGCAGACAACGCTGTTCAGCCGTTCATTTGCGCCCTGACCAATTCACACAACTGCATCACCAGCCGGTCTTTCATCCCGTAATAGACACATTGGCCGTCCTTCTTCCGTTCCAAAATGTCACCCGCCGCCAGCAGGGCAAGGTGCTTGGACACGTTTGCCTGGGTGGATCCGGTCGCCGCCACAATCTCACTGACCGTGAGGGGGTCGTGGCAGACCGACTGCAAAATTTTCAATCGCATCGGCTCCCCCAGGAGTTTGAACCGGCCGGCCAGGCGGCCCAATTCTTCCGCGGTCAACGGGGGCGGTGTTTTTTTATTTGACATATAACTAATTAGTTATATACTCATATCACGATTATGAACAAAATGCAAACCGAAACCGCGGTTGATGTCCGGGAATTGCAGCGCCGGATCACGGCCGGCCAGCCCGCCTGGCTGCTGGACGTGCGGACCCCCGGTGAACATGCCGCCGCCCATGTTCCCGGCGCAGAACTCATCCCGCTGGACGAACTTGATCCCGCGGCCTTCGCCCGCAAACGCAAGGGCGATGCGTCGCCGGTCTATGTGCTTTGCCAGTCCGGCGGACGGGCGCGCCGCGCCATTGAGAAGTTAAAGGGCGCGGGCGTTCAAGGCTGCATTCTGGTGGAAGGCGGAACCCAAGCTTGGATTGACGCCGGGCTGCCGGTTAATCGCGGCCGAAGCCGGGTTTTGCCGCTCATGCGCCAGGTGCAGATCGTTGTTGGCTTTTTGGGCGCCGGCGGCGCGTTGCTGGCGCTGACCGTCAACAAACTTTTCGCCATCATCCCGCTCGTGGTCGGCAGCGGCCTCTTGTTCGCCGGGGTGACTGGTGTTTGCGGGCTGGCCCTGTTGCTGGCGAAAATGCCCTGGAATAAATCTTCCGTTTGCCCCCCGGCCTGCGGCTGCACCACCGAATCCAAATGAAAACACCCATCAAACCCAAGCGCATCATCATTGTGGGCGGCGTGGCCGGCGGAGCTTCCGCCGCCGCCAAGGCCCGCCGCGTGGATGAACATGCCGAGATTCACGTTTTTGAACGCGGCCCGTTCATATCCTTTGCCAATTGCGGCCTGCCCTACTACCTGGCAGGCGAAATTGACGACCGCGCCAAGCTGATCATCATGACCCCGGAGAAGTTCTGGACCCGGTCGCGGGTCCAGGCGCACGTGAACCACGAGGTCCTCTCCATTAACCGCGCCGCAAAAACCATTCAAGTCAAAGGCCCGGACGGTTCGACGAAGGCGGTGGAATACGACAAGCTCATCTTGAGTCAGGGCGCAAAGCCGATTGTGCCGCCCATTCCGGGAGTGCAGTTGCCGCACGTGTTCACCCTGCGCGACATCCCGGACATGGACCGCCTGGAAAAGTTCATGGACGAGCAGAAGCCCCAACGAGCCGTGGTGATTGGCGGAGGTTTCATTGGGATGGAAATGGCCGAGGCGTTTCATCAGCGCGGGATGCACGTGACCATCGTGGAACTCAGCCCGCACATCCTGCCGCTGCTGGACCGGGACATGGCGACCCACCTGGAAAATCAAATTCGCCGCGCCGACTTTGATTTCAAAACGGGCACCGGAGCCACCGGCTTTACGCGCGAGGGGGTGGAATTCGCCGATGGCAGCAAACTTGCGGCGGATTTGATCCTGTTAAGCGTCGGCGTGAAAGCCGAAATCGAACTCGCCAAGTCCGCCGGATTGGAAATCGGCGCGACCGGCGGCGTAAAAACCAATGGGCGCATGGAATCATCCGACCCGGACATTTATGCCGTGGGCGACGCGGCGGAAACCATGCACGCCCTGACCGGCGCGCGGGCGCGCATTGCGCTGGCAGGGCCGGCCAACCGTCAGGGGCGCATTGCCGGAGCCAACGCGGCCGGGGCAAAGCTCACTTACCCCGGCGCGCTCGGCACCTCCATCGTACGCGTTCTGAACCTGGTGGTTGGCTTCACCGGCCTCAACACGGCGCAAGCGACGAAGGCGGGATTCAGCTTCTTCACCAGTCTGACGCGCGACCCCAGCCACGCGCATTATTATCCCGGGGCCACCCCGGTGATGAGCAAGCTGATCGTGGAGGAAGGCACCGGACGACTCCTGGGGGCACAGGTCATGGGCGAAGACGGGGTGGACAAGCGCGTGGACGTGTTGGCCACCGCCATAGCGGGCAAAATGACCGTGGATGACCTGGAAAACCTGGATCTCGCTTACGCTCCCCCGTTTGGTTCGGCCAATGACCCGGTGAATACCGCCGGTTTTGTGGCCGGGCACATCGCCCGTGGGGACATTTCCACCGTGGCGCCGGAAACCTGGCAACCCAACGGGGATTTTCTGCTGGACGTGCGCGATACAGACGAAGTTGCCGAACTCGGTCAACTCAACCAAGCCGTGAACATCCCGCTGGGCGAACTCCGCGACCGCCTTAAAGAATTACCCACCGACCGCCGCATCGTGGTCTATTGCCAGAAAGGTCAGCGCGGCTATCTGGCCGCCTGCCTGCTGCGCGGCCGCGGATTTGAAAACACCGCGAATCTTCGGGGCGGCTATCTGCAAGCAAAGCTCAACGGGCTGTAAGCGCAACAACCCCATTTTTCATTCGATTACCGCGGGCAAGTGCGGCATGCTTAGCGGCTCGAAAAGTGGCCGCTAACACCTATAGTCAACCGCCGGAGGCCGAACAGTATTCCACCGGAATGCTCGTTCGCCGATTGCTGACGCTCGCGTGGCAGTTCAAGGCCAATTGCGTCTGGTCCATCGTGCTGAGCATTCTGCTGCTGCTGCTGGGCATCGCCGGATTGCAACTGCTGGGCCTGGCCATTGACGTGATCCGCCAGGCGCTTGATCCCTCGTTGCCAAAGCCCTTGTATCCGTTCGGCTGGCAGCCGCCGGCCGGTTGGACGCCGCTGCGCATCGTGACCGTGGTGGCGCTGGCCATCGTGGCGCAGGCGATCGTCCGCGCCATGCTGACCTATGCCTACAACATGGTCACCGCCCGGCTCGCCCAGGGCGAAATCGTGCCCGCGCTGCGCGCCCAGCTCTATGCCAAACTTCAGCGCCTGAGCTTCAGCTTTTTCGACCTGCACGGCTCCAACTCCATTTTCAACCGCGTCACCGGCGACGTGCAAAACACGCGATTGTTCGTGGACGGCGTGCTGTTGCAGGGGTTGAACATGGTGCTCACGCTGGCCGCCTACGCGTTTTTCATGTGGCGCATCCAGCCGGCGCTCACGCTGGCCTGCCTGAGCGTCTCGCTGCCGTTGTGGGCCTTGGCGCATTATTACTCCACCCGGCTGCGACCCGGCTATCTGCGCAATCGCGAACTGACGGACGACATGGTGCTGCTCTTCAGCGAGAGCGTCCGCGGCATGCAGACCGTGAAGGGCTTCGCCGCCGAGGCCCACCAAGTGCGGCGCTACGAAGCCGCCAACGACGAGGTGTCTTCGCAACAGCGCCGGATTTTCTGGGACCTGTCCATCTTCACGCCGGGCACGCAGATGCTTTCGCAATTGAGCCTGGTCATCCTGTTCGCCTACGGCGGGTGGCTGTATGTGGAGGGGCGGATCGCGCTGGGCAGCGGCCTGTTGGTCTTTGCGGGCCTGCTCCAGCAATTCACCGGACAGGTGGCCAACATCTCCACCATCGCCAACTCGGTGCAGCAAAGTCTGGCGGCAGCCCGGCGCGTCTATGAAGTGCTCGACACGCCGCTCGACGTCCAGACCCGCCCCCACGCGCTCAAGCCCGGGCGGCTGACGGGCCAGATCACGTTCGAAAACGTGACGTTCAGTTACCGGCCGGCCGGCCGGAAGGGGAGTGATCCGGTCGGCGAGGCGCGGGACGTGCCGGCGCTGGCCAACGTCTCCTTCAGCGCCAAACCCGGCCAGATCGTGGGCATTTTCGGGATGACCGGTACCGGCAAAAGCACGCTGCTGGGCCTGATCCCGCGTTTTTATGATCCCCAGCAGGGCCGCGTCCTTGCCGACGGGAAAGATTTGCGCGATTTGGACCTGGACGCCTTCCGGCGCCAGATCGGGATTGTTTACCAGGAAAGTTTTCTGTTCTCGAACACGGTGTCGGCCAACATCGCCTTTGGGCATCCGCACGCCACGATGGACCAGATCGAACGGGCGGCGCGGGTGGCCGCCGCGCACGAATTCATCACCGCCCTGCCGCGCGGCTACGACACCGTGCTGGGCGAATCGGGCGTGGATTTGTCCGGCGGCCAGCGGCAGCGTCTGGCCCTGGCCCGCGCGCTGATTCTGCAACCGCCGGTGCTCATCCTCGACGACCCCACCGCGTCCGTGGACGCGCGCACGGAAAATGAAATTGTCTCCGCCCTGCGCGAGGCCATGACGGGCCGCACGACGTTTGTGGTGTCCAGCCGGTTAAGCCTGCTGCGCCGCGCGGATCTCATTCTGGTGCTGGAGGACGGCCGGCTGACGCAGACCGGAACGCACGCTGAACTGGTGCACCGGCCCGGGCCGTATCACGAAACCGCGCTGCTGCAAATCATGGATTTGTCATAGAATTTCCCGATTTCATTTTTAATCTATGTCCTCCAAATCCCGGCGAACAATATCCGCTTTGACGGTTTTAGTTTTTAGTGTCAAAGTGCGCGCACGATAAAATGCCTGATGCGATTGAAATACCAGCAGTGAAGCCGCTTTACTCAGAAAGACGTGGACGGAGACCGTGCGCGCCAAAGAAGGGCGAAATTGAGATCCGGCGCGAAGATAATAAAATGCGGATCGATGACCGGGCGGTTCATCAATGGTATCGTTTCGTGCTTTCGTTTCCGCCGCATCTGGTGCGGGATTACATCGAAAAGTTCAAGCTGAATTCGCAAACCACCGTGTTGGATCCATTTTGTGGCACGGGAACAACGCTCGTGGAATGCAAAAAACTGGGAATCCCCTCGGTCGGGTTGGAGCCAAATCCGGTGGTCTATTTTGCCAGTCAAACCAAACTACAATGGAATGTCCCCCGGCAGGAATTTCTGAACCATGCGTTGAAAGTGGCCGAGACCGCCCGCCGTGCTTTGGCGCGCCAGGGGTTGGGCGGTGAAGAGCAGGAGCAATTGCTCGATGGACCAGCAGAACGCAAAATTGTGCTGAAGTCACTGCCCGAGGAATGTGCGGATCTGTTGCTTGCCGATTCGATCAGCAAGCTGCCACTCCATAGGACGCTTACCTTGCTCGATGCCTTGGCGAAGCACCCGGACGCGCGGTTTGAGAATTACGAACGCCTCGCGCTGGCGGATGCGCTGCTGAATGGAATCAGCAACCTGCATTTTGGTCCGGAAGTCGGTATTGGGCCGGCGAAGCCGGACGCTCCGGTCATTTCCCTGTGGTTGGACAATATTCGCACGATGGTCCGGGATTTGGAGGACTTGCCCGAAGAAAATGCGACGTCTGCGACGGTTTACCGGGCCGACGCCCGTAACGTGGCGGATATCTTGCCGGCAAATTCAGTCGATGCCGTCATCACCTCACCTCCGTATCCGAATGAAAAAGATTATACCCGCACGACCCGACTCGAATCGGTTCTGTTGGGTTTCATCCGTTCGAAGCAAGATTTGCGGGCGCTTAAAAAAGAATTGATTCGCTCGAATACTCGCGGCGTGTACAAGGCCGATACCGACGACCATTTGGTGGCCGGCCACGCCGAAATTGAGCGGATAGCCGCGGCGATAGAAAAGCGCCGAATCGAGCTGCACAAGGATTCCGGTTTTGAGCGACTTTACGCCCGGGTGACGAAGCTTTATTTCGGCGGAATGGTCAAACATCTGTCCGGCCTGCGACGCGTCTTGCGTCCCAATGCGCAACTGGCTTATGTCGTTGGCGATCAAGCGTCGTATCTCCGCGTTATGATTCGGACTGGCCAGCTCCTTGCAGACATCGCGACGTCTCTTGGTTACGAAGTGGTGGGCACCGACTTGTTTCGAACTCGTTTGTCCACTGCCACCCGCGAACAGTTGCGTGAGGAAGTTATTTTGTTGCGGTGGCCGGGCCGTCGAAGCAATCAAAATCAAAAATGAAAACCCCAAACCGTTATTCAGCCATCATCGAGCACATTTTCAAATCTGGATACAAATCCGGCATGGTCGAATTGGACTTCAAACGCGAAGAGCTGATTTCGGTCGCAGAAACACTTGGGATTCCCACCCCCAAGAATCTGGGAGATTTGGTCTATAGTTTTCGCTACCGCTCGGAGTTGCCGAAGGCAATCCAAAAACAAGCGCCCAAAGGCAAAACGTGGATTATCCGCCCCGCTGGTCAGGCAAAATATCGCTTCGTCTTGGTCGCTGATATCCCCGTCGCTCCAAACCCGAACATGGCCGAAACCAAAGTGCCCGATGCCACTCCGGGGATCATCGCCAAATACGCTTTGAATGATGAACAAGCGTTGCTCGCCAAACTGCGATACAACCGCCTAGTGGATATTTTTTCCGGAATCACATGCTATTCACTCCAAAACCATCTTCGCACCGCCGTCCCTGACATGGGACAAATTGAAATCGATGAGGTTTATGTCGGACTGGACAAGAAGGGGTCGCATTATGTATTCCCAGTTCAAGCCAAGGGCGGGACCGACAGAATGAGCGTCGTCCAGGTTGAACAAGATCTGGGTGCTTGTCAGCATAAGTTTCCCAACCTTATTTGCCGGCCCATCGGAGCGCAATTTATTGCCGACGCTGTCATTGTTCTCTTCGAGTTCGAACAAACTCCCGAGGGCGTTCGGGTCAGTTCCGAGAAACATTATCGGCTGGTAGCTCCGGACGAAATCGATCAGACGGACTTGCAACGTTATCGTGAACGTCAAGCAACATAAGAAAGCAGGCCCCGGCGCCAGCCTTTTCGAAGACTTGAAGGACGAATTCAAGGCGGAAATCGAAGCCGGAATGGAGGGAGTTGCGTGACGAAGTATGAGTGCGCCCAAGGACACCAAAAACTCTGCCCCTTCCAGCGATCTCTCCGCGCGCGAGTCCATCACGTTTTACAATCCGCAGGAGGAGCGCGAGGCGGACCGGGCGCCGCTGCAATGGCGGCTGATCCGGCGCATTTTCGGCTACACCAAACCGTATGCCGCCAAGCGCAACTGGCTGTTTGTGCTGACCTTTACGCGGGGCCTGCAACTGCCCGCGCTGGCCTGGCTCATCGGCCGCACCATCAACGGCCCCATTTCCCATGGCCATCTCACGGAGATCTATTGGTACGCCGCCGGCTACTTCGCCCTGGCGCTGTTCACGACGGTGACCTTCCATTTCCGCCAGCGGTTCGCCCTGGAACTGGGCGAGGCCGTGGTGCACGACATGCGGACCGAGCTGTTTGCCAAGCTCATGACGATGCCCATGTCGTTCTTCAACCAGACGAAGTTCGGGCGCATCATCAGCCGGCTGACCTCGGACATTGACAGCGTGCGCGCCGGCGTGCAGGACGTGGCGTTTGTGCTGGTGGTGCAGGGATTGCAAATGACCGCCTCGGCGGCGCTGATGGCGTGGTACGATTGGAAGCTGTTTTCGCTGATGGCCCTCATGGCGCCCATCATCTGGCTGGTGAATAAAAACTACCGGGAGGAAATGGGCCGCCGCCTGCGCAAAGTCCAGGAATCCTGGAGCCGCGTGGCTTCCACGCTTGCGGAATCCGTCAGCGGCATTCGCGTGACCCAGGCGTTTGTGCGCCACGAAATCAACGCCGGGTTTTTCCGCAAACTGGTGGATATCCACGGGGAGAACAACGTCGGCGTGGCGCAGGCATCGGCGGTGTTTGTGCCGCTGCTCCAGTTGAAGAGCCAGCTTTTCCTCGGCGCCATGGCCCTGCTGGGCGCCTTCGGCGTGCTCTGCTGGCATGGCTGGCTGCACATGGAGGTGGGTGACCTGGTGATGTTCTTCTTCCTGGCAAACCTTTTTTTTGAACCGGTGCAAAACATCGGCAACCAATTGAACCAGGCGCTCATGGCGATGGCCGGCGGCGAGCGGCTCTTCCGCATGCTGGATCAGCAGCCGGACTGGCAGGACGCCCCGGCCGCCAAGCCGCTGCCGCCCATCAAGGGCCGCGTCGAGTTTCAGGGCGTGCACTTTGAATACAAGCCGGGGCGACCCGTCCTGACCGACATTTCCTTTGTGGCGGAGCCCGGCCAGTCCATTGCGCTGGTGGGGCACACCGGCAGCGGGAAGACCACCCTCGTCGGTCTGCTGCAAAAGTTCTATCTGCCCGGCCGCGGCTGCGTGCGGGTGGACGGCGTGGATTTGAACGACGTCACGAGTGATTCGCTGCGCTCGCAGATGGGCAGCGTGCAGCAGAATAATTTTCTGTTCTCCGGCACCGTGCTGGACAATATCCGCCTGGCCCGCCCGGCGGCCACCGAGGCCGAAGTGCGCGCCACGCTCGTCTCGCTGGATTGCGTGGACCTGCTCGACGCCCTGCCGCAGCGGCTCCAGACGCGCGTGGCCGAGCGCGGCACGTCGCTGTCGTTTGGCCAGCGGCAGCTCGTGTGTTTTGCGCGGGCGATGCTGGCCGATCCGCGCATCGTGGTGCTGGATGAGGCCACCAGCGCGATTGATTCGGTGACGGAAGCGCGCCTGCAACGGGCGCTGGATATCCTTTTGCGCGGGCGCACGGCCTTCGTGGTGGCGCACCGCCTGAGCACGATTCGCCAGGCCAACCAGGTGCTCGTGCTGGACCAGGGCCGCATCATTGAGCGCGGCACCCACGAGACCCTGCTCCGCGCCAACGGCGCCTATGCCCGCCTGCACCGCGAGTTCGTGAGCGCGCAATCCGAGGGGCAAAGCAGCCGGCCGGCCGCGATTTCCTGAAGCGAAACGGCGGGAAAAAGCGCCCCGGGCGCCGCCGCGTTCAAGCCGGCGCGCCGCTGAATTCGTTTGCAGCCGGGGGCTCTTCTGTTACCTTGCAACTGAGCTAAAAAACTTATGAAACGGCTTGGCTTTACCATCGTGTTGTGGTGGCTTCTCGGGGCGGCCGTTTACGCCGCCCAGGTGGGCATGATTAAAATAGATGGCGCCATCGGCCCCGCCACCGCCAGCTACGTCTCCCGCGCCATTGATCGCGCCGCGGCGGAAAACGATGAATGCCTGATCATCGAGATCGACACTCCGGGCGGGTTGGTGACGTCCATGCAGGACATCGTCAAAAAATTCTTTGCCTCGCCGCTCCCGGTGGTCGTGTACGTCGCGCCCGACGGGGCCACGGCGACCAGTGCGGGCTGTTATATCACCATGGCCGCCGATGTGGCCGCGATGTCGCCGCGCAGCACCATTGGCGCCGCGCACGTGGTGACGCTGGAAGGGGACCAGTCGCAGGTGGATGACATCATGAAGAAGAAGATGGAGAACTTCGGGATCAGTTACATCGAGATGATTGCCACCAACCGCGCGCGCAACGTGGAGTGGGCCAAGTCGGCCGCGCGCGAAAGCGTTTCCATCACCGCCCAGACGGCGCTGAGCTTGAGGGTCGTGGACCTCATCGCCACGAACCTTCCCGATCTGCTGAAGCAACTCGACGGCCGCCGGGTGGGGGGCAAAATCCTGCACACGACCGGCGCCACGGTGGCGGAAATGCCGCTGAACTCATGGGAGCGGTTCTCGGAATTGTTCCTGCGGCCGGAGATCATGTTCATCCTGATGCTGCTGGTGATTTATGGTTTCATCGGTGAATTGAGCAGTCCGGGCGCGATCCTGCCCGGGGTGGTTGGGGCCATCGCGCTGGTGCTCGTGCTCTATATGTCGGCCATCCTGCCGGTGAACATCGCGGGGTTGGTGCTGATTGGCCTGGCGTTGCTGTTATTCATTGCCGACACCTTTGCCTCGACGCACGGGGTGCTGACGGCGGGCGGGATTCTCGCCTTCTTCCTGGGCTCGCTGATGCTCTTCAACCACGGCGGCCCCGGGTATGAGCTGTCGCTGCGCTGGATCGTTCCCGGGACGCTGCTGACGGCGGCCTTTTTCATCTTTGTCGTGAGCAAGGGCATCGGCGCGCAGTTTCAGCCGGCGCAGACGGGCCTGGAAACGATGGTTGGCAAGGCCATCCCGGCGCAGTCGCGCATTGACTCCACCGGCGGCAGGGTGTTTGTTGAAGGGGAAACATGGAACGCCACCAGCGAAATTCCGGTGGAATCGGGCCGGACCGTTGAAATCGTCGGGATTGAAGGCCTCACTTTAAAAGTAAAACCAAAAAATTAACCCCCAACATCATGGACAACTCCGTTATTTCAACCTTTAAGGTATTTGGTGCGCTGGCACCGGTGGTCGTCATCCTGGTCATCCTGGCGATTATTATTCTGCCGCAGGCCGTCCGCATTTTGCGCGAATATGAGCGCGGGGTGGTGTTCCGCCTTGGCAAAATCGTCGGCGCCAAAGGACCCGGCGTCGTGGTGTTGATCCCGGTCGTGGACCGCATGGTCAGGATGGACCTGCGCGTGGTGACCATTGACGTGGCCAAGCAGGAAATCATGACCAAGGACAACGTGCCGGCAACGGTGGATGCGGTGGTTTATTTCCGGGTCGTCAATCCCACGGACGCCGTAATCAAGGTGGAGAATTTCTGGAAGGCCACCTCGCTCATCGCCCAGACCACCCTCCGCAGCGTGCTGGGGCAGGCCTCGCTCGATGATTTGCTCTCGCAGCGCGACGTGATCAACCAGAAGCTGCAGGAGATCATTGACCGGCAGACCGAGCCGTGGGGCATCAAGGTGACCTCGGTGGAAATCAAGGACGTGGCGCTGCCGGACAGCATGAAGCGCGCGATGGCCAAGCAGGCCGAGGCCGAGCGCGAACGCCGGGCGAAAGTCGTGAATGCCGAGGGCGAATTCCAGGCCGCCGAAAAAATGGTCCAAGCCGCCGCCATGATCGCCAAGGAACCCATCGCCCTGCAACTCCGCTATCTCCAGACCATGCGCGAAATGGCGAGCGAACATAACACGACCACGTTCCTGCCACTGCCAATTGACTTGTTCAGCGCGTTTTTGAAGAAGTGACCGGTCCGGAGCGGGCGCGGCCTTTTCGCAGATCAGAAGCAGAGAACCGCCGTTGGCAACCATGCTACGAATCATTGTCTGCATCGGCATCCTGGGGCTCGTCGGCGCGGGCACGTGGTGCCTCACCGGCTTGGACAAAACCGACGGCGGCGATAGCAAGCGCGACCACCACTTTACCCGCGCCCTGCGGTGCATTGTGGTCGTGTTTCTGTCGGCGATATTTCTCGGGTTGGTGCAAACATCCAGCCTGGGTTACGGTGGCATTCCGATTCTGATGGTCAGTCCGATCTGCATCGCCCTTGTCTTGCGCAGCTCCATTTCCGAACTGGGCGCCCGCGTCTTTTCCGGCCTGCTCGACCCGGCCCTGCATGACCACGGCCAGCTCGACCCAGGCAAATCCCAGCGCTACCAGGATACCATCGGCCATCTGATTCACAACGGACGGCGCGAGGAAGCCATCAAGCTTTGTGAAGAGCTCAAACGGACGGGCGAGGTGGAGGTGACGATCCTGGAAAACACGCTGGAATTTCTCGGGGTAAAGCAGCCGCGTAACGGGGCGGGGAATCCGCTCCTGGCGGCGGGGCATTTGCGCACCCAGGGAGACTTCGCGGCGGCGGAACAAGCGCTTCAGGCGTTGCTCCAGAAGAATCCCGCGGATGAAGGCGCGGGGATCATGCTCATGCGGCTCTACGCGGAGGATTTGCACCAACCGGAGCGGGCGCGGACGGTCTTGCAGGCGCTGGAGGGGCAGCACGGCGTGTCCGCCAGCCATCTCGAATTCGCGCGCCGTTCGATTGACGAATGGAGCCATGCGAAGCCCGTCGGGGCGGAGCCACCGCCGATTCCGCCCTATGCGCGGTCTGTCGAGGATTGGCTGGCGGAGGGCCGTCTCGGCACGGCGGTGGAGCTGCTCGAGGAACAGGTGAGGGCCAAGCCTGGTGATGTTGCCTTGCAGTTGCGGTTGGCGGAGGTCTATGCCGTCAATTGCAAGAATTTCCGGCGGGCGGAGAAGCTCATCCGGGAGCTGGAAGTTGCGGCCAATGCCGATCCGCAACTGGCCGCCCGGGCGCGCGCCAAGCTTGACGAATGGCGTATATTGGCCGGTGGTCGGGGTGCTGCTTGAAAGCCGGCGCCCGAAGACCTAAATTGTCTGTATGCCGCTTTACGAATACGAATTGTGCGAGGGCGAGTGCAAGATCTGTGGCGGACACTTCACCCTGAACCGGCCGCTATCGGCGCCGCCCCTGGTGAAATGTCCGGCTTGCAAGAAGCCGGTGCGCAAAATCATTTCCGCGTTCACCACGCCACACAAGCTTAAGCCGCTGTCCATCACCGATGCCAAAAAGGCCGGCTTCCAAGTTTACAAGCGGCTGGGCAAGGGTGAATACGAGCGGCAGTAAGCCGCTAACGGCACCGCTCGCCATCTAACCCAGGTCCACGGGGTCAATGTCCACGGCCAGCGTCACGTCGTCGGGCAGGGTGAGGTTGGTGGTGAGGTGGGCGAGCAGTTGGCTGAGACGGGTCATGGCGCGGGAGCGGAGCATGATGTGGTAGCGGTAATAGTTTTCGGCCCGCAGGAGCGGGGCCGGCGCGGGGCCGGCGATGAGCAGATCGGGAATCCCGCGTTCGGCAGCGGCCGGGGCTTCGGCGCCGGCGGGCTTGGACCGGGCGCCCCGGGCCTGGGACTCCACCTCCCGCTTCACGTGCTCGGCGGAGAATTTGACTTTGGCTTCGTTGCGGCCCTTGAGCGTCAGCAAGGCCACGCGGCCGGCGGGCGGGTATTTAAGCTGTTCGCGGAACTCCATTTCCTGTTCGTAAAAGCCCACGAAATCGTTTCGCCGCGCGAATTGAATGGCGGGATGGAACGGCGTGAACGCCTGCACAAACACCTCGCCCTCGATGTCGCCGCGGCCGGCGCGGCCGGACACTTGCGTGAGCAGTTGAAAGGTGCGTTCGCCGGCCCGGAAATCCGGCTGATGCAGCGCGAGGTCCGCGAAGATGATGCCCACCAGCGTCACGTTCGGGAAATGGAGTCCCTTGGCGATCATCTGGGTGCCGACGAGGATGTCAATTTTGCCGGCGCGGAACTCGCCCAGGACGCGGCGGTAATCGTCCTTGTGTTTCATCACGTCGGCATCCATGCGCCGGATGCGGGCCTGGGGGAAGAGCTTGCCGAGCACGTCCTCGACCTTCTGGGTGCCGAGGCCCGAATAGCGGAGGGCCGGATTGCGGCATTTTTCGTTCGGGCAGACCAGCGGCACGCGTTCCTGATAGCCGCAGATGTGGCAGCGGAGCACCTGCTCCGGGCGGTGATAGGTCAGGGTCAGCGAGCAATTGGGGCAGCCGCAGACATGGCCGCATTTTTCGCAGACCAGGGAGGAGGAATAGCCGCGCCGGTTGAGAAACAGAATGGTCTGTTCCTTGCGCTCCAGGCGCTGCGTGATGGCCTCCTTCAACTGGGGCGAAAAAATGGGGGGGCCTTTGTCGCCGCGCCCGGCCTGGCGCATATCCACCACGCGGACGTGGGGCATCTTTTGGTCATCCACGCGCTGCGGGAGTTCGAGCAGGGTGAACTTGCCGCGCTGGCAATTGTAATAGCTTTCCAGCGACGGCGTGGCCGAGCCGAGGACGACCACGGCATTTTCCATCTGGCCGCGCATGACGGCGACATCGCGGGCGTGGTAGCGCGGGGCCTCCTCCTGCTTGTAAGTGGACTCGTGCTCCTCGTCCACGATGATGAGGCCCAGCGGTTCGACCGGGGCAAAGATGGCCGAGCGGGCGCCGATAACGATGCGCGCGCGGCCCTGGCGGATCTTGTGCCACTCGTCGTGCCGCTCGCCGGCGCTGAGGTGCGAATGCAGCACGGCCACGAGCGTCTGGAGCTTGCCCGAGCTGAAGCGGGCCTTGAACCGCTCGACGGTCTGCGGGGTGAGCGCAATTTCCGGCACGAGCACAATGGCGCCCTGGCCGCGTTCCAGCGCATGGGCGATGGCTTGGAGATAAACCTCGGTCTTGCCGCTGCCGGTGACTCCGAACAGCAGAAAGGTGCGCGGGTGGGCCCGGCCGGCTGGCGGACTCGATGGGGGCGGGGCGGGAGGGGCGTTCGCGGCGGGGGCCGGGGGGCACGCGGAGGTTGCGGGTAGGGTGGGGAATTCTGGTGATGGGGACAAGCTGTCCCCACCCCGGCATGGTGGCGCGGCGGTTTCAGGCGGGGTGGCTTCAGCCATCGCCCGCGTGATTTGTTCCAGGGCCTTCGCCTGCGCGGGATTCAAGACGATGGGCTGTGACGGCAGAATCTGCTCGCGCGCGTAGGGGTCGCGCTCGGAAATTTCGGAGGTGATTTCGATGAGGCCGCGGTCCTCCAGTTTGCGGACGGTGGCGGCCGTGGTGCCGGCGAGCGTGACGAGTTCGGAGAGCAGGATTTCGCGGCGCGCCTCGGCGATGTGCCAGACCTCCTGCTGGCGCTTTGGCAGCTTGGGCAATTCGCCGGCGGCCGGCAGCGCGCGCACAAACAGGCGTTCCCGCCAACTGGCGTCCTCGCTGCGAACGGCCTCGGGCAGGACGGAGCGGAGCGCGGTTTCGGGGGCGCAGCAGTAGTATTCGCCGATCCAGCGCGCGAGCCGGAGGACCTTGGGGGTGACGAGGGTTTGCTCGCCGATGATTTTGAGGATGGGCTTGAGGTTGGACTGGCCGGATTCCTCGGCGATGGCGGTGACGACGCCCAGAATCTTGCGCGCTCCGAACGGCACCTGCACGCGGCTGCCGACGTCCACCTTGCCGGCGAGGGCCGGGGGGACGGCGTAGTCGAATTCGCGGCGGAGGGCGATTTCGAGACTGACGCGGGCGATCATGATGTTCAGTCGCGGGACATGCCGCGCAGGGAGGCTTCGAGGCGCTGGCGCAAGGCTTCGCGTTCGGCGTCGGTGGCTTCGCGGGGCACCCAGATGGGCTGGTTGATATTCATTTCGCAGCGGGAAAAGGGGAGGGGGATTTGGAAGCGGTCCCAGCTTTTGACCTGGATTTTCCAACTGAGGTTGTAGGAAAAGGGCACGATGGGCAGGCCGGTCAATTGGGCGAGGGACATCACGCCATCCTGGGCGACGTAGCGCGGGCCGCGCGGGCCGTCCGGGGTGATCGCGAGGTCGTAGCCGCGCTCCGCCCAGGAGGTGAGCTCGAGCAAGGCCTGGGGGCCGCGGCGGGAGGACGAGCCGCGGACCGGCTGCACGCCGAAGCATTCGAGGATGCCGGTGAGGAAGCCGCCGTCCTTGCTGGCGCTGACCATGGCGGCAATGCCCTTGGCGGCATTGCGTTTTTTGGCATAGGCGCCGTAGGCCACCAGGCAGAGGACCAGGCGGTTGTGCCAGACGCAATAGATGGCGGGGCCGGGCGGGGGGCCGTTAAAGAATTCGGAGCGGTCATTCCAGCGATAACGCAAGGTGGCGGAGACGGTCCGGATGACGGCAAAAATAAGCCACGCGGCGACCCGCTGGTACCAGGTGGGCTGGTGCGGAATCACCACGCCGCCGGACTTGCGGCGGGGCCGGCTGGCGTTGGGATGGGGCTGGGGGGCGGCAGGCATTTCAACCCTTCTTGAGGCAGGCGCGGACGAGCTGTTCGACCGTGGCGGCGGCGCCGAGCACGGCCTGCGCGGCACGCACGGCGTCGTGCGCCTCGATTTGTTTGAAGCCCAGGGCCATGAGGGCCAGCGTGGCGTCGCTGGTTTTCTGGTCGGCGGGCGAAAGCGCGTGTTGGGCGCTGGCGGCCTCCAGCGCGCCGGCGGCGCCGATTTTGTCGCGCAGTTCGACGACGATGCGTTCGGCGGTTTTTTTGCCGACGCCGGAGATTTGGGAGAGCGCCTTGACGTCGCTGTTGGCCACGGCGCCGCGGAAGGCGACGACGTTCATGCCGCTCAAGATGTTGAGGGCGGTCTTGGGGCCGATGCCGCTGACGCTGTTGATGAGCAGGCGGAACAGGTCGCGTTCGGCGGCCGACATGAAGCCATAGAGCGTGTGGGCGTCCTCGCGCACGATGAGCTGGGTGAGCAGGTGCACCGGCTGGCCGGGCGGCGGGAGCTTGTCGAAGGACGACAGCGGAATGAGGGCTTCGTAACCGACGCCGTTGACGTCCACGACCACCTGGGTGGGGAGGGCGTCAACCAGTTTGCCGTTGAGAAAGGTGATCATGGCGGGGGCTAGATTTTGCGGGGGGGGTTGAGGCGGAAATGCCCTTGTTCCTGCGCGTGGGCCAGGGCCAGGGCCAGGGCGTCCGCGGCGTCGGGCGCGGGGAGTTCGGCCAGGCCGAGCATGCGCTGCACCATTTTGGCGACGGCGATTTTTTGGGCGGCGCCGTAGCCGACGATGGCCAGCTTGACCTTGCGGGTGGCGATTTCAAAGATGGCGACACCGCTTTCGGCGACGGCCGCGAGGGCGGCGCCGCGGGCTTCGCCCATGACGATGGCGGTTTTCAAATTCTGCGCAAAGAACAGGCCTTCCACCACGCAGACGTCAGGGTGGTGGGCCTGGACGAGGTCGCGGAGCGTCTGCGAAATTTTGGCCAGACAGCGGGAGGGTTCCCAGTCCTTGGGACAGGCAATGGTGCCCTGGGCCAGGGCGAGCGCCTGCGGCGCGCCGGTGCGGATGACGCCGTAGCCGGTGCCGCGCAGGGAGGGATCAATGCCCAGGATGGTCTGCGGGACCGACGCGGAACGCCGGGGGGCCGGCGCGGTGACCGCGGCGGAGGCGCGGGCCGGCTTGCCGTCCAGGCGGGCCTTCATCTGCTCGAATTGTTGCACGGAAATTCCCACGGCAAAAGGTTGCCAGCGGCGGCGAAGCGGCAAAAGGAAAAACGCCATGCCGCGGGCGGGCGCGGGGTGGGTCCGGGGCGGCGGCTCACTGATTTTGCTTGTTATTGGAATTGCGGTTGGCGCCGGTGTTGGCAGCGTTGGCGGGATTGGCCGGAGTGCGCGTCTGGGGCTGGGCTGGGGCCGATTCAGCGGGAGCCTGGCGGGGCTCCACACGCGGCTGCTCAGCGGCCGGCGGCGCCGGCGTGGGGGTGGTGGCACGGGGCGGCGTGGTCACGCCGGGGGCGGGGGTCACGTTGCGGCTTTGCGGGACATAGGTATTGGCCGGACGGGTTTGCGTTTGCGGCTGGGCCGGTGTCTGGGGCTGCGGCGCGGCTGATGCCGGACGGTTATAGCTCTGCGAGGGGACGCGATTGGCGGCGGCGGGCTGCGCGCTTTGAACTTGCGGCCGGGAAGATTCCGGCTGGCGAACGGTCGAGGCGGGCGCGACGGAGCGATTTTCCGGCTGGCGGACGGTGGTAGCCGGGGAGGCGGAGCGATTGAAACTGTTGTTGGCCGCGGCGGGGCGTGGTGGCGCGGAACGGTCGTAGCCCTCGCCGCGCCAGCCTTGGCGGCCGGCGTTGGGCAGACTGGCGATGTGCACGGGTGCGAGGGGACGACGCGTGGCGCTGGCGATGCGGTCCGCGCCAAAGCCGCGATTGACGAGGGTTTTGCCGTTCATCGCGAAGTTGTTGATGAGCCTGGTCTGGCGGAACACCTGGGATGCGCGGTCCCGGGGGAGGGAGAATTGGCGCGGATGGCGGTCGCAGAAGTGGTCCGGCGAGACGAACACGAAGAAATCCGCGGACAGGCCGAAATCGAAATCGAGGCCGACGGCGGCGCCGCGATAAAAGAAGCCGAAGCCGGGGCGGAAGACGGCGAACGGGGGCAGGGGAGCCCAGCCGCAATAATCGTCGTCGGAACGCCAGACGACCCAGGACGGCGCCCACACAGTGTCCGGAAGCCAGCACCAGCCGAATTGGGGGCTGCGGAACCAGCGGCCATAGTGGAACGTGATGCCCCAGGCATAATCCGAATCCCAATACCAGCCGCAGTCGGTGTACACCCAGCGGCCGCGGTCGCAATAGGGGCTCCAGCCGGCGTCATAGATCGTCACGGAGGGGCGCCAGCATTGGCCGTAACCGTCCACAAAAACCCAAGAGCCGTAGGGGGAGAGCTGGGCGTTGAAATCGGCGGTGGTGACGTCGCCGGCCGGCGGGGCGGTATCGTCGGGTCCGGCGGTGGCGTCGGGCGCCACCGGAGCCGGATAGGGAGCGGGGGCCGGGGCGGGAGCTTGATATGGAGCCGGAGCGGGAGCTGGCGCGGGATAGGAGGCTGGAGTTGGCGCCATGGTCGGAGCCGGGGCTGGCGCCGGCGTGACGGCGGAGGTGGCGAGGGCCTTGTCGCGATCCATCATGGCGGTGACGAGGTCGTTGGGCGCGCCTTCATCGCGCAGAAAAATGATGTTGTCCGCAGTGAGGTTGAAGAGGCTGGAGGAATTCAGGACGTAGCTTCGGATGGTGGTGAGGTCCACGCCGGCCTGTAGCATTTTGACCACTTCTGCGAGGGGGGTGCCGGGGACGACGTCGTTGGGCAGCGCGGCGGCGGGGGCGGACGGCGCCGCGGGCGGCACTTGCGCGTGGGCAGGGAAGGCGGCACTGGTGGCGAGCGCCAAGGCCAGGACGATCAGGCCCTGGCGGCAAAAGAGAGACTTCATAAGGATATAAAAAAAGGCTCGGGTGAACGATGATTTCAACACTGGATTGACCGGTAAGTTGCCGGGGCGTTCAGGACCGCGTTACATGGTGTTGAGAGGTAGCATTTTATTTTTTCCAGCGCCAGCCAAAACGGGGGCGGAAGGGGATGGTGGCGTGAGTCAAAACTGTGGAAACCAGCAGAAATGGTGCATAAAAACGAGGCGTGTGTATAAACCGCAGAGGCGCAGAGGCGATCAAAAAGGCCATAAAGGCGAGGGAGTGTATGCAGGTTCTTCGCTGTTTTCAGTGGAATAGCTAAAACGAAGTTGCCTTGGAGTTCC
>CAZHIM010000063.1:0-27949 GCA_964532525.1 uncultured Bifidobacteriaceae bacterium
CAAAAATGATAAATTCCAACTTGCAAATTAACACCGTTGCTGGGGAGAGGGAGAAGTTGTTTCCGCGTCTCGGCGATGGCGCGACGGTGGATTTGCGAGTGGTTCAGGGGTTCGATGCGCGAACCTCTTTCCGGGGCTTTCCCCATCCTGTACATCTTGTTCATCCTGTCCAAATTTTTTCCTCACACCTCCGCCAAGCGCCCCCCGTAAGAAAATCTGGCCTGCACGCCAGCGTTTCTTATCATACCGATAATGATTTACTTTGATCACAACGCCACCGCGCCGGTCATGCGCGAGGCGCGCGAGGCCTGGCTCCAGATCACCGAGAAGCTCGGCGGCAATCCGTCGTCCATGCACCAAGCCGGCACCCGGGCGGCGATTGCGCTGGCCGACGCGCGCGAAAAGCTCGCCGGCATCCTGGGCTGCCATCCGCTGGACCTCGTGTGGACCAGTGGCGCCACCGAGGCGAACAACACCGTCATGCACCATTTCGCGCGCAAGCTCCCGCCCGCGCAGCACATCCTGGTCTCCGCCATCGAACATCCGTGCGTGGACGATTCGTCCCGGCATTATTTCGGCAAACGCGTCAAAAACATCCCGGTGACGCGCGACGGCGTGGTGGACCTGGACTGGCTCACGCAGGAGTTGGCGGATGAGCGCCCCGGCCTGGTGGCCGTGATGGCCGCGAACAACGAGACGGGCGTCATCCAGCCCTGGCGCGAAATCCTGGCCATCTGCCAGGCCTACGAGGTGCCTTATTTCACCGACGCCGTGCAATTCATCGGCAAGCTGCCGTGCAAGGGCTTGGGCGATTGCGATTACGTGAGCGGCGCGGCGCACAAATTCGGCGGCCCGCGCGGCGTGGGCTTTTTGAAAATCCCGCATCGCAGCCAACTCACCCCGCTGCTGCTCGGCGGCAAGCAGGAAGGCGGCCGCCGCGCCGGCACGGAAAACGTCGCCACCATCGCAGCGATGATGGCCGCGCTGGAGGTGCGCGAGAAGCAGATCGCCCACAGCGAGCATGTGCTCCGCAAAGTGTGGCGCGATAATTTTGAGGCGCAGATGCTGCGCGCCCTGCCCGGCGCCACCGTCCTGGGCCACAACCTGCCGCGCCTGTGGAACACGGTTTCCGCCCTCATGCCCGAAGGCGACCGCAAATCGCAATGGGTGATCCGCCTGGACAAGGCGGGCTTCGCGGTGTCCACCGGCTCGGCCTGCACCACGGGCAAGGAGGAGCCGTCGCACGTGCTGTCGGCGATGGGCTTCAAGTCCGCGCAAGCCATGCGGGCCGTGCGTTTCAGCGCCGGCTGGGAGACGACCGAGGCGGATTGGGACGCGCTGCTGAAAGCCGTGGTAAAAGTCCACGGCGAAATGCAGCATAAATAAACTATTCCCCCCGGTAAACCGCCCGCGCCGTGCAGGTCTCGGCCACCACGACTTCCGTGAGCAGCGGCAGCTTGGGCTTCAGCTTTTGCCAAATCCAGACGGCGACGTTTTCGCTGGTGGGATTCTCAAGTCCGGGGATTTCATTCAGGTAGTAGTGGTCCAACCGGTCGAGGATGGGCTTGAACACCGCCGAGATTTCCGCGTAATCCATCAGCCAGCCCAGCTTGGGATCGCATTCGCCGGCGAGGGCGATCTCGACCTTGAAACTATGTCCGTGCAGCCGGCGGCACTTGTGCGTCTTGGGCAGCAGCGGCAGCAGGTGCGCGGCTTCAAATTGATACGTCTTTCTTAACTCCATCTTCATAAAAATCTTCAAGCGGCGGGCTTCGCGCCCGAGCGCATTCATTCGTGGTTCAGTTCGTAATCGGTCCAGGTCACCAGGTCGCCGAGGGCGGGGCGTCCGTCGTGGCGCCAGGTGAGCGGCGGGTTTTGCATCTGGCCGGGCGGGCAGAGCCGGGCCACGCCCCAACGCGCCAGTTGCGCCGCGACGTCCTTGAGCCGGTCCGGCGACGCGGCCAGGGCCACCGTGGACACCTTGCCCTGCAATTCATCCACGCCCCGCAGCACCGCGGCGAGGTCCGGCACGGGCTTCACAAAAATGAAGCGGTTCAGCGGCGAAAAATGAAAACGCACCTCGTGCTCAAACACCACCGTCCAAGCGGTGGAATCCTTGCTTTGCCAGATCTTCACATCGCCCCGGTGCGTCGCCAGGGTTTCGTACAGGGAACGGCGCGAGGCGATGAGCGCCGATTCCTCGATGGAAATCGGCCCGCGCGGTTCGGCAGCTTCGCGTTTCATCAATTCGGCGGCGAGCAGCGCCGCAAATTTGTCCGATTCCACGGCACCGCGTTCCTCCACATAGACCACGTGCGGCGAAAGGCATCCGTTCTGGTCCCAGGCAATCACATCGTCCGCCACGCGCGCGATGAGTTCGGCGATCGTCTCGTCGCGCAGGACTTCGCGTGTGACCAGGCCGAAGCTGACGCGCTGGCCGTAGCCGAGGAAACGGGTCCCGGCCGGGACGCGCGCGCGAATGGCCGCGAGCGTCTCATCGCTGCCGGTGGCGGTCACGCAGTCGGCGGCGCCGAAGAGGGCGGCTTCGAGCTCGGCGTTGCCACCACGCCAGGCGGCCAGTTCCAGGCAGGCGCCGAGCTTGTGATCGGCTTCGTAAATCGAGTGGGCGAACAGCCGCGGCAGCAGCGACGCGCCGCTGGCGCATTTCATGAACTGGGCGGAGTGGGTGAGCAGGCCCAGGGTGAGGCTCATGAGCGCGGGGTTGGGCAGGTTGCCCGGCGCCACGTGCGCGATCAGTTGCGGGCCGTGCCAGAAGTGATGCGCGCCGGCCGCCGCGTGGTCGGGCAGGTCATCCATGACGGCTTTTGCGGCGGCCTCCCCCAGGTCCTGGGCGAGCAAGGCGTGAAAATTCTCCGGCGTGAACCGCCGGAAAAAATCGTCCAGGCCGCGCGCCACGGTGGCCCGCGAGAAACCGGTGCCGTTGGTCTCCGCGAGCGCGAGCTGGCGAAACTGGTTCTCCGGCCGCAGCCAGCCCGCCGCGACTTCGCACAGGAGTTTGATGATGTCGCCGGTTTTACGCGGGGCCAGGAATTTCTCCCGGTTATGCTTGAGCGTATCACACGCCGCCGCAACCATCGCCGGCGAGAGCGTGGCTTCGGGTGGCAGGTCGGCCAGAAAATAATTGAGCAGCGGCATGGGTGTCACCATTTCTGATTTATGATTTATGCGGTCATCAGCGAACAGCCGCGCGGTTCGGCCAGTTGCGCGCGGCCGATCAATTCAAAACCGTCGCCACGGCGTATCCCCAAATCTTCCGTCTGGATGGCGGCCACCGAGAACACATTCGCCAGGTCAAAAATGCGGATGAGCCCGGTTTCGCCCTCAGCCACTTCGCGGCCGGTTTCCGGTGACATCATTTGCGCGCGCGCCCACGGTGGAAAGCGAAAAGTGCGAGGCTGGAGGATCGAAGATGGAAGATGGATTCCCGAATCATAGGCCTGCGAACTCAGCTCGCTCATGCCGTATTCGCAAATGATGTTTTTCCGGCCCACGCCCAGTTTCTCCGCGATCAGCGCGTGCAACTCCGCCTTGGGCAGCACGCGGGAACGGTTTTTGTAGCCGCCGGTCTCCATCACTTGCGAACCCGCCGGCAGATCGAACCGCAAATGCTTTTCCGCCAGAAAATCGAGCAGATGCACAAACGAAAACGCCGTGCCAAGAATCGTGAGCGGCCGCCCGGACGCCACCGCCAACTGGAGCGCCGCCACAGCGGTCGGAAGCTTCACCGTCCAGACCCCATCGGCCGCGGCGCGGCCCAGGAAAGCCCCGTCCGCTGGCGAACCGCCGGCCTTCTGGCGGACGGTTTCAAACATGTGCACCAGCGAGGAACGCGGCGCGGCTGCCGTGTCCGGCGTGAGAAAAATGAAACGGTTCGCCACGCGGAAATGCGGCGCAAACCACGACCAGAGCGAAGCCTCATAGACGGCCAGCGATTCAGCGCCGTGAAAATGCCGGCTGGGCTTCTGCTCGGTGGTGCCGCTGGAATGGAAAACCGCCGTGCGCTCCGCCGGCGGCAGACACGAGAGTTCCAGTTCCTTGAACGCACTCGTCGGCACGAACGGCGCCCGGGTCCAATGCTCCACCGCCGGCGGCGTCAGCTTTCGCGCGGCACAGAGGCTTTGATAGACGGGATTGTGCTGGAACTGGAGCGCAAAAAGCTCGAGGGCCAGCTCGGAGAATTGCCGGTCGGTGAGCGCGGCCGGTCCACGGGAAATGATCTCGCGCAAGCGAGCGGCGAAGCTGGACAAATTTTGGTTCATGCGGTGTTTGTTTCGAGGGCTGGTTTTCCGCCACAGCCGGACAGATATTTTAAGTAATCGCCGCCTCGCCGCAAGCCGGGATTTGGGACGACTCGTCCAAGGTCGTGTCCGGTTTTAAGACATCGCCAAGCTGGGGCGGGGACGGCTCGTCCCCGCAAAGAATATTTCCACTCGAACCTTTCAAGGGCCGGCAGCAGGCCCGGATAGTCTCTTGATGAGGGGAAAAGGGGGTCTCCAACGGCCCAGCCGCGATCTGCTCTTTGAGAACCCTCTGCCTTGGCTTTACCCATCAAAAACGTCGAGGAACCAATTCAACCAAAGATGGAGTTTGCCGTGGACTCACGTCCACAGCCACATGGCTATTGTTTGATCTGTGTCCATCTGTGTTCATCTGTGGTTAAGCCATTTTCCACACTGGCGCGGAGGCGCTTTTCCTGTAACATCCCCCGACAACGATGAGCAAGCGTTTCTACATCACCACGGCGATTGATTACGTGAACGGGCAGCCGCATTTGGGCCACGCCTACGAGAAGATCATTGCCGACGTCATCGCGCGGTCGCGGCGGAGCCTGGGCCAGGAGGTGTTTTTCCTGACGGGCCTCGACGAACACGGCCAGAAAGTACAGCAGGTGGCGCTGGCCCAGGGCAAAACCCCGCAGGATTACTGCGACGCACTGGCGGCCGACTGGCAGTCGTTCGTGAAGAAACTCGAGCTGACCAATGACGATTTCGTGCGCACCACGCAGCCGCGCCACAAGCAATTCGTGCAATCCGGCCTGGCCAAGGTAATGGCCGCCGGCAAGGTGTACAAGAAGACCTATTCGGGCTTTTATTCGGCGCGCGAGGAAACTTTTCTCACGGAAAAAGACCGCCGTCCCGACGGCACGTTCGATCCCGCCTGGGGCGAGGTGAATGAACTGCAGGAGGAAAACTATTTCTTCAAGCTGAATGAGCAGCAGGCGTGGCTGATCAATTATATTGAGGCCAACCCGGATTTCATTTCGCCATCGTACCGGCGGAATGAGGTGCTGGGTTTCCTCAAGAACAACACGCTGGAGGACTTGTGCATCTCGCGGCCGGCGGCGCGGTTGAACTGGGGCATTCCCCTGCCCTTCGATCCGGGCTACGTCACCTACGTGTGGTTCGACGCCCTGGTCAATTACGCGAGCATCGCCTTTGCGCATCCGGAGCTGGAGCTGTGGCCGGCGGACATTCATCTCATCGGCAAGGACATCGTGAAATTTCACGCCGTCTATTGGCCGATCATGCTCAAGGCCATGGGCCTCCCGCTGCCCAAGCAGATTCTCGTGCACGGGTGGTGGCAGAAGAACGGCGCGCGCATCAGCAAGAGCACCGGCAACGTCGTGGACCCCGTGGCCGTGATCAACGAATGGGGCCTGGACGCTTTCCGCTACTACGTTTTGCGCGAGCTGGACATCGGCCCGGACGGCAACTGGACGGACGCGGGCTTCCGGTCCCGCTACCAGGCGGAGCTGGCCAACGGCTTGGGCAACCTGCTCAACCGGTCGCTTTCGATGCTCCAGAAATATCGCGGCGGCGTGGTGCCGGCCCGCTCGAACGAGCTGGCGGCGGATGCCGACAAGGCGGCGGATGAGACGCGGGCGCTGTTGAAGCAAAACCAGTTGCAGGCGGCGCTGCACAGTATCTGGGGACTGGTCACCCGCGCGAACCAATACGTGGACCAGACCAAGCCGTTCAGCCTGGCCAAAGATCCGGCCAAGGCGCAACGGTTGGACGAGGTGCTCTACAACCTGGCCGAAACCTGCCGCATTCTGGGCGTTTTGCTGTGGCCGTTCCTGCCGGGAACGGCAACGAAGATTTATGCGCAGCTTGGCCTGACCGGTGAACCGAACCGCCTCGCCGCGGCAAAGTGGGGCGAATTGGAACCCGGGCAAAAGATTGGCGTGCCCACGCCCCTGTTCCCGCGCCGGGACGAATAAACGAAATCACAGTTTCTCCGGCCGGCGCATCAGTTCCGAAATGCGTTGCAGCAGGCGTCCCGCCGCGCCGCCATCCAGCACGCGGTGATCGAAACTCAAGGTGAGGTGCGCTTCCATGACCGGCACGAATTGGCCGCGGGCGTCATCCCAGAACGGTGTTTTGCGGCCCGCGCCCAGACCGAGCACCAGGGTCTGCTCAGGCAGCGGGATCGGCGTGGCCCACATCAGGCCAAACGTGCCGAAATTGGTGACGGTGGCCACCGAACCACCGGTGGCATCGGTCGGCAGCTTCCGCTGGCGGGCCAACTCCACGAGTTCGTTATAGCGCGTGGTCAGTTCCCGCAACGGCTTCTTGTCCGCCCCGCGCAGTACGGGCACGAGCACGCCGTCTTCCGCTTCCACGGCAAAACCAACGTCAATGGCCGTGGGGTGGACAATTTTGCTGCCCACCAGGCGGCCGGCGATGGCGGAATTCTCCGAAAGCGCCAGCGCCAGGGCGCGGAGCGCGTACAGCGCCGGACCGGGCTTGGGGTCGCAGGTTTTGCGGTGCGCCAGCAAGGCATCCAGCGCCACGGGCAGGCCCACGGTGGCCAGCGGCCGGGTCCAACTGCGGCGCATGGCGTCCGCCACAGCCACGCGCATGGACGAGGCGGCGCTCAGCTTGTGCTTGTCCAGGCTGGCGATGTATTTCTCAAAATCCTCAACGGTCACCCGCCCGGCGGCGCCGCTGCCGGCCACGCCCGCCAGGTCGGCGGCATGCAGCCCCAACTCATCCATGCGGGCCTTCAGCCGGGGGGAAAGATAACTCGCGCCCGCCGCGTTGGCGGGCACCGGCAGGCCGCGCACGGTGGGCCATACCCGCGATTTCTCGCCGTTGGCTTCGCCCCGGGATTGCGGGTCGCTGTCGCCGCTCTTTGGCGGCGGATTCACATCCAGGCCCAGCCGCGCCGCTTCCTCCAGCGTGGCTTCAATCCGCCCCAGCGTGGCGCCCACGGCGTAGCTCTCATTCAATTGCGCGGAAAACGTCTCCAACCGGCCCTTGCAGGGCGAGGCCACGGTCATGGTGGCCTTGTCCGTCTCCACTTCGATCAAATCCTGGTCGGCCTCCACGGCGTCGCCGGGTTTCACCAGGAAGTGGACCACGCGGGCCTCGGCGATGGATTCGCCCAGTTGCGGCATGATGATATTAACAGCAGGCATGGGTCAAAAGGATTGCGGGTTTGACGGATTGGGACAGGTTCCGCACTCCGGGAACCCGGTCAATCCATTTTTCTGTTTTCATTGTCGTAAAATGTCTCTTGCGGCCGCGGCGATGGCGCGGACCGTCGGCCGGTGCGCGGCCCACAAATTCGGATGAAACGGCACGGGCGTGTCCTTGGCGTTGAGCCGTTGCGGCGGGGCATCCAGCAGGCCGAAACCCTCGCTCATCACGCGGGCGACCACTTCAGCCGTCACTCCCCCCCAGGGCCACGCCTCCCCCACGGCCAGCAGCCGGCCGGTGCGCGCCACGCTGGCCACCACGGTGTCCGTATCGAGCGGCTTCACGGAACGCAGGTCAACGACTTCGATTTCCCAGCCTTCGGCGGCCAGTTCCTTGGCGGCTTCCAAGGCGTCCTGCACCATGGCGCTGTATGCCACGATGGTGAGATCGCGCCCTTCCCGGGCGATGCGCGCCTTGCCCACCGGCAGGGCCTCGGTGGGGAGTTTTTCGGCCTTGAGATGCCGGTACAGCAGCTTGTGCTCGCAAAAGATCACCGGGTCGTCAATCGCCACCGCCTCCAGCAACATGGAATAGGCGTCCTCCACGGTGGCCGGCGTCAGCACGATGATCCCCGGATAATGCGCGTAAATGGCCTCGGGCGTCTGGCTGTGGAACGGCCCGGCGCCGGACGTGCCGCCAAAGGGCAGCCGCACGGTGATGGGACACGGGACGTTCGTCCGCCAGAACAGCGTGGCCGCCTGGTTGACAATCTGGTTGAAACCGACGGTCGAAAAATCGGCAAACTGCATTTCGATGATCGGCCGCAAGCCCTCGATCGCCGCGCCCACGGCCAGGCCCATGATGGCGTCCTCGGAAATCGGGGCGTCCAGCACGCGGCCGGGAAATTCCTTGGCCAGGTTCTTGGTGGCCTTGAAGGCGCCGCCAAAGGCGCCCACATCCTGGCCGTAGATGAACACGCGCGGATCATCGCGCAGGGCGTGGGCCTGGGCTTCGCGAATGGCTTCGAGATAGGTGAGGCTCATGGGTGGCAAACGATCTTCCGGTAAATGGGCTTACGCATGGCCTTCAATCAGATGTTCCGTGGACAGCGCGGTCCATTTTTCCGCAAACGGGTCCGGCGCCGGTTCGCGCTGGGCCTGGGCGATGGCGGTTTCGATTTCATGGACCGCCTCGCGGCGCCATTCGTCAAACTGGCTGGCGTCGGCCCATTTTTGGCGCAGCAGCGTCTCGCGGGCGACCTTCAGGCAGTCGCGTCCCAGCGGGGATTTTTTCAGGCGGGCGTCAATGTAGCTGGCGTCGTCATGTTCGCCGTGTCCGCACAGGCGGAGCAACTGGGCCACGACCAACTGCGGTCCGCCGCCGGCCCGGGCCCGGTCAACGGCCTCGCGCAGGGCGCGCAGGCAGGACGTCAGATCCGTGCCATCCGCCGCATGCGCTGCCACCCCGTAACCGGCCGCCTTGTCGGCCAAGTCATCGCAGGCGAACTGGCGGCTGGTGGGCGTGGAATAGGCGTACTGGTTGTTGGCCAGCACCAGCACCAGGGGCAATTTCTCGACCGCCGCCTGGTTCAAAGCCTCGTGAAAGGCGCCGGTGGACGTCGCGCCATCCCCCAGGCAGGTGGCCCCCACCGAACCGGTGATCTTCTTCATGCGGCGGGCCAGCAGCATGCCGTTGACCACGGAAACCATCGCGCCAAGGTGGGAAATCATGGGCAGCAGCCCCGCCCGGGGATTGCCGCGGTGGACGTTGCCGTCGCGTCCGCGCATGGGCCCCAGGGCTGACCCGAAATAGGTGCGAACGGCGTCAATGACCGGCTCGCCAAAAGCCAGCCGGCCGGCCGTGTCGCGGATCAGGGGGGCAAAAATGTCACCTTTCGCGAGCGACAGGCCGGTGGCGGCGCTCAAAGCCTCCTGGCCGCGGCCCAAAAAGACGCCGCCGTAGATCTTGCCGGCGCGGTAAAGCGCCGCGAGCTTCTCGTCCAGCAGCCGCGCCCGCAACATGCAGCGGAAGGCGGCGAGGTGCGCTTGGCGGACCACGTCTGAGGCTTCAACCCGAACCTCGGTGACAGCTTGCAGCATGGGCGAAGTTTATCGTCCGGAGCCAACACCAGCAATGATTCTTTCACCGCCGGAACGCCGGCCCGCGCCGGGGCGGAGCACCTTTCTGGCCGGCAACCCCGTTTTGGGGCATTATCCAGCCCGCTGGCATTTTTTGTGCTGCCACAGCTTCTGTAGGAAACCAGCCCGACCCGAAAAGGCTGGGCACGAATGCCGGAAATGGCTGAAACGGGCGGTGTGTTACCCGCCCGGAGCAAACGGTTGAGCCCCCAAAGACGGCTCATCCGGCGCTCAAGCCGGCGACCCGCGTTGCCGATGTTAAATTCAAGAAACGGCTGGCTGGCAGGCGGGCAATCTGTTAATTCCTTGGTGGCTTAACATCATCCGTCCCCGACGACATGAATCAATCAAAATATCAGGCGCTGCTACTGGGTACGGACCCCAAGCTGGCGGACGCCGTGGCGCTGGTGCTGCGTCTGGACGGCGCAACCATGGAATTTGCGGAGAACTACGCCGACGCGTTACGGGTGTGGCAAAACCGTCCGCCCGACTTGGTGCTGGTGGATTTAAAGTCTTCCGAAGCCGACGGCCTGAACCTCCTGCGGCAGATCAAAAACCACCCGGCGGCCACGCCGGTTTTCAGCGTGGCCTTTGCGCCGGCGGGCGACAATACACCGGTAGTGCGCGCCTTTGACCTCGGGCTGACGGAATTCATCCCGGTGCCCTTCGAAAACAGCCTGCTGCGGGCGCGCCTCCGCGGTTTGGTGCAGCTCAAGGAGCGGATCGGCGAACTGCTGCAACACCAGCAGAAGCTCACCGAGGCCATGCGCGCGGCGGAGGCCAATTCCCGGGCCAAATCCGAATTTCTGGCGGCCATGAGCCATGAGATCCGCACCCCCATGAACGGCGTCATCGCCATGACCAGCCTGCTCATGGAGACCCCATTGTCGCTGGATCAGCGCAGTTATTTGGAGACCATCCAAAACAGCAGCGAATCGCTCCTGACCATCATCAACGACATCCTGGATTTTTCAAAAATCGAGGCCGGCAAAATGGAGCTGGAGCGGCGCCCCTTTGACCTGCGCACCTTCCATCGAGGAATCGCTGGACCTGCTGGCGCCCCGGACGATGGACAAACAGTTGGACCTGGTCTATGAGGCGGACGACCAGATTCCCGGACTGGTTGCCGGCGACGCCCAGCGCGTGCGGCAGGTGCTGGTGAACCTGCTGGGCAACGCGGTGAAATTCACCGAAAAGGGCGACGTGTTCGTCAAGGTCGAAGTGCTGGCCACCGCGCCGGAGGAATTGCCCAACCCGGCGGCGATGCGGCTGCATTTTCTGGTGCGCGACACCGGCATCGGCATCCCCGCCGACCGGCTGGCGCGGCTGTTCCGGGCTTTTACGCAGGCGGATGTCTCCACGGCCCGCAGATACGGGGGCACGGGCCTGGGCCTGGCGATCAGCCGCCGGCTGGTGGAATTGATGGGCGGCCGGATGTGGGCCGAGAGCGTGCCCGGCCAGGGTTCCACGTTTCATTTCACGGCCACGGTGGGGCTGGTGCCGGAGGCGCCGCCGCCGGCCCACGCGGGCCGGCTGGCGCGGCTGGCCGACCTGAAGATTTTGATCCTGGACGACAATGCCACGAGCCGCACCATGCTGTTCGAGCAATGCCGCCGCTGGGGCATGCAGCCCAAGGCCGTGGAGAACCCGGCCCAGGCGCTGGAATTGCTGCGCGAGGGGGGCGTATTCGACCTGGCCTTGATTGACCTGCACCTCCCCGGCATGGACGGCCTGACCGTGGCGGCGGAAATCCAGAAACTGCCGTCGGCCACGATGCTGCCCATGGTGCTGCTGACGCCGATGGGCAAGAAAAAGCGCAGCTCGGAGGAAATGCGCGTCGTGTTCGCCCACGCCGTCCACAAGCCGGTGAAGCCGGCGCAATTGAGCTCGGCGCTGGAGCGCGCGCTGTTGAGCCCCCGCAGCCCCGCCCATCCGCTGGAACCGGCCCCGCCCCAGAAGAAGCTGGCCGAAGTCGTTCCCTTGCGCGTGTTGCTCGTGGACGACAATGCCATCAACCAGAAAGTGGCGGTGCGCATTTTGCAGCAGTTGGGCTATCAGCCGGAAGTCGCGGCGAACGGCCGCGACGCCTTGGAAAAACTCGACCGGCAGCCGTTCGACTTCATTTTCATGGACGTGATGATGCCGGAGATGGACGGGCTGGAGGCCACGCGGCTCTTGCGCAAACGGCAGATGATCGGCGGGTACAACCATTACCAGTCGCGCATCATCATCGTGGCCATGACCGCGCACGCCATGCAGGGCGACCGGGAAAAGTGCCTGGCGGCGGGCATGGACGATTACCTGGCCAAGCCGGTCCGGCCCAAAGACGTGCGGGACATGCTGGAACGCTGGGGCAGCAAGCTCCTGCCCGAGGCCCGCCCGGCCGCCCCCGCCCCCGCCATCACGCCCGGCACCGAGCCGCCGGTGGACATGGATCGCATGAAGGATTTGACCGATGGCGACGCCGATGGCTTGCGGGAACTGGTGGAAATGTTTTTGAAGCAGACCCACAAGCAATTTGAGCAGATGGAGGCGGCCATCCAGGCGGGCAAGGCGGATGACGTGCGGCGCGTGGCCCACAGTTGCGCCGGCGCCAGCGCCACCCTGGGCATGACGCACCTCGTTCCCAAGCTCCGCGAGCTGGAAAAACTCGGCGCCTCGGGCGCGCTGCCCAACGCCGCCCAGCTCTGCGGCGAGGCCCGACAGGAATATGCGCGCGTGCAGGAATTTTTAAAGAACCAGCCCGATCTCGCCCCCGTGATCCTTAATTTCAAACCGGCATGAAGAGAATCCTGATCATCGAAGACGACCAGGTCGTGGCCAACGTCTATCGCAACAAGCTGGCCGTGGAGGGCTACACCACCGAGGTGGCGTTCGACGGCGAGACCGGCCTGAAAGTCATGCGCATTTTCAAGCCCCACCTCATCCTGCTGGACCTGATGCTGCCGGGCATTTCCGGCGTGGACGTCATGAAGGAAATCCGCGGCGAAGAGGAGTTCTCGAAAACGCCGGTGATCGTTTTTACCAGCACCTACCTGACAAACCTCATTCAAGAGGCCTGGCGCGCCGGGGCCAACAAGTGCCTGTCCAAATCCAGTTGCACGCCGAAGGATGTGATTGACATCGTCCGCAACTCCATCGGCGACAGCGGCGCGATGGCTTCCCGGACGATCACCGCCCCCGCGCCCGCCGCCCCCGCAAAACCGGACGCGCCGGCGGAAGCTGACGCCGACTTCCAATCCGACCTTCACCAGGCATTCATTGAAAACCTTCCCGCCACGCTTTATTCGCTGCGATCGGTGTTGCAGACCCTCGTGAAGGCGGACAACGAAATGGCCCGCCTGAAGCAGGTGTACGAGCTGTACCGCCAAATCCACGCGCTCAACGGCAACGCCGGCCTGGCCGGACTCACCCACATCGCACACATGTCCGCGGCCTTCGAGGCCCTCCTCAAAGAGGTGTACGAAAAGCCCAAAAACATCAATTCCTCCTCCATCCGCACCATCGCCGCGGCCGTGGATTTCCTCGGTTTCCTGTTCGAAAAAGGCACCGTGCCCGACCGCCAGGAACTGCCCGCCTCCAAAATCCTGGTCGTGGACGACGAAGCCATTTCCCGCCGCGCCATCGTGTACGCGCTGGAAAAGGCCAAGCTCAAATCCGTCAACGTGGACGACCCCCAAGCCGCGCTGCAATTGCTGACCACGGAAGACTTCGACCTGGTTTTCCTCGATGTGGACATGCCCAACATGAACGGCTTCGAGCTGTGCGCCAAGCTCCGCGCCCTGCCCCACCACAAGAAGACGCCCGTCGTCTTCGTCACCAGCCTCAATGATTTCGACAGCCGCGCCAATTCCACCATGGCCGGCGGCAACGATTTCATCGGCAAGCCCTTCCTCTTCATCGAGCTGACCGTCAAGGCGCTCATCCATGTGATGCGCAACCGGCTCCCGGCGGGCCGGCCCAACCCGTGACCGGCAGCCCGGACCCACCGGCGAATGCCATGAAGCGGAGATTGAAATGGGTGCTGGCCGGTGCGGTGGTCCTCTTCGCGGCGTTGCAGGGCTTCAATCCGTCCCGCGTCAACCCGCCCGTCAAAGCCGATTTCATGGCCGCCACCCGCCCGCCGGCGGCCGTCGCCGCGGCGCTCCGCGCGGCCTGTTACGACTGCCACTCCCACGAAACCGTGTGGCCGTGGTACGCGCGCGTCGCGCCGGCGTCCTGGCTCCTCGCCTCGGACGTGAACGAAGGGCGGACGCATTTGAATTTTTCCGACTGGCCGGCCGACGCCGCCCGGGCGGCAAAGAATTTGGACCGGGTGAATGAAGTGGTGGATTACCGCGAAATGCCCCCCAAAAAATACACGCTGCTGCACGCCGCCGCGCGCCTGACCGCGCAGCAACGCAAGGAAATCATGGACTGGACCGAAACCCGTGCCGGCCAATTGCGCGCCCCCCTCAATCACTAATGCTCACCACCGCACTTATTCCCGCCGCCGACAAGAATTCCCGCCGGATTTTTGTCATGCTTCACGGTCTCGGCGATTCCCTGGAGGGCTGGCGCTGGCTGCCGACGGCGCTGGACCTGCCGTGGCTCAACTACCTCCTGGTCAATGCGCCGGATGAATACTACGGCGGCTTCTCCTGGTTCGATTACCCCGGCGACATTGCCCCGGGCATCCATCGCAGCCGCCAGCTCCTGGTGGAACTGCTGGACCACCTCCGGGCCGAGGGCCATCCCGCCGAACAGATCACCCTGGGCGGCTTTTCCCAAGGCTGCCTGATGTCCCTCGAAACGGGCCTGCATTATCCGCACCGGCTGGCGGGCATCGTGGGCATCAGCGGCTGGGTGTTTGAGCTGGACGCCCTGGTGAAGGGCCTCACGCCGGTCGCCCGCTCGCAGCGTCTGCTCGTCACCCATGGGCAATTCGACCCGCTGCTGCCCTTTGCCGTCGCCAAGCGGCAGGTCCAACTGTTGCAGCGCGCCGGCCTGCACGTGGAGTGGCACGAGTTCCCCAAGGACCACTCGATCTACGGCCCCGCCGAGGTCGCGGTGATCCGGGAATTTGTGCGCGCCGGTTACGAGGTTGTGGGCAAGTAACCGGCACGCGCGCGGTAGGCCGCAGTGACCTGCGGACTTGGCAAGCTGAGTGTTCCCGGCCGCCCGGGTCTGGCCCAAGCCGGACGATGCAGTTATGACCGGAACGGAAAATCGGGCCCGGCGTGCTCGCGTGGGGGGAGCGCGCCATTTATGGCGCTTCAACGCGGCCACGGAACGGGGCGCCCGAATGGTCCGCACGTTTTCATCACACTCCACGGTGAAGCGACCTGAAGGTCGCGCTCCGGGCCCAGGGGTTGCAAATCACACCTTCACTTCGCGGGCCACGCCGGGGAAGACAATCTGCTCGGCCGGCGCCTCGCCGGCCGGGGGCCAAGCCATGGCGTCGGCCACCACGGCGCGCATTTGGGCGAACCACCATTGGGCGCGTTCCACCCGGGTCTCACGCCGCCGTGCCAAAATCCGGACGGGCGTGCCGTTCAATCCCAGTTCGAGTTGTTCGTTGGTTGTCATAATTTTATTTCCGTTTGAATTACGACACCACTTTGACAGGGGAGGTTGGACAAGGGCTGTCCAAGGTGAAAGATTTTGAACAATGATCGTTCCTTGTCTGTCGCACCCAATGAAACCAAAAGAGTTCATCAATCAACCAAGTTGGAGACGTGACCTATGCGAAATTCAACGATCCTTGGAATGCTGGTGCTGGCGACGGCCGGCCCAGGATTACCCGGGCAAGGCGGAGTTCAAAAAGGCGGACGCACTGGACAATGAAATAAAAACCAAATATGCCGGCGCCATTGATCATCAGGGATCCCTGCTGGTGGACAGCCTGAAGACGTTGGAGCTATAGGAAAGGCCATGCCGGCATGGTAAATTGCCATGCGCGCATCCATCAGCGCAACTCGATCACGTCGCCCACTTCCAGCGGAACATCCTTGCCGCTCACGAGCACATCGGCGTCCATGGTGGCGCTTTCGCCGTGGCGGGTGATGCTGATCTGCTTGGGCGCGTCCGGGCCGACGTAATTGGCCGTGGCGATGGCCTGGGCGAGTGTCAGGCCGGCAACCCACGGCACTTGGGAATGCACGACCGGGCCCACGACCGTGACGCCGGCGAACTGCGCGGCCGCCTGGGCCTGCTGTTGCTTGAGCGCCGCATTCTGGCCGGCCAGAAAGGCGTTCTGTTCGCGGAGCTGGGCCTTGGACTTCCCGGCGCAGCCCGCCGCCGCCAGCGCCAGCACCAAAATGGCAACCGAGATCTTCATTTGTATCTGTAAATTCTATTCAACACGAAACCTCCGGGAACGTTTCGCGCAAACACGATTGGCCAGGAACCGCCCCTTTTCAAGCACTATCGCCCGTTCATAAACAGTCGCCTTGAAACCACGGACAATCTATGCTGGGCGTCTTTGATGAACTGGGTGGCCGCCACATTGTTGTCCGCGTGTTTCCTCGGCATTTACGACCTTTGCACCAAGCATTCCGTGCGCGCCAATGCCGTGACGCCCGTGTTCTTTTTCAGCACGCTCACCGGCGCGCTCATCTGGACGCTGCTGCTGGCGGCGGACGCCCTCTTTCCCGGCTGGCTGCCGGCTTCGCTCGTCACGGACCCGCTCACCGCGCAGCAACACCTGCAATTGTTCGCCAAATCGGCCGTCGTGGCCATTTCCTGGGTCGGCACCTACTACGCCCTCAAACACCTGCCGCTCTCGCTGGCCGCGCCGATCCGCGCCACCAGCCCGCTGCTCACGCTGTTCGGCGCGGTCGTGTTCCTCGGCGAACGGCCCACCTGGCTGGAAACCGTCGGCGTGCTCACCACGCTCGCCTCGTTCGTGGGCCTGTCCGTGGCCGGCGCGCAGGAGGGCATCCATTTTCACCGGAACAAATGGTTCTGGTCGCTCCTTCTGGGCAACCTCTTTGGCGCCGTGAGCGCGCTGTATGACAAATATCTCCTCGGCACCCTGCATTTCTCGGTGCCCACCGTACAATGCTGGTTCTCCATCTACCTGGTGGTCCTGTTCGCCCCGTTCGCCTTGGGCTGGAAACTCCGCTGGTGGCCGCGCAATGAATTCACCTGGCGCTGGAGCATTCCGTTCATCGCCCTGTCGCTGCTGCTGGCGGATTACGCCTATTTCTGGGCCCTCCGCCATCCCGACGCCCTGGTGGCCGTCGTCATGAGCCTGCGCCGCGCCAACACGCTCATCGCCTTCCTCGGCGGCCTGATCCTGTTTCGCGAAGTGAACGGCTGGAAGAAATTGCCGGCCGTCCTCGGCATTCTGCTGGGGATCGTGTTGACGATCTGGGGCAAACGCTAGGTCCGGCGCACCCTCCACGGAAACCACGGTCGCGCGGCCCCGCTTCCCCCGCTCCGCCGGCCCCACCACCACGCCCGGCCGCGAATACATCACGCCGCCGGCCAGAATCACCTTCACCCGGCCCGCCGATGCAAACAGGTTGGCCACCGGCGGCGAGTTGGCGACCAGTTTTGCGACACCTTTTCCTGTGATCGTATGTGATTGAATTTGGAAGATATTGGTATATTATGAAACTAGCATCTTGACTGTTTGCAAAAAACTGGCACCATCACAATGATTTATGAGCCAAGTATTTAGTAGTATCTCCAACGGGGCCCCGCTGGCGGCGCCGGCCCAAAAGCTGTCTTCCCAGTCGCCAAAGCCGGAACTCGAGGCGCTGTTCAATTCGCCATACGTCCATGATCTCAAACTGCAGATCTGCGAGATGGGTCGGCGCATGTGGCAGCGCGAATATGTGGATGGCAACGGCGGCAACCTGGCCATCCGGGTCGGCCTGGACATCGCCCTCTGCACGCCCACCCTCGTCAGCAAGGGCTGGCTCAAGCCCGAAGACATGTGCCTGGTGGACTTCGAGGGCCGCCAGCTTCTCGGCACCCGGAAACGCACCAGCGAAATCCTCATGCATTTGCAGATGATGAAGCACCAGCCCCAAGTCTTCGCCACGTGCCATTGCCACCCGCCCTATGCCACGGCCTTCGCGGTGGCCAACGTGGCGCCGCCGACCCGCCTGTTGCCCGAGTTTGAAATCTTTTGTTCCGTGGGCGTCGCGCCGTATCGCACCCCCGGCTCGCCGGAAATGGGCCGCCTCGTCGCGGAACTCACCAGCCAATACAACACCATCCTCATGTCCAACCACGGCGTGGTCACTTGGAGTCACAACAGCATCGAAGAAGCCTACTGGCGCACGGAAATCGTGGAGGCCTACTGCCGCACTGTCGCGGCGGCCCGGCAGCTCGGCCAGCCGCTCAACACCTTCACGGGCCCGCAAATGAAGGAACTGTTGCAGATCAAGCAAAGCCTCGGTTTCGTGGACCCGCGATACGGCCTGACGGAATCTGAATTGGCCGCCCCGGCGTGGCTGAAGCCACTGCCGGCAACTGAGACCCGCACCGTTCCCCTCCCGCGCGTCACTGCCCGTCCACGAGAAACGGCGCGAATTCCCGGTGCAGAGCTGGCGGCAGGCGCACCTTGAACCGCGCGGTCTTGCCGCTGTAGCGGCTTTCCACCACCTGCCCCACCGCGTGCAACCGCGCAATGACCGCAGCCTCGGACTGCGGCACGCGCAGGTCCAGAAACTCGCGCACCGGCCGGAGCTGCGTGCCCAACTCCGCCAGCAGCGGCTCGATGCCTTCGCCGGTCTTGGCGGAAATGTCCACGGCCGTCGGAAATTTATCGCGCAGCACCGGCGAAACGCCGCCGTTCAGCCGGTCCACCTTGTTGAACACCATCAGCACCGGCTTCTCCCCCGCGCCGATTTCCAGCAGCACGTCGTTCACCGCGTCAATCTGCTCCGCCGCCAGCGGATGGCTGATATCCACGACGTGCACCAGCAGGTCCGCCTGCACCACTTCTTCGAGCGTGGCCTTGAACGCCTCCACCAGGCCGTGGGGCAGTTTCTTGATGAAGCCCACCGTGTCCGTGAGCAAAACATTCTGGTTCGTGGGCAGCCGCAGCCGGCGCGTGGTGGGATCGAGCGTGGCGAACAGCTTGTCCTCCGCCAGCACGCTCGCGCCCGTGAGCCGGTTGAGCAGCGTGGATTTGCCCGCGTTGGTGTAGCCCACGATCGAGGCCAGCGGCCACTGCTGCCGCTGCCGCCCGGCCCGCTGGGTGTGGCGCTGCCGCCGCACGGTCTCCAGTTCGACGGAAATCTTGTCCAGCCGCTCCTGAATCTTCCGGCGGTCGGACTCCAACTGCGATTCGCCTTCGCCGCCGATGGACCCCGTGGAACCGCGCTGGCGCGACAGGTGGGACCAATAGCGCGTGAGCCGCGGCAGCAGGTATTCGAGCTGCGCGTGCTCGATCTGCAATTTGCCCTCCCGCGTGCGGGCGCGCTGGCCGAAAATCTCCAAAATCAGCGCTGTCCGGTCCATGATTTTGCAGGCAAAGATCCGCTCCAGGTTGCGCGCCTGCGCCGGCGTCAGCTCGTCGTCGAAGATCACCGTATCCACCTCGTGCTCCCGGCAAAACCCCGCGAACTCCTCCGCCTTGCCCGGGCCGATGTACGTGGCCGCCACGGGCACGGCCAGTTTCTGGACGCCTTGCCCGGCCACCTGCGCGCCGGCGGTGGTGGCCAGCTCCACCAATTCCGTGAGGGATTCCTGTACGTCGGCCGCCGAGCGGGACTTGAGCTCCACGCCGACGAGATACACGCGCACCGAGAGCGCGTCCTGGGTCTGAATAAGCGATTTCAATTGTTCGTGATCAGTAACTTAGCAGAAATCCCCGCAAACGAAAGGGCGGACTGCGCGCCCCCCGGGAAGCCGGGCCGCATCTCGGGATTTTTCTTATCCGCAAACAATAACGGGGGCAGTCTCCGTCGAGACGCTGGGGGCGTTTCCCCCCTCTCCGCGTTTTGCGAAGTCGGCGGAGCAAAATGGCGAGAGAATTCCCTGAAACCGTTCGCGCATTGAACCCCTGAACCGCAAAAGGAACATTCAACATTCCACATTCAACGCCCAATCTCGAAGGGGCTCGCGCTGCCGCCTTCGTTCAGGGTTGGAAGTTGATTGTCGAAGGTTGAATGTTTTCCAGGTTCATGGGGAGTTTCGTCCATCCATCTTTTCTGTCAGGCATAACACAGGGTCAAGACGGCTTCCCGGCCGCCCGCCAAAAGTTTGCTTTACATTCCACCGCCGCCGGGGCATTCGTAGCATATGAGGTTTTTGCATCCATTGTTTCTCTTTTGCTTCTGCGCACTCTCCCCCTTGGCCCGCGCCCAGCCGCTCCCGGCCATCCAGCTCCAGCCCGTGCTCACCCAGCTCCACGGCCAGCGCCCCGTCTGGCTCATCGAAGCGCCGGATGGCTCGGGCCGCCGGTTCGTTGTTTACCAAGCCGGACGCATCGCCGTCGTCCCGCCGGGGTCCGATGGCGCCGACGCCAAGACCTTTTTCGACATCACCGACCGCCATCCCGATTTTGAAAATGAGTGCGGCCTGCTCAGCCTGGCGTTTCATCCCGGCTTTCGGACCAACGGCCTCTTTTACGTGTACTACAACCAAAAGAATCCGCCGGATCAGAATTTCAAGCCCTTGAATTTTCCCTGCCGCAGCATCATCAGCGAATTTCACGTGGCCACCAACGATCCCGACGCCGCGGACTTGAAATCCGAACACATCTTGCTCCAAGTGCCGCAGCCGTTTGGCAATCACAAGGGCGGTGAACTGGCCTTTGGCCCCGATGGCTTCCTCTATCTGGGGCTCGGCGACGGCGGCGGCGGTGACGATCCGCTCGGCAACGGCCAAAATACCGCCACCCTCCTCGCCAAAATCCTCCGCCTGGACGTCAATTTCATCACCACCAACGCCTTTGGCGACACCTCCCGGCGGCTCGAATACGGCATCCCCGCCGACAACCCGTTCGTGAACGAGCCGGCCATGGGCGAGCGCGGCACCCGCAAGGAAATCTACGCCTGGGGCCTGCGCAATCCCTGGCGCTACAGTTTTGACCGCGCCACCGGCGCGCTCTGGTGCGGCGACGTGGGCCAGGATCTCTGGGAGGAAGTGGACCTGATCGTCAAGGGCGGCAACTACGGCTGGTGCGTGCGCGAAGGCGCCCACCATTTCAAGCCCGGACCCGAGGGCGCCCGCTTCATCGAGCCCGTCATCGAATATCCCCACCAGCCCAAGCTTCAGGCCCAAGCCCTGTTCCCGGACCACAGCATCGGCCTGTGCGTCATCGGCGGCTACGTCTATCGCGGCCGGCAATTTCCCGCCCTCAATGGTGTTTATCTCTACGGGGACTACAACCTCGGCACCATCTGGGGCCTGCGCTACGATTATGCCGCGCAAAAAGTCACCGCTCACGGGACGCTCCTAACCCAGCCGGACAACATCTGCAGCTTCGGCGAGGACGCCGCCGGGGAAATTTATGTGCTGATGGAGGACGGAAAAATTTTCCAGATCGCCGCCAAATAATCGCTCACTCCTCCGCCGGCGGATGCAGCGCGCGAGCCACCGCTTCGCCGAGCGCCCGCGCGGTCGTGGGCTTCACCAGCAGCCCGCGAAAGCCGAGTTTCCTCACGGATTCCTCCGTCATCACGCCGTTGTAGCCGGTGGTGAGAATGACGGACAACCGCGGCTGCACCGCCAGCAATTGCGTGCCCAGCTTGATGCCATCCATGCCCGGCATCGTCAGATCGGTCACCACCAGGCGAAAGGCGTCCGGTTGGTTGCGCACGGCCGCGATGGCTTCCAGGGCGCTGGTCTTGCTGGTGACGGTATAGCCCAGCCGCTCCAGCATCTTTTTGCCCACGTTCGCCAGGGCCGTTTCGTCATCCACGAACAGAATGTGCTCGCCCTGGCCGCGGGGAATGGCGCGGGCGCCATTTTCCGCCGGCGCCGCCTCCGTCTCAAACACCGGAAAATACAGGTGGAACGTGGTGCCCTGGCCGGGCTCGCTGTAAACGGTGACGGCCCCGTCATGGCTTTGCATGATGCCCAGCACCACCGCCAGCCCCAGGCCCGTGCCTTCCCCCACCGCCTTGGTGGTGAAGAAGGGATCAAAAATGCGTTCCAGCGTGGCCGCATCCATGCCGTGGCCGGTGTCGCTCACCGCCAGCCGCACATAGCGGCCCGGATGCAGCCCCGGGTGCGCCCCGGCAAAATCCACGTCCGCCTCGATCATCCCCATCTCCACCTTCAGCGTGCCCGGCTGCTCGCGCATGGCGTGCCAGGCGTTCGTCCCCAAATTCATGATCACCTGGTGCACCGACGTGGCGTTGGCCAGCACCGTGGGCGTATCCGTGAGGTCCGTCTGGATCCGGATCGTCGCCGGCACGCTCGCGCGCAGCAATTTCAACGCCTCCAGCACCACGTGGTTCAGCTTCAGCGGCTCGCGATCCTGTTTGTTTTGCCGGCTGAAGGTCAGGATCTGGTTCACCAAATCCGTCGCCCGCTTGGCCGCCTGCGAAATGGCGCCCAAATGCTCCAGCAATTCCGGCTGGTCCGCCGCGTCCTGCTTCGCCAGGTACAGATTCCCCAAAATGGCCGACAGGATGTTGTTGAAATCGTGCGCAATGCCCCCCGCCAGCATGCCGATGGATTCCATCTTTTGCGCCTGGCGAAACTGTGCCTCGAGTTTCCGCCGCTCGGTGATGTCCCGGAATGACCAGATGCGGCCGTAATTCTTCCCCGCCTTGTCCCGCACCGGCGCGGAGTACCGGTCCAGCACCGTGCCGTCCACCAGTTCAATCACGTCATGGCTGGCCTCGTCCGGATGCGCATTCAAATAAGCCACCTTCTGCGCGAACTGCTGCGGATTCTTTTTATGCGCCGGGTCAAACGCCGCCCGCGCCCCATCCGTCCGGCTCGCGCCGTCCGTTGGCGATTTCTTCCACATCTCCTCCAGCCGCCGGTTTTGGAGAATCTTGCGTCCCTGGTTGTCCACCACCAAGATGCCGTCCAGCGAGGATTCCAGCTGCGCCTCCAGCAGCGTGGTCTGGTAGCGCAATTCTTCCGCCGTGCGCTGGCGCTCGTCCCGCAGCCGTTTTTCTTCCAGCGCGCGGGTGACGGCCCCCCCCAGCCGCGCAATCCGGTCTTTCAGCAGATAATCCGTCGCCCCCTGCTTCATCGCCTCCACCGCCGCGTCCTCGCCTGCCGTCCCGGATATCAGGATGAACGGCAGATCCCGGCCGCTCGCCTTCGTCAATTGCGCCGCCCGCATCCCGCTGAAGCGCGGCATCGCGTAATCGGACAGCACGATGTCCGGCGCATTCCCCAGGGCCGCCAGAAAATCCGCCTCCGTTTCCACCCGCGTGCACGCCAGCTCAAAGCCCTCCCGCCGCAGTTGCGCCGTGATCAAATCCGCATCCGCCGGCGAATCTTCCGCGATCAGGATTTTTAGCGGCGTGGCCATGCCTCAATTGGGCGGGTGATTCAGCAGCAGCCAGTACATCCCCAATTCGGCCACCGCCCCCGCGAAGCTTTCAAAATTCACCGGCTTCACAATATAGCTGTTCACCCCCAGGCTGTAGCATTCCACCACGTCCGGCTGCTCCTTGGACGAAGTCAGCACCACCACGGGGATCATCTTCGTGCGCGCGTCGCCCTTCACCCGCCGCAGCACCTCCAGCCCGTCCAGCTTCGGCAGCTTCAGGTCCAGCAGGATCACCCGCGGCCCGTTCTCCACTTTGCGGCCCAGGTGCGCCCCGGTGCCAAAAACGAACTCCAGCGCCTCCGCCCCGTCCCGCGCCACCTGGATATGGTTGGCCAGATGCGCCTTCCGCAGCGCCCGCAGCGCCATGTCCAAGTCATCCGGATTGTCCTCCACCAGCAGTATTTCGATGCCGTCGTTATTCATCCTTTGGCCTCTTCTTTGAGTGTGAAATAAAACGTCGCGCCGCGGCCGGGCTCCGCCTGGGCCCACACCCGCCCCCCGTGCCGCTGCACCACCCGCTTCACAATCGCCAGCCCCACCCCCGTGCCCTCAAATTCCTCCGCCCGGTGCAGCCGCTGAAACACCCCGAACAGTTTGCCCGCATACTGCATGTCAAACCCCACCCCGTTGTCGCGCACAAAAAAAACGCATTCGCCGTCGTTCCGCTCGCCCCCCACCTCCACCACCGCCGGCGCCCGCCCGCGCGAATATTTGACCGCATTGGACAGCAGGTTCGTCCATACTTGTTTCAGCAGCGCCGGGTCTCCCTGGCACGCCGGCAGGTCCGCCACCTTGGTCTCGATGGCCCGCCCCGTCGCCGGCAGGTTCAACTCCAGGAGAACTTCCTGCACCAGGCGCTTCGTGTCAACGCCCTGCATCCCCAGCGGCTGCCGGCCGAGCCGCGAAAAGGCCAGCAGATCGTCAATCAGTTGGCCCATCCGCTTGCCCCCGTCCCGCACCCGCTCCAGGTAATGCTTCGCCTCCGGCGGCAGTTGCGGACCGTAATCTTCCAGCACGATGCCCGCAAACCCGTTCACCGCGCGCAGCGGCGCCCGCAGGTCGTGCGACACCGAATACGAAAACGCCTCGAGCTCCTTGTTGGCCGCCTCCAGCTCCGCGGTGCGCCGCACCACCCGCGCTTCCAGCTCCGCGTTCAACCGCAGCACCTCCGCCTCCGCCTGCTTGCGCTCCGTGATGTCCCGCGCCACCGTGGACGCTCCCATCACCTTCCCCGCCCGGTCCAGTATCGGCGAAATCGTCACCGAAACATCCACCGGCGTCCCGTCCTTGCGCCGGCGCACCGTCTCGTACTGCTTCACGCTTTCGCCGCGCCCGATGCGCGCCAGAATTTCCGCCTCTTCCTTCAGCCGTTCCGGCGGAAACGTCAGCGTCATCGGCCGGCCGATCGCTTCCGCCGCCGTATAGCCAAACAACACCTCGGCCCCGGGATTCCAATCGGTGATGATCCCCGCCAGCGTCTTCCCGATGATCGCCGCATCCGAGGAAGTCACGATCGCCGCCAGCCGTTTCTGCGCCTCTTCCGCCCGCTTGCGCTCCGTGATGTCCGCCCGGATGGCAATGTACTGCCGCGGCTTCCCCCCCTTGGCCAGGAACGGCACAATCGTCGTGTCCACCCAGTAAATCGAGCCGTCCTTCGCCCGGTTCCGGATCTCCCCCCGCCACACGCCCCCCCGCGCGATGGTGCTCCACAGCTCCCGCATGAATTCCGGCGGGTGATACCCCGAATTGATGATGCGATGGTCCTGGCCCAGCAGCTCCGCGCGCGAATACTGGGAGATGGCGCAAAACTTGTCGTTGACGTAGGTGATTTTTCCCTGGGGATCCGTCACCGCCACGATGGCATGTTCGTCCAGCGCGGCTTTGAAGTCGCGAAGTTCTTTCACTGATTCTTTGCTCGGTTGCCCGGTTGCCATTGCTGCTGTTGCGTAATCGTCCAACCCGCCCCTTCAGCCGTGGCTCAACGGCTGCGACTCTTGCGGCGGCAGTGGCGGCGGCGCCGACTTGAGTAATGCCCAGTCCAGATTCAATCGCGGCGTCACCTGGCTCAGCCGCTGAAAATTCAACGGCTTGATGATGTACGTCTCCGCCCCGAGCCGCTGGCATTCCGTGAAATCACTGAACACTTGGGAAATCGTCAGGATCACCACCGGAATCGTGCGCGTCCGTTCGTCCCCCTTCACCCGGCGCAACACCTCCAGCCCGCTCAGCTTGGGCAGGTACAAATCCAGCAGCACCAGTTGCGGATGCTCCGCCGGCCGGCTCGCATATTCCCCCGTGCAAAACAGATAGTCCAGCGCCTCCTGGCCGTCGGACACCACATGCACCCGGTTCGCAAACCGCGCCTGCTTGAACGCGTGCATCGTCAATTCGACGTCGTCCCCGTTGTCCTCCACCAGCAGTATGTCCACCAGCTCCTTGCTGCGGCCCGCGCCCCCCACCGGACCCGCGCCGTCGGGCCGCTCCGGCGGAAACAGCTCCGCCACCGAGATCCGCAACGCCCGCGCCACCCGCGTGATGCTTTCCAGCGACAAATTCCGCGCGCCCCGTTCCACGTCCGAGACATACGTCCGGTGCAAATCCGCCCGCTCCGCCAGTTCTTCCTGGGAAATTCCCAGCCGTTTTCTCCAGGTCTTCACCGACGCCCCAAACGTTTTTTTTACATCAACTTTTTGCACAAACAAACGGGGTTAAGTCTATAAATTCCCGGCGATCGTAACAGATGCCACAACAGACGATGAGTGACCTTGCTCCCCGCCGCGCCGGGCTGTTTTCCACGCGCAAGACGTTGACCGTGTCTCGACCCATAGCAAGAATTAATTCCCCCCCCAAGTTGACTGATAAAGACTATGACACCGCCAATCTTGTCAGTCAATGGGCAATTACTGGATAACGCAAAAATTATTACAATTATTTAAGTACCCAGTTCAAACTCCTTAATCTGCCCGGCGGCACGCCGCAGGGCTGCCGCTCACGGCGCCAAAATTCACGGTGAAAATACCTCCCCGACGGCGAACAAATGGAGCCAGCGGCCAGGATCGAACTGGCGACCTTTCGATTACAAATCGAGTGCTCTACCAACTGAGCTAAGCTGGCACCCACTCTGCAAAGCCTGCCAGTTCGGCCGTCCGCCGTCAAGCGGGGCACTCCCGTTTCTCCTTGAATGCCCGCCCCCCATCCGTTAGCGTGCCATTCCTGATTCGGACCTTGCCATCCGGCCCGCTCAGCGCGTTCCCGCATGTTTAACCTGGATCCCCACACCACCGCCTTGGTCCTGATAGACCTCCAAAAAGGCGTCCTTGCCTTGCCCCTCGCCCCGCGTTCCGGCGCCGACGTCGTCCAGACCGCCACCGCCCTCGCCGAACGTTTCCGCCGCGCCGGCGCCACCATCGTCCTCGTCAATGTCGGCTGGACCGACGGCAAGGACCGCTTGCGCCAACCCGTGGACCAGCCGTTCTTGCCCCCGCCCGGCGGCCTGCCTCCCGATTTCATGGCATTGGCCGACGGCCTCGCCCAGCCCGGCGACCTCCGCATCACCAAGCGTCACTGGGGCGCCTTCCACGGCACCGAACTCGATTTGCAGCTCCGCCGCCGCGGCATCCAGACCATCGTCCTGGGCGGCATCGCCACCAACCAGGGCGTGGAGTCCACCGCCCGCCAAGCCTGGGAGCGCGGCTACGCCATCGTGCTCGCCGAGGACGCCACCAGCGGCCGGTCCCTTGAGATGCACAATTTTGCCATCCAGCACATTCTTCCCCGCCTCAGCCGCATTGCCCGCACGGCGGACATTGATTTCCAAAGTTAGGTTGTCGCATGCTGGCCTGGCTTAAGGAACAACCGCTGGCCCGGCTTCCCGGCGCGGTGCAATGGAGTTTGCTGCTGCTCGTGTCGGCGCTCCTGGTGGCCCTGCTGGAATGGGCGCACCTGCCCGCCGCCCTGCTCCTCGGCGCCCTGCTCGCCGGCATCCTCCACGAAACCGCCGGCGGCCATGTGCGCGTGCCCGCCCTGCCCTTCTGGTTCTCCCAAGCCGTGATCGGCTGCCTCATCGCCCGCGTCTTCAACCCCCATATCCTCCGCACTTTCGCCGGCCGGTGGCCGCTCTTTGTCACCATCATGCTCGCCGTCATCGTCTCCAGTTGCGCGCTCGGCTGGCTCCTCAGCCGCCTCCGCCTCTTCCCGGAAACCACCGCCATCTGGGGCCTGCTCCCCGGCGCCGCCTCCGTCATGATGCTCATGGCCGATGAATTCGGCGCCGACGGACGCCTCGTCGCCTTCATCCAATATCTCCGGGTCGTCTTCGTCGCCATCGCCGCCTCCGTCATCGCCCGCCTTGGCTTCCATGCCGCCGGCCACGCCGCCGCCGTCGTCTGGTTCCCGGCCGTCCATTGGACCGCCTTCGGCGAAACGCTGGCGCTCGTCCTTGTGAGCCTGGTCTTGGGCCGCAAATTGCGGATTCCCGGCGGCTCCATCCTCGTGCCGTTGGCCCTCGGCATCGCCGTGACGATGACCGGCGCCTTCACCATCGAACTGCCGCCGTGGTTCCTGGCCCTCAGCTACGCCCTGCTCGGCTGGACCATCGGCCTGCGTTTCAATCGCGATATTCTCCTCCATGCCGCCCGCACCCTGCCCCAAACCATCCTCGCCATCCTCCTGCTGCTCGCGTTTTGCGGCGGCCTGGCCGTGGTGCTCGTCCAGACCGCCGGCATTGATCCCCTCACCGCCTACCTCGCCACCAACCCCGGCGGCATGGATTCGGTGGCCATCATCGCCGCGTCCAGCCACGTGGACATGCCCTTCGTCATGTCCATGCAGGCCTCGCGATTCCTCATCGTGCTCCTGATCGGCCCCGCCCTGTCCCGCTGGGTCGCCCGCTCCTTCCTGCCCGCGCC
>CAZHIM010000064.1:0-27742 GCA_964532525.1 uncultured Bifidobacteriaceae bacterium
CACTTGAAATCAATTTTGCCGCTTGACCCAAAGTTACTTTGCAGTCGCACACCCGGTCTTTGCCAATTGGTGGTGGTCCCCCTGCCATTTGACGATTGGCCGGGCGGCGCGCGGCGACTGAATTCACCGCGATCCGGTCACCGGTTCCCGAACGCAAAAGAACCGTGGACTTCCCCCGGGGTCACCATCACCGTCGCCGTCTGTCCAGCCACCAGTGAAATGGACTGGTCGAGCGTGATCCGCACCGGCACGCGTTGCGCCAGCCGGACCCAACTGAACGTGGGATTCACATTGGCCAGCAAGCGACTGGAATCCGCGCGCTCGCGATCCTCGATACCCGGCGCGATGCTGGCGACGTGGCCCGGCAAATCAGCACCCGAACCCATGAGCCGCACGCGCACGGCGTCGCCAACGCGAATGCGCCGCAGTTTGGTCTCCTCAAAATAGCCGGCCACGTAATAGGAATCGCCATCCACCAGCGCGGTGACGGGTTCCCCGGCGGTGACGTAGTTTCCCGGCCGCAGCGAGAAATTGGCCAGCGTGCCATTCACCGGCGCCTTGATTTCGGAGCGTTCCAGATTCAAACGCGCCACATCGCGATTGGCGAGGGCCAGTTGACATTCGGCTTCGCACTGAACCGCGACCGTGGTGACGCGCTCGCTATCCGAATGGGACACCGAGTTTTCCTTTTCCAGATTTTGATAACGCACCGCTTCGCGTTTGGCCAATTGCAGCGCGGCCTCCGCGCCGGCCAGGCTCGCCTCGCTCTGCTGGAGCGCCAGATTATAGCGGGCTTGATCCACGCGAAACAACACGTCGCCCTTGCGAACGGACTGGTTGTCGTGAACCAGAACTTCGCTCACCAGGCCGGACACGTCCGGCGCGATCCGCACCACGTCCGCGCATACGCGGCCGTCGCGCGTCCACGGCGCATTCAGATAGTAATCCCATAGAAACCAGCCGACGAGCAGCGCGACGATAACCGTGGCCAGCGTGACGAACATGCGGACCCAGGATTGAGGCAATGTTTTCATAAATTGATCCGGTGAGTGACAAAGACGATTCCGCCGAGAAGCAGCACGAACAGCGCGGAATCAAACAGCGGGCGGTGCCAGACAAACCGGTAGGCGCCAAGTGCCAGCAACCCGCGGCAGACCATTTCCTTGAGGCCAAACGCCGCGACGGCATAGACGAGCAGCGCGGGCACGAAGACTCCAAAGAGGTTTATTTCGCCACTCATGCGGCCGGCCTTTCCGGCGGCAAAGCGACCGCCGCAAAGGCCGGTGCCTGCGGAAACAAGCAGCGCCGCATCCCGACCAGCGCGTGCAACAAACTCGTGCCCGCCGCGCTCCGCGAAAGCGAATTCGCCAAGCGGGCGATGGCGGCGTCAATTTTTTCCAGCAGCGCCGCGCCGGGTTGGGCGGTGACATTGGCCAGTTTGTTTTGGAAATGCGCGCTCAAGGCCGCCAGCAGGTTTTCGGTGATGCTCGTTTCTTCCGCCGACAAACCGGAGCGCTCGCGCTGCACATCCGCAATGTTCAGGCCGACGCGAATATCACCTAACATGTCGCTGGCATGGAGATGGGAGCCGGCCGGCAAGGCCACCAGACGCGGCACCAGCAGGCCCAACCGGTCCACCATCCGGCGCACGAAGGCCGAAGCGTCGAGCGTCTCGCGCTGGCGCGTGAGCTGGGCCACGTCCGACCAGACGGCGCGCAACAGCTTTTCCGCGCCGGCTTCCGCCCCGATGGCGCGAAAGGTGGCGATGGCAATCAGTCCGACGATGGCCGCGATGACGGTGCCAAAGTTGGTGTTGGCAAACGATGGAAAATCGAGGTTAAAGGATGGTTCCAAGTTCAGGAAGAGGCAACTGTTGACCACCCAGGCAAACGCCGGGAATCCCCAAATCGGCGTGGCCATGAACGTGCCGCCGATGAGCAGAAACGGCGCGAGCACGAGGATCAGGCTGGGAAAACCGTCCACCGCCGGGAAGATCGCAAATTGAAAAAGCCCGGCGACGCCAATTGAGCCGAGCAAGCCCCAGGTATGCGTTTTGATGGCGGGCAGGGGATTGTCCAGCGAGGAAAAAATGCAGCAAAACACCGCGGTGAGTTGCGCCGCCTGCGCGCCTTCGTTCCAGCCGGTGCCAATCCAGAAAGCACAGCAGATCAAAATGCCGGCGGTCGCCGCGAGGCCGGAAATCCAGGCCCGGCTGGTGTCCAGATGCAGCACCGGGTCGCCCGCGAACTTGGCAGCGGCGGCCAGATGGCCGGGGATGCGGTCGTTGCCGGTGGCAATGTCGTTGCGCAGCGTCAAACAATCCTCCCACACGTCCACGAGATCGTAGAGCCGCGCGTATAGATTGAATTCCAACAGACTGCGCCAGTCGGATCGGCGTTCGACCTCTTTTTCAAGGCAACCAATCTGCCGCCGCAATGCTTCCGCCCGGTCTTCGTCGGCGTCGCGTCCGGCGGCAATCCAATCGGAAATTCCCAACAGCAGGGAGCGCGTCGGGGCGGACAATTCGTTCGCGTCCTGCTGCAACGCATGGATGCGGTCGCCCACGGCCGAGAGCAGCGGGATCAGGGCCGTCATGTGCTGTTCCAGAATGTTCATCTGCCCGCGCGCTTGGGTGAGCGACGAGGTGTCGTAAGGCAGATACGAGGTCAAGGCCACCAGACCGACGGTATCCGCCGCCATCCGCCGCGCTTCGGCCCGCGATTTTTTGTGCTGCGCCTGGCCGGAAAGGACCGTCTGCGCCCAGCGGCCGGCGTCGCCGAGCCAGGTTGCAATCCGCTCCGTCAGCACCGGGGCGACGTGCCGGGGAAAAATCACCCGGTTCACCACGGCGGCGCAGATGATGCCAAGGGTGATTTCCTGGACGCGGGCGACGGCGGTGTCAAAAGTGGACCCCGGATCATTGACGCTGGCAAAACCAATGATCGCCGCCGTGTAACCGGCGAGCATAAACAAATACGAGCGCGGCGTCCGGTCCAGCAGGCTGACGAAAAGGCAAAACCCCACCCACGCGGCCAGGGCCACGCAAAGCAGCGCCGGCGCGTTCACCAAATTGGGCACCAGCACGAGCGTCGCGAGCGCCCCCAGAAAAGTGCCGCCCACGCGATAGAGCGCCTTGGAAGCCACCGCACCCGACAGCGGTTGCGACACGATATAAACCGTGGCCAGCGCCCAGTAGGGATTGGAGAAACCAAACCCGAAGGCGATGCCCAAGGCCAGCATCGCCGCGAAAAATGTTTTCACGGAAAAAACCACTTCCCTCCAGCCAATGTGCGCGAAAACGGATTTATTCACTTCGCCGGCCTCCCGGTTCCATGTCCAACAGCGTGCTTTCCACCGCGTCCAGCACTTGCACGGTCGCGATCAGTTGGGACTCACGGACCCCGGCGAGAAATTTCTCGCGCAAGCCATCCACCACCTGCTCGATTTCCAACGCCCGCTGGCGGCCTTTTTCCGTCAGCGATAGAATCTTCGCGCGCCGGTCGGTCGCATCCTCCTTGCGCGTCACGAGTTTTTCCGCCACCAGAAAATCAATGACCCGGACCAGGGAGGGCCCTTCCAAGCCGAGTTCTTCAGCGATCATCCCCTGGCGCACATGATCGCCCCGCGACAAGACCAGCAGCGGCAGGGCCATCGCCTGCGAAAGGCCGGACTCAGCCAGCGCCTGATCAACAATGCGGCGCCAAATGCGCCCGACACTGATAACTGCGCGGGCAAATTCCGCGCGGGGGTTGCGTTTTAGTTGCACACCATATAGATAGCATATTATCTATTAACGTGCAATGTATTTTCGCCGTTCCGGCCGAACCACCCGCCGGGCGGTGCTTGGGCTGCCGCGCCCCCCCCCCCTTCCCCGCGCGCTGCTTTTTCCACTTGAATTCCACTCCTCAAAACGTCGCTTCCGGCAATCCCGCCGCCCGTTACGACTCCAGCAGCGCTGCGCCGTCAATGATTCGAGTCGTCGCTGGCCACCAGCATCACGAACAAGATCAACAACACCAAGGCTCCGAACGCCCACAGCCAGCCCACATGCACCGGCGGCGCACTGTGCGCCAATATCGTCATCGCTTTCATGCTTTCACACCTTAAATATCCTTACCGATGGCCCCGGCCCGCCTTGCAAAAAAAGCCGGATTAATTTTTCAATGTCACAAACGTGTTAAAATCATGAAATCTGCAAAAAAACTTTAACCATTTGCCCGCCTTCGGTGTCTTATAGAACTGAAAGGATGTTGTTGACCAGACTATGAATTCGATCACCGCCACCTATCCTGGCTTTCAAGCGCTGCCCAAGGGCATCAGACAAATGCTGCTGATTTCCGAGAGTCTGTTTTTTGAAGAAGCGAGGCTGCCCTTGGATTTGCCGGGCAGCCGCCCGCGGCGCGAACCCGCGCCTGCGGTCCGTCCCCGCCCGGAATTCCGGCCGCCCGCGCCCGCGCTGGGCCATTGACGCCGCCCGTCACGGCTCCGCCGTCGTCGCGGGCGATCCCTCCCACCGCGTCGCGGCGGGCAGGCGCTCCCCCTTGGCCACCAGGGTCAACGGACCCAGCCGCACGTCGTCGCCCACTTGCGTGTCGTAAAGAATCGTGCTCCGCACCCCCACCGTCACCCGGTTCCCTATGTCCACCCGCCCGATCTTCATCACGCGGTCCTCGAACAAATGCGTCTGCGGCCCGCACCACGCGTTGAGCTCCGCCTCGTCGCCAATCCGCACGCAGTCGAATTCCGTCAGGTCGGTCGTGTTCAGATAAACCCGCTGCCCCACGCGCGCCCCCAGCAGCCGCAGCGCCCACGGCAACATCGGCGTGCCCCGCAGCAAATCCAGGAAATTCGGCACCGCCAGCGACTCGTACAAGTTCGTCACCGCTTCGCTGATCCACACAAACGGCGTCCACATCGGCGCTGCGCGCGGCCGGTACCGCCGCACCAGGATCCATTTCAGCGCCACCACGATCAAATACATCCCCACCCCGTACACGCACCCCGCCAGCGCCAGCGCGTTCGCCACCCGCAACCCCCACCCGTTCGCCGCCGCCAGCGGCAATATCAACACCACAATCAGATACCCGCTCGCAATGATCAGCGCCAGTGGCAGCACGATCCGCAACCCCTCCACCAATCCCCGCCCCAGCCGCCGCGGCACCGACGGCCGGAACGTCAGCCGCTCCGGAAATCCCCCCGACGTCTCCCGCGCCGGCAGCAGCAGCGCCGGCGACCCCATCCACGTCTGCCCCGGCTTGAGCGCCGCGTTCTTCGGCGTCCGCGTCTGCACCCCGATCAGCACGTCGTCCGGCACCACCGTCCCGTCCGGCACATACGCCCCATTCCCGATGAACGACCGGTTCCCGATGCGCGTCGGCTTTAAAATCATCCAGCCCCCCCGCATCTCCTCGTCCCCCAGCATCGCCCCGTCCGCAATGAAACTGTCGTCGCCCAGTTGCAACAGCTCCGGCACCATCCCCTCCGCCGTCGAAACCTCCGCGTGCCGCCCCACCTTCATCCCCAGCGCCCGCAGCCACAGCGGCGCGTACACCGACGCGTACAGCCCGTGCAATTCCCGCAGGCTGCAATCCAGCACCATGCTCACGGTCCGCTTGTGCCAGTAGGTGAACGAGTCAATCGGCGTCGTCCCCGCCGTTTGCCGCGGCAGCAGCCGGCGCAACCCGGCCGTCACCAGCATCGTCACCCCCAGGAGCAGCGCGCTGGCCGGAATCGCCAGCAGGAAAAAGAAGCCGAACGCCAGCGGCGCACTCAGGCCCGATTCAAAAACGTTCACCGTGTTCGCGTCCACCCAGTCAATCAGCATGAACGCCGGAAACGTCGGCACAAAAAACAGCACCGACACCACGATCGCCGACACCGCAAACAAAAATGCCAGCACCGCCCGCCGCACCACCGATGCCTCCGGCCGCGGCGGCAGTTCCTCCGCCACTTCGCTCGTCCGCCGCGCCGGCGCCCCCTCCCAGATTTCCCCCGCCGGAATCTTCCGCCCCGCCCCCAGCGCCGACTGCCCGCCCAGCCGCGCCAGCTCCCCCAGTTCCGTGTCCTCCTCCAGCACCGCGTACGAATCCACCACCGCCTCGCGCCCGAGCCGCACCGCCCCGACCACCAATTCGCCCCGCTCCACCCGCGCATTCTCAATGTTTACAAACGTCCCGAGGCTCACCCCGTCCTCCACCGTCAGTAATTCCGGCGCCGCCAGCGTGATCATGTCCGCCATCACGTCCCGCCCCACGCGCGCCCCCAGCGCGCGCAGATACCACGGCATCCACGGCGTCCCCGCCAGCAGGAACACATCCGGCAGTTCGCAAAACTTGTTCCCCAGCCACCACCGAAAATACACCGCACCCCACAGTGGATACCGCCCCGCCGCCAGCCGCCCGCCCAGCACCCGCTTGCCCCCGATCGCAATCGCAAAATTCACAAACCGCGCCAGCACGAACACCCCCAGCGAGTACGCCACCGCCAGCAAGATGCTATCTCCCGGGTCTCCCGTGAAATACTGGTACACGAAAAATGGCGCCAGCCAGTCCGCCATGTGCAACAGCACAAACAGCGGGAGGATCAGCCCCTGCGCCAGCGCGCACAGCACGAACCGGTGCGTCGGCGTGGCCCGCCGCGCCTCCGCCCCCGCCGGCCGCTCCCGTTCCCGCTCGCGCGCCATCGCCCGCGCAATCTCCCCCAGCCGCCGCTCGCGGTAAATCTCCTGCACGCTCAACCCCGCGTAGCGCGCGTCGCGCCGCAACTTGGACACCAGCCGCGCCACCAGCAGGGAATGCCCCCCCAGGTCGTCGAAAAAATCCATCTCCGCCGCCAATTCGTGCCCGGGAAAAAGCTCCGCCAACGCCGCGAATAGCGCCGCCTCCTCCTCCGTGCGCGGTTCGCATTTCGCGCCGCCCGCCGCCGCGCCCGTCGTCAGCGGCGCCGCCCGCAGCGCCTTCTGGTCAACCTTTCCCGACGCCAGCCGCGGCAGCACCGTCACGATCTCGAAATGCGCCGGCACCATGTACGCCGGCAGCCGCGCCGCCAGCGCCGGCCGCCATTCCGCCGGGTTCAGCTTGCCGTCCTTTGCCGGCACCACGAAACCCACCAACTGGTCCAAGTTCGCCATCTGCCGCAGCACCACCGCCGCCGCCCCCACTCCCGGCTGCTCTCCCAACACCGCCGCAATTTCCTCCAGTTCCACCCGGAACCCGCGGATCTTCACCTGGCTGTCCGCCCGCCCCAGGCAATGCACCGGCCCCCCCGCTTCCATCCGTGCCAAGTCGCCCGTCAAATACATCTTCCGGTCAAATAGGTTCGTCGCCACCGGGTTCGCCACGAATTTCCCCGCCGTCAAATCCGCCCGGTCCAAATAGCCCGTTGCCAGCCCCGGACCGAAGATGCAAAGCTCGCCCACCTCCCCGGCTCGCATCGGACGCCGCTGCTCATCCACCACCAGCAGCCCGTAATTTGGCAGCGGCCGCCCGATCGTCACCGGCTCGCCCGCCTGCAATTCCGCCAGGCTCGCCGATACCGCCGTCTCCGTGGGACCATACGTGTTGAACACCCGCCGGCCCGGCCGCGCCAGCCGCTCGGCCAATGCCGCCGGACACGCTTCGCCCCCCAAGTTGATCAAGCGCACCGTCGGCGGCGGCTCCGCCAGCAGGTTCATCAGCGTCGGCACTGCGTGCAGCACCGTGATTCCCTCCCGCTTCAGCACTTGCCCAAGCGCTTCCGGATCCCCCACCAGCCACGCCGGCGCCAGCCACAGCGTCGCCCCCACCAAGTAGGAAATCCAGATCTCCTCGAACGACATGTCGAACGCCACGGAAAATCCCTGGTACACGCGGTCCCCCTCCCGCACCCCCAACAGCTCGTTCTCCGCGCGTAAAAAATGGCAAATGCTCCCGTGGCTGATCACGATCCCCTTCGGCTCACCCGTCGAACCGGAGGTGTAAATCACATACGCCGGGTCCGCCGCCCGCGCCGCCGACCAAATCGCACTCGATTTCTCCTCCGCCAGTAAATCCTCCACCGCCCACACCGGCACCGCCAAATCCTTCAATCGCGGCAGCCATTCCCGGCACGTCACCAGCCCGATCGCCTTGGCCGATCGCAGACACAGCGCCACCCGCTCCCGCGGCGCTTCCGCATCAAATGGCAGCCACGCCGCCCCGCTCTTCGTGATGCCCGCCTGCGCCACCAGCAAATCCGCCCCGCGCGGCAGCCACAACCCCACCACCAGCCCCGGCACCGCCCCCCGCCGCGCCAGCGCCCCGCCAATTCTCCCGCTCAGCTCATCCAACTCGCCATAGCTCACCGTCCGACCGCCCCAAATCAGCGCGGCCTTCCCTGGATTCCGCCCCGCCGTTGCCGACAAAATCATCCCCAGCGATTCCTCCCGCAGCAAATCCGGACGCTCCGCCCCCCGCAACACCGCCAGACACGACAACTCCCCCTCCGTCGGTTGCGGGCGGATTGGCAAAGCGGCTGAATTCGGAGCCATCGGTTGATTCACGGCAGTCCCAAGATACTGTCACAGAACTGGACGCAACCTGAGCCCAAAATGTTTCTAGAAAACCTTCCGCCTACCAAATGCTCTTCATCGGCCACGCCCAAATCCGGCTCACGTTCGCCGCGCCCCCCACCGCCGCGATTTTCAACTCCGGCTTCGTCCCTGCCGTGTGTATCACCTTGGTGATCCACACCGACTCATTCGCGCTGACCTCCAGCACCGACCGATCCACAAAGATTCGCAGGCTCACGTCCCGTTGGCCCGGCCCCAGCGCCAATGGCGCCTTCGCCCCCAACACGTCCAGCTCCTTGCCGTCCAGACTCACCACCACCGGCGCCGGATCATTATCCCCGCTCCCGATCCACAGTTCGATCCGCTTCGCCCCCTGCCAGGTGATTCGCGCTCCGATTTCCAGCGTGTTGGTCGCCGGCAACACCCACGTCCGGCTGTCCTCTGCCAGCCGCACGTTCCGCCATTCCACCCCCTGGCCCCGCAGTTTCACCAGCGCCGGCGCCGGCTCCTGCTGCAATTGCCCGTCCCGCGACCAGCTCAACAAACGCGGCAGCGACAGGCACCCGTTCCAGCCGCGCCCGCCCGGAAAACCGTTCACCCAGCCCCAAACCACCCGGCGCCCGTCCGGCACCTGCATCGTGTTCGGCGCGTAAAAACTCGAGCCATAATCCAATAAGCCGTTCGTCCGCGCCTGAAACCGGCATGTCCCCGGATCAAACTGCCCCACAAAATATTTCACCTTCCCATACGGCGACACCAGCAGCACCCATTCGTTCCCCAGTTTGAAAAAATTCGGACACTCCGCCGTCGGCGCATCCGGCACGTGAAACAACACGCCGCGATATTTCCACTCCGTCAGGCCCGGGTTTTGCGCCTCGTAAATGTTCACCGCCGCGTCCCCGGCCTTCGCCAGGTGCCCGCCGTCCACCAGAAACGTCCTGCCCCGCTCGTGAAAAATAAACGGATCGCGCCAGTCATAAATCTTCGTCCCCGCGTTCACCGCGTCCCCCAGCACCGGATTCGCCGCCACCTTCTGCCAGCTCACCAAATCATCCCCGCCGATCGCCGCCCATTGCTCCGCTTGATCGAAAGGTGATTTCGCCTCCCCGATGCTCGTGTAAAACGCCATCGGCTTCCCTTCCCCGTTGATCGTGCAGCACCCCGACCACACCGACGCCTCGCCGCGTTCCACGCTCGGCCCCAAGGCGATGGGCAGTGTCTCCCACTTCGCCAAATCCCGGCTCCGCACGTGCCCCCAGTATTTCACCCCGCTCTGATCGCTGAACGGCGTCAGTTGATAAAACAAGTGATACCATCCCCGGTAAAAAATCGGCCCGTTCGGGTCATTCATCCATTGCGCCGGCGAACAGACGTGAAAGATCGGCCGCGCCGGATCCGCCTGCGCCCGCGGCTCGGCCGCCTGCATCGCCGCCGTCGCCTGCGCGATCACGTCGTTGGTCTGTTCCGCCCGCGCACCAAACGGCAACCCGCCGCCCGCGAGCATCAATGAGAGAATAATTCGCCACATAAAATTGTTTCCACCGAAAACGTCATGCTATCGCCTCGTCGCCTGATTTGCAGTCCATTTGTTCCCCCACCCCTCAAAATTCCGTGTCGTCCGCCGCGCTCGCGTTTAAACTCCCCCCGTGCAGACTCCTGAGCTCGTTTTCCCGGCCACCCTGACCGTCACCGGGCAGACCATAGACATCTCCGGCTTTACCCCCGGGCAAAAGACGTTTTATCGCGATCTGTTCTGGGAAACCGTCGGCATCTACCACGCCGCCAAAAAATCCCGCGCCGTCATCGGCTTCGCCGGCCCCACCGGCGCCGGCAAATCCGTTGTCACCGTCCTCTTTCAGGAACTCGCCAAACAGGCCCGCCTCCCCTTTAACCTCGCCGTCATCACCATTGACGCCTACCACTACCCCAACTCCTTCCTCCTCTCCCACTTCGCCGACGGCGCCCCCCTCAAACAGGTCAAGGGCCGCTTCGACACCTACCACGTCGCCGCCCTTGTCCAAGACCTCCAAACCTTCGCCGCCGGCCAAAACCTGGCCTTCCCCGCCTATTCCCGCAAACTCCACGACCCCGTTCCTGACAGCATCCCCGTCACATCCCCGGCCACCCTCCTCCTCGTCGAGGGACTCTGGCTGCTCTTCGACCAGGCCGGCTGGGACCACGTCCGCCCCCTCCTGGATTTCTGCTACTTCATAGATTCCGACAAGGACCGCACCCGCCAGGCCGTCATCCGCCGCCACATGACTGGCGGCCGCACCTTCGACGACGCCACCCGCCATTACGACCACGTGGACGGCCGCAATTCCGACCTCACCCTCCAGACCCGCGCCCGCGCCCACAAAATCATCCCCCCCTACTACCTCATAGCCTAGCCTGTCCTCCACGGCTTAAGCGAAGGAGCACGCAAGCCCATCCGGCCCAACGCCATCCAACGCTAAAAACTTCGTTCTTGGCTTTCATAGGATTGTCGTTATGTTTCAATGTAACAATGGTTCCTCTTCCTTTCCGTTAGGCAGAACTATTGAAGATAAGGGCAGGCGTGAATTCATCATACAGAGTCGAGTTCTCAGCCGCGGAGCGCCGCTACTTTGAGCGTCGCAAGGAACTTTTATTTCTGCCTCCGGCACCCGACGAACTGCCGATCATCCCCCAAGTCTTGGCCATCTACGAAGGCGCCGAAGCCATTTATCAAGATTGGGGCGTCCTCCGCGTCCGCGTGATCAACCTCCACCACCAACCGGGCGAGCGCCGAATCCACTTCGACGTCGAGGAAGTCTCCTCCCCCGGCCTTGGCCTCGGCACCTTTAAACCCCTTCCCGGCAAGTTAAGGCGTTGGCGCACTTCCGTTTACTTCCACAACATGACCACCAAAAACTGGACCTACGAGGAGACCGGCGCCAACTTCAAGTTCGACCCCGACCTCGTTGCCACCGTCGTCAACCATGCCGCCGCCTTCCCCCCGGACATGGATTCTGGCGCCGCCTACCGCGAAATCGGCCGCATCATCATCAAACTGGAATCCGCCCAACGCCTAGACAAAGAATCGCTTGGCAAACGCATCTTTCCCGCGGACAAACTCCTCATGGAATACCGCTCCGCCATCTCCGCCCGCCGCCCCCACCCGCCATCGCCATAACTCTGATACCACTGGCCCGCAGCTCGCCCCCCCACATCTTCTATTACCCCGAAAACAGCGAGAACCACCCTCAAATGTCCCATTCTCGTTTTCGAGACTCCCCGGATCATGAATTATTTGAATTATTCTCTGCTCGCCGGTTCCCGTTCCGTTCATACCGGATTCCGGATGGCCCCGCCCCCTCAAATTTCACAAGCTCATGCCACACCAATTCTTAACTCGTCGGCCCTCAATTCGTCTGTATTTCATTAAGACACAACTGTCCTGTTTTAAGCCTGCCATACACCCATAGTAAGCAGGTTCTGAATAAGGTTTATTAAGCACATCGCCACCGGCACTTAACCTGCTTTCGCTGGGAGCTTGTCTCCATGCCAATGTCTCACCGGCATGGAATCATAATCATGAATACGGGAACTCAATTGCCGGAGCTTGTAATGCCGGGCCGTCAGGATCCTTCCAAAGACGGCCAGGGGACAGATCTCATGTTTTCACGGCCCAACCCCGCCCCTCCCCGCTCCAGCCTTTTCCAATGGCTCCTGCTGGGACTGCTGGCCATCCTGGTGATCCTCCTCGACTGGACCTGCCTTACCTGTTCCCGGGCAGCCGGACTCAACTCCGCCAATGCCCAACTCAACGTTTCCATCCTGCTTGGCTTCTGCCTGGCCGTCCTCGGCGCCATCCTCGGCGCCAAGTTCCGCCAGCGCCAGACCGCCCCCGAAATCAACCGCCTCCTCGCCGCCAACGCCTGCCTCGACCAGGAGCGGGACATGCTCCGCACCATCATTGACGCCCTGCCGGACTATATCTACGCCAAGGACCGCCAGGGCCGCTTCCTCTGGAACAATCCCGCCCATGCCAACGACCTCGGCGCCGCTTCCGCTTCCGCCATGCGCGGCAAGAGCGATTTCGACTTCTTTCCCCGCGACCTCGCCCAGCAGTTCTTCGCCGATGAACAGAAAATCATCGCCACCGGCGAGTCCGTCATCAATCAGGAACAATACAAGGCCCGTCCCTCCGACCCCAGTGGCGAGAAACTCTGGTCCCTCTCCAGCAAGGTTCTCTGGCGCGGCAAGGACGGCCGCATCCTCGGCACCGTCGGCATCACGCGCGACATCCACGCCCTGAAGCTCACCCAGGAAGCCTTGCGCCAAAGCGAGGAAAAGCTCCGCGAGTTCACCACCCAGCTCGAACAGAGCAACCGCGAATTGCAGGACTTCGCCTACGTCGCCTCCCACGACTTGCAGGAACCCCTCCGCAAAATCGTCGTCTTCGGCGAACGCCTCAAGGAAAAATGCGGCGACACCTTCCCCCCGGAACCCCGCGATTACATCGAGCGCATGCAAAAGGCCGCCGCCCGCATGCAGACCCTCATCAGCGACCTCCTGGCCTTCTCCCGCCTCACCACCAAGGCCCATCCCTTCACCTCCGTTAACCTCGCCGAAATCGCCCGCGAAGTCCTCGAAGACCTCGAAAGCCGCATCGAACAGGTTCACGGCCGCGTCGAAGTCGCCGACCTCCCCGTTCTCGAGGCCGACGGCCTCCAAATGCGCCAGTTGCTCCAAAACCTCATCGGCAACGCCCTCAAGTTCCGCCGCCCCGGCGAGGCCCCCCTCGTCAAAGTCTCCGCCCGCAAAATCGTCAAGGACGCCGGCCGCGAATTCTGGGAACTCTCCGTCAGCGACAACGGCATCGGCTTCGACGAAAAGTACCTCGACCGGATTTTCAACGTCTTCCAGCGCCTCCACTCCCGTAACGAATACGAAGGCACCGGCATGGGCCTCGCCATCGTCCGCAAAATCGCCCTCCATCACGGCGGCGATGTCACCGCCCACAGCCAGCCCGGCCAGGGCGCCACCTTCATCGTCACGCTCCCCACCGCCCGCCCGCGCAGCGCGGAAATTCAAACCAATACAAAACCATGAAAACGCCAGGAAACATGATTACCATTGTACTCGCAGACGATGATCCCGATGACCGTCAGTTAACCGAAGAGGCCTTCTCCGAAAACCGCCTTGTCAATCAGCTCCATTGCGTCGAAGACGGCGAACAGTTGATGGACTACCTCCATCGCCGCGGCCAATATCAGCAATTGCGCGAGGAGGCCCTCCCCGGACTCATCCTCCTCGACTTGAACATGCCCCGCAAAGACGGCCGCGAAGCCCTCAAGGAAATCAAGGCCGACCCCTCCCTGCGCCGCATCCCCATCGTCATTCTCACCACCTCCAAAGCCGAGGAAGACATCATCCGCAGCTATGACCTCGGCGTGAATTCCTACGTCACCAAGCCGGTCACCTTCAAATCCCTCGTGGAACTCGTCAAAGTCCTCGGCCGCTATTGGTTTGAAGTCGTGGAACTGCCCCCCAAAGAAGTTTGACCCCACGAACGAGTCATGACCCCATGAACGAGTCACCCGTGCGAGTACTGCTCGTGGACGATGATGAAGACGATTACATCATCACCCGCGATCTCATCTCTGAGATCGGCGCCCGCCGCTACAAGCTGGATTGGATCAATAATTACGCCGATGGCCTCGCCGCCGTCCGGCGCCTCGAACACGATGTCTGCCTCCTGGACTACCGCCTCGGTGAATTCACCGGCCTCCAATTGTTGCGTGAGTCCCAATCCCTCACCCTCCGCCCGCCCATGATCCTCCTCACCGGCCAGGGCGATTCCGAAATTGATCTCGAAGCCATGAAAGCCGGCGCCGCCGATTACCTCGTCAAAGGCCAGCTCAACGCCAACCAGCTCGACCGCGCCATCCGCTACGCCATCGAGCATAAGCACGCCGAGGAACGCCTCCGCCGCGAGCGCGACCTCATCAGCCGCATCATGGAAACCAGCCCCGTCGGCATCGTCGTCGCCGACCAGTCCGGCAAAATCACCTTCGCCAACCATTGCGCCGAGGACGTCTTGGGCCTCACCCGCGAGGCCGTCGCCCAGCACGCCTGCACCGTTCTCACCTGGCGCGTCGCCGATGCCGAAGGCATCCCCCAGGAAGGCCGCCCCCTCCCCTTGCAGCAGCTTCTGGCCGGCGGCCGGCCCGTCCTCGATGCCTGCCATGCCGTCGAACTCCCCGGCGGCCGCCGCGTCGTCCTCTCCACCAACGCCACCCCCCTCTTTGATGCCGCCGGCAAAAATGACGGCATGGTCGTCACCCTCGAGGACATCACCGAACGCCTCGCCCTCGAAGCCCAGTTGCGCCAGTCCCAAAAAATGGAGCTTGTCGGCCAGCTCGCCGCCGGCGTCGCCCACGATATCAACAACATCCTCACCGTCATCCAGGGACACACCGGCCTCCTCCTTAATGCCGCCACCGCCAACTCCCATTCCATGAAGTCCCTGAAGCAAATCGCCGCGGCTTCCGACCGCGCCGCCAGCTTCGTCCGTCACCTGCTCATGTTCAGCCGCAAGCAAGTCGTCCAAACCAAGGTTCTCGACCTCAACGCCCTGCTCCGCAACCTCCACTCCATGCTGCCCCAAATGCTCGGCGAGCGCATCACCTTGGAACTGTGCTGCCATCCCGGGCTCCCCCCCGTCGCCGTGGACGCCAGCATGACCGAGCAGATCGTCATGAACCTCGCCGTCAACGCCCGTGATGCCATGCCCCGCGGCGGCACCCTCCACATCGAAACCTCCGCCGCCGATATCCCAGTCGCCCTCGCCCGCCACCATCCCGATGCCCGCGCCGGCAGCTTCGTCTGCCTCACCGTCCAAGACACCGGCTGTGGCATGGAACGCCGCGTGATGCAGCGCATCTTTGAGCCCTTCTTCACCACCAAGGAAGTCGGCAAAGGCACCGGCCTGGGCCTTTCCACCGTCTATGGCATCGTCCGCCAGCACCTCGGCTGGATCGAAGTCGAAAGCGAAGTCGGCAAAGGCACCGCCTTCAAGGTCTTCCTCCCCTGTGCCGATTCCCACTCCGGCTCCGATGTCATGGCCAGCGCCGTCCCCCCCGAAGCCGTTGACGGCGGCCAGGAAACCATCCTCGTCGTGGAAGACGAACTCAGCCTTCTCAAGGTTCTCAGTCGCGTCCTCCAACGCTACCATTACCGCGTCCTCATCGCCGCCTCCGGCGCCGAGGCCCTCGAAGTCTGGGATGAACACCACGGCCAGATTGACCTCCTCCTCACCGACATCATCATGCCCGGCCAGATGACCGGCCAGGAACTCGTCAAGGAATTGAAAAAACGCAAGCCCACCCTCAAGGTCATCATGACCAGCGGCTACGCCGCCGAAGCCATCGGCCGCGACTTCAACCAGGACGACACCTCCTTCCTGCCCAAACCCTACCAGCCGCACATGGTCGCCGAGCTCGTCCGCAAAACTCTCGACGCCCCCGGTGAACGCGCCGCCAACCACCAGAGCGCCAACCCCGTTCTCCTCGACACCGCCACCCTCGTTGCCCAGTCCTCCGGCGGCTCGTCGCCCCAGGAAACCCGCACGGCCAACAGCACACCCGGCTGACCTATAATTGCTTATCGCTTGATTACTTGCTCCGCAAGTTCCTCGGCCGGATACGTCCAGATCTCCGCCAGCGTCGGGTGATAGTGCGGCATCGCCGCCAGTTCCCCCGCCGTCATGCGCTTGGCCATCGCCGCCACGATCTCGTGGATCAGTTCCCCGCCCACCGGCCCCACGCAGCTCCCCCCCAATATCTCCCCCGTCTCCGGGTCCGCCAGCAGCTTCACAAAACCATCCTTCGCCTCCATGAGCAGTGATTTCCCGTGGTCGTTGAACGGATAGCTCGCCGCCACATACCTCCGCCCCTCCGCCTTCGCCCGCCGCTCCGTCAACCCCACCACCGCCACCTGCGGTTCGGTAAACACGATCGAAATCAGCAGCCGGTAATCCATCCGGCGCGGCTGCTCCGGCTTCGCCGCGTTGTGCGCCGCAATCTCCCCCTGCTGCACCGCCAGGTGCACGATCTCATGCGGCCCCGTGCAGTCGCCCACCGCGAAAATATGCGGCACGTTCGTCCGCATCGCGTCGTCCGTGAGGATCCGCCGCCCCGCCGTCGCCACCCCCGCATTCTGCAGCGCCAGCCCTTCCGTGTTTGGCTCCCGCCCCAGCGCAAACAGGATCTCCTCCGCCGCCACCGTCAGCTCCTTCCCCGCCTGTTCAAAGGTGACGGTCTTCCGCTTTCCCTTCCGTCCCGCCCCCAAAAGCCGCGTCCCCGTGAACACGTCCACGCCTTCGCGCCGAAACACCTTCTCGATCTCCCGGCCCGCATCCCCGTCAAACTCCTTCAGCACCTGCTCGCTCCGTTGCACCATCGTCACTCTCACGCCAAACCGCCTGAAAAACTGCGCAAACTCCGCCGCAATCGCCCCCCCGCCCAGCACGATCAGCGACTTCGGCAGCGTCTCCAACCCCACCGCCTCGTCGCTGGTCAGGTAGCCCGTCTCGCTCAACTGCGCCAGCGGCGCCGGCGCCACGCTCGACCCCGTCGCTATGATGAAATTCGCCGCCGTCAGCTTCCGCCCGTTGCTCAACTCCACCGTGTGCGCGTCCTCAAACCGCGCGTTGGCCCGGATGAACTCGAACTTCCCGCTGTTCAACTGCTGCCGGCGGAACTCGGCAAAATCCTCGACCTGCGCGTTCTTTCGCGCCATCACCCGCGCGAAATCAAAGCCCACCTTCCCCGCGTGCACGCCCCAGATTCCCGCGTGCTCCGCCAGGTGCTTCACCTCCGCCGCGTACAGCAGCGCCTTCGTCGGCATGCACCCGCGCAGGATGCACAGCCCGCCCACCTCCTGGCCGCCTTCAATCACCGCCGTCTTCAAGCCGGCCCCCGCCGCCGTCCGCGCCGCCGCATAACCGCCGCTGCCGCCGCCGATCACCGCCACGTCAAATTCAAATGGTTTCATGGTTCCAGCATGGAATAGCCGCCGCCCCTTTTCAAAGAAAACCGTCCCCCCATTTTTGCGTTGCGATGCCCGCCCCGCCGTCTCATCTTTGCCCCATGAGCGATATCATCTATCCCCGCAGTCCCCGCGAAACCATGGCCGGCTGGCATTACCTCCCGCGGTACATTGATAAAATCCGCCTTCACCTCGCCGGCCGGCTCCATTCCGATTACACCGAAAATTTCGGCAAGGGCTTCGACGGCGTCTGGCTCAAGGCCGCCGGCCTCACCCATGACCAGTTCGTCGCCGTCGTCAAAAACTCCCTCACCGATGGCCAGGTCTGCGACTGGGTCCGCCAAAATGTCAAACGGTCCGAGGCCGAAAAGGCCGCCCATTGGGAAACCGTCCGCACCCGTCCCCCGGCCGACGATGCCACCGCCTGCGCCCGCCTCAAAATGCGCAAGCAGGAGTCCGGCCTCGCCCACCGCGACGATATCCAGACTTTCGTAGATTACATTGACGCCGACGAGAAGCGCCTCTGAGCCGCCTGCAGCGCCCCCACATACCCGCGCGCCTTGGCCAGCGTCTCCTCGTATTCCGCCTCCGCGCGCGAATCCGCCACGATCCCCGCGCCCACGTTGAAATGCGCCCGCCCGCCTTCGCAGATCGCCGTGCGGATCACAATGCTCAATTGGCTCTCGCGATTGAACCCCAGGTAGCCAAGCGCCCCGCAATACGGCCCCCGCGCCAGCGGCTCCAGCTCGTCAATGATCTCCATCGCCCGGATCTTCGGCGCCCCCGTCACGCTCCCGCCCGGAAAACACGACGCAAACGCCCCCAGGTGCGTCAACCCCTCCCGCAGCCGCCCTTCCACCGTCGAAACCAAATGCTGCACCTGCGCGAACTTCTCCAGCCGCGCCAGCTCCGGCACCTGCACCGACCCATATTCGCAAACCTTCCCCAGGTCGTTCCGCAACAGGTCGGTGATCATCACCAGCTCCGCCAGCTCCTTCGCGCTGGTCTGCAATTCATACGCCAATTGCGCGTCCTCCGTGGCCGTCCCGCCCCGCGGCCGGGTGCCCTTGATCGGCCGCGTCACGATCTGCCCCCCGCTCATCCGCAAAAATTGCTCCGGCGATGACGACGCCACCTCAAACCTCCCCGTGCCGCCCCCTTCGCACTCCAGAAAAGCTGCGAACGGCGCCGGCGAAACCGCCGCCAGCCGCTGGAACAGCTCCCAGCCGCCCCCGTTCCACCCCACGGTCAGCCGGTGCGAAAGGTTCACTTGGTAAATGTCGCCCGCCCGGATGTACTGCTGCGCCCGCTCCACCGCGGAAATGAAGTCCCTCCGTGAAATGTTCGATTCCGGCTCCATGGTCGGCCCTCCGCTTCCGCCTTCCGCCCCCAAGCGTTCCCGCCAAAACTCCGCCCGCCCCTGTGGCTGTGGACGTGAGTCCACGGCTAATAATCGTTCCCGCCAAAACTCCAGCCGCTCCCCCGCCTTGGCCTCATTGCGCGAACCGTCCGGTTCCAGTCCCGTCGAAATCACCATCACCTTCCCGCTCCGATGGTCAAATGCCACCAGGCTGTCGTAGAAACCCACGTGGCAGTCCGGCAGTTCCAAATCATTCACCGCCCGGCGTGGCAACCGCGGTTCCGTGAAGTTCTTCAGTTCGTAGCCCCAATACCCGAAGGCCCCGCCCAGCGGAAACGGCCAGTCAAGCTCCTCCAACAGTTCAAAACGCGACAGCAGCGCCTCCAGCACCCGCCACGGATTGCCAAATTGCCTTTCGGCGATGCCGCCCGCCGCCGCGCTTTCGCAGCGCGAGCCATGGGAGCGAAAGGTGAGAAACGGCCGCGCCGCCACGAACGAATACCGCGCCGCCGATGAGTCGAACTGCAGCGTCCGCAAGAGCACCCGCCCCGGTTCCCCGCCCAATTGCTCCACCAGGCTCTCCGGCGTCTGCGCCGTTTGAATCTCTTGAATCAGCGGATGCATGCGCACACACGACGGCCGGCCTCCGCTTACGCGAACGCCTTCGGCAAGACTCCCGGCGGCCCCACCCGGCGCTCATAATCGCGGATGATTTCCACCACCTGGTCCACGTCATCCGTCAGCGTCAGCAAGTCCAAGTCGCCCGGGCTGATCAGTTTGTCCTTCTGCAGCCGCGCCTTCATCCACGCCAACAGGTCCTTCCAATGTTCCGTGCCGAATAAAATCATTGGAAACTGCGGAATGCGCTGCGTCTGCACCAGCGTCAGCACCTCAAACAGCTCGTCCAGCGTCCCAAACCCGCCCGGCATGTACACATACCCCAGGCTGTACTTCACAAAACACACCTTCCGCGCGAAAAAATAGTGAAAGTGGATCGGCACGTTGGCAAACCGGTTCCCCGCCTGCTCGTGCGGCAGCTCGATGTTCAGCCCCACTGACTTCCCGCCCGCCTGCGCCGCCCCCTTGTTCGCCGCCTCCATGATCCCCGGACCGCCCCCCGTAACCACCGCCAGGTTGTGCTTCGCCAGCCCTTTCGCAATGTCCGCCGCCGCCCGATAGTACCGGTCGTTCGCTTTGAGCCTGGCCGACCCGAAGATCGTCACCGCCGGCCCCACCTGCGACATCGTTTGAAAGGAATCCACAAACTCCGCCATGATCCGGAAAATCCGCCACGGATCTTCGCGGATAAACGCATTGCCATCGCTCATATGCGCTCCACCTTAATCACCTGCCACCCCCGAGACAAGCGTTCTGCGACTTCATCTCCTCTTAAGGTCCCCTCTGCGAAGCTGACGCCAGCCTGCGGGTGTGTTATCACTTGCCTGCGCCGCCTATGAGAATTCTCATCGTTGAAGACGAGCCCGATCTCCTCGCCAGCCTCGCCCAAGCCTTGCGCGAGGAAGGCTACGCCGTGGACACCGCCGCCAATGGCGACGACGGCTTCTTCAACGCCGAAGGCACCGACTACGATGCCATCGTCCTCGACGTCATGCTGCCCGGCTTGGATGGCTGGGAAATCCTGCGCCGCCTGCGCAAAACCAAAAGCACCCCCGTCCTCATGCTCACCGCCCGTGACCAGACCCGCGACCGCGTGAAGGGCCTCGACAGCGGCGCCGACGACTACCTCGTCAAACCTTTTGACCTGCAGGAGCTCTTCGCCCGCCTCCGCGCCATCATCCGCCGCGGCGTCAACAAAACCACCAATGTCATCGAAATCGGCGGCCTCCGGGTGGACACCGCCACCCGCATCGTCTCCCTCGGGAACCAGCCCGTCGAACTCACGGCTCGTGAATATTCCCTCGTCGAATTTCTCGCCCTGCACCGCGGCGCCGTCGTCACCCGCACCCAGCTCTACGAGCACCTATTCGACGAAAACGAAAGCTCGCTGTCCAACTTGCTGGATGTCCACGTCTCCAATGTCCGCAAAAAGCTCGGCGCCGATCTCATCGTCACCCGCCGCGGTCACGGCTATTGCATCGAATAAGCGGCGTGCCCACACCCCACCCCCATGATTCCCCAATCCATCAAATGGCGCCTCCAACTCTGGTATGGGCTCATTCTCGTGGCCGTGCTCGTCGGCTTCGGCGTCACCGCCTACCAGCTCGAACGCGGCCGGCAGATGCGCCGCCTTGACGACGAACTGCACCACCGCCTCGGCATTCTGGGCATCGCCATGCACCGTCCCCCTCCGGGAATGGAAGCTGGCGCCCCGCTCTTCGACCATCCGCACCGGGACGAGCCCCCCGACCAGGAACCGCCGTTCCAGGACGACCGCCACTCGCCAGACAACCGCCACTCGCCCGCCTTCCATCTGCCGCTCGAGACCGCCCATCTGTTCGACGCCACCGACCCCAATGGGTTCTTCTTCCGGATCGAATCCACTTTCGACCACCAGGTAATCGCCCACTCGACCAATGAACCGGCCTTCGCCGCCGCCGTCATAAAATCGGGCGCCAGCCGCGTGGAAACTTCGCTCCCTCCCGGTCCCCGCCCCTTCAAGCCGCAAATCGTCGGTCAGGATTATTTCACCATGGATGTCCGTCCATCCGGCGAAGCCATTCTCGTCGGCTGCTCTCTCGCACCCGAGTTGGCCGAGCTCCGCAAAACTGCGCTCAATCTCACCGCCATCGGCGGCCTGATTCTCCTCGTGGGCCTCGCGGGCGGTTGGTGGCTCGTGGGCCGCGCCCTGCGGCCCATTTCCGAAATCAGCTCCACCGCCGCCAAAATCTCCGCCGGCGACCTGTCCCAGCGCATCAACGCCGCCGAAACCGAAAGTGAACTCGGCCAGCTCGCCGCCGTCCTGAATTCCACCTTCGCCCGCTTGGACACCGCCTTCGCCCAGCAAAAACAATTCGCCGCCGATGCCGCCCACGAGCTGCGCACGCCCGTTTCCGTCATCCTCGCCCAAACCCAGACCGCCCTCGCCCGCGAGCGCGATGCCGCCGCCTACAAGCAAACCGTCGAAGCCTGCCAGCGCGCCGCCCAGCGTATGCGCCGCCTCATTGAATCACTCCTCGAACTCGCCCGCTTCGACGCCGGCCAGGAAGTCCTCCAGCGCCGGACGTTGAACCTCGCCCAAACCGCCGCCGATTGCTTGGAGATGGTCCAACCCCTGGCCGCCGAGCGGCGCGTGAAACTCCTTTCCGATCTCCAGCCCGTCTCCGTCACTGGCGACCCCGCCCGCCTTGCCCAGGTCGTCACCAACCTCCTGACCAACGCCATCCAGTTCAACCGGACGGATGGCGAGGTGCACCTGCGGCTCGCCACCCAGGCCGGCTTGGCCGTTTTGGAAATCTCCGACACCGGCAACGGCATCGCCCCCGCCGATCTGCCCCACCTGTTTGAACGCTTCTATCGCGCGGATAAGTCCCGCACCGGCGCCGGCAATTCCGGCCTCGGCCTGGCCATTTGCCAAGCCATCGTCCAGGCGCATGGTGGTACCATCGAAGCTTCTTCCGTGGAAAAAAGTGGCGCCAAATTCATCGTCCGCCTCCCCTTGGCGGCCTGACAACCAACGACGCTGGAGTCGCGCGCCAACCGCTCGCGTAACCCAAACGCCCCGTCGGTGTTCCATTTCTCCGGGGGAGAAGGTCAGGATGAGAATTCCCCGAACCATTTCGCGCATTAAAGTCCTGAACCGTCGTGGATCCGGCGCAAACACATCGCCGATTCGCGGAAACGAATTCCCCCTCTCCCCGGGGGAGAGGGCCGGGGTGAGGGTAAGCGTTAAACTACTTAGTCCAAGGTGTTTCCAGTCTTTCAAAGCTTTAAATTCGAAACGAGGATTCATGGAGAGGGCCGGGGCGAGCTTCTTTATACTGACATTGTTTTCAGGTTCATGGAAAGGGCGAGCGTCAACCTGATTAATTCGGTGGTTTTTCCGCTCTAAAACCGCCCGTCAGCGCGCCCACCCCCATTCACCGCAAAAACATCTCCGCCGCCGCATCCGCAAACCGCAGCCCTTGCCGCGTCAGCCGAAATCCTTCGCCCGAAATCTCCGCCCAGCCGCGCCCTGCCAATTGCTGCATCTCCCCGTTCCATTCCCGCCGCAGGTCAAACTGCGTCGTCCGCCGGAACTCTTCAAACGGCCACCCCGCGTTCATCCGCAACCCAAACGCCGCAATCTCCCCCGCCCGCCGCAGCGGCGACAGCTCTTCCGTGGATTCAATCGCCCGCCGGCCCTTCTCCAGTTGCTCGCAATAAAGCGGCGTGTTCGCCCAGTTCTTCGTCCGCACGCCCCGCACGTAGCTCGTGGCGCTCGGACCCAAACCGTAAAACGACCCGCCGCGCCAGTAATTCACGTTGTGCTGGCATGCCAGCGCCGGCACCGCCGCTTCACTCGCCGCCTCGCCGGCGCTGCTGCCCGCTCTCGCGTCCCGCGCGAAATTGGCGATTTCATACTGCCGGAACCCCGCCCGCGTCGCCGTGGCAATCAGCTCGTCATACATCTCGCATGCCAGATCCTCATTCACGGAAAATTCCCCGGCCTGCAATTGCTGGAACAGCGGCGTGTCATCCTCGTAAATCACCTCGTAGCTCGACAGATGTTCGCTCTGCATCGCCATCGCCTCCTTCAACGTGTCCCGCCACATCTCCATGGTCTGCGTCGGAATGGCAAACATCAGGTCCAGATTCACATTGTCAAAACCGGCCCCGCGCAGAATGTCGAACGACTTGAACACCATCGCCCGCGAATGAATCCGCCCCAGCCGGTCCAGCAGCTTTTCGTCCAGGGATTGCACCCCCATGGAAACCCGGTTCACCCCATAGTCCCGCAGCAGCTTGCACTTGTCGGCCGATACCGTCGCCGGATTGCTTTCAATGGTGAATTCTTCCGCCCCCAGCAGTTTCAGCTTCTCCATCGCCCGCAAAATCGTCTCCCACTGCCGCAGGTTCAGCAGCGACGGCGTCCCGCCGCCAAAGAAGATCGTCCGCGGCTTCAGCTCCGCCGCCACCAGCTCCAGCTCCCGCACCAGCGCCTCCACGTAGCGATTGATCAACTCGCCCGAGGATGCTTCCGAGTAAAAGGCGCAGTACTCGCATTTCTGCGCGCAAAAAGGCACATGGATATAAAGGCTCCGGATCGGAGCCGCCCGCTCTTCTATCATGGCTTGAATTTAACCAAGCCCGCGACAGACGCGAATGAATTCTACTGCGGGGGCGGCGCTTGGACAGGCGCTGGCTCGGAACGCTGGACGTTCAAGGCCTTCAGTCCGCGTTCGCTGGGTACGGCTTCGAACGTCACGACTTCACCTTCGTTTAGCGTTCGGTAGCCACCTCCGAGAATCGAGGTGTGATGCACAAAGACATCCTGCCCGGATTCCTGGGCTATGAAGCCAAACCCCTTCTTGTTATTGAACCACTTCACTTTGCCACTCGCCATAACTTTCCTGATTTGCGAGGTGAACCAAAAGCAAAAAACGGCCCGACTGGACTCCAGTCGCGCCGCCAAACTACTTTCCCAATGGCTCAAACCTCATGTTGATTATTCTTGTAAACAATGTTTCCCCAACGGCCGATTCTTTACCGTTTCCTCGCCCGCCGTCAAGGGTTTTTTATCGTTAATATCCCTCCTTTAGGCCCCTTCATTCCAAGCGATTGCTGGTTTGCCATGCGCGCGGATTTGATTAAGCTGCCAACATGAAATCGAAGCAAACCCGCACACCGGTTCTCGTTGCGCTGGCTGCCGCGCTCACCGCCTTGGCCGCCGGCTGCGTCTCCCCGGGCAAAATCGCCCGCGCCGAAGCCACCTACCCGGTGGACCAATTGGACGCCCGCGCCCTGTTCATTGAAAACTGCGCCGTCTGCCATGGCCGCGATGGCCGGGCCAAAACGCTTCACGGACGCGTCCTCGGCGCGCAAGATTTCACGGACGTCTTCTGGAAAACCGAAACCTTGCACGCCGAAATCGTCAGCGCCATCCGCACCGGCCCCCGCGTCATGCCCGCCTTCCGCGATAAACTGTCCCCCGCCGAAATCGAGGCCCTCGCCACCTTCGTCCAGACCTTCCCCGCCGACCAACCGTAGCCAGAACGATTTAGCCAAAAGCTTTCTGTGTTCGTCCGTGTCGGCCCGTGTTGGCCCATCCTCCATCCTCTTTTCCGCCCGCGCCCCTGCGCGCTATATTGGCTTCGTCCCGGCCCCGGGTTCTGCCATGCTCCGCGCGTGCGTTCACCCCGGATCATTGTGATCGGCGGCGGGGCCGCCGGGTTCTTCGCCGCCATCACCGCGGCGGAACACGGCGCCTCCGTCACTATCCTCGAAAAAACCTCCCGCTTTCTCGACAAAGTCCGCATCTCCGGCGGCGGCCGCTGCAACGTCACCCACACCGATCTCGATCCCCGCGAATTCGCCCGCCGCTACCCCCGCGGCGGCCCCGCCCTACTCGGACCGTTTCATCAGTTCTCCGCCCAAGACACCCGCACCTGGTTCGCGGAGCGCGGCGTGACCTTAAAGACCGAAGCCGACGGCCGGATGTTCCCCGTCACCGATTCCTCCCAGACCATCGTGGATTGCCTCCTCACTGCCGCCCGCCAAGCCGGCGTCAGCCTGCGTCCAGACTGCGCGGTGGAGTCTGCCGCACGAAATCCGGACGGCACGTTCACCGTCACCCTCGCCGCCAAATCCGGCCCGGCCCGCGAAAGCCTGCCGTGCGACCGTTTGCTCCTCGCCACCGGCGGCTGCCGCACCGAAGCTGGCGGGCAACTCGCTGTGCGCCTCGGCCATTCGCTGCTGCCGCCCGTGCCATCTTTGTTCACGTTCCAGATCGAATCCCCCTGGCTCCGCAGCCTCGCCGGCGTTTCCACGCCCGCCGAAGTCGCCGTTCCCGCCGTCAAACTGCGCGAGCGCGGCCCGCTCCTCATCACCCATTGGGGCCTCAGCGGCCCGGCCATCTTGAAAATCTCCGCCTGGGGCGCCCGCTCGCTCCAGGCCTTGAACTACCAGTTCCCGCTCGAAGTCAATTGGGTGCCTGACCTCGCCGCCGAACAAATCACCGCCGAATTTCAGGTCCGCCGCCAATCGGACGGCGCCCGCCTCGTCGTCAACGTCCCGCTGTTCTCCCTTCCCGTGCGGCTATGGGAGCAGCTCGTGCTCGCCGCCGGCCTGCCCCGCGACACCCGCTGGGCAGGTCTCGGCCGCCCCCAGTCCCTGGCCCTGGCCCGCCAATTGACCCGCACCGCTTTCCCAGTCACCGGCAAGAGCCTGAACAAGGACGAATTCGTCACCTGCGGCGGCGTGACGTTGAACGAGGTGAACTTCAAAACCATGGAAAGCAAACTCTGCCCCCACCTCTTCTTCGCCGGCGAACTGCTGGACATAGACGGCCTGACGGGCGGCTTTAATTTTCAAGCCGCCTGGACCACCGGCTTCATCGCCGGCTGCTCCCTCGCCGCCGCTGTCTAGAAATGCCAAGAGGATAAATGCTGAAGCTGAAATGGGGAAATGACGCGCGATGTCTTCCGTGATTTTTTAGCCTTCCGCCTTCAGCATTTAGCATTTTTGACCGCCTCCCCGTGACAATTCCCGCCTCATCCATTACAGTGCCAAAACGCGATGACCCGTCGGCAAAAGTTTTTTTTGGCCCTGTTCCTGCAAGTGGTCGCCTGCTCCTTTACCGGTCTCGCGGCCGATGTGACGCTGGCGCAAAAACCATGGGTGGAAGTCAGCACCGCCCATTTCAACTTCTATAGCTGCGGGCCCCGTGGCAATGTTTACGGGCTGGTGGCCCGGCTCGAACAATTCTCCAGCGCCTACGCCCAACTCGCCGGCGCCCAAGCCGTGGCCGCCCCGCCCATCGTGGTGATGGTCTTTCCCGACCACCAAACCATGGGGCCATTCCTGCCCATCTACAACGGCCAGCCCGCCAACATCTCGGCATATTTCCACCATGGCCTCGATGAAAATATGATCGTGCTTTCCCTGCCAGAGCACGGTTATCCCCTGAATCTCGACGTTATTTTTCATGAATACACGCATTTCCTGTTCCGGCGCAACGACACCGTTTGGCCGCTATGGTTGAAGGAAGGCATGGCCGAGATGTATTCCACGTTTCAAACCTCGGGCCGTTACGCTCAAATCGGCGCCCCCATTCCACATCATTTGCGCGTATTAACCGAACAGCCGCTGATGCCCCTGGCCGAATTGTTTTCCGTCAAGGAAGATTCCCCGGCCTACAACGAGCAGCAGCGGCAGGGCACGTTCTACGCCGAATCCTGGCTCCTCACGCAGTTTCTGATGGCCGGCGACATTCCGGGCTACCTCAGCCGGTTTGGCCAATTCACCACCTTGCTCCGCCAGGGCCAGCGTGTCCCGGACGCGTTCACCAATGCCCTGCAGACCTCGCTGCCAGCCATGCAGGCGCAATTGCATCGGTACTTGCTCCGCGGCCAATTCCGGCCCATAAATTTGTTGGTCTCCACCAATCTTTCCGCCCCCATCCCGTCCAAAGTACGCCCCGTGCCGCCGGCCGAAGTTTCCTTCCGGCTCGGCAACGAACTGATGGAGATTGGCCGGCTCGATGATGCGGAACCCTATTTTGTAAGAGCCCGCGAACTGGCTCCGACGAGTCCGCTGCCCGAGGAAGGGTTGGGATTGCTCGCGGCGCGGCGCGGCCAAACGGACGCCGCCCTCCAGCATTTGCAGGCCGCCATTGCCCGCGGCTCCGGGAACTTTCTGGTTTACTACGCCTATGCGCGGGATAAATATCACGCCACCGCCGA
>CAZHIM010000065.1:0-27546 GCA_964532525.1 uncultured Bifidobacteriaceae bacterium
TATATGGGAATCGCCCCGGCTGGGGAGATGGCAATGAGCAAAAGTGCGGCCGCCAGTGCAGGCAGGTATTTTTTCATAAATGTTCCTGTTGATTGATTACGAGCAGGTGGCATCATCCAATGTATTATAATACACCCAAATCCCATCATTACAATACCCTCATGACCGGGGGCGTGGTATTGCGGTATTTTGTCGTTTCTGCCTGATGGGAGACGGCCCAACGGGGTTGGATCAATGCGAATTTCACCCCGTCCCAATCGAGAGATAACGGTCGTTCCACACCGCCTTGAGCCATGCCTGCGCCAAAAACAATCCAGGCGGCTGGCTCATTTTTTCAGATGGCGGCGAACGCCAGTTCGCCGCTACGTAGGAAATCTTCCGCGTTCCGCCGGTCAACCCTGGCTCCGCGTCTCCGCCCTCTGCGGTTAAAGGCTTGAAGGGTTCCGGTCCGCCGTTCGGTATTTAGCCGCCTCCAGCAGCGCCGCCACCTTCTCGGCGATGATTTTTTCGCAGCGAGCCACTTCCTCCAGGCGCAGTCTGAGATACTCGTCGGCAATTCCCTGCAGGTCGTCCACGTTGTAGAGATAGACGTTGGCCAGCGTGGTCACGGCGGGATCAATGTCCCGGGGGACGGCAATATCAATCAGCAGCAGCGGCCGGTGCTTGCGGCGCTTCATCAGGGGCTCCAGCCGCGCGCGGTCCAGGATGGGCTGCGGCGCGGCGGTGCTGCTGATGGCGATGTCTATGTGCTCGAACGCCTCCGGCCATTCCGCAAACGGCACGGTGCGCGCCCCCAGGGCCGCCGCCAGCGCCTCGGCCCGCTCCGGCGAACGGTTGGTGACGGTGATCCGCTGGACGCCGCGCGATTGCAGCGCCCGCGCCGTCTTCTCGCTGGTTTCCCCGGCGCCAATCACCAGCACCTCGTGCTCCGCCAGCGCCGTGAAGATCTTTTCCGCCAGTTCCACCGCGGCCGACATCACCGACACGCTCCCGCGCTGGATCCGGGTTTCGGTGCGAAGGTGCTTGGCCACGTTGAACGCCCGCTGGAACGCCCGGTTCAACAGCGCCCCCGTCTGCTGGTGCGTGAAGGCCAGCTCGTAGGCCTTCTTGAGCTGCCCGAAAATCTCCGTCTCGCCGATGACCATGGAATCCAGCCCGGAGGCCACCTTGAACAAGTGCTGGAGGCTCTGCGGCTCTGCCAGGGCATACAGCTCATCGCCAAGCGCGCCCGCGTATCCGTTGCGCGCCACCAGGAACTTTCTCAGCTCCGCGCAGGCGTTTTCCGCGGCGAGCGGCGTGGCCGCGTAGATCTCCACGCGGTTGCAGGTGGAGAGCACCACGCCTTCGGTGGCGATGCCCGCCGCGCGCAACTGCTGCAGCGCGGCCGGCACCTGCGCCTCGGCAAAGGCGAAGCGCTCCCGCAATTCCACGGGCGCCGTATGGTGGCTCAGGCCGACAACGACGATGCTCATCGGGAAAAAGGTGCGGCCGGCACGCGGCACGTCCACGACGTCGTCACCAGGCCGTTGGTCGTGGTCGGGGGATTCTGGTGCAGCGGGGAAAACCGGTTCGTCAATCCGAACGTCAGCAGCAGGAACACAAAGGCGATGATGACCACCACGGCGAAACGCCGGGCCGAGCGCCCGAAGAATTTATGCGCCACCAGCGCCTCGAGATAAACCAGCCACAGCAGCGCGGACCAGAGCACCTTGGTGTCCGCAAAAAAGGAGACGCCTTCCTTGCGCGGCAACTGGCTCCCCACGGCCAGCCCCACGGTCAACAGGGCGAATCCCACCATGACCAGCCGCGTGGTGACCAGTTCGAGCCGCTGCATGGACGGCAGAAGCGACAGCAGCGCGCGCAGCTTGTGCATCTTCAAATCATGCTGCTGCATCAGGAACATCGCCGCCGCCACCGCCCCCAGGCCGAACGCGCCGTAGGCCTGCAAAATCGTGGCCGCGTGCAGGCTGCGCAGAGCGCCGGAGAACTCCGGCCGCGGCCCCGGCGGCGGATCCAGCGCCGGCATCAGCGCAAACACTCCCACCGCAAACAGCAGCGGCGACGTGAAGGCGCCCAGAAACTTTAACCGCGGCAACAGCGAATAAACCAGGCTGGCCAGCCCCAGCGCCCAGAGCAGAAAGGTTGTCGCCTCGTAGAGATTGTTGACCGGGCAGCTATGAAACGTAAGCCCGCGCTTGGTCATGGCCAGTGTATGCAGGGCCACGCCGATGGCGAGCAGGCCGTACACCACCCAATCATCGCGCCGAAAGCCCTTGCGCCACAGGAAAACCGAGTAGATGGTGCTCAACCCATAAAACGTCACGGCCAGCAAAAAACAGTGTCGGTCAGTAAACCAAGCCATAACGACAGGTTAAAGCGCCGGAAAGGGGCGTGACAAGCGATGAATCGGCGCGCCCCCCTCACCTCGGCTCAATGCGAAAGACATCCGTACTTGACGAAGGAGCCCAAAAAAACGGCCAGCGACGCCAGCAAGAGCCACGGGCTGCCCTTGAGCAGTTCGATGACCCCCCAACTGATAAAGAAGGCGAATAGCGCAAAAACCAGGATGGCAGCCGCAAATTTCATCGGGCGCACTATAGCTCATCTAATTTTTAATGCAAGCGGCGCTACAGTTCGCATAGGCTCAATCCCGTGCACTGGCGGTCAGCCAGTCCAGGTATTTTCCGCTGCCCGCGCTCAAGGGCAGCGCCAGAAACTCCGGCGTGTCATAGGGATGCTGCGCCAGAATCAGCTTTTCCAGCGCCGCCACCCGCGCGCGCGGCGTTTTCAGGATCAGCAACACCTCCGCCGATGATTCCACCTTGCCCTGCCACCAGTAATGCGATTCCAGCCGCGGGACCAGGTTCGCGCAGGCGATGAGCCGGGCCCGCAAAGCGGCCCGCGCCAGCGCCCGCGCCGTTTTTAAATCGGGCGCGGTGACGAGCACCACGGAAAATTTGGCGGCGGATTTCATCGTGTCGGCCCAGCTTAGTCCGGCGCGTGCCCGAAGCCAACCGGGATCGCCCGGAAGCTGCCGCCGGAACGCCATTAGGAAAAGTCCCGCGCTGGCCCGACCAGCCCGGCGTTATTGCCGGCCCTGGGGCAGGGGACTCTTGCCATCAAACCACTCCGCCTCATTCAAAAGCAGAATCGTCTGGTTGGTCTTGTTCCGTTTGGCGATCCGCCAGCGGCGGTCACTGCCCCCGGCCATCGCGGCCGGCAGCGATTCAATATTTTCCTCCGGGATACGCTCCACCGATTCGATGCGATCAATGCTGATGGCCAGCCGCTCGTCCCCCGCGCCCAGCACCACCGCCAGCTCCCGCTGGTGCTCACAAATCAACTGCCGCGTTTCCTCAAACAGCTTCGCCAGCTTCGCCAGCTCCCCTTGCCGGCGCGCACTCAGCAACGCCAGGGCGCCCGCCTCGTCGCCCTTTTCCGCCTGTTGCAGCGCTTCGTCAGCCGTGGCGTGGATCATCCGGTGCGGCTCGTCCATCTTCTTGAGCGCCATCCGCAACAAGCTGTGATCCGTCTGAAACCCATCATACCACTGGCCGAACTTGCACGCGTGCGGGTCCCGCGCCAGCTTGAACGGCCGGTGTTCCCGCACGCACGACTCCAGTTCCGTCAGCCAGTTCTTGTGGTCCTTCTCCCGGTCGCGCAGCAGTTGAACCAGCCCGTCCAGCTCCGCCTTGGCGGAAGGCAGCCCCAGCTTCATCCGCAGATCAATTAATTGCATCACGTTTCCCCGCAGATTAATCACGCCGCGCACCTCCGGCGGCACCCCCGGCACCTCCGTCACCCGCGGCAGGGACACGATCTCCCGCACATATTCCGAGCCCACCGCGTAAAGTCCCTCGCGGATTTGAAACACTACAAAGGGAAGTTTCTTAGCTAGCGACACCATGATTCGTGTATCGGCGCAAACCGCTCCCCGCTTGAATCACATTTTGCGCAATTCTTCTCCCTTTTTGCCGACCGCGCGGGTGGTTTCAGGCCCGGCTTCCCTTTGGCCCTTTGCCTCCCGGCTGCTTTGCGCTAATTTCTTCCACGAGTGAAACAATTCGATTACTTGATCCTCGGCAGCGGCATCGCTGGACTGACTTTTGCCCTCAAGGTTGCGCCCTCCCAGCGCGTCGCCATCGTCACCAAGAAAGACCGCGCCGAATCCAACACCAATTACGCCCAAGGCGGCATCGCCTCCGTCACCAGCAAGGAAGATTCCTTTGAGCTCCACGTCCGCGACACCCTCACCGCCGGCGCCGGCCTCTGCAAGGAAAGCGTCGTCCGCACCATCGTCGAGGAAGGCCCCGCCCGCATCGCTGAATTGATCCAGCTCGGCATGCAGTTCACCGAACGGGAAACGCCCGGCGAGGACGGCGGACGCGAGCTGGATCTTGGCCGCGAAGGCGGCCATTCCAAGCGTCGCATTCTCCACGCCAAGGACATCACCGGCCGCGAAATCGAGCGCGCCCTGCTGGACGCCGTTTCCCGCCGGCCCAACATCGAGATCTTCGAGAACCACATCGCCATTGACCTCATCACCAGCCAGAAGCTCGGCTACGTGGGCCCCAACCGTTGCCTGGGCGCCTATGTCTTCGATAAAAACGCCAACCGGGTCTGGACTTTTACCGCCCCGGCCACGCTCCTGGCCACCGGCGGCTGCGGCAAGGTTTACCTCTACTCCACCAACCCCGACATCGCCACCGGCGACGGCATCGCCATGGCTTATCGCGCCGGCGCCACCATCGCCAACATGGAATTCGTCCAGTTCCACCCCACCTGCCTCTATCATCCCAAGGCCAAATCCTTCCTCATCAGCGAAGCCGTGCGGGGTGAAGGCGCCGTGCTCAAAACGATCGACGGCCAGGAATTCATGGACGCCTACCACCCGCTGAAATCACTCGCGCCGCGCGACATCGTGGCCCGCGCCATTGACACCGAGATGAAAAAGTCCGGCGCCGGACACGTCTGGCTGGACATCACCCACCGGCCCGCCCGCTTCATCATCAACCGCTTTCCCAACATCTACCAGACCTGCCTCAGCTACGGCATTGACATCACCAAGGAATCCATCCCCGTCGTGCCCGCCGCCCACTACCAGTGCGGCGGCGTGCTCACCGACGTGGACGGCCAGACCGACATCGCCGGCCTTTACGCCGTGGGCGAGGCCGCCTGCACCGGCCTGCACGGCGCCAACCGCCTCGCCAGCAATTCGCTCCTCGAAGCCCTGGTCTGCGCCCACCGCGCCGCCCAAAAAGCCATCGCCACCCACCCCGCCGACATTGATAACATCGCCATCCCCCTCTGGCAGTCCGGCAACGCCACCAACGCCGACGAACTGGTCGTGGTCTCCCACAATTGGGATGAGATCCGCCGCCTCATGTGGGATTACGTGGGCATCGTGCGCACCAACAAGCGCCTGCAGCGCGCCCAGAAACGCCTTGCCAACCTCCAGGAGGAAATCCGCGATTATTACTGGAATTTCACCGTCACCGCCGACCTCCTCGAACTTCGCAACATCGCCACCGTCGCCGAACTCATCGTCCGCTGCGCCCTCATGCGCCCGGAAAGCCGCGGTCTCAACTACAACCTCGATTTCCCTGACAAAAATCCCGACTGGGCCCAGCGCGACAGCATCATCCGCCGCGGCAATTGAACCCCTCGCGGCGCTTCGCCCTTGGTCTGGCGTTGGGGCGGGGACGGCTCGTCCCCGGAAGCGATTTTCGCCGCGTAAAATGAAACTGGGTTCGCCACAATGCCAAGCCGCCGCCCGAAGGCGGCGGATTTTGCAAGGGCTTACGCCCAGAGCTTCTCCGGGTATTCGCCCTTGGCAATCAGCTTGCGGATGCTCTCGACCACTTGGGGACGATCTTCCCGGTAGGTCACGCCAAACCACGAGTCCGGCGAGCGCAGCACCTTCACCTTGGCCTGGCCGCTCGTCACCAGTTCCCCCACCGTAAGGGGAATGTAGCACTCCGACTTTTGCTCGCCACCGCTCTTCTTCAGGAAGTTCTCGAATATTACATTGATCTGCGGGAACAATGCCGGCGTGAAACCCCAGAAGTTCATCGAGACCGCTTCCTTGCCCGTCAGCTTGGTCACCTTGCCCTCGGCGTCCGTGTTCTTGGCCCCCTTGCCGTCCCGCTCGATCTTCATCATCTCCACGATGGACGTCAGGTAATGGTTTGCATCGGTCTGGGACACACCCCGGGCCACCGAACCGTTGGCCGACAGAGTGTTCTTGAGCACAAATCCCACCATCGCATAATCCGGCGTGCCGGAAGTCAGATGCTTGGCCAGCACCGAGTACGCGCTCTTGCCGTAAAAATCATCGGCGTTGATCGCCGCGAACGGCTCCTTGATGACCGGCTCGGCCATCAGGATGGCGTGCGTGGTGCCCCACGGCTTGGTGCGCCCCGCCGGCAGCGAATGCCCCGCCGGCAGCTTGTCCAGTTCCTGGAACACGTATTCCACCGCAATCCGCTTCTCGAAGCGCGAGCCCACGATTTCGCGGAACTGCTGTTCGATGTCGTGCCGGATCACAAACACCAGCTTGCCAAAGCCGGCGCGCATGGCGTCGTAAATCGAATAATCAATAATTGTCTCTCCCGCCGGGCCCACGGGGTCAATCTGTTTCAATCCGCCGTAACGGCTGCCCATGCCGGCGGCGAGAACGAGCAAAGTCGGTTTCGTCATCTGGAGAATCTAAAATTGTCCGGCCCGCTTGTCTAGCCCTCCCGCGCCCCGCCGCCTGTGGCCATTTCCGGCCACAGCCGGTTTCGCACCCCCCGGCATTCTCCGGTTGGCATTTGCCCCGCCGCCCCCCAAACTCAAACGATGACAACAACGGATTTCCGCTCCGCCATTGTGGATTATCTCCGCCAGCAGGCCCGGCCCGTGGACAAGTTCAGCCACCAAGCCCGCCTCCACGCCCTCACCCGCCAGCTCGGCGCCGGCCAAATCTACGACGACGATGTCGTCTTCGCCGCCGCCTGGATGCACGACCTCGGCGTCTTCATCGGCCATCGCCCCGAGGATTTGACCGCCCTCGCCCGCTGGGACTCGGTGGCCTACGCCATCGAGCGCGTTCCCGCGTTGCTGCCGGATCTCGGCTTTCCCCCCGCGAAAATCCCCGCCGTCGTAGAAGTCATCCGCACCCACCTGCCCGCCGGCAACCCCGCCACGCTGGAAGGCCTCCTCGTGCGCGACGCCGACATTCTGGAGCAACTCGGGGCCGCCGGCATCTTGCGCACGGTCAGCAAGGTGGGCCGCGACACGCGCTTCCAGGTCTTTCCCGACGCCTTGCGCGCCTTGCGGAAAAATCTGGCCGTCCTCCCCGGCCAGTTGCGTCTGCCCGCCGCCCGCCGGCTCGCCGAACCGCGGGTGCTGGCGCTCAAAACCTTCCTGGCCGCCGCCGCCGCTGAAGGCTGCCTCGGCACCGTGTAAATAGGGAGACGCGCTCCCTGACGCCCCGCGCAATCACCACGCACCGCTTGGCGGTCACCGGAATAAGCTCTGAAACTTCCCGATCTCCCCAGCCACGTCCGGCCGGGTGATGACCGCCGATATGGCGCACAGGCAATCCGCTCCCGCGCGCACCACTTCCGGCGCGTTGCCCAGGTGAATCCCGCCGATGGCCACGACCGGCAACTTGACCGCCGCCTTGATCTGCCGGATCAGCTCGATGCCCGCCGCCGGTCCCGCGTCCGGTTTCGTCTGCGTTGCGAAAATCGGCGAGACGCCCAAATAATCCGCCCCCAGCGCCCCGGCCCGCCGCGCTTCCGCCACCGAATGCACCGTCAGGCCGATGATCTTGCGCGGCCCCAACAAACTGCGCGCCACCTGCGGCGGCAGGTCATCCTGCCCCAGATGAACCCCGTCGGCGTTCACCGCCAGGGCAATGTCCACCCGGTCGTTGACGATGAACAGCGGTCCGCAACAGACCGCCTTTAACGCCGCCGCCTCGGCATACAGCGCCGCGGAAGCGGCCGCCTTGCATCGGTATTGCACGGCGGCGACGCCGGCCCCGACCGCGCTTTGGACATCGCTGAAATTGCCGGCGCAGCTCAACGACGCGTCGGTGATGAAATAATAGCCCTGAAAGTTTTTCATTCGATGCGTTGCAACCGTTCGACCGTCGGCCGGTCCAGTTGATAAAGACAATCCACCAGCGCCTGCTTGAACGAAGCCGGTCCGGACGATTTTGGCACGGCCAGTTCCGCCGCCACCTCGTAGCACGCCAGACCGGCCGCCGCCGCGCGGCGGTGATCCGGTTCCACAGCCACAAAAGCACCGATGACCGACGCGGCCATGCAACCCGTGCCCACCACGCGCGCCATCATGGGGTCGCCGTTTTTCACCAGCGTCACGCCGGTGGCATCCGCCACCACATCCACCGGGCCGGTGACGACCACCGTGGCCTGGCGCCGCGCCGCCAGCCCTTGCGCCAACTTCCGCAGATCGGCGGCCACCGGCGTGCTGTCCACGCCCTGCGTGCGCACGTTCTCGCCGCTGACCCGCGCGATTTCCGACGCGTTGCCCTTGATAACCGCGATCCGCGTTTGCTCCAGCAACTCGCACACCTTGGCGTCGCGCAGGGACGAGGCGCCCGCGCCGCAAACGTCCAGCACCACCGGGATGCCTCTTTCGTTGGCCGCCCGCGCGGCCACCTTCATCGCCGCCACAAAGTCCACCGTCAGCGTCCCGATATTCAGCACCAAGGCGGAGGCGATCCGTGCCATGTCCTCCGCCTCTTCCGGCGCATGCGCCATGACCGGTGACGCGCCCAGGGTTTTCACAATCTGGGCACAATCATAGACCGTCACCCAGTTCGTCAGATGCTGCACCACGGGGCCGCGCTGCCGCACCCGTTCCAATAATTCGTATGCGTTCAAGCCTCCAGTATAGCGGGGCGGCCTCCGCACTCAATAGATATGGAATGGGGCGAAATGCTCCCGGCGCCGATTTCTCATTGAACCTTTTCTCGCCTTGCGCATTCCTCTCCTTGAACATGCCGGAAGTGTCCGCACTTGAACAATTGCCAGTGGCCCAGGCCCGCGCCGGTGACCCAGCGGCTTGGAACGCCCTCTTCCGGCGATACCAATTGCCAATTTATGTCTTTGCCTTTGAACTTCTCCGTGACGAGCAGGCTGGCCGCGACGTCGTCCAGGATACCTTCCTCGCGGCCGTCCGCCATCTCGCCAGTCTGCGCGAGGACGACAAATTTGGGAGCTGGCTCTTTGCCATCGCCCACCAAAAATGCGTCCAGCACGCCCGCAAACCCGCCGAAATCCTCTTCGACGAGGTCCCCGAAGCACCGGACGCCTTGGATGACGGCCCGGACGAATTGCTCATCCGCCGCGAACAGGAGGCTGCATTTATGAACCGGCTCGCCCAATTGCCGCCGTCCCACCGCGCCGTCCTCCTGCTGCATTTCCTTGAGGACTTTTCACTCGCGGACATCGCCCGCGTCACCGAGACCCGCCTGGGCACCGTCAAATCCCGGCTCTATTACGCCAAGAAGGCTCTGCGCAAATTACTGGAGGCTGACAATGAAAACGCCGCGTGAAATTCTGCTGGCCCGCCATCGCGCCGCCGCTCCCCAACTCGACGCCATCCGCCACGCCGTGGTGAATGATTTGAGCCGCCCAACCCCAGGCGGGGCTTGGCTGGCAAACCTCGTCGCCGCGTGCCTCCGCCTGCTCACCGCTCCCTGGCGCGAATTGGTCCTGCCCGCCCGCCGCACCTGGACGGCTCTGGCCGCCGTCTGGGTGTTGCTCCTTGTCATCAACCTTTCCCAGCGCGACCCCGTCAGCAGCGTCACCGGCCGGCTGGCGCGCCCCCAGCCGGTCATGATGAGCTGGCAGGCCCAGCAGCGCTGGCTGAATGAATTGCTCACCGACCGCGCCGCGCCGGCGGACACCGATCGCCCCCGCAACACGGCGCCCAGGCCGCGCACTGAAAACGGCGAAACCGCCCTCGTTTAATTATGAATGAACAGCAGAAATCCAAATGGTACTGGCGCGCGCTACGCTGGGGCCTCCTAGGCCTCCTCGTGCTCGCCACCCTCGCGGCGGCCTTGGTCACCGAAGAAAACTGGCGTGGACGCCACGACTGGGAGGCTTTCCGACACGCCGCCGAAGCCCGCGGCGACCATCTGGACCTGGCCTATGCGATTCCCCCGTCCGTGCCGGACGACCAAAATTTCTTCGCCGCCCCGGTTTTCGCCCATCTTCTGGCTTCGGATTCGCCTGGCATGAATTTCAACCTCTATCGCGGTGACTCCAAAATCTGGCCCGAGCACACCGGCAGTTGGCAAGAGACCCGGCTGACCGATTTGACGGAATGGCAGACCTATTTCCGGGCCTGCAACGCCACGCCCGGGGGCAAAACCAACGGCTTTCCCATCGCCGCGCAACCGCAAACCCCGGCCGCCGACGTCCTGCTGGCCTTAAGCCCCTGGGACCCGGCCATCGAAGAGTTGCGCCAGGCCGCCCGCCGGCCCCAGGCTCGCCTGCCGCTCGATTACGACCAGGGATTCGATGCGGTGCAAGGCGCATTGCCATGGTTCACCATGGAAAAGCGATGCAACCAAGCGTTGGGACTGCGGACGCTGGCCGAACTTGCCAACGGCCAAAGTCAGGCGGCTTTGGATGATTTCAAACTCTCCTTGCGCCTGGCGGATGGCCTCCGCGACCAGCCCTATCTGATCTCCCAACTGGTCCGCCTCGCCATGATGTCGGTTACGCTGCAACCCGTTTACGAAGGTCTCGCCCAACATCGCTGGAACGACGCCCAGCTCGCCGACCTCGGCTCGATCCTCACCAACGAGAATTTCCTGGCGGACTACCGGGTGGCCATGCGCGGCGAACGAACCTGCGCTTTCGCCAGTCTCGAAAACATGCGGCTCACCCGCCAGCAAAAATCGTTTTCCGAGGTAAGCGGCGGAGTCCCCGTGTACGTCACCAACAGCCTGTACTGGGTGCCCAGCGGTTGGTTTTACCAAAATGAACTCGCCTTCGCCCGCATCTACCAACAGTTCATCCTGCCGCTGGCCGACCCCACCAACCGCACCGTATCCCTTGCCGCTTATCGCGCCGGCCAGCAGGATTTTCACGGACGGACCAATCACATCTCACTTTACGGCACGTTGGCACTGATGACTTTTCCGGGCGTCGGCAAAAGCGTGGAACTATTCGCCGTGGCCCAGACCGGCGTGGACCTTGCCCGCGTCGCCTGCGCCTTGGAGCGTTATCGCCTCGCTCACGGTGAGTATCCTCCCACATTGGATGCCCTGGTCCCGCAATACCTCGATAAACTGCCGCACGACGTCATCACTGGCCAACCCCTGCATTATCGTCGCACCGACGACGGCCGATTCATCCTCTACTCCGTCGGCTGGAATGAAAAAGACGATGGCGGCGCTGTCATCCTGAAAAAAAGCGGCTCTGTGGACCGCGAACAAGGGGATTGGGTCTGGCAATACCCGCCGAAATGACGCCACCAAATGCAGAATTAGTGCGATTTACAAAACCAGCTGGAGCAGGCCGATGCGCACGGAACTTTCATGGAGCACCGCTTCGCCCCCTTCTCCCCGGGGGAGAAGGTGTCCGAAGGACGGATGAGGGGGAAGAGACCATGGCAAACCAAGGTCTGCCGAATCGCCAATCTGCCCCATCCCCGGCTTTTATCTGTGTCCGTCTGTGTTCATCTGTGGTTGAACTGAATCGTTCCGGTCAGTGCGCCTGCTTGGCTTCACCAGCAATTGCGTGAAATTGCTTCACCGCCTCGGCGCAACGGCCGCAAATCGTCGGGTGCGCGGCGTCCGTGCCGATGTCCGTCTCCCAATGCCAGCAGCGCTCGCATTTCTGTCCCTCGGCTTTGGAAACCACCGCCGCCACGCCGTCCTTCCCGCCTTCGGCCAGGTTCACCTGCGAGACGTTCAGCAATTCCCGCAGCGCATCCACATGCCGCCGGGCTTCCGCCAGCAATTGGCCGTCGGCCTTCACCGTCAGCCTGGCTTCGAGCGATTTGCCGATGAGCTTGGCCTGCCGCGCTTTTTCCAGCGCCGGCAGCGCCCCCTCGCGCAACGCGAACAGGCTTTTCCATTCGTTCGCCTCCGTTTCCGGCCGGGCAACCCCCACCGGCTGCCAAATCGTGCCGTGAACCGACGACTTTTCCTTGCCCGGCACAAATTCCCAGGCCTCATCCGCCGTAAAGGCCAGAATCGGCGCCAGCATCTGGCACAGGCCGCCCACCAGCCGGTACAGCGCCGTCTGCGTGGAACGCCGGCGTCGCGAATTCGCCGGATCGGTGTACAACCGGTCCTTGATGATGTCGTGGTAAACCGACGACAGCTCCACCGCCACAAATTGCGTGACCTTCTGGTAAACCACATGGAACTCGTGGCGGTCGTAGGCCGCCATGACTTCGCTCTCCAGCGTGGCGAATTCGCCCAGGATCCATCGGTCCAGGCCCGTCAATTGATCGTCGGCCACGGAGTGCTTGGCTGGGTCGAAATCATACAGGTTCGAGAGCTGGTAACGCAGCGCGTTGCGGAAGGCGCGATACGCCTCGCCCACCTTGTTCACACGCTCCTCGCTCACCACGATGTCGTTCCGGAAATCCTGCGACGCCACCCACAGCCGCACCACGTCGGCGCCCCATTTCTTGACGTACGCCTCCGCCGTCTGCGGCTTCTCGTAGCCGCCCTGCTTGCTCTTGGAAATCTTTTCCCGGTCCGCGTCCACCATGAACCCGTGCGTCAGCACCGTCTTGAACGGCGCCGCCCCGTTGCCCGCCAGCGACAGCAGCAACGACGATTGGAACCACCCGCGATGCTGGTCGCTCCCCTCCAGATATATGTCCGCCTGAAAGGCCTTGTCGCGCCCCGCAATCTCCGCCCGCCGCGCAATCACCGCGCGCGAGGACGAGCCGGAATCAATCCACACATCGAGCGTGTCGTTCGATTTGGCCGCCGCCTCCGCCCCCTGCCAGCCGGCCGGCCGCACGCGCGACCAGATTTCCGCCGCCGATTGCTCAAACCACACATTGGAACCGTGCTGTTCAATCAAACCCGCCACGTTGCGCACCACCTGCGCGTCCAAGATGGCCCCGCCTTTCGCGTCGTAAAACGCCGGCAACGGCACACCCCACGAGCGCTGCCGGCTAATGCACCAGTCCGGCCGCGATTGCACCGCGCCCTTGATGCGGTTCACCCCCCAGTCCGGAATCCAGTTCACCCGGTCAATCTCGGCCAGCGCCGCCTCGCGAAACGTCTGCGTCCCGCCCTTCGCCGCCACATGGTCAATCTTGATGAACCACTGGTCCATCGCGCGGAAAATGATCGGCGTCTTGCTGCGCCAGCAATGCGGATAGCTGTGATGATAATCCTCCACGTGCAACAGGGCCTGGCGCGCCCGCAATTCCGCGAGCACCGCCTCGTTGGCCTCGCTCTTGCCCTGCCGCTCCAAAATCGCCTTGCCGACCATCCCCGGCGGCATCTGTTGCTCCGCCGGCAAATCCGTCGTGTGCGCGAGCCGGCCGTCGTCGTCCACCGGCGAATAGATCGGCAGCCCGTGCGCCCGGCCCAGGTTATAGTCGTCCTGGCCATGCCCCGGCGCGATGTGGACGAACCCCGATCCCGTCTCCGCCGTCACAAACTCCGCCGCAAACGCCCGGCCCTTGCGCGCCGGGATGAACGGATGCTGGTATTCCAAGGTGGCGAGCGCTTCCGTGGGAAACGGCGTCTCCGTATGGCTGGTCCAGCCGCACTTCTCGGCCACGGCCGGCAAAAGCCCGCTATAAACGAGGTAATTCTCCCCGCCCACCCGGGACAGGACATATTGAAAATCCTTGTTGTACGCCACCGCCAGGTTTGCCGGCAGCGTCCACGGCGTCGTGGTCCAGATCACCACGTAGGTCTTTTCGCGGCCCACCACCGGAAACTTCACGAACACACTCTGGCTCACGTGGTCCTTGTATTCCACTTCCGCCTCCGCCAGCGCCGTCCGGCACGGAATGCTCCAGTACACCGGCTTCTTGCCCCGGTAAACAAAGCCCTTTTCCACGATGTCCGCAAACAGCCGCAGTTCGTCCGCCTCGTATTCCTTGTTCAACGTCAAATAGGGATTCTCCCAGTCCCCCAGCACGCCCAGACGCTTGAATTGCTGCCGCTGGAGGTCAATGTATTTGCGCGCGTAGGCCTCGCACGCCTTGCGGATGGTCACCGCGTCGGCATGGGTGTCGCCCGCCTTGCGGAGCTCCTGCGAAACCTTGAATTCAATCGGCAGCCCGTGGCAATCCCAGCCCGGAACGTACGGGGCGCTGAAGCCCCGCAGCCGCTTGTATTTGATGACGATGTCCTTGAGAATCTTGTTCAGCGCCGTGCCGATGTGCACGTCGCCGTTGGCAAAGGGCGGGCCGTCGTGCAGCACAAACTTTTCCGCCCCCGCGCGCTGGCGCTGGATCTGCGCGTACAGCCCCGCCGCTTCCCACTGTTTCAACCGTCCGGGCTCGCGGGTCACCAGGTCCGCCTTCATGGCAAAATCCGTCCGCGGCAAATTCAATGTTTCTTTGTATTCCATTGCAAATTGAAGCCGAGACGGTAGCAGCGGGCAAAAACCCTGTCAACGAACGCCACCGGAATTTGCGTCCCCTGTGGGCAAAAAAAACCGGCTTAGTCAGCCAGGGGATGGCCGAAGAAGCCGGGGAATTCAGAATGAGCACAACGTAAGATTACGGAGAACTCGCGCTCCGTCTGCACTCGATCCGGAGCCGAAATTTTAAAACCACAAAATTCAAAGATCATTACGTCCGGGCTGACTCTCTCAGTCCCTGCAACTGCGTATAGTTAATCATAGTCGCTTATTGTTGTCAACTCACTTAGCAAAGTATAAGCAACTATAATGACTTTTTAATCCGCCATAAGCCGACCGGCCCGGCCGCCGCCGGGTTTAAACCGGGTTCCGAAAATTATCCGGCCCACGCGCTCCCCGGCCACTCCGGCGGGAACCGAACCTCACGTCCGCAACCGGCCAAATCGGGCCATTTTTCGGCCTTTTTTTCGCTTGTGAATAACTTGGGAACAAAAGTTAATATGTTGTCCTCGTATCTTTCGGCCCAATGCAATAAAAACGTGGGCACCGATTGAAGTCAGAATGGAACCGCGACTGGATTTCGATAGAATTCGGCCGAAATAGCGAGCAACCAAACCGCAATGTGTTGACAGTCAAATAGTTAACATTTCATGTTTCAAACACGAAATGCTGGCCGTTTGGAAACACTTTATGTTTTGGCTTGAATATCGTTGCAAGGCACGCTTGACTTGGGGTGAATTTTGAATAAAACGCCGTCCGCGGCGTTGGGTGAATAAAACGAAAGAAAGTTTGGGAATTGATGGACACAATGCAAATTTCGGCAGAAAAAATTTGGAGCACGGCACAGGAGCATCTCCGTGTAAAGTTAAGCCGGGACACCTTCAACATGTGGTTTGCGCCTCTGCGACCCTGTGTGGTGGATGGACAGCAAATCACCATGGAGGCGCCCAATGAGTTCTGCGAAGTCTGGCTCAAAGACAACTACCTCAGCCTCTTGCAAGACGCCGTCGCCGTCGCCGCCGGTTGCCGCCTGCAAGTCAAATTCAAGGTACCCGAGGCTGCCCAGGCCACCACTTTATCGCCCGCCCAGCACACCCAGGCCAATCATACCGCGGCCGCCAATCGCTTGGCCACCGCCCCCGCCCTCCCGGTCAAGCCCCGGATGACCGAATCCGCGCTCGAACGGAACAACAATCACGGCGAGCTCCTGTTCAATCCCAAGAACACCTTCGACTCGTTTGTGGTGGGCACCAACAATAATTTCTCCTTTGCCGCCGCCAAGGCCGTCGCCGAAGCGCCCGGCAAATCCTATAATCCCCTGTTCCTGTATGGCGGCGTCGGCTTGGGCAAAACCCACCTTCTCCACGCCATCGGCCAGCACGTCACCGGCAGCAAAAAAGGCGCCCGCGTGGCTTATGTCTCCTCCGAGAAATTCACCAACGAGTACATTGACGCCATCCAGAACAACAAGCTTGTCGGCTTCCGCAAAAAATACCGTCAGACCGACGTGCTCCTGATTGACGATATCCAGTTCCTCGCCGGCAAGGAGCGCATCCAGGAGGAGTTTTTCCATACCTTCAACGCGCTCCACGAGTCGCACAAGCAGATCGTCCTCACTTGCGACCGCCCGGCCAGCGAAATCCAGGGCCTCGAAAACCGCCTCGTTTCCCGCTTCGAATGGGGCTTGGTCACCGATCTCCAGCCGCCGGATATTGAAATGCGCCTGGCCATTCTCAAGAAGAAGGCGGAGCTCATGAACGTGGTCCTCCCCGAGGACATCGTGAATTTCCTCGCCACGCGCATCCGCACCAACATCCGCCGCCTCGAAGGCGCCCTCATCCGCGTCGCCTCCTACGCCTCTCTGACCGGCAAAAAGCTGACCATTGAGGTCGTGGAAAACCTCCTTCGCGAAATCCTTCACGAGGAAGGCCGCCAGACCATCAGCATCGAGGTCATCCAGAAACGCGTGGCCGAACATTTCGACATCCGCCTGGCTGACATGACCAGCAAACGCCGGCCCGAAAACATCGCTTTCCCGCGCCAGATCGCCATGTATCTGTCGCGCCAGATGACCGAGAGCTCGCTCAATAATATCGGCGAAGCCTTCGGCGGACGCGACCACGGCACCGTCCTCCACGCCTGCCGCCTCGTCAAGGACCGCATGGAAGTGGATCCCAACGTCCGCCAAGTGGTGCATTATCTGGAAAAACAGTTGATCCGCTAAGACACGGCCGCGCCGGGCAATCCCCGGCGCCCGGTTGGATCGGCCTGCGCCGGCAAAATGCCGGCCTTTCAAGATCCCCGATTCGGCGGGGCGTTGCCGGCTGCTCAAAATAGGTTTACTCCTCTTGTCTCTTCTGTGCATTTTGACAGCCAGTTATGCCAGTAATCGAGGTCAGCCATCTCACCAAAGCCTTCCGCACGTACAAAAAGCGTCCCGGCTTCTCCGGCGCCATCAAAGGCCTCTTCCATCGCCACTACGAGCAAACCCTGGCCGTCAACGATGTCAGTTTTCACATCGAGCCCGGCGAGCTGGTGGGCTTTCTCGGCCCTAACGGCGCCGGCAAAACCACCACCCTCAAGATGCTCGCAGGCCTCCTCTACCCCACCGGCGGCTCCGCCCGCGTCCTCGGCCACACGCCCTGGGAACGCCACGACGCCTACCGCCGCCAGTTCGCCCTCGTCCTGGGCCAGAAAAATCAGCTCTGGTGGGACCTCCCCGCCCGCGAATCCCTCGAACTCAACGCCAAAATCTACGGCATCCCCGCCGACCGTTTCCGCCGCACCGTCGGCGAACTGTCTGAACTGCTCGCCGTGAAAGACAAGCTGGACGTGAATGTCCGCGAGCTGTCCCTCGGCGAACGCATGAAGTTGGAATTAATCGCCTCCCTCCTCCACCAGCCCAAGGTTCTGTTCCTCGATGAACCCACCATCGGCCTGGATGTGATTTCCCAGAAAACCGTCCGCGAATTCATCCGCAGCCACAACGCCGCGCAAAAAACCACCATCATCCTCACCAGCCATTACATGGCCGACATCCAAGCCCTGTGCGAACGGGTCATCATCATAGACCACGGAAAACTGTTCTTCGACGGCCGGTTGGAGGAAATCGTGGACCGTTTCGCCGATTTCAAACTCATCACCATCCAATGCGACAATGCCGACGGGCGCCTCCCCGCGGACCTCGCCCGTTATGGCGATGTCACCGAAAGAAACGCCACCTCCATCACCCTCAAGGTCAAGCGCGACCGCGTCATTCCCGCCTGCCAAGCCCTCTTGGATGACCTGCCCGTCAAGGACATTGACATCCAGGAAATCCCCATCGAAGACGTCATCCGCCAGATCTTCACGCGTTGACCCGCTTACGGCGCTTTGGTGCCCGCCAGCAGCACAGGCCGGATGTCGCTGCAGAATTGCTGGTTTAATTCCGCCAGCATTTCCGCATAGTTGAGATCGCTCTTCGCAAGATAGACCCAAAAATAGCCTTCCCGCGGCGCGGCCGTGTAGGTCTTGGTGAACAGCGTCCGGCCATTCCGGCAATCAATCAGCGTCAGTTCCACGGTGAGCTCGTTCTGGGTCCACCCCGAGGGCAGCCCCGCCAGCCACAAAAACGGGCTGCAAATGCTCACGCCGTAAGTGATCGTCCGCCCCGTGTAGCGTGTGCTGATGATGCGTCCGGCCACGGCATATTCGGCGCTGTCCCGGCGGTAATTGAAAAAGGCGTCCCTGAACAAATGGCTCTTGCGCAAGTCCTCCGCCAGCGCCTTCGGAAAGTCTTCGGTCGGCTTGTAGCCCACCCACGTTCCGGAAGCCGTGTGCATGGATAAATTCTCCGGCGAATCGAGAAGCTGCGAGCCATAGGGCACCAACGGGATCATGCAGAGCGGGGTGATATCCTGGTTCTGGTTGTTACGGGAATCCTCAAACGGCAGGACTGCCACTTTTTTACCCGTGCTTCCGGTCTGCGCGTAGGAATTGGAATGATAAACCCAGGTTTCCTGGCTGGCGCAACCGGCACACCACACACTCACACCCACCGCCAGGCCGACCACCGACCCCATACGAATGTTCATACGCCTGCAAAGCTATTAAACAGAGTTGTTTGTGTCAACCGGTAAACCGCATTAGCTAATCACGTTTATAAGTCCCACTCTTCCATCGCCGCCGGCGCGCCGGCGCGCCCCTGCCTGACTTCTGATCGTCGTTAGCAAAACATATACCTGGGCACGCCTCCAAATAATGTTTGGCATAAGGCAATTTTCGTTCAAATTTATGGGCATGGATGTCCTGACCCTTTCGCGAATTCAATTCGGCGCGACCATCGCGTTCCACTATATCTATCCGCCGTTGAGCATCGGCCTGGGCCTGCTGCTGGTCATCATGGAGGGGCTCTGGCTCAAGACCAACGACAACCTTTATCACCAGATGGCCCGGTTCTGGACCCGCGTGTTCGCCCTCACCTTCGCCGTCGGCGTGGCCACCGGCATCGTCATGGAATTCGAATTTGGCACCAACTGGGCCAGCTACTCCCGCTTCGTCGGCGACGTCTTCGGCAGCGCCCTCGCCGCCGAGGGTATCTTTGCCTTCTTCCTCGAATCCGGATTCCTCGCCGTCCTCCTCTTCGGCTGGGACAAGGTCAGCCGCAAGGTCCATTTTCTCTCCACCTGCATGGTCTGCCTGGGCGCCCACTTTAGCGCCGTCTGGATCGTGGTGGCCAATTCCTGGATGCAGACGCCCGCCGGCTATCACATCGTTGGTCAGGGCCTCCATGCCCGCGCGGAAATCACCGATTTCTGGCAGCTCGTCTTCAATCCCTCCACCGTCCAGCGCCTCTGCCACACCGTCTGCGGCGCCTGGTGCGCCGGCGCCTTCCTCGTTGTGAGTGTCAGCGCCTGGTATCTGCTCAAGGGCCGCCATCTCGACTTCGCCCGCAAATCCCTCAAGTTCGGCCTCTTCGTGGCCCTCGCCGCCTCCCTGCTCCAGGCCGCCACCGGCCACCTCAGCGGCCAGGGCATCGCCCAAAACCAGCCCGCCAAGCTCGCCGCCTTCGAGGGCCTTTACAACACCGCCTCCAACGCTCCGCTGGTCCTGGCTGGCTACGTGGACGAGAAAAATCAGCGGGTCGTCGGACTTTCCGCCCCGGGACTCCTCAGCTTCATGGCCCATAACGATTTTCACACGCCCGTCACCGGCCTCAACGAATTCAAGCCCCAGGACTGGCCCCCGGTGGTCCCCTGCTTCCTTTTCTTTCACGGAATGGTCGGCCTCGGCATGGCCATGCTCGCCGTCTCCGCCCTCGGATTCCTCTATTTCCACCACGGGTCCCTGCCCCAACGCCGCTGGCTGCTCTGGCTCCTCGTCTTTTCCGTGCTCCTGCCCGAAATGGCCAACCAGCTCGGCTGGTTCGCCGCCGAAGTCGGCCGCCAGCCCTGGATCGTCTATGGCGTCATGCGCACGCCTGACGGCCTTTCCGCCGTCGTCCAGGCCAACGTCGTGGTCGCCTCCCTGATCCTGTTCACGCTCATTTATTGCCTGCTGTTCTCCGTTTTCATCTACCTGCTCAACGATAAAATCCAGCACGGGCCGCTCGCCGATGACTTGATCCCCGCCGGCAAGCTCGCCCTGCCCATCCGGGAATCCCCTGCCAATCGCCTCAAATAAACTGCCTTACCATGCACCTTGACCTCAATTCCATCTGGTTCATCCTCGTCGGCGTCCTGTTTACCGGCTATGCCGTGCTCGACGGCTTCGACCTCGGCGTCGGCGCCCTCCACCTGTTTGCCAATCGGGACGAGGAACGGCGCCTGCTCATCAATTCCATCGGCCCCGTCTGGGACGGCAACGAAGTCTGGCTGGTCACGGGCGGCGGCGCCCTGTTCGCGGCCTTTCCCAACGTTTACGCCACCGTGTTCTCCGGCTTCTATCTCGCGCTCATGCTCCTGCTGGCGGCGCTGATTTTCCGGGCCGTGGCCATCGAGTTCCGCAGCAAGCAGCCCATGCGCTGGTGGCGGCAGATGTGGGACGTCAGCTTCTCCGTGGGCAGCATCACGGCCGCCCTGCTCATCGGCGTCGCGCTCGGGAACATCGCCTGGGGCGTGCCGGTGGATGACCGGGGCGAGTTCGCCGGCTCCTTTCTGGGCCTGCTGGCGCCCTACCCGCTCCTGGTGGGCATCACCACCCTCGCCTTGTTCATGATGCACGGCGCCATTTATGGCGTCATGAAGACCGAGGGCCGGCTCCACGACAAACTGCGCGTCTGGACCATGCGCTGCATCATCTTCTTCGTCATCTGCGCCGTGACCCTCACCATGGCCACCCTCCTGTACGTGCCCCACATGGCCGCCCGCCTGCGCGCCCATCCCTGGCTCTTCAGCGTCGCCCTGGCCAACATGCTGGCCATCGCCAACATCCCCCGCGAATTCCACCACGGCCGCGACCGGCTGGCCTTCCTGTCCTCCTGCGCCGCCATCATCACCCTCATGGCCCTGTTTTCCCTGAACATGTTCCCGGACATTCTCTACTGCCCGGAACACCCCGAAAACAGCCTGACGATCTACAACGCGGCCTCCTCGCCCCAAACCTTGCACATCATGCTCATCATCGCTGCCATCGGCGTGCCTGCGGTGATCGCCTACACCGTCTGCATTTACTGGATTTTCCGCGGCAAGGTCAAACTCGACCGCATCAGTTATTGAATAGCCCCCGCCCTCCCGCATGAGCCTGCCCTACGAAGAAATCCTCGACGGCGCCACGCTGCCGCGCTCCGCCCCCGGCGACCGCCATGAACAAATCTGCCAGCGTTTGCACCGCGAAATGGCCGCGGGCGTCAACGGCCTCGCCACCGCCCAATTGCTGGCGCCCCGCACCCAGGTCCAAGTCTCCCGCACCACCGCCCTCCGCCCCGACCTTGCTCTCGTCACCGTCGCCACCGGCAAACTCTTTCTCGCCGTCGAAATCATCAGCCGCGAGGACCATCGCGCCGACACCGTGACGAAAAAGGAGATCTACGAGCAAATCCGCGTTCCGCGCCTCTGGATGGTGGATCCCCGCTACGACAACGTGGAGGTCTATCACAGCTTCGAATTCGGCCTCAAGCTCCACGGCATCCTCGCCGGCCGCGAGGTGCTCGCCGACCAGCTCATCCCCCAGTTCCAGCTCGCCATCGCCGACCTCTTCGCCGCAGCCTGAGATTATTTTTTGTGAACGCAAACATTCGTCCTGCTGTCCAATAGGCGTTCATTGGGAGTCGTCACAGTTACCAACATATTAACCATCACGCTTATGAAGAAATTGATACTCGCCGCCGCCCTCCTCGCCGGTCTGGCCATGACGGGCGCCACTTCCGCGGCCGCCGCAGACGAAACCACCATCACCGGCAATATGGTCTGTGCCAAGTGCACCCTCCACGAAACCGCCACCTGCCAAAACGTCGTCCAAGTCACCCAAGACGGCAAAACCGTCAATTATTACTTGGAACAAAATGATATCAGCAAGGCCGCCCACGATCCGATCTGCCATGGCGATTCCGAAAAGGTCACCGTCACCGGCACGGTCACCGAAAAGGACGGCAAGAAGATCATGACGCCCTCAAAGATTGACGTCGTTAAGAGCTAGTTTGAGTTCGACACCACCCACCGCCGCCGGAATTCATTCCGGCGGCTTTTTTCTTGGCCCAGCCCCGCCAACGGTGCCAGGCAGCGGCGCTGCCCCGCGCCCCGGCCCGCGTTTCTCCGCGCCCTTTGTCGGCGCAAAGCCGAACTCCTTCAAAAAGGCGTCTTGCGGCGCCCGGATGTCCACGCGCTGCTTCGTAAACGGATTCTTGAACACCAACCGCACCGCCCGCAACCCCAGCGGCAGGTCGTTTTCCAGCCGCCCATATAGCTTGTCCCCCACGATCGGCAGGCCGCACTCCGCCAGGTGCACGCGAATCTGGTGCGTGCGCCCCGTCAACGGCCGCGCCTCCACCAGCGTGAACCGGCCCCGCCGTTCCAGAACCTTGAAATGCGTCTCCGCCGGTTTGCCCCCCTGGCCCTGATCCACCCGCATCCGGCCCGCCTCGTTTGGGTCCATGCCCAGGCTCAACTGGCAGACCCATTCCGGCGCCTTCGGCTCGCCAGTCACCACCGCCAGGTAGGTCTTTTCCATCCGCCGATCCTCGAACAATTCCGAGATCACATCCACGGCACCCGGGCTCTTGGACAGCAGCAAAATCCCGGTTGTGTCCGCGTCCAGCCGGTGAACATACCGCACGAACTTCAGCCCCCGCGACCGCGCCCAGAAATCGCCCGCCGCCACGGATGAAAACAGCGCCGCCTGCAAATTCCACGAGGTGTTCTGCCACGTCGGCGGCACCAGCATCCAGCCGCGCGGCTTGTCAATGGCCAGCACCGTCCGGTCCTCATACAGGATCGGTATCGGATCGCACTCCGGCAACTGGATGAAATTGGGCTTGGCCATGTGCTGGACTTACTTGGGCGACACTTGCTTCATCCTCATAGCTAACACGGTAAACCATGCCTTCGCAAGCCTATTGGCCCCACCTTAAGGCTCCGCGTAAACGCGATAAAACCGGAATTGGTTCGTGCCCGCCGGATCAAACACCGACAGCGGGCTTCCGGTCCCGCTGAAGTTGGTGCCAAAATCCGTCCACCCGTTCGTGCCCCCCAGCACCGCAGCCCGCACCAGGCCGTAGGTGACATAATTGGCCGTCGGCCAAGTCACCTGCCATCCCGGTTGCAGCGTGACCGCCACCGCGTTGGTCGCTCCCGGCATGGTCGTGCTCAACAGCACATCATCAATCAGCGCCTCGCCCGACCAGCCGTTGGCCGCGCCCGTTGTGGCACTGAAATTGATCCGCGCCCCCACCGCGCTGGCCGGCGCCACCAACCCCGGCACGATGGTCTGGCTCCAATACCCGCTCCCCCCGCTAAAATTCGCGCCCGTCGAGCTGATGACCGAATTGGCGCTGTTCAGCCAGGCAACCGTGTATTGTTGCACATACCCGGCCCCGCTGAGCAGTTGTTGCGACCAGAAGGAAAACGTGTAGCTCAGACCCGGCACCACCGGCGCGCCGCCCTGCGCCGCCTCGTCTTGCTGGAACTGAATCCCGCCCGTGGCTTTGTTTGTATCCGCCAGCAGCATGGACCACGCGCCCGAGTGCGAGTTCGTGTTCACCCGGTAGGGCGGCTCAATGCCCGAGCAAGTCCAATTGGCGGCGGCGCTTCCCGTGCCGATTTCAAAGCCGCCGTTGGCGACGTTGGTCGTCGCCCCGGTTGTGTATTCGAGCACACGATAAGCCCGCTCGCCGTCCGCCCCGGCCGTGTCCATCAGCGTGTTGGTGGCGCCCGTACCCGCCAGCAGGCCGGTCAGATTGCTCCACGTCGAGCCCGCCGTGGCCGGCGCGGGCGTCCACTGCGCCTGGTAATTGTCGCCGACCGCCGTCGGCCAGCTCAGTTGCACGTTGCGCGCCAGGGCCGGTTCAAAACTGCCCGGCACCGGGCTGGCGTGAACCGTCAGCGCGCCCGGCGCCACGGTCACCGTGTTCATTGGCGTGCCATTGCTGAAAACCGTCACCGTCTGGTTCGTGGCCGCCGCATTGTAAATGACCGCCGTCCGCACGCCCGTTCGCGGATTGTAATACACCTGGCTCAGCGGCTGGCTCGTGTAATAATTCGTGTCCTGGTCCCCCAACCCGCGCAACGTCTGCGTCAGGTAATACGAGATCCCTGAATAGGTGCCGTCCCCAGTGATCGGGCCATTCGTGGCGTAGCTCGCCGCAAACTGCGCCGCCGCGTCGTCCGGATCAAACAACGCGTCCCACGTCAGCACGTAGTTTCCCGGATACGCGCCCAGGTCCTGCGGCGTGGATGTCGAGATATCCGCCTGCTCCGTCCAGTTTGAGTTTGCAAAGCCCGGCGCCGGCTGGCCCGCCGCCAGATTCGTGTTGGCGCTCCAGACATATCCGCCGTACGTCACCCACGTCCCCGAGCTGTACGCCACCGAGTTGCTCCAGGGCGGCTCCCAGTTGAGGCGGTCATTCCACATATTGGAATACTGCAAAAACGCGAAGGCCTTGTTCCGCACCAGGTAATTGTTCCAGTGATTCTGCGGCACCATCTGGATGGCATACACCCACGCCGGGTCCCCGTCGAAATACGTCGCAAACGCCAGCGAGCCCGCCCCCAGAATCCCGTTCATCGCCTTGCCGTAGCTCGGCGGGAAATTCGTCTGGTACATGTCCTGCCAGTATTCGTTCACCGCCGCGGATTCCATCGAATAGCCCATCGCGCCCGCGGCGGTCATCGCGTCGTTCCCCTGGGCGTTGCCCATCAGGAAAATCCCCACCCACGAATTCATGGCTTCCGACGACGATTCCTGGTTCTCCCCGCCGCCGCTGCTGGTGCCTCCGGCCCACGAGTGGCCCTCCCAAATGTCAAACGTCCGGAAAAACGGGAAGTTCGTATCGCTCCGGTCCCAGTTCGCGTATTCCTTCGCCACCAGCGTTGCCATGGGCCCGTACTGGCTCAGCCACGCCGGGTCCGACAGCCCCGTCAGGGCAGTCGCCACCATGAAATAGCCGTAATGAAAATGGTTGTCGTTGAATCCCTGCGACCCGTAGCTCGCGTCGAAGCCAATCAGCGCCGGCCAGTTCGTGTACGCCGCAAAGAAATGGTGCGCCTCGCCGGGCGTGTACGTGTACCAATCCGCAAACCTGGCCTCGATCGCCGTCCGCAACTGCGTCTCCGCCGTGCTCATGCCCAACTGGTGCGCGAACGTCATATACTGCGCCGCCACTCCAAAATCCTTTCCGGCGCCGTACGTCTCGTCGCCGGTGGGATGCCCCGCGTTCGCAAAGTTCTGCACATAGGTCTGCATCCAGCTCTGCACATAGTCGTTCGGCAGCCCGTTTGTTCGCGGCGCCGGCAGCACCGGCGCGATGCCGTGAAACGCATAATTGATCTGAAACTGGTTGCCCACCGTCACGCGCATGCTGCCCCGCGGCGTCAAATACGTGTACGGCTTGAACACCAGGTTGTTCTGCGTGGTGCGGTAATGATGCGGCAGCCAGCCCTGGAGCGTGTTGGTCTGCCCCCACTTCAACGGCGTGGTCGTGAGCGTCCAGGTGCTGTCCACCTGGCCGTTCACCCGGTCATATACCCAATCCATCCGCGTGCCGGTCACCTCGGCAAAGGCATATTGGGCGAACTCCGCCAGGTTCGTGTGCGCCGGCAGCAGGCCGAAGACCAGGTAATTGTTCGTGCCGGCCAACTGCGCCGTCACCGTCGTTCCCGCCACTGTGAACGCCGTGTTGTCCGGCGCGAACACGCCAAAGCTCCGGCCCTGGTAGTCAAAGGCAAACGCAGCGGACGTAAAACTGTTGCTGTTCGCCAGCGAAATCGCCGCGCCGTTCGTGTCGTAAATCGTGGTCCCGCCTAGGTTGATCGCCGGGTTCACGCCTGAATACGTCGTCCACACAAAGGGCACGCCCCGCGCCAGCGTCAAATCCATCCGCCGCCCGGAGGTGTCCGGCAGCCCGAATTGAAATCCCCAGTCGCTCCAGCCCGTCACCTGCGATTGCGCCGCCGAATACGTGCCCGTATAGCGCGTGGCGGGATTGCTCCCGTCGTCCGTCGCCACGATCCAAGAACACATCACGTGCCCCCAACCGCCGCCCGTGGTGTCCACAATCTTGATCTGCGCCGTCTGCCCCGCGTAAGCCGACACGTCCCACGTGCTCCAGTTCAGCGCCCCCGAATCCTGCCCCGCCGCCCGGTACACCACCTGGTTGCTCACCACCAGCCAAACGGCGTCATTCGTCAAATCCATGCCCCCGCCCGTCAGCAGCTCAATGAAATGTTTCTGGATGGTGAACGGCGGCGAAGTCAAGGTGCCTTGGGGGCTGTCGCTGCCCCGGTACGTGTTCACGCAGGCCGCCCCCAGAAAGCCCGTCACCGGCGGACTCTGTCCCCCCGTCCAAGAGCCCCCGGGTATCGGCCCCGTCCCAAACGCGGTTCCGGTGACCACCCATCCCGCCGGGTAAGTCGTCTCATCGAAATCCGCGATCGAAATGTCGTTCGGCCCGACCGCCAAGGGAATCGCACCCGTCACCGGCAACGCCGGTCCCGCGTTGAACCCGCCGGCCGGCGGCGTGCCACCGGCCCACGCATTGGGAAAATACAGATTAAAGCCGGCAGCATTCGGCGCCACCATCCCCGGAAACGCCCAAAGCTGCCCGCCGAACGGATCTTGCGTCACCACGCTCGGCGGCGTGTTTGTGGCGTTGTAGCTCCACGACCGGATGCCCATCAGCGTATCCGTCCACCACTTGTTGCTCGGCAATGGCTGCCCTGCCAGCGACGGAGCCAAATGCAGATCCGGATACAAATCAATCAGTTGCTGCGCGCCGATCGCGTAATACTCGTCCGACTGCTGGTCAAAGGTCGGCACAAATGACGCGTAGGAACCCGCGCCCACCGGCATGGCCACTTGGGCGTCCAAGTTCAGCTCTGACACAAGCAAACAACAGGCGGCCGGGAAAAGCCGCCACCACGCAACGGGTACATTCATCGTTAAGAGTTGTTGAGAGTTCGCTTTCATGTTCGGCCATCGCAGCATTTTAGCCAAACAAAAAGGCTTTTTTGGCCGTTTTCGGTGGAATGCTTCCGGCAGCGGGATGGCCGACTAATCTGCTGAGCTTCCCGGAGGGGATTCCCTTGTTGCATAGAAGGCACTGTATTTAAATGGGTTAACGCTTACCCTCACCCCGACCCTCTCCCCCGGGGAGAGGGAGAACTCGTTTCCGCGTCTGGGCAAAATGCTCGCGCTGGATCCACCACGGTTCAGGGGTTCAACGGGCCGGACGGGCTGGGTGGGGGATCCCAAAGGGTTTTGGTAGAGTAGGCAGGAGAGGCTGGGTTGAAAGGCGTTGCCGCCAATGACCAGCCCT
>CAZHIM010000066.1:0-26822 GCA_964532525.1 uncultured Bifidobacteriaceae bacterium
CCGGCGATAGTGGCCAGCGTTGATCTTGCCTGCCTCAGTTTGCGGACGTCTTGGGACCTCATTTTTCGCGTGCCGCGCCCCGCATTGCTGTAGTGGCCCATCCTCATAAAAGGGTCGCCCTATAATTTTAGCATTCATGGCTATTTGGCTTTCCACTTGAACGGGTCCGGCATAGACACATATTTAGGCATTCCCTTTCGTCTGAGGCAACAAATTTGCCGGTGAGCCAGCCGCCCCCCCAGTTGAGCTGCCGGTCCGCCTCACCGCGGAGAACCGGCTCACGGCGGTCATCCCGATTCAGCACACCTGTCCGCCGTGGCGCGAACGAAGGCGGAGGATAAATCACGCCGGGATATTCCCTTCTGATCTTGCGTGCCATGCAGCCACACTATGCACCAAGATCAATATGTCAATATCCACGCGGCCAAAAGTGGTCGCACCCCCCCCTCCGTTCCCATCTTTTCTTCGCGCTGGCCCCATGAACCCCGCCCGCTGTTAGCGGCTAACGAAAAATTGTCAGAAAATCGCTTTTCCCGTAAGCCGCTAACATGACAGGCCCCGCCGCCGTGCTAAAATGGCCCGCGACGACCCCTCAGGCCGTCCATTATGGAACAGCCTAATGCCAACCGTTCCTGGCGCCCCGCCGCCAGCCCCGACCGGCCGACCCCGGCCCGCGCTCTCCTCGCGATCCACGCCGTGTCGCCCCCTTGCCCCGGCCGTTCTTCTCCGCGTCTCTGTGTCTCTGCGGTTCATGTCGAATTTCACCCCGCTTCGCCCCCTTTCCAATCGCCCCGAAATCGGCCCCGGCGCGTGTTTTTCGGTATCGTTAAACCTCAACAAAACCCGGGATCGTCAACCCTCGTCAACCCTGAAATCCTTTTGGGGCCATCGGCGGGCAGGCATATCTGTCCAAGTTTTTCCCGCGCAAGCATATATGCATCGCATAGACCCATTTACCTCGTTTTTATCGGCTTTCTTGCCGGTTTTCCGAATTCTGTCTCACACCCGGCAAAATTCACGGCCGAACTCCGCAACCGCGCCGCCACTAAATCGCATCCGGCGCGGTTGGGGAATGCACATTCATATGAATTGCATGGATTATCCTCTGAAAACCCGCTTTCAAGCTTGTAGCCATGGACAAGGCAACGAATATAGCGGAAAGATCCATTGTGAAACTCGGACTCGGACTCTATCGGCACATGCTGACCCGCGAGAACTTCCGGTTTGCGCGGCAGGCGGGAGCGACGCACCTCGTGGCCCACTTGGTGGACTACTTCAAAGGCGGAGCCAAGAACCCGCGCGACAACCAGCCCACGGGTCATGACGGCGGCTGGGGCCTGGCGGGCGATCCGAACCAACTGTGGACCGTGGAGGAGCTGACCAAGCTCCGGCACGAGGTGGAGGCCGAGGGGCTGAAGCTGGAGGCTATCGAGAACTTTGATCCGGCCCACTGGCACGACGTGCTGCTGGACGGCCCGCGCAAGCAGGCCCAGCTCGAAAACTGCAAAACCATCATCCGCCGGCTGGGCGAGGCGGGCATCCCGATGCTGGGCTACAACTTCAGCATCGCGGGCGTATGCGGACGCACGCAGGGGCCATACGCGCGGGGCGGCGCAATGTCGGTGGGCATGGATGGACCCTTCGATGCACCCATGCCGAACGGCATGGCTTGGAACATGGTAGTGGACGCGCGGGCGCCGGCGGGAGTGGTGCCGGCCGCCAGTCCCCGACAGCTCTGGCGCCGGTTCCAGGATTTTCTGGAGGCGACGCTGCCGGTGGCGGAGGCGGCGGGGGTGAAGCTGGCGCTGCACCCGGACGATCCTCCCCTGCCCTGCCTGCGCGGCCAGCCGCGGCTGGTGTTTCAGCCGGAGCTGTACCAGCGGGTGCTCGATTTGAAACCCAGCCCGTCGAACGTGCTCGAATTCTGCCTGGGCACGGTGGCGGAGATGACGGAAGGCGACCTGTACGCGGCGGTGGAGCAATACAGCCGGCAGCACAAGCTGGGCTATGTGCATTTCCGCAACGTGACGGGCAAGGTGCCGTTTTATCGCGAGACGTTCGTTGACGACGGGGACATTGACATGATCCGCGTGCTGCGGATATTAAAACGGAACCAGTTCGACGGCGTGCTGATCCCCGATCACACGCCGCAGATGGCCTGCGCGGCGCCCTGGCACGCGGGGATGGCGTTTGCGCTGGGCTACATGCAGGCGGCATTGCAAATCATCAACGCGGAGGAGACACCATGAGACCGGAACAATGGGACCTATTCAAGCGGGCGGCGCGTCTGGAAAAACTGGACACGGTGCCTATGGCACTAATCATTGACAGCCCGTGGATACCCGGCTACCTGGGCCTGGACCACCTGGACTTCTATCTGGACCCGGAGTTGTGGTTCCAGTCGCACCTGAAAATCCACCGGGAATTTCCGGACATCATCTTCCTGCCCGGGTGGTGGATGGAATTGGGCATGGCGGCCGAGGCGTCGGCGCTGGGCGCCAAGATCATGTTCTGGCCCAACAACCCGCCCAGCGAGTGCCACCTGCTGTTCCACCTGGAAGACCTCGCGCAATTTCCGAAGGTCAAGGTGGAGAACGACGCGTTCATGGCCCTGACCCTCCATCGCATCCGCATGCAGCGGCAGCGCATCCTGGACACGGGCGAAATCCTGCCGCTGGTCACGTCGCAGGGGCCGCTGTGCATGGCGGGGCTGGCGCGGGGCACGACGGAGCTGATGCAGGATTTGATCGAAAATCCGGAGGGAACGCACCAACTGCTCGACCTGTGCACGCGGGTGATCATTGACTGGCTCAAGGCGCAACACCGGGCGATGGGCGACACCGTTGAGGGCATTTTGATTTTGGACGACTTGGTGGGATTTGTCAGCGAGGAGCACTACCTGGAGTTTTGCCATCCGTGTTTCGAGCGGATTTGCAATGCGTTTCCACCGGACTGGGTAAAGATCTATCACAACGACACGGACGTGCGGGCGTGCCTGGACCACCTGCCGGAGGCGGGTTTCAATGTGTTGAACTGGGGCAAGCGAAATGACATTGCGGAAGTGAAGCGGCGGGTGGGCGACCGGATGTGCCTGATGGGCAACGTGAATCCGCTGGAGATCGGCGTGCGGGGGACGCCCTCGGAAGTGCGGCAGGCCACGCTGGACGTTTTGGAAAAAGGCGGGGACCGGGGTATGATCCTGTCCCTGGGCGGGGGCACGAGCCCGGGGATGCCGCGGCAGAACATTCTGGCCATGCTGGCGGCGCTGACGGAGTTCAACAACCGGCGCGCCACGGTCTTCGCGGAGGCGAGCTGAGCGGCCATTGTTTTTGACACGAACAAATTAGGCGCTAGACTGGGCTTGTGCGAAAAATTGACCTGAACAATTTCCGGGTCGCCAGCAGCGAGACCGCGCGGGACATCAACCGGCGCATCGTGCTGAACCTGGTGCGGAAGCACCAGCCCATTTCGCGGGCGAGCCTGGCGCGGCGCTCCGGCATGCAGCGCAGCACCGTCTCGGCCATCGCGGAGCAGTTGATCGCGGAGCAATGGGTGGTGGAGGGCGCCACCGGCCACCTGCCGCGCGGCCGCCGGCCCACCTTCCTGCATTTGAATTCGGACCGCGCCGGAATCATCGGCGTGGATATTCATCCGCAGACCACCACGCTGGCCGTCTCGACGATGGATATGCGCATCTTGGCCCAGGAATCCATGCCCACCGGCCGGGAACCGCTGGATTTCATCGAGCGCCTGGGCCGCCGGATCAAGGACCTGGTGCGGGCCCACCCGAAGAGCTCCTATGAGGGCATCGGCATCAGCTTGCCGGGGCGCGTGAACGTGGCGACGCAGCGGCTGATGTTTGCGCCGAACCTCAATTGGAGCGACTTGGATTTCAAAACGCCGCTGGAGAAGGCGACCGGCCTGACGGTCGAGCTGGAAAACGCGGCGAATGCGTGTGCGCTGGCCGAATTATGGTCGGGCCGCCACGGCGAGAGCGTGGCCCACATCGTGGCGGTGACGGTTTCCGAGGGCATCGGCGTGGGCATGGTGATGAATGGGCAGTTGCTGCGCGGCTCGCAGGGCGTGACGGGCGAATTCGGGCACGTGTCGTTGAACCCGAACGGGCCGGAATGCCGCTGCGGAAATCGCGGCTGCTGGGAAGTGCTGGCGTCCAACTCGGCGGCCGTGCGCGCTTATGCGGAATTCGCGTCCAAGCGCAAGGGCGACGCTGGCACCAAAAGCAACATGACGGCGGTGCCGTTCACGGACCTGCTGCGGTTGGTGGAACAGGGCGACGTGAAAGCGGGCAAGGCGCTCGACCAGATGGCGCACTATTTGGGCGTGGGCCTGGCGATCCTGGTGACGGGCCTGGCTCCGGACGTGCTGGTGGTGGTGGGCGACGTGACGCGCGCCTGGCCGCGGGTCTCCCCGATCATCGAAGCCGCAGTGTGGCAGCGCTCGTTCACGCACGCGCAGACGCGGATTTTGCCGACCGATCCGGAGAACCTCCCGCGGTTGCGCGGCGCCATTGCGCTGGTGGCCCAGAAGCATTTCACGCTCCCGCAGATGGCCTGAATTTGATGGACTCCAATCCACCTTCACGGGCGCCGCTCCCGCACTGACCGCCGGCCATTTCGGCCGGCGGAGCCGTTTTATTCCACCTTGATGCGGAGGGCTTCGAAGCGGTCGTTGTCCTTGACGGTCACAATGCCATTGGCGAAGGACCAACCGCGGGCCGCCCGCGGAAGATCGGCGGCGTCGAGGCGCGGGAGGGATTCCGTATCCCGGACAAAAGTGCCGGTGGCACCGGTGCCGGCGGCTTCGGTGACAACTTTGGGTTCATGGTCGAGCCAGGTTTCCAGCACCAAATCGCGTTTGGCGGGACGATAGGAACCCTCGGAAGCCGAGATATCAATGGTCCAAAATTGCGCGTTACGGGTCTGGCGGAACGTGCGTTTCAGGAATTGACCCTGGCGATAGGCGAGACTGGCGCCATCGTCTTCATAAAGGGCGCCTTGGGAAGCGGCCGCGGGCGCAACGAGGACGCGCAGGGGCTGGCCGGGCATCTGGCCGGTGTACTGGACGACGGGCTGGCGGAAAATGAAACCGCCGCCGCGCACGAACAGGGGAAGGGAATCGAGCGTTACCGGCACATGCAGGGTGGTATTGCCGCTATATTTGCGGCCGGTCCAGTAATCGAACCATTCCCCGGCAGGCAGATAGACATCGCGACTGTCCGCGCCTTCCCATAGGACGGGGGCCACGAGCAAATCCGGGCCGAACAGGAATTCGTCATCGGCTTTGGCGGTGAGTTCGTCATCGGGGAATTCCAGGAACAGCGGGCGGAGGGCGGGCACGCCGGTCCGGCTGGCCTCTTGCATGACATTATAGATGTAGGGGAGCAGGACGTAGCGCAATTCGATGGCGCGCTTGTTGATGGCTTCATACCGCCAGCCGAAGGACCAAGGCTCCTTGTCGGGCGTGGCGATTTCGGTGTGCATGCGCATGAAGGGGCTGAAGACGCCGGCCTGGAGCCAGCGGGTGCAGAGCTCGGCGGAGGGCATGTGCACGAAGCCCCCAATGTCGCTGCCGATGAATGGAAAACCGGACAGGCCCAACCCCAGTTGCATGGTGACGGACTGGCGGAGCGAGGACCAGTCGGCGGAGGCGTCGCCGGTCCAGATGGCGGCGTAGCGCTGGCCGCCGGCAAAGCTGGAGCGGGTGAGGACGAAGGCGCGCTCGTCGGGCCGGAGCCGGCTGAGGCCTTCGAAGGTGGAACGGCTCAGGAGCTGGCCGAAGACGTTGTGCACTTCCCGGTGGGTCGTGGGTTGGCCTTCGTTATCGAAAACCAGGTCGTTGGGCATGGTGCCGTTGGGCGTGTCGAAGACGGACGGTTCATCCATGTCGTTCCAAATGCCGGCCACGCCCACGTTCAGGAGCGTGGCATAGAGATTGCCCCACCATTCGCGGGTGGCGGGGCGCGTGAAATCGGGAAAGGCGCTGGGCGCGGGCTCTTTTTCCGCGCGCGAGGGCCAGACCGGGCCTTCAAAAACGCTGCCGTCGGGCCGCTTGACGAAATGGCCGCCGGCCAGGCCGGAATCGTAGGGCCCGTAGCCCTTGATGACTGGCGGATGGCCATCCAGAATGGTGACAAGGTGGAATCCCTGGGTGCGCAAATCGGCAATCATTTTCTTGGGATCGGGAAAGCGGTCGGCATCCCAGGTGAACGGCTTGTAGCCGTCCATGTAATGGATATCGAGCCAGAGGGCGTCGGCGGGAATCTGCTTTCCGCGGAAGGTGTCGGCCAAGAGGCGGACGCGCGCCTCGGGATAGTAGCTCCAGCGGCACTGGTTAAAGCCGAGCGACCATAACGGCGGCAGCGGCGTGCGGCCGGTGAGGGCGGTGTAGCGTTCGATGACTTTTTTGGGATCGGGGCCGTTGATGAAGTAATAGTCCACGTCGCCGCCGTCGGCGCCGAAGGTGAGGAGGCCGGCCTGTTCGCGGCCGACGTCAAAGAACGTGCGCCAGGTGTTGTCGAGAAAGATGCCGTGGGCCTGGCCGTGGCGGGTGACCATGAAGAAAGGCACGTCCACGTAGAGCGGATCGGTGGCGGAATCGTAGGCCGGGGTGTCCGAGTTCCACATGACGTAGTTGTAACCGCCGAGCGCCTGGCCGCGCTTGTCGAGCCGGCCGCATTTTTCGCCGAAGCCGTAAACGTGTTCGTCGTCGCGAAGCTGTTTGGCGATGCGAAATTCGGAGCCGGCGAGCGAGAGGCCGCGGACAGGATCATCGGCATCCAGAATTTCACCGGCGGCATTGGCAAAGGCCAGGCGCAAGGGGGCGTACTGCACGGTGAGCTTGAGCGATGCAGTGGTCAGTGTGGTGACGTCTGATTTGATGTCCGTCTTCACGGCGGGGGCGCCGAGGTTGCGGTTGACCACGGCGTAGGAATGGTCGCGGCCAAAGGCCGAGCCGGGCGTAAAGCGCACGCGGATGACATCGTCGGAGAGCGGCGTGAGGGCGAGAGTCCCCTGCCCGCTTTGGAAGCGGAGCGTGTGGCCGTCCCAGGCCGGCGCGGGCATCGCGTCCAAACTGGTCCAGCCGGCGGCGGCGCGGGCTGGCAGATTCAGATTCAGCAACGTCATTGCGGTGCAAAGATAAACAGTTTTATGAAGACAGGCATTCATTCTAGATTTTCCGGTTCGAGATTATGGCATGGGCGGCGGCCCGGCGAAACAACGGACGGAGCGCCCGGAACAGACCGGCAGCTCCGCCGTTTGAAAACGCTTGCGCGACCGTGTTATTTCCCTTCACCGCTGAGATCCGTGGGTTCGATGTTCCAACCGTCCGCCGTGACGGAAACCTCCGGCGTGGCGGCGGAAGCAGCGATGCGAATGGTACGCGATTCGCCGGGCAAGAGCGAAAAATAATTGTCGTCGTAAAACACCGGCAGGATGCGCGCGCCTGTGGTGGCGTCGCGCAGAGTCAGGCGGATGGACAGCGCGGGCGTCTTGCCGGGATTGATGACCTTGCCCTCGACGACCAAGCCCTGGGCGGACCGGTGGACGTGCCACTTGCCCTTGAGGGTGACCGGCGGAAGTGAGTTCAACTGTTGCAGCTCGTTTTCATTGCGGGCGTGCCAGTAGAAATTCTCCGACAGCAGCTTGCCGTGATGGTCGCGTAATTCCAGCTTGGCCAGATGGGCGCCGCTGGCGGGCCAATCCACGGTGAAGACATCCGTGCAGGCATTCGCGCCGGCGGTGAGGGTCTGCTGCCGGCTTTGCTCCGGGCGGCCGGTGAGATCGTAAAGGGCGATCTTGGCCGTGACGTCGGCGAGCGGTCGGGGGCCGTGATTGATGATGGCGACCTTGCAATCGGGAACGTTCAACTGGATGTGCACGGGCTCGGCGCCTTTTTGCGCGCCGAACAGCGAGGCGTTGGGCGTGTAATCCCAGGCATAGAAATTCCACACCAGGCTGGGCCAGGAGGGCTGGCTCATCCAAACGATGACGCCGCTGGCATCGTGCCACATGCGGCTGTTGAAGCCTTCATAGATGGCGCGGAAGGTTTCGTAATTAAGGAGCTGAGCCTTGCGGCAGAGGTCCTCGAGATCGCGCGGGGCGCCAAAGCGGCTGGTGATGCGGTTGAAGGTGGATTTGTGGTCGCCAGCACCGCTGACGTGCAGGTCGTGATAGGCGTAAAGGTCGCCGTAAGGCCACAGGTCGGGCTCGGGAATGAACGAGCGCATGACTTCGGCGGCCGGGATGGAGCTGGCGCCGATTTCGGTGCTGAAGCCGGAATTCAGATTATGAAAATAATCGTTCATCGGCAGGTTGGACCAGGGGCCGCTGTTGCGCATGTTGATGAGCCGGGAATCGGGCTGGAAATAGCGGGTGCCGTCCAACGTGTAGATCAGGTGATTCAAGGTCTCGTGGAGCGGCTCGGGGCAGACACCTTCGTTGCCGGAGCACCAGAGGGCGATGCTGGGATGATTCCGGAAGCGCTGGATCGCATCCGCGGCGTTGCGCGCAAAGAGGTCGAAATCCACCGGGGCGTAGTCGAAAGCCTCGGTGTTGCGCCAGAAATCGTTCCAGACGAGGATGCCGTATTCATCGCAGAGGTCGTAGAGCGTCTCGGAAGTGCTCTGGCCCGCCCAGTTGAGAATCATGTTCATGTGGGCGTCGCGGGTCATGCGGATGAACGGCTCGAGCCGCTCGCGGGAAATGCGTTTCATGGCGTCGTCCATGCCCCAATCGCCGCCGAGGCACTCGATCCTTTGGCCGTTGACCTTGACGATGAGATACGGGCCCATGTCTTTGTCGCCCACGGGCCGCAAGGCGGGAGACTGCTCGGCGCCGGGCCAGAGGCCGACGGTGGTCTGCTGGTTTTGCCCCCACCAGAAGGGCGTCTTGGGCGGCTTGCCGCCGGCGGCGATGATGGCGGCGTCGCGCTTGGCCTTGTTTTCGAGGCCCCACACCATCGTGTCGCGGCGGTTATCAATGACCTTTTCCGCGGCGTCCCCGGCGAGCGTGGGCGTGAATTCGACGCGCCCGTGGGAACCATCGGTCTTTTTGACCTCGAACTCGTAGCTCATTTCGCGAATGCCGAATTGCACGACGGTGTGATCGGATTCCTGCTTGTCCGCGGTCATAAAGCTCAACCGCAAATGGTAGAGATCGGGCTTGCCATAGCCGTTGGGCCACCACAGACGCGGATGCCGGATGGTCAGCTGCGGGAAATCGCCAGGCGCGAAGCTCACGGATTTGGTTTCCCCCGCGGCGAGAGTCACGGGCTGGGTGAATTTGACGCCCTCGAATTCGCCCCGCAACACGCCCGCTTGCGGCGCGGCGGCGGTGTTGTGCAGTTCGGCTTTGACGGTGACGTCGGCGCTGGAGGTGTCGGGCAGCGGCAATTTGGTGACGATCTGGGAATCGCCAATGGTCACCGGACCGGTGGCGCGCAATATGACGTCCTGCCAGATGCCCGTGTCGCGGTCGCGGACGGCAGGGATCCAGTCCCAGCCTTCGGTGCATTGAAAGGAGGGGCCGTCGAGACAGAGTTTGCCGCCGTTGTCGCCTGGTCCGTATTTCACGGACTGCTCGCTGGGGATGCCGGGGTCCGGCGGCGGCACGACCATGACGGCGAGGACGTTTTGTTCGCCCGGCTTGGCCCATTTCGTCACGTCAAACCGCCCGCGGATGAAGGCGCCGGTGATGTGGCCCAGATACTGGCCGTTGAACCACACTTCGGCATAGTAATTGATGCCGTTGAACTGGAGGGTGAGCTCGCGGCCGGCGTCATTCTGCGGCACGGTGAACTCGGTGCGATACCAGTAATCCTGTTTGTTCAGGCTTTCAGGGATGAGGAGATTGTTCAGGCCGTAATAGGGATCGGGATAAACGCCCTGGTCCACGAGCGTCGTGAGGACGGTGCCGGGCACGGTGGCGTCGTACCAATCGTGCGTGTCGAGCCCGACCCGGGAGAGCGCGGCCCCGTCGAGCGACTTGAGACGGGGCGCCTCGATCATTTCCCAGCCGGCGTTGAAGAGGAGCTCGTCGCCACGCACGGTGGGCGCGCCGGGATGGGCCAGCTTGGGCTTGCGCTGGGCGGTATTCACCAGCGGCGCATGGGAGACGGGATAGCTGTCTAGCGGCTGGACGGTGACGCCCTTGGCGCCGGCGTCTTCGGCCGGATGCAGCACCGGCTGGGGGCGAAATTCGCCGGGAGTTTCCGCCTGCGCGAGGCAGGCGCCGGCAGCCAGGCAAAAGGCAAGAGTCCAGCGCTGCATCGCTTCCATCAAGTTCCATTTCATTTTCATAAGCACATTGATATCCGGGATGGTGATTCCACCAGACCCATATCCGCCCGGTCAGGTCCAATCGGCGAAGGCCTCCAGCAACTGGCTGGCGGCCACGAGCACGGCACCGGCCCAAAACAGCCAGCCACACCAATTGAGGGCCCGCGTTTTGGCGTCGTTTAGCTTCGCGTTATGCTCGCGCGTTTGCAACAGCATGAGCACGAGGGCTTCCTCGGCGGCGGCTTCCGAGACGGTCTCGGGCCTGAGCGTCTCCCACAGTTTTTGCCCGCGCGGATAATGGCCGTAGTCCCTGACCTGCAGCGCGCGGCAGGCCAGCAGGAGCGCGGCGCCCAAGACCCCCAGGGAAAAAAAGACCAGAAATTTCACCCACGGCGAAGGTGACTCCACGAGGCCCTTCAGTTCCCGCACCTGGAACCCCAGCACCACGACGATGCCGACGGCATACCGCCAAGCATCCCGCACCCGGGATTCCGTGCGGGCAAGCTCGGCACCCAAGGCCTGTTCGGCCGCGTTCTTGGCAATGAGAACCTTGCTCATGAGCCAGCTGGCGTGCCGACCGTAATCGAGCCCCGGGCGGGGATGTTGACCCGGACCAGCACCGCGGTTTTCGAGTCGTTGGCGCAGTCGTATTCGGACAGGATGGTCCCATTGGAAACGGTGCGATAATTTCCCTTGTTCAGGACGAACCGGACCCGGCCGTCATAGAAATCCTGCGGCAGGTCGTTGCTGATGGTCACGGAATTCGTGAGATTCATGGTGTCCGGCTGGTCGGCGCGGACTTTTTTGGTGACGCCGTTGTCGGTGAAGAGCGGGAAGACGTCCTTGGCCTCATCGCGCGGCGCCACTGTCTGGTCACAGCTCCAGCCGTCGTTCTGGCGGCGGAAATTGAAGAAGCCCGCGGTGCCCCAGAAGAACGCGGCGCGCTCCATGTAAATGCAATACGGGGCCGTCTGGACGGTGACGGTTTTATGGCCGTGCCCGATGAGCATGAGGTCGCACTGGGCGGGCCGGAAGGCGGAGTTGCCGGTGGCCGCACCGTCCCACTTGGCGTGGTAATGCTGGCCGATGAGGCGGAACTTGACGGTGGGGTCATTTAGGGCGGCACTATAGTCCCGGGCGGCCCAGGCCTTGAGCACGGGATCGCTCCAATCGTGCATCAGCACGTAAAAATCCCCCATGCGGAAGGAATAACTGCGCTGGCCAAACTGCTGCTCGTAGATCCCGGCGGAAATGGGATGCCAGTCCACGGCCGAGCCGGCAAGCGCCTTGCGGGGCGGCGTCACATCGTGGTTGCCGGGCGTTTCGACATAGGCCACGTGATACCCCTGGTGGCAGTCCTTGTACATGGCGCTCAAGCGGGTTTCCAACTCGGTCGTTTCCTGTTGGGAAAACTTCTTTTGCCCATGCGGTTTGTAGCCCCAATTGGCCCAGTTGTTCCACCCGTCGAGCGCGCCGTTGAAATCAATCTGGTCCCCGGTAATGAGCACGAAGCGGGGGTTGATGAGGTTGACGGGCTCCTGCATCCACTTCATTTCCTCCCAGGTGCCAACCATCTTGAGGTACTGGCCCGACGGGTCGGTGTGCATCTGATTCACAATCTGCTCGTCGGTGATGTGCAGGATGTAGAAATTGGTCTCGAAGGCGGGAACGATGCTGACGGACTGGCTCTGGCTGCTGACCGTCTCGCTCGAAGCAATCCGGAGTCCGCAAAGCTCGGGGGAGGCCTCCGCGGGCACGCTGAGAGTGAGCTGCCAGCCCGGCTCGGTGCCATTGTTGATTTTGGCGTAACTGGCGGAAACGACCTGGCAAGGCCAGGTCTTCAAATCGTTGGCGATAGTGGCGGTCCACCCGGCGGCGGCCGGCGAGGCTTTGACCTCCGCGGTGAACTGCCGGTCGGCGGGGCTGTCCAGCGCCACAATGGCCGGCGTGGCAAAGCGCGGCCGCCACAGCGCCGCATCATCATTGGTGACGGCGGCGCAACTGAAGGCGGCGGCAAACAGGCCCAGCGCAACAAGGCAGTTGAACAGCGGCCATTGCAGGAAGCAGGGATCGAATTCCGCAGCCCCGTCCATTCCCGGCGGCAGAACGAATCCCCGATGGCGTTTAAGGGTGAGAATTCCCCGAAAGCGTTCGCGCATTGAACCCCTGAACCGGGATGGATCCAGCGCGAGCATATTGCCGATTCGCGGAAACGAGTTTCCCCTCTCCCCGGGGGAAAGGGCCGGGGTGAGGGTTAGCGCTAAACCCTTTAGTACACAATGTTTCCAGTACTTCAATGCTTGAAATTTGGAACGAAGGTGCATGGGAAGGCCAGCGGACATCGCGGCCAGGACGGCGACAACGCTCCGCGCGCCTGAGGCTGGCGACCACAAAGCCGCATGCGATCCAGGAAGTGTGTGTTGAAATATATTCATGATTGTCCGAAAGACCCCATTTTGCGGTCCCTGCTGGAAAAAAACCGGATTCATTGAGATTTGAGCCGATAAAAACAGCCGTTATCGCCGCTGGCAGGCAAGGTGACTTGCCATTGGTTGTTGCTAAACACCGGCTGGTTGGTGGCGAGCAACCAAACCGGCGCCAGAAGATTGGTGGCCGTGTAGAGGGCAAACCCCACGCCGCTGCCCCCCCAGCTCAGCGAGGTGCCGGCGCCGACTAGTCCGACGGTCAGTGCGGGCGTCTGCTGCGCGACGGCGGAATAGCTTTCAAAAGTGGCGTTCGACACCACGGTGGCCCACGAGGCCGAGAGCCAGTTGGCGGATTGCGCGCCGGACTGGATGCGCGTTTCATCCAGCACACCATTGAAATAATAGGCGTTGTTGGTGATGCGGCCCAGGTTCATCGCCGTCTGGTTCGGAAAATCGGTGACGATGCTGCCGGACGCGGTGCAATTAGTTCCGTCCACGTACAATTGCGCGGTGCCGGCCGTCTCGTTTACCGCGGCGGCGACAAAATGCCACTGCCCGGCGCCCACGGCCCCGGCGGCGCTCTCCGCGTCCAAGCCAGTCACACCGTCGCCGGTTTCAAGAAAGAGTTTTCCATCCTTGGTATTGTAGGTGTTGACGTACAGGGCGACGCCGGCGGAGTTCCACCCGCCGGGCTTGTTGGCCCAAATGGTCTGAATGTTGGTCTCGGCTGAATTTAATTTCACCCAAGCCGAAAGCGTAAACGCCGGTCCGAGGTTCAGCGGGCCGGTGTTGAGGAATTCCGACGAGCCGTTGAACGATTCGCCATGGCCGATTTCACCAAGGGTGGGCACCGGCGCCGTGCCCGTGAGGGCGGGATACTGTTCCGTGCTATCGGCGAACGGAAAGCCGCTTTCCTTCAGATGCCAGACCACGTCATAGCCGGGCCAGGCGGCCCCGTTGGTGCTGTAGGCGGCCGGCGTGGCGCAGGATGGATTGCCCCACCAAGCCCAAATGAAGTCGTTAGTGCTGGCGATGGACGGCACGTTCACCCAGACAATAGAGGTGCCATTGGAGTTCCACTCGTCAATTTCGTGGGGGATCAGGCCAACGCCGCTGGCATCGGTGAACCGCAGGTCGGCGCCGGTCGGGGAGGCAAACTGCCGATAGGAAAACCCGGACAGATTGGTGCTCAAAGTCACCAGCACCGGAAAGTTCATCAGGGTTCCGCCGCCGTTATAACCCGAAAAAAAAATCTTCATTTGCGAGCCGTAGCTCGCCGCCGAGAGCGTCGTGGTGCTGAACTGGGACGACGCCTGTGCCCAGGTGTTGGTCGTCATGTTGGACGCGAAAAACCGGAAGTAATAATTGGTCTGCGGCGTCAGGCCGGAAAGCGTCACCGAGAATGTCCGGGGATTGAAGTTGGTGTTCACCCCCACATAGCGGCTGCCGGCCCAGGCTCCCGCCGCCGTGCCGCCATCCTGGGGCCCGTAATAGACCCAGAGGCTGGCCTCATTGTCGCCGTAAATTCCCTGCGCAAACGTCCCGGAAACGATGGCGCAGTTGCTGGAAACAACGCTGGCGCCCGCATTGGTCAATGCCAGCTCGACCGGCGCGGTGAGCGGCTGATTCAACATGGGCATGGTCAGCGACGAAAACTCGGTGTCCGTCGGCAGCCGGCCGTTGGTTTCCTTGAACCGGGCGGTGAGCAGGCGGGCGTTATTGAAGAAATAATTCTGGAGATACCATGAAGGCACCTTGCTGTCCGTGTAATCAATCAGGTCGAAGTTGGTGGCCCCATTGGGATTGTAATTGCTGTACATTTCCCAGAAAAGCAGGTGCGGCAGGCAATTGCCGTTGTAACTCCAGCCGAGCAGCCGCTGGATATAGGCGCGGTCCACCGGCTCCTGGGCGGCCGCGGACTCGTAGCCCCAGCCATATTCGCCGATCCACATCCGCGGGCCGGGCACCGCGGCGGCCTTGTTGGTGGGCAGCATGGACTCCATGTAATTGAGCGTGGTGTAGAGATCCGAGCTGCTCAGGTTTTGGGAATCGTAGGAGGAATAGGACAACCAATCCAGGTTGGTCACGTAAGGCACGACATAGTTGATGACGCGCACGTTGTTATTGGAGCCGTTGTTCATGGCGTCCCGCACGCGGTTGCACTCGGCGTAATTATAGACCATCACATTGCTGTAAGTAGTGGCGCTCTTGGCGTCATCCACGGCCTGCTGGCGGTTGTTCAGCCAGCCGATCATGCCCTTCACCGTCGTCATGCTGGGATTGGTGGTCCAGCCGTTCACTTCGAGATAGCCGTCCCCTTCCCAATGGCCGAGGTAAAAGGTCTTGCCTGAGTTGTTATAATTGGTCAGGAGGTAGTGCGTGAGATTATAGATCTCCTGATAATCCTTCGCGCCCTGGGTGGTATTGTAGCCGCTGCCCCACCATTCATCCGAATTCTCGAAGGGATAGGCCCACATGACAAAGTGCCGGAACGGCATGTCCAAGACTTGGTGATAATCCGGGTCGTCGCGCACCAGGGTGAGCAGGTTCGTGACATTGGACGGCGGATTGACGCCCGCCTGATAGGAGGCATCCGAGCCCAGGTAAAATTTGATGGTGTCGCTGCCCAGGTTGGTGATGGCTTGGGCGGTTTCCACCAGTGCGCTTTGGGCGGTGAACTTGTAGAGCGCGGCAAAGGTCTCCGTGCCCACCCGCAGGTTATAGGCATCCACCTGGGGATCGTCCAAGGTGGACGCGCGCAAAGTCTGCGGCCCACCCAACGCTACACCAAGCAGGATACTGATCGTCCCAAGCGCAACCACGGAGGTAGGCCGGCCAACCATGGTCCGGTCGCCGGCCCGCGAATTTGTGAAGAACATTTGGATTCCGTGGTCTAGGATGGCGATGCTGGCGGGGTGCTCAATACGGCAGTGCCTGGCCGCTCGCGAGGGAAGTGGTATGCTTGGCCACCCACATGATGTCGGGGTTGTTCGGCTGAATCGGTTGGGTTTTGGAGGCCGTGGTGGTGTAAGTGGGGGTCAGAATGCTGCCGGGGTTCAGCCATTTATGGATTTCGGAATGACCGTCCGCGAAGCTGAAGCCGCAGCCATTGCCGTGATATTTGGTGGGTATGTCTGTCCATTGGGTGGCCTGCGCCGTCCGGGGCATTACCACGGCAAACGAGCCGTCATTAATGCTGTCCGGCGATTCATCCACGAACACCCAAAGGTCGGAAGGACCGGGGAGAACCACCTGGCTTTCCTTTTCGAACACCCTGAACGTGGGCCAATCAATCCAATTGCTGTCCGCCGCCAAGGCCGTTGGACTGGTATCCGTGCCCACCGCACTGTTCATGGAGACGCTCCGCACGCGCGGAATGCCGGTGTTGCCACCATTCATGCTCATATCCGCCGGGCACTTGTAAGCGGCGGCCGTCCGGCCCATGTAATCCGCCAGCTTGGCATAGGTCGGATTGACCAGATAATCGGTGTTTGTGTCGTCTTGTCTGCCACTGTAATCCAGCCAACCCGCCACCCACGAATTAAACGGGGGCTGATCCACCATGGTCAGGCCGGCCTCGTTGACGGGGAACGTACCGCCGTCGTCGTTGGCATACATTTTCCAGGCCAAGGTGAGCTGGCGCCCGTTGCCCATGCATTGAATGCTTTGCGCTCGCGTCTTGGCCGCCGTCAATGCCGGCAAAAGCATGGCGGCTAGGATGGCGATAATGGCGATCACGACCAGCAGTTCAATCAGCGTGAACCCGTCACGCGATCTGCCTGCTGCCTTCAATTCACTTAAACTGTTCATCTTCATACTAACTTGTTCTTACTGTCTTGTTGTTTTCAAGGGGCGGCTGGAGCCGGCGTCCAGCCGCCCTTGACTGTTATTTTGGGGGTCTTGTCACACGGCCGACCCCAAACTTACTCTTTAATGCGGAGGTACTCCGTGGCCATGGCCGGATTCACCGGGATGGCGACATTGAAGTTGCCGCTGCCATCATAGGCATTGGTGGAGACGATCGGCCACTGCGCCAGCGGCACCAACAGGTTGGTGGTACCGATGACATAGTAGGTGCCGCCCGGCGTTCCGCCCGAACCGCTCAGCGTCAGGCTGCCGGCGGCGTAGGCGAAGTGGATCGGATAAGGGTTCGGCGTCGGCGGGACCGAGCTGACCACATTCGAGTAGGTCTCCAGGCTGGAGGTTTGCGCGACCGTGGCATAGCTCGCCCAGACCCAACTCGGCGAGTTGGTGCCGGCCTGGATGCGGGCCTCATCAATGAGCCCGTCCAAGGGGAAGCCACCGCTGATCAACTGGCCGAGGTTGACGTCGTTGTTGGTTCCGAAGTCATTCCGGACCAAGCTCAAGCTGTTCGCGCTGACGACCAGGACGCCATCCACATAGAGATTGGCGATGGAGTCGGCCCGGTCAACGGCTGCAGTCACGAAGTGCCATTGATTGCTGGAGACGGCACCGTCGGGGCTTCGCAACGTGGGCGTGCTACTGCCGTTGCCGGTTTCCAGGATTAGATCCTGGTCACTGGTGTTATAGAAGTTAACGTACAGCCCAAAACCGCTGGTGTTGCCACCGGCCTTGCTGGCCCAGATCCCCTGGATGTTGCTGGAAGTGGGGGCCAGATTCACCCAGGCGGAGGCGGTGAAGTAATTGCCGACATCAATGGTTCCCGCGTTCAGGAACGCGCCCGAGAAGCTTTGCGCCGTGCCCACGATGCCGGGCACTGGCGTGGGCGCCGTGCCGGTGAGCGCCGGATTTTGGCCCGTGGAATCCGCGTACGGGAAGCCGCTCTCATTGAGGTGATACACCACGTCAAACGCGGGCAGACCTTCCCAGGATTGCGGCACCCATACGTTCGCGCCAGCCAAGGGCGTGCTGTCCTGCGGATTGCCCCAATACGCCTCGATGGTCGTATTGGTGCCCGAGAGCTGCGGAACCTGCACCCAGACCGTGGACTGACCATTGGGATTCCATTGATCAATTTCCGACGGGATGACGCGCACGCCGCCCGCCACGGTGAACCGGAGGTCGCCGCCAGTGGACGAAGCGAAGTGACTGTAGTTGAATCCCGGGATGCTGGTGCTCAGGCGCACCAGCACGGGGAAGTCGGACAACGTGTCACTGCGATTATAACCGTTGAATGTGATCAGCAGGTGATCGGTGTAATTGTTGGTGCTCAAGGTCGTAGACGGCATGCCCACCACGGTGGCCGTGCTGCTCAGCGTGGCGCTGCCCGCGCTGTACTTGTTGGTGATGGCAACATAGTAGGTATTGTTGCCGAGCAGGGCCGGGAATGTATAAGTGTTGGTCGTGGCGCCGACGATCAGGACTCCATCCTGATACCACTGGTAGCTCAGCGGCGGGGTGCCCGAGGCCGCGACCGACAAGGTAACGGATTGGGCAGCGTAAACGCTGACGTTCAGGGGCGTGATATCGGAGATGATCTGCGGGGCCTGGGTGATGGTCAGGTTCACCTGGGTGGAAACCGGTCCACCATAGAGGTTGGCCACGGTGACGTTGTAAGTACCGGCCTGACTCGGCTGGATGTTGGTGATCACCAGCGTCGCGTTGGTGCCCCAAGGGATGGTATTGCCCTGGTTGTCCGTCCACTGGATCGAGAACGGCGCCGTGCCGAGATTGGTCACGCTCAGGACCACGTTTGCTGTTTGGTTGGTGGTCCAATTGGCAGCCGGGTACACACTCACGATCGTGGGGGCGATGCCGGAGGCGTAGAAGTGCGACTGCACCTGAGCCGCGCTCAGAGCCTTGTTGTACACAGCCACATCGTCAACGTCGCCATAGAGCTGATAGTCGTAATTGGTGCCGCCACTATTGCCGGATTGGCGGGCGCCGATGCTCAAGGGCGTGGTGGAGCTCAACAGACCGCTGCCGGCCGGAATGGTGCCGCTGGCCACCTGATTTCCGTCCATATAGAGATAGACGTGCCCGCCAGCCTCATCACAGACACCCACGACGTGATGCCACGTACCGTCGTTTTTGATGTAGTTGGTGGCGCCGGCCGAACAGACGGTCCCGGCCGCGTTGCGGACGAAAAAACGCACGTCGCCGGCGGCATTGTTGCCGGTATCGAGCACGAACTGCTCACCGCCATTGCCGTAACCGAGGGCCACAATGGCGTTGCCATTGTTCTCGTAGAGGTTCTCTATGACCCAGGCTTCCACGGAGAATTCAGCGTTGCTGCCGTTGGGCGTGCTGAAGTTGAGGAAACCGGGCACATTGCCGGCATAATCGTTGGCCGGCGGGAAATCGCCGAACTCGGCCGCCGTCTCATTGGGATCACTCTCCACTGGATCCAGCGAAGTGTACCCCCCCACGCCCAAGTTCACGTTGGTATAAGTGGCGTTGTTGCCGCCCACATAATCGTAGGCGGTCGTGCCGCTGGTTTCATCCAAACGGTAGTAGGCCACCGGACCATCGGACAGCACCTGGGTTGGGAACGGCGCGCTCGGGTCGGACAAGACCGTCACGGCAATGGGTGTGATGGGTTCCGTGCCAACGAAATTCGTCATCAAGCAGCCGTAGGTGCCGCTCGCCTGAATATTGGTGACGGTGTAACTGTTGTTGGTGGCGCCGGCAATGGGACTGCCGCCCAGGGACCATTGATAATGGATGGGGGCCGCGCCATTGGCCAAGACGTGCAGCACGGGGCTGGAGCCGGCGAAAATATTCATCTGGGACGGCGATTGCTGCGCGATCGTGGGCGGGCCATAGACGGTGAGACTAACCACCGAGCTGGTGACGCTGCCGGCCGAGTTCCGGGCGATCAGCACATAACTGCCGGCGTTGGCGGTCGTGATGGGGGTGTAAATGAGGGCGGAACTGGTCTGGCCGGAGACCGGCGAGCCATTCTGATACCACTGGTAAGTCACCGGCGCGCTCCCGCGGACCTGGGCGATGTTGGTGAAGTTCACGCCCTGGTTGACCGCGAGCGAAACAGGTTGCTGCCAGATGTAGGGCGGTACATCGGCTGCGCCAAACAGTGATTGAATCTGGAGGGGGCTCAACGCATTGGTCCAGAAAGCGACTTGGGCCACTTCGCCGTCGAAAGTACGGATCGTATTCGCACTACCAAAGCTGGCGTAGGTATATTGGACGTCGCCGCCGATCAGGAGGTCATTGACGTTGCCCGTGATCTTGATGCCGGTCGGATTGTTGCCGCTCTTGGCGAGCGTGCCGTCCAGGTAGAGATATTCGTTGGTGCCGTCGGAAACGCCGGCCGCCATGTGCCAGTTGCCGTCATTGAAGGCACAGCCATTGGTGATGACGTCCTGCGGCGAGGTGAACTGAAGTTCGGGGCCGGGACCGGGATTGAAATGATTTTCGCCGGCAACCTGTCCCAAGGACAGGCGATAAGAACTGTCGCCGTGACCGAGGATTTCCTGGAAGCGGCCGGGCGCGTCGGCCGGGCCGGTCTTGAACCAAGTCACCACGGACATGGGCACCGCCCCGGTGGGATTGAGGCTGGCAGGGAGGCTGCCGCCGCCCACGTCCACACCACCCAGCCAACCGTTAATCGCGACCGCCTTGCTGTTGGCGCCGAAGCCGGCGAAGGAGGGACCGGCGACACCGGGAGTGGTGCCGGGTTGATAAACACCGTTGGCGGCGGCACCGCCCACGCCATAGTTAGTGGCCACCGGGAAGGTGGAGCTGGGATAACCGGCGCTGCCCCGGCTCACCGCGTCATTCAAACGATAATAGATCGCAGGGCTGTCCGCGAGGACGGCATTGGTGTAGCTGCTGAAGGTGCTGAAATTGCCGTTGGCGGCCGCGAAATGGTTCTGCATGCTGCTCGTGGGCAGGATTTCATTGTAAATGGCCACGTCGTGAATGGTCCCCACGTAACCCTGGCCATAGGAGGCCGACGGTTCGACACCGTTGCCGATCATCAGCGGCGTGGTGGGATCCGCCACGTAGGTGAGACCGGCGGCATTGGCCGGGATGCCCTTCGACACGCAGAGGACGCCATTGGTGTAGATGGCTTCCGTCGAGCCGTCGAAGGTGGCCACAATATAGACCCAGCTGCCGACTGGAAAGCCCTTCCAGGTCTTATAGCCGCTGGTGTCCAGTTCGTTGTTCTTGTTGCCCACTGCGTTGGTGGACTGGCAGGTCAGGAAGAAATAATCCTGATATTGTCCGAGTTGGACCCCGGCCCAACCGTTGCCCATGCCGCCATAAAACGGATTATTGGTGTTGGGGCCGCCCGTGTTCAGGTTGGCGACACCGCCCTGACTCACGATGGAGCCCAACGCGCTGTTGGTGGTGCCGGTCTTGAGCCAGACTTCGATGGAGAACGGCGGGTTCAGCGTGATGGAGGCATTGGCCACGCCGTTCGTATTGCGCGGCACGATCACGTATTGTCCGGGAGCGCCCTGGCACAACATGCCCACGCTGCCGTCGAAATTAGAGGTATAAGCCGGGGCCTGGGCGATGTTGTTGGTGAGATACCAAGTGGTGCCGAAGGGCTGGTACCACGCGCCATAGAAGCCATTGTCGGCGGGGCCATTGGTGCCGAGGTTTTGGGCGGTGAGATTCAGCGGCTGCGGCGGCGCCACGGTTTCATTCAACGGCCAATAGCCGACAGGGTTCAAGCCCACGACGGTATTGGAATAATTCTGGGCCAGCGCGGCCGGCCCGGTTGACAGCGCCAAGGCCAGCGCTATCAGTCCGAGAGAGAAAATTTTTTGCATGTTTCGATTGGGGGTTAGGTTTGAACGTTTACTTGGATTTTGGGGGATTTATTCGATTTTTTCTTGGGGGAAAATCGGGCCGGCTGCAAATCGGTCGCTCAGGACGCCGTCCCGGGCCCCGGCAGCGGTTCGGCGGCAAAAAACGTCTTCACGTTGATGCAACCACCATACGCAGCACATTGATGACCTTTGCAAATCGGACCACCCTCCGCAGGCGCGCTTCCGCACGGCAGCAGGGGACAGTACCTTCGCTTCACATCTTTTATGGCTATCATCGTGTCCAGTTTAGCAGGTCACCGACGATACCGTAATCCCCATTTAGGGGCAGCGACAGTGACAATCAGGAAACAAACCGGCAACGCTTGGATGTTTTCCTCCCCCGTTCGGGGGAGGACCGGGCAAACGGACTATTGGCGAAGGTATTATTTGCGAAGGTATTTTACGACTGCTTCGGTCCGGGAGTGAACGTGCAATTTGTCGTAAATGTTCTTCAGGTGGGAACGGACGGTTTCGAAGCTGATGGCGAGGGCGTCGGCGATTTCCTTATAACGGTAGCCTTTGACGAGCAGGCCGAGAATTTCCTCCTCGCGCTTGGAGAGGTATTGCTCCTGCGGGGTGGCCTTTTGGAGGGTGCGAAAGTATTCCACGACGGTGCGGGCGATCTTGCCGGACATGGGCGAGGCACCGCTGTGGACCTCCTCGATGGCTTTGAGCAACTCGGCGGGCGTGGTGCGTTTCACCAAGTAGCCGCTGGCGCCGGCCACGAGCGATTGAAACACCTTCTCGTCGTCCTCGTACATCGTGAGCATGAGGATTTGCAGCTTGGGCCACTGGGCCTTGAGACGGCGGACGCATTCAATGCCCGACATGCCCGGAAGGTTGATGTCCATCAGGAACACGTCCGGGGTTTTGGCGGCGACCTCGGCCAGGGCGGCCTCGCCGGTGGCGTAGGCGGCGATGCAGCGGACGTTCTCCGCGCCATTGATCAGCACGGCCATACTTTCCCGCACCCGCTGGTCATCCTCGACAATGGAAACGGTGATCATGACAAAATGATAACGCCTGAAGCCCCGGCCAAAAGCAAACTAATTGCTCAATTATCCCGTTCAGACTTGTTTAAACTTAACGGAACGTGCAGGCAAATGCGAGTTCCATTCTGCGGCGAGCTGAAGAGCTCCATCCGGCCACCCAGGTCAACTATGCGTTCCCGCATGTTCGCCAGACCGTTGCGGGACTGCTTGCCATTGCCCTCGGTGAAGCCCGAACCGTTGTCCTGGATCGTGACTTCGATTCCGTCCGCGGCGAGGGCCAGGTACAGGTGCGCCTCGGTGGCGTGGGAATGTTTGGCGATGTTGTTCAGGGCCTCCTTGACGGTGAGAAACAGGTTGTGCCGAAACTCGGCCGTGAGCGGACAGGCGGGGAGTCCCGGCGGAATGTCCAACCGGCAGCGAATCGGGCTGTCCTGGAAGTACTCCTCGGCATAGGCAGCCAGGTAGGCGCCGAGCTTGTTCAGCGTGTCATTCCGGGGATTGACCGCCCAGACGATTTCATCAAGCGTGCGCGCCAGCTCGCGCGCGAGGCCGCAGATCTTCTCCGCGTGCATTTTCCCGTCGCCGCTTTGCTGGGCGGCGCGGCGGGCGAATTCGCCGAGGAGGCCGATCTGGGTGAGCCCGGCGCCAAGCTGATCGTGCATGTCCTTGGCGATCCGGCCCCGCTCCTTTTCCACGGCCTGTTGTTGTTCGAGCACGGTGAGCCTGCGGTACATGCGCCGGCGCGCGCCATAAATCACCGACCCGCAGATGATGCCGAGACCGGCGGCGGCCAGCGCGCCGCGAAACCACAGCGTCTGCCAGTAATGCGGCCGGAGAATCAAATTCAGGGAGGCGCCCGTCTCGTTCCACACGCCATCCTTGTTGCTGGCGCGCACCTGGAATTGATAGGTGCCGGGCATCAGGTGGTTGTAATACGCCACGCGGCGCGTGCCGGCGTCAATCCACCCCGCGTCGGCACCGCTCAACCGGTATGTAAACAGCTCCTTTTCCGGCGCGGAGAAACCCAGGGCGGCATATTGAAACTCGAGCTCGCCATGCCCGGGCGGCACCACCAGCGGCGTCGTGCGGGACGCCAGGACAAACGTGGCGCCAGCCAGATTCGTGCTGCCGTCTGCGAGCGTCTTGGCATCCGCCACCACCGTTTCAATGAAAATCGTCGGCGGCCGCCCGTCGGGGTTGACGGTTTTCGGGTCCACCGTCGCCAAGCCCTTGCTGGTGGCGAACCAGAGCCGGCCGTCGCTGGATTTCCAGAGCGAGGGCTTGCCGCCGCCGTTGCATTGCGGACTCCGCAGGCCGTCGTTCTTGCCATAGACCAGGCTGGCCAACATCCCAATCTGGCCGTGGTCCAAGGCATCAAAATCCGCTTTGCGCACCCGAAAAATTCCCCTGGAACACGTCAGCCACATCCAGCCCTGGTTGTCTTCCACGATGCCGAAAATCTCGTCGCTAAATAGTCCCTGGCGCCGAGTGTAAGCCGTGAACCGTCCGGCGCGGTGGCGGATCAGCCCCCCGCTGCCGGTGCCCATCCAGAGGTCGCGGTCCGCATCCGCGTAGAGGGTGGTGAGGTCGTCATGGGGCAGGCCGTTGGTGGTGGTGCAAAGGTTGAATTGTCCGCCTTGCCAGCGGCCGAGGCCGTTTTGCCCGGCGAACCACAGCCCGCCCGCGGGATCGTCGCAAATGTCACGGACGCTCTGGCCGGCCAGGCGGGTGCTGGCGGCGTTGGTAACGGCTCGACCCTTGTGGAAACAGCCCAGACCACGATCCGTGCCGATCCACAGGAGGCCGGCGGCGTCCTCGTGTAGCACGCGCAAACCGGCGTTCGGCAGCCCGTCTTGCCAGGTGTAATGCCCGGCGCCGCCGCTCTTCAGACGGGTCAATCCACCGTCAAAATCCGCGCCCACCCAGAGGCTGCCGTCCCGCCCCTCCCCCAGCGATAGGATCAGGTCCTGCGACAGGCCGTTGGTGGAGGTGTAGGCGGTCACTTTATCGCCGAGCAACTGGTCGAGGCCCCCGCCCCACGTGCCCACCCACAAGCTGCCGTCATGGCCCTGCAAGACCGACATGATGTTGTTGTGCGAAAGGCCCTGCTCCTTGGTGTAGGTGAAGAATTTTTCCGCCGTCAGCCGGCTCAGCCCTTCCTGCGAGCCCACCCACAGATCCCCTTCGCGATCCATGAACAGCGCGTTGACCTTGCCAAAGGGTTGGCCGTTGTTGTCCGGCTGGCTGTAAAAGCGCCCGTCGCGGAAACGGTTCAGGCCGCTGTAAGTGCCCACCCACAGATTGCCGGCGGCGTCCTCGCAGATGGCGCTCACAAAGGTGTCGGACAGGCCGTACTTGGTGTTGTAGGCGTAAAACGTGTTTCCCCAAAACCAGTTGTACCATAGCAGGCCGTTGTTCGAACCGATCCAGATGCGTCCGCCCTGGTCCTGGCAGGTGACGCGCACGGAATCATTGGGCAAACCGTCGGGCATGGCAAACGCGTCCATGGCGCCGTTCGCGCGCAACCGGTTCAGTCCCTTGCCGGTGGCAATCCACAGGTTGCCCTGCTGGTCTTCGTAGATGCTCCGGACGACTTCCGACGACAGACCGTCGCTTTCGCCGTAGGCGCGGAAGCGTCCGTTCTGCCAGCGGCTCATCCCGGTCGTGGTGCCGATCCAAACCGAACCGTCGCGGCTCTGGTAAATGACGCGCACGGCGTCGCCGGCCAGGCCGTTGGTGCGGCTGTATTGGGTGAAAATGCCGCCCTTCAACCGCAGCAATCCGCCCCCGTCGCTGCCAATCCACAGGGCCCCGTCGCGGTCGGCGCACAGGGCGGTGATGGACGGATTGCGCAGGGCCGGCGTGTTGCGGCTGTCGTAGCAGAAGAACTGGGCACCGTTAAACCGGGCCAGACCGGCGCGCGTGCCCACCCAGAGAAATCCGTCGGCCGTCTGCGTGATGGCCTGCACCAGGTTGTCCGGCAGGCCCTCATCCGATTGCCATGTGCGCGACCGGTACTCGAAGGTGCGATGATCCAGGCTGGACCAATCGAGCCAGTCGCTGGCGGAACTGATCTGGCGCCGGTGACGGATGTCGTCGCTGTTGGCCGGGTCGGTCACAAACACTTCCAAGTCGCCGTCTTCATTGGCGCCGACGGCGGGACCGGGTTGGGCCGTGATGCCCATGCCGGACCATTGGGACCATTCGTCCGCGCCATTTACGAGCGTTTCCCAGCGATGCAGGAGTTTCCCGCTGGAGCGATCCACCGCGAAAACCTCCAGGCGGCCATCGCCGCTTTTGGCCACGACCAGGCGCGGGTCCACCTTGGCGCCCAAGCCCTGCCACTGCTCCGCGAAATCCCGCGTGGCCGGCGGCGAATTCGTGCTCTGGTCCGTGGCGAAGTCCTCCCAGGCGGTCCACCAGCGGCTGTTGCCGGCGATGGCCTGGCAGGTGCGGACCACGGTATAATTGGTGCCGGCGACGCCAAAAACCTCCAACAAACCGGCGGCGTTTTGGCCCACCGCAAAACCGGGGGAAATCGTTCCGCCCAGCAAGCTCCAGGGCGACCAGTTGGCGGCGTTGGGGCGCTGCTGCCAGCAATGCGCCAGCGCGTGACCACCGGCCGGGATGCCGAAAAGTTCCAGCCGGCCATCCTTGTTTTTCACGGTCACCAAGCCGGGCTCGAAGGCGCCGCCGAGATCGCCCCACGGCGACCAGTTTTCCACCAAGCCGGTCTGCCAGATGTGTCTGGCCGCATGGCCGATCGCAGCCACGGCAAACACTTCCAGCCGGCCATCCGCATTTTGCACCACGGAAAGCGGCGGCAGCACGTCGCCACCGAGGTTCAGCCAGCCGGACCAGTCCACGGTGTTGGTGGCAGACTGGCAAAGGCACATCAACGCATGCGTCGCCCGATCCACGGCGAAAATCTGGAGCCGGCCATCGGCGGTGTTGGCCACGGCCAGGCCGGGAAGCAAGGAGCCGCCCAAACCGGACCAAGCGGACCAATCGCCGCTGGACCGCTTCTGCCAGCGCTGGCGCAACTCCCCGGCGGCGTCCACTTCGAACAATTCCAACTGGCCGTCCACGTTCCGGGCCACCACCGGTTTGCCCGTCAGGAACCCGATGTCTTGGGCGTGCAGGCCGGAAACCAGCAGGCAGAAAAGCCAGAGCGCCGCCGCGGGCATCCGGAAATAGCTCGCACGCCCGCAATCTCTCACACGGCGGTTCATTCGCAGTTACCATACTGTAAGCCCGATTTCCCTGCCAACAGTTTTCCCACGCCAGCCTGGCGGCCGACCATCAATGGAAAAATCATTCCGCGTGGCGCGGACGCGGTTTTGAC
>CAZHIM010000067.1:0-26249 GCA_964532525.1 uncultured Bifidobacteriaceae bacterium
TAGCTCAAACCAGAGAGCTTGGAATCAGAACGCCCCCCACCTTGCGGAATAGCTGACAACGAAACCGAATATCCCCGGGGCGCACCGGCCGGGACAGCCAACCCGCCCCATGAAGAACAATTCCCGGCTAGCGTCCGGCGGCAAAATGGCTAAACTGGGCGCCCTGAATCGCATGAATCTTGCGCTAGAATCCATCGGTCTGATCGCCGGCAGCCAATCGCTGCCCCTCGATTTTGCGCGGTTGGCCCGCGGGGCGGGTGTCAAACGCATTGTCGCCGTGGCGGCCGAGGGGGAAACCGATCCTGCCCTGGCTGCCTTGGTGGACGAAATCGTCTGGCTGAATCCGGGACAGGTGGGCAAGATGATTTCCACCTTTACCAGCCGGGGCATTAAACAATGCGTCATGGCCGGGCAGTTGGCGCCGAAGAATCTTTTTGATCTCCGGCCCGACCTGCGGGCGCTGACGGTGCTGTTGCGGATGAAGGAAAAGAATGCGCACACGCTGTTCGGTGCGGTGGCCGAGGAATTGAAGAAAGACGGCGTGGAGTTGATCGAAGCCACGCCGTGGCTCGCGCCGATGATGCCGCAGAGCGGTTTTGCCTTGGGGCCCAAGCTGGGCGACGAGCAACGCAGGGATGTGGAATTCGGCTGGCGCATCGCCAAGGAAGTTTCCCGCCTGGAAATCGGGCAGTTGGCGGTGGTCAAGAACGGCACGGTGCTGGCGGTGGAGGGCTTTGAAGGCACGGACAAATGCCTCGCGCGCGGCGGCGAACTGGCCGGCAAAAACGGCGGGGCGGTGGCGGTGAAGGTCGCCAAGCTGAACCACGACATGCGCTTTGACATTCCCTGTATCGGTCCCAAAACCCTTGAAACGTGCGCGGCCGCCAGAATTTCCGTCCTGGCCGTGGAGCCGGGCAGGACCCTGCTGCTGGACCGCAACCGGTGCGGGGAACTGGCCGGGAAGAACAAAATTGCGGTCACCACCGTCAACTGATTTGGCAACTCCGGAATGGGCACGCAGAGGTACAAAACATTTGCCGCACGCAGGGCGCGAACCGTCACGAACGTCGTGGCCGGAGGCGCGAAGGCCCGCTTTGCCGATGCGCCTGGATCGGGTCCAGGTGACGACCCCAACCCCATTTCCCGTTAAAATTTATGCTAACCTCCCACGAACTCCTCGGTTTCATGTCGCCGGCACTGGCGACAGACATCCTCCAATTCACCTTTGAATCGGATAAACCGGCTTACAAAGCCACGCTCGCCGCGGTGGCGCAAGCCAAACACGTCCGGCCCGTTTTTCTGGAACATCAACCGCGCGAAGCCCGGCACATCTCCATGCTCGCCGTGCTCACCAAGCCGCAAATGGATGCCGCCGCCGCCGGACTGCTCCGCGCCTGGCTCGTCAAAAAACACAAAGCCATGCTCGTGGACTTCCTGAACGCGCTCGACATCCCCAATGAAGAAGGCGTCGTGGAAGATCTGCCCGCCGGCATGGACGATGCGAAGCTCAAGGCGGCAGTGGACCTTCTGGCGGGCAAATACCCGCACGAAGTCGTGGCCGTCTATCTGAATGCGTTCAACGACATGAACACCGCCAACTGGCCAAACCTGAAGGCCATGCTGGAGACGGATCCCCGGCTCCAACTCGGCAACCACTGACCCTCAAGGCGCACTCAGCGCCCCGATCTGGTAATTCAGATTGGCCTGTTGAATAAACACGCCGTACCGGGCATTGGCCTCGGAGATCTGCGCGGAAGTCAGGTTTAACTGCGCCTGGCTCAATTCCACAATCGAGCTGATGCCGTTTTTATAACGCGCCTCGGCCAGGGTGAAGGCCTCGGTGGAGTTGCGGACCAGCTCTTCCGTCGTCTGCAACTGCTGGAGGGCCGTGTTCACATTCAACCAGGCAATGCGGACGTCGCGAATGACGTTATCCTCAAGCGAGCGCACCAATTCGTTATCGGACTGGGCGCGCAATTCCGCCTCGTGCTGGCGGGCGCGATAGAGTCCGCCGGCAAAGATCGGAATGCTCAACTGCACGCCGCCGGCGGCATAATCGTTGGGCAAATGCTCATCATGCGTGGGCGAACTCCCCGCCACGCCGACGGCTTCCACGACCGGCAGGCGGGCATCGCGCTGGGCGCGGGCGAAGCGGAGGGCGGCATCGTGCTGATTGCGCAGGCTCAATAATTCCGGGCGTTGGGACAGGGCGGCTTGGACGAGCTCGCTGACGTTCGTGGTGGCCGGGGTGGTCTCGGAGGATTCCACGAGTTGAAATGGGTGGAATTCGCGATAACCCAGAGCCGTGGACAGCGTGGCCATGGCGGCGTCGGAATTGTTCTGGGCGGTTTCCACCAGGAGCCTGGCCTGCTGCACCTCCACCTGGGCAAAGCTGACATCCAATTGTGATCGCAACTGGTTGCTGGCCAGTTCGGAGACTTGGTCGAGCAGCAACTGCCGCGTCTGGAGCGTCTGCTGGGCGACGTGCAGGATGGCTTGCGCCCCCAAGGCGCCGAAATAACCCGTGTTCACCTGGAGCAGCACCTGCTCGCGGGTCAGTTCGCGGTTTTGACCTTCGGCCTCGGCCTGCAACCGGGAGCTGGCCGTGAGGTTGGCGGTGCGCCCAAAGTCGGTGATGAGCTGGTTGACCTGCAAGCCGCCCGCGGTGCGGTCATAGATACTGGGGTTGTTCAAGCCGCCGGCGAGAATGCGGGTGTTCTCGGTGTTGGCCCCCACCGCGTCGCCATAGAGATTGACGAGCGGGAAAAATCCGGCCCGGGATTCCTTGACCACTTCCTCGGCGGCCAGCACGAGATAATCGGCCGACGCGATTTGCGGGTGCAGGTGGAGCGCCATGGTTTGGGCGTTGGTGAGGGTGAGCACCGGCGGGGCATTGGTTCCATCCGCCCACCCGGAGCACGCGGCAAGCAAGCTGGCGGTCAGGGCGAGCTGCATTCGTTTCATGGCATGGTTCAGTGAGCGGCGGGACCGGATGGCAACGCGCTCTTCAAGCTTTTCGACGGGCCTTCCGTTCGCCGGTAGATGATATAGTAGGCACATGGGACAATAAAGACCGTCAGCACCACCGAGACGGCCAGGCCCCCGATGATGGCCCGGGCGAGCGGCGCATAGGCTTCGCTGCCGGCCTCTATGGCCAGGGCCATGGGCAGCAAGCCGATCAACGTGGCCAACGAGGTCATCAGCACCGGGCGCAAACGGACGCGACAGGCCAGCGAAACGGCCTCGCGCAACGGCCGGCCCTCCTCTCGCAGCCGCCGGGTGAATTCCACGATCAGGATGCTGTTGGAAACCACGATGCCGACCATCATCACGACGCCCATGAGCGACATCACGTTCAGAGTGGTGCCAGTCAGCGGGAGAACCATCAGGACGCCGGTCAGCCCCGTGGGCACGGCCAGCATGATGAGGAGCGGATCCAGGAACGATTTGAACTGCGCCACCAAAATCAAATAGACCAGCAGCGCCGAAAGCAGCAGTCCGAGGCCAAAGCTCGTAAACGATTCCCGCATGGCCTGCACCGAGCCCCGGACATTGATCACCGTGTTTTGAGGCGGGTTGGCCTGATCCACGATTTTTTTGACGCCGGCATAGACGCCGTTCAACGCCTCGCCCTTGGGCATCACATAGACATCCACGGTGCGGCGGATCTGGTAGTGATCCACTTCCGTGGGGGCCTCGATGTGCGAGATATGGACCACCGTGTCCAGGCGGGTCGGCCGGGCCAGGCGCGGCGAGCGCAGGGGCATGCTGCCGAGGTCCGCCAGATTTTTGACGTTGCCCTCGGGGTACTGAACCGTCAGCAGGTAATTGTTGCCCGTGATCGGGTCAATCCAATAGCTCGGGGCAATCATGCCGTTGGAGGTCAGCGCCGTGATCAGGCTGTCAATCACCTCCTGGGCATTCAGGCCGAGTTCGCTGGCCCGTTCCCGGTCGATGTCAATTTTCAGCGCCGGATAATCCACATCCTGCGGCACCAGCACGTCACTCACGCCCGGCAGTGCCCGGACTTTGCGGGCGATTTCGGCGGCAATGCCGTGGGCCGTGCGCACGTCCGGGCTGCTCACCTGAACGTCAATCGGCGCCGGCACGCCCTGGTTGATGACGGCGTCCACCAGCCCGCCGGTTTGAAAATAGCCGCTGACTTCCGGCAATTCCCGCTGCATCCGGGCCCGCACCCGGTTCATGTATTCAAAGCTGCTCAGGTGATGCCCCTCGTTCAACCCCACCTGCACCACCGCCGTGCTCGGACAGGAATTCGGATTCAAGATGGAATTGAAACCGGGCGTGGTGCCAATGTTGGAGACGATGATTTTCAGGTCGTTGGTGGAAACGACTTCGCGGACGATTTGCTCGACCCGGGCCACCGATTGCTCGGTCAACTCGAGCCGCGTGCCGGACTGGGTCTTGACGCTCACGACGAACTGGCCCGGGTCGGTGCGGGGAAAATAGGCCTTGCCGATAAAGGGATAAAAGCCAAGGCTCAGAAGGAAGACGCCCGTGATGCCGAGCACTGTGGCAATGGGGCGAACCAGCGCCAGATTCAAGGTGCCTTCATAGCGGTCGAGCATGAACGTGAATTTCTGATTGAACCACCGGTTGAACCGCCCCCCCCACCCTTTCGGGGGTGCGGAGTCGTCGTCCCCCTGCCCCCCGTGGGCGCTTTTAATGAGGTTGGCGCAAAACAGCGGGACCACGGTCATGGCCACCAGATAGGAGGCAAACAGCGAGAAGATGACGGCGAGCGCCAAGGCGGTGAACAGGAATTTGCTGACGCCATAAAGAAAGATCACCGGAAAGAAAACGATGGCGGTCGTCAACGTGGCGGCCAGCACGGCCAGTTGCACCTCCGCCCCGCCCCGCTCGGCGGCCACTTCCGGCTTTTCACCCATTTCGAGGTGCCGGAAAATGTTCTCCAGGACGACGACCGAGTTGTCAATCAACCGCGAGAACGCCAGCGCCAGGCCGCCGAGAATCATCGAGTTGACGCTGCTGCCGCCCAAGCCGAGGGCGACGAACGCCGCCAGCGCCGACAACGGGATGGACAGAAACACGGCGGCGGTGGCCCGCAGGCTGCCAAGAAACACCAGAATCATGAGGCCGGTAAGCACCAAGCCAATGGCGCCCTCATGGATCAACGTCTCGATGGCCGTGCGCACAAACACCGACTGGTCGAAAACCACCTCAGTCACGAGCCGTTTCGGCACGTCGAGCAAATGGGCGGTGATGCGCTTGACGCCGTTGACCACCACAATGGTGTTGGCGTCGCCGCCGGACTTGATGATGGGAACATAGACGGAAGGCTGGCCGTTGATGCGGACCTTGTTGTATTGGATCTGCGAGGCGTCCATGGCCTTGCCGACGTCGGCGATGAGCACGGAGGATTCGGCGGACAGACCGGTGCCCCGGCTTTGGGCGCTGGGCATGGCGCTGACGTTCTCGCCCAGCTTGGGTGAACCACTGACGGTTTTCAGGGGCACCTGGTTCAGGTCCTCCATCTTGTTGATCTGATTATTGACATAGACGTTGTAATCGTAGGGGCCGATCTTAACGTCGCCCGCCGGCAGAATGAGGTTGGCCTGATTCACGGCGTGAACCACGTCCATGACGCCCAATTGGTGGGCCTCCAGTTTGAGCGGGTCCACATAAACCATGATCTGCCGGTAACGTCCGCCGAACGCCGGGGGGACGGAGGCGCCGGGAATTCCAGCCATTTGATTCCGGACGGTGAACTGTCCGAGGTCGCGCAGTTGCGCCTCGCTGAGACCCTCGCCTTTCAAGGTGACGAGGCAGACCGGCAGGCTGGAGGCGTCGAATTTCATGACGATGGGCGGCAGGGTGCCCGTGGGCAGATACCGCAAGCTGGCCATCGCCAGGTTGGCGATGCTCGTGACATCGGAATCCGGATTTGAACCGGGCTGGAAATAGACTTTGATCAGGCTCACGCCGGTCAGCGAGCGCGATTCCATGTGGTCCACGCCCGAGGCCAGCGTAAACATGCGCTCAAACTGGCCGGTGATGTCATTCTCAATCTGCTCCGGCGGCATGCCCGAATAGAACGTGGCCACCACCACGACCGGGATCTTGATCGGCGGAAACAAATCCACCGGCATGCGCAACAGGCTGGTCAACCCGACGACACAGGTAATCAGACAGACGACAATGATGAGGTAGGGAAAACGTATGGCGAAGCGCGACATGAGATGGCCCTTAGCGGTTGGTCTTGGCGATGGCGGCCCGCAGTTTTTCCAGGGAGAAGTCTTTCGACTGGCAAAGGGCGATCAACTCCTCATCTTGGGCGATGATGTGCGCGGCCACCTGGGGGATCTCGGCGGCAATGTCGAGGGGAACGGACTGCACGCCATGCATGTCCCCGTGCAACAAGTCAGCAGATTGAATCTTCAGCCCGCCGATCTGGACGGTTTTTCCGAACTCGATGATGTGAACGTAGGCGTGGGACACGGAGACGCCGCCGGCGAAGAGCTGGAGACCGATCTGCTCCGCCGTCGGCAGGTTACGGACAACGCCATTGGTGACGACCGCAACGCAGTTCAGGGCGCGCAGGACGTTCGCGTGGACCGCGCCGATGAGCGAGCCGACACCCGGTTTCTCCGAGGCGTCCTGCACCACGGCGATGCGCGGGGAGGGCATTGATTCGATGTAGTCCCACCAATCGGTGCCTTCCATGTAGCTGGGGCCGGCAAAGGCCGGAGCGGACCCCCTCACCTTGATGGTGGCGGCATAACCGATCACCGGCGGCAGGCTGGGAAACAGGCAGCGCACGCTGTCATTCACAAAACCTTCATTTCGCAGCCGCCGCTGAAAGGTTTCAATGGCGTTCGCCAGCGTGCAGGCGTCCAGCCGGCGCAAGATCTCCAATTGTTCGGGCGTCAATCCAGTATTCATGGCATCATTTCAGCCCCAGCCAAGCGATGTCTCCGCGGTGGCTGCGGCCCCGATGGACAGCGCTTTCCACTGGTCTCGGGCTTTCGTTTTCTCCTTCGCGAGAGGACAATCGGCGGCGCAAACCGGACGCCATCGTTAAACGGCCGGATTTTGATCACCTTCATTGTTCCCCCGGCACGCCGGCGGCCACCATGGTTTGCACCTTCTGGCCGGGTTGGAGATGGCGCGGGTTTCCCACCACCACCGTTTCCCCCGCTTTCAATCCGGACAATACCTCATACTTGTCGGGCGTTTCCACGCCGAGGGTCACCTCGCGGGCCTCGATCTCGTTATTGGCATTCACCACCAACACCGACCTGCCCTTGCCCGTGACGGCCTGGATGGGAATCGCCAGCGCCTGCGGCCGGTTTTCCACTTTCAAAACGACGGTGGCATACATGCCGGGCGCCAGCTCCAGCTTCGGGTTCGGCACCTCGATTTCAAACATCATCGTGCGAGTGTCCATATCCACCTTGTTCGTCGAACGCGTGATCTTGCCGCGCAAAGTCCGCCCCCCCGCCGAAGCCACCCGCACCTCGACCGGATCCCCCACGCGGAGATACTGCACGTCATCCACGGACACGGGAAAATCCAGGCGCAACAAATAATTGTCCGAGACCCGCACCAGCGGGAGGGATTGCGAGTCGGACGAGGTGCCGGCTTGAATGAGCGCGCCCGGATCCGCGTAACGCCAGGTGACGACGCCGTCGAACGGGGCGGTGATCTGGGTGTACGCGACGAGGGTCCGGTACCTGCCGATGTCGGCCTTGGCGGCGGCGATGGCCGCCGCGGCAGCTTGATCGTTGGCCAGGGCCGTATCCAAATCCTGCTGGGCCACCAAATCGGGATGCGCCTGATTGACCGCGGCCAGGCGCTGGTAGATCAAATGGGCGTTGGTATAATTCGCCTCGGCCTTTTGCCCGACTGCGATGGCGTTGTTCAATTCATCGCCCAGCTCCGGCACCTCCAGCGTGGCCAGCAACTCGCCGGCCTTGACCTTGTCGCCGATATCCACCTTCATCTCCTTCACATAGCCCGAAACCTTGGCATTCAACTGCGCTTCGACGTACGGGCGAAATTCCGCGGGAATCGTCACCTGCCGGAACAGGTCTTCCCGCGTCACCTTGGCCACCCCGGCCATCGCGCCGGCATCCGCCTCGCTCTCGACCGGCTTGGCGGACACCTGGCGAATCAGCATCCAGCCGGCAATGGTCGCCACCAGGGCCGCCACCGGGATCCAAAAGCGGGGATTGGCAAGGAAGTGAATGGGGGTTCTCGAGGGCATGGGGGGAAGCTCTAATCTTTTGGGGCGGGCAGCTTGACGGTGAAGCGGCTGCCAACCTTGGGAACGCTGCTGGCCTGGACTTCCGCACCGTGCGCGCTGCAAATACATTTCACGATGGACAGTCCCAAGCCGGCGCTTTCCGCCTCCGCCGACCGGGTCTTATCCACGCGATAAAACCGCTCAAAGACATGCGGCAGCGCATCCGGCGGGATGCCGATGCCCGTGTCCTCAACTTCCAAAATGACGTGCCCGTTGACGCCGCGCACGCGCAGTTCCACGCGGCCGCGGGCGGGGGTGTATTTGATGGCGTTGTCCAGAAGGTTGACGATGACCTGCTTGATGCGGGAACGGTCTCCCCGCACAAAGGCCGGGTGTGCGGCCGCACACGCCAGGGAAATTTGCTTATCCTCGGCCAGCAGGCTCATCTGGTCGGTGGTGGTGCGGGCGAGCTCGGCGAGGTCGAACCGGGCCCATTCGGTGCGGGACTCGCCGCTGTCGAGCTGGGTCAACGTGAAAAGCTGGTTCACGATTCTGGTCAAGTGGATGGCCTCCTCCAGCAGGCTGGCGAGCCGGCCGCGCAGCTCCTCGCCCAGTTGCGGATCTTCCACCAGGCTCTCAAGTTCGCCGCGCAAAATCGTCAGCGGCGTCCGCAAGTCGTGCGAGGCGTCCGCCGCGAACCGCTTGGAATTCTGGAAGGCTTCATCCAGCCGCGCAATCATGCGGTTCAGGGCGAGCGAAAGCCGCTCCAGTTCGTCACCCGTCTGGGTCACCGGCAGACGGTCGCTCAAATTCAACTGGGTGATCTGCTCGGCGGCCCGGGTGATCTGTTCGACGGGTCGCAAGGCGCGCTGCACCAGGAGATAACCGCCGGCCGTGACGATGCCGATGGCCAGGGGCAGGCCCAGGGCGAGCTGCAAGAACAGGTGCGTCAACATGCTTTCCACCGGGTCCAACAGGCCCCCAACTTCCACGAAATAATCGGGATTGCCGGCGGATTTGAAATAGAGGCCGGCAATGAGCAGGGTGTCACCGCCCGACAAGCGCAGCCGGCGAACGGATTCGGCGCCCGGCAGCGCCGGAAATACGGGGATCTCGGCGGGGTCGAAGGCGCCGTCCTTGGGCGCGTCGGAAACATACACCAGCGTGCCGTCGGCCCGGGTGATGCGGATGAAACGATCGCTGCTCTCGGGCGCGTACCAGTCCTTGATCTGGCCGACCAGGTTCGACTCCCCGGACTGCTTGACGTGCACCAGGAGGACGTTGGCCAACTGACGGGCCCGGCGGATTTGGGCGTCGCACACGGTGTTTTCCAAAAAGCGCCGCAGATCCAAGTACAGGGAGGTGCAGAGCAGCAGAAAAATAATGGTCAGCAGGCCGGCATACCAGCCCACCAGGCGAAATTTAATCGAGCGCGAATTCACGCCGCCACCTCGTCGCTCAGGCTGTACCCCACCCCGCGCACGGTCCGCAAGAGCTTGTTTGGGAACGGATCGTCAATCTTTTCGCGCAGATGGCGCACATAAACATCCACGATGTTCGTCAGCCCTTGAAAGCTCTGGTCCCAGACGTGCTCGATGATCATGGTCCGGGAGAAGACGCGCCCCGGATGGGTGGCGAGATATTCGAGCAGGGAATACTCCTTGCCGGTCAGCTCGATCTTTTTGCCGGCCCGCCGGACCTTTTGCGAAAGCCGGTCAATTTCCAGATCGGCCACCCGGAGCACGCTGGAACGGTTGACGGGCCCGCGGCGCAGCAGGGCCTTGATGCGCACCAGCAGCTCGGCGAAGGCGAACGGCTTGGTGAGATAATCATCGGCGCCCAATTCAAAATTGGAGATCTTGTCATCCATGCCGGTGCGGGCGGTGAGTATGAGGATGGGCACCTGGGAGTTTTTGCGCCGGACCCGTTGGAGGATCTCGGAGCCGCTCAGGCCGGGCAACATCAGGTCCAGGACGATGATATCATAATCGTAAGCGTCGGCGCTTTCCCAGCCCTGCTGGCCATCGTTGCAAACATCCACGGCAAAGCGCTCGGCTTTGAGGCCGCGGGCGATGATGTCCGCCACTTTCTTTTCGTCTTCCACGAGCAGAATTCTCATAAACGCGATGCTTTTGACATCCACAGTAGAGCAAATGTTGATTAAAAGCCCGCATATCATTGATTAAAATTCGTTCAGAAAGCCCCCCACAAAACCGGCATTTTAATCAGTCATTCAGCCCGTTTTAATCCTCCGGCAGTCCATTATCTGGGACGGCAAAAAGGCCGCTTCCGGCTCAACCATAAACGAAAGAGACAGCCATGCTAAAATTGAAACTGCAAACAAGCGGGGAAAGGACACGGCAGGTGCCCATCGCCAGCGCCAAGGAACCCGCGGTCCCAACGGTCCATGAGGTGGCGTTTGTCCTGGAATGCCTGGGTGCCGGGCACGTCTATGTGTGCGGCGATTTCAACGACTGGCGGCCAGCCAGCCTGCGGATGATTGGGAATCCCGAGTCGGGATTGTGGGCGAAGCGATTGCTGCTGCCCGCGGGCCGGCACGAATACAAGTTCATCGTGGACGGGCAATGGCAGCACGATCCCGAAGCCGAGAACAATGTGCCGAACGTTTACGGTTCGTTGAACTCAGTGGTGGAGGTGGCGCCATGAACCCCCGGGCCCGGACGGCCACCGGCGGCGGGCGGCCAGCACCGCCCCCGCGCGCACGCCCTGAATTCACGATCGAAGAGCATCTCCGGGTGCAACGGCAGATCGAGCAGCGGGCCTATTGCCACTGGCGCAAACGGAGCGGCGAAAGCAGCTTCAACGACTGGCTGAATGCAGAAACGGAGGTGTTGGCGGAGTTTGCATCCGGCCGGATTAACGGCCGCCACCTCCCATAAACAAACCTATGATTCCGATGGAGAATTCCAGCGTTGGCGGGTCAGGGTTCGCGCGGACCGGTCACGCCGGGCCAGTCGTCGGTCCGGAATGGGACGGCGGGCAGGCCCTGGCCGTTGAATAGATTCGCCTCGGGAAAGCCCTGCCAGGCGTAGCGCACAGCCACCGGCTCGGACACTTCCGCGCAGGAAACAATCACCGAATTGCCATCGAGCTTGGCGTCCGCCCAATGCCACTGACGGTCCTTGCCAGCCACGGCGAACTCCGCCGGCTGGGCGCCACCCTTGACGACCAGGCCGCCGTCGGTGTGTGCGAAATTGATTTTGAGCGCGCCGGGCAGGCGTTCGATGGATTTGAACGTGGGGCCTTGGTACGCCACTTTCTTCCCGTACTGAAGAGCGAGAGCGCAATCGGCCAAACGTTCCCCGACGATCGCTTTATCCTTGGGATGGATGTTATCAGCCTCGCCGGTATCAATGGTCACGGCCAGCGCGGCGTGGCGGACGGTCCGGGCGGCAATCGCCTGGGCCTCGCGCAACTCGGCCCAGGAATCGTCGCCGGGGGTCTCCCGGTGCGGCGTGAAACGGGGCAGGCTCACGATGTAGAACGGAAAATCGCCCTGGCCAAAGGCCTGGCGCCAGTCGCCGATCATGGCCGGCAAGAGGGTGCGGTATTGATAGGCATGGCCGGTGTTGGCCTCGCCCTGATACCAGATGGCCCCGGTAATCGCCAGCGGCGCGACGGGTTCGATCATGCCCAGATACAGAACGGAAGGCATGACGGGCCAGTTTTCGAAGCTCAATGGCAGCGGATGCGGCGGGCGGGCGTCCACGCTGAGGGCGCCTTTCCATTCACCGGCCAGCGGCATGATGTGGCCGTCGCCCAGCACCAGGGACAAGACCTCGGGCGGACTCATGAAACCGCCGTTGGGTTTGGTTTTGAACACGCGGATGGCAACGACGTTGGTACCGGGCTTGAGCACGCCCTCGGGCACGAAATAGGTCCGGGGATTCTCCACCCAGGCGCTGGCGCCGATCCACTGGCCGTTGATATAGGTGGTGTCCATGCGTTCGACGACGCCGAGATGAACGACGGCGCGACCGGCGGGCAAGGGATCCGGGAGGATGATTTGCCGGCGAAACCAGCAGACGGCGGGCGTCTCCGGGACGCCGAGTTCCTGAAACCCGCCGGGGATTTGCACGGTCTTCCAAGTGGAATCATCGAAATCAACCGCCGCCCAAGTGTTGCCCTTCAGGCCGATGTCATAGTCGTCGTACCAGTGCATGAGGTAATTGCCATACTGCGGGCCGCCCTTGGCTTTGAGGCGGGCCAGTTCGGCCAGGCCGGCGTCGAAGTCGCCGAACCGGCGCAAGGATTCGGGGCTGGTCCAGGCTTCGGCCGGGGTGCCCCCGAGGCTATCCTGCACCAGACCGATGGGCACGTGGATCTGGTCCTGAAGCGTGCGGGCGAAGAAGTAGGCGACGGCGGAAAAGCCGCCGTCTTCGGCGACCGCCTGGGGCGAGCAGACCTTCCATTTGCCGTCCGGGACGGCGGCGGGCGAGTAGGCGGGATGGCTGTGTACCACAAAGAGGCGAATCTCGGGATGGCTGGCGGAGCCGACCTCGCTGGAGCCGTTTCGGACGGCGGCCAGCGGCAGTTGCATGTTCGACTGCCCGCCGCAAAGCCAAACATCACCGACGAGCACTTCGTGCAGGACGACGTGTTGCGCGCCATCAATCTTCACGGTGTAGGGTCCGCCCGGCGCGGGCGGGTCCAACCGCACCTGCCAGCGACCGTCCGGACCGGCGACGGTTTTGGCGACGCGGTCGGCGATGGCGACCTGAATGGCAACGCCGGGCGCGGACCAACCCCAGATGGGATTGGGTTTGCCGCGTTGGAGGACCATGTTGTCGCCGAACATGGGGCTGAGGAAGGGCAAGGCGGTATCCGCGACGGCAGAGGCGGCGACCAGCCCGATGACGGCCAACGCGGCGATGGCTTGGAGTGGAGCGAGCAGGCGTGAGGTGCGCATGGCTTTTCTGAGGGTGTATTTAGATTAAGTTTTGACGCAAATTCCGGGGATTAACAAGAATTTTTGGGGAACGGGCGCCACTGAGCGGGGGAAATGGTTCACCCATGGCATCGTTCATCATCAGCTTCAAAATGCCCATTGTTATGGCTGCCCCTTTTCCGGGTTTAAGGCGCGAGATGGTTGCCCCCCCTGGAACCCAAAAAGAATCTTAAGGTTGACGCGGGTTGACGATGTGGGGTTTTGTTGGGGTTTTCGCAGATTTTGGCGAACGAAATTGCGGGGTTTTCGGGGGTGGCGGGAGGCTGGGAAGGGATGAAACCGCGTCCATTATCGTAAAATGTCACTTAAATTATGAATTTTTGGGGAAGTTTGGATTGCCTTCGCAGCCGAACGGCCTATCGTCAGTATATTCGCATGGCGAAGTCAGCGAAAGTCAGGTATCAGATTTTGGTCGTGGATGATGAGCCTACTGTTTGCAAGGCCATTCAAATGATGCTCAGATATTATGGGCATGATGTCCAGACCGCCAATGACGGTGCTGGGGCTCTGGCCCTGTTGGAATCCAAACAGTTTGACCTCGTCATCACCGATTATCTCATGCCGGAAATGAAAGGCGACCAGCTTGTCACCCACATTAAGCGGGACCGGCCTGGCCAGCGGATTATCATGGTCACAGCCTTTGCCGAAGACCTCCTCTCATCCGACCGGGCGAACGGCGGCGTGGACTTCGTCCTCTCCAAACCGTTCTCCCTGGAAGAATTACGCACTGCCATTGCCCAAGTCATGGCCTGAGGCCCGCTTCCACACGCCCGCCGGGAATTTTTTATACAAATCCGGCAACCGAGGTGTCTATCAATTGAAACCGTGAACGGAAATGACGCAGAACATTGGTGCGGCCGCCTCTTTGACGAGCAGGCCGCCCAACTCATTCTTTACGGGCGCGCGCTCGGCCTGAGCCACGGCGAGGCAGAAGACGTTCTTCAGGAAACTTTTCTCGCCTTGATGCAATTGGCATCCCCTCCGGCCAAGCCGCGGCATTACTGCGTGCGGGCCTTCCGCAACCGCGCGCTGAACTACCGTCGCTCCCTCTGGCGCCGCCTCACCCGGGAGTGGGAATCTTTGCGCTGGTTCGAAAAATCCCCGGATGAAACGCCCGCCGAACGCGCCGCCATGCGTTGCCTGGCCGAACTCCCCGTCGAACAACGTGAGGCCATCGTCCTGAAATTGTGGCATGGCTGCACTTTCGACGAAATCGGCGGCTTGCTGGAGATTTCACCCAATACCGCCGCGGGCCGTTATCGCTACGGCCTCCAAAAAATCAAAGCCAAACTGGAAGGAGTCGCTTATGAAAGAGATGAACGAGAATCCATTGCTGTCCTGGCGGCCACGCCAACCGTCAGCGGGACTTAAGCGCCGCCTCTTCCAATTGACCAACCTGGCTGAAATCCCGACCGCCCGGTGGCTCTGGAGCTGCGTCGCGCCCACCATGGCTTGCGCCTTGTTGACCTTCATGGCCCTGGAACAAGACCCGAACGGATTGAAGTCAAACCTGCCCATGGCCTTGATTCTCAGCAACCAAAGCAACGCAGCCTTTGCCTCGGGCGGCGAGCAGAACGAACAGAATCACCTGGCCGCCGTCACTTTTGGGTGGACAAATGGCACCACTTCCCCCTCTAGTATCCATTTTACGCAGACAACGAATTTGACCAACTGACGTCGAAAAATGGAAAAACCGAAATCCAATCCGCCGAAAGACCCGAAAACCGCTTCAAAACCTGCCGCGCCTGCCGCCAAAACGCCCCCCCCGGGCACGCCGCCGGCGACGGTAAAAGTGGCGCCGATGTTCCGGCCAACGGATTGGCTGACCCTGGCCATCACGTTTGGCGTCATCTGGATCATTTACCTCTTCACCCTCGCCCCCGAGCAGACGCTCGAGGATTCCGGCGAGTTGTGCACTGGAGCGTTTTATGCCGGCATCCCCCACCCCCCGGGCTATCCGTTCTGGTCCGTCTATGCCTGGTTCTGGACTTGGATCTTGCCCATCGGCAATGTCGCCTGGCGCGTCGAAGTCGGTGAATCGTTTGCCGCCGCCATGGGCTGCGGACTCCTGGCGCTGATGGTCTCGCGCGGCAGCAGCATGCTGATTGAAGGCATCGAAGCGATTAAAAACGTTCCGCGCCAGTGGGAGAACGCCATCTGTTCGGTCTCGGGCTTCGTGGCGGGAACCCTGCTGGGATTGGATATTTTCATGTGGAGCGAGTCCGTCGTCATCAACCGCATTTCCCTGTTCGGCGTGCCTTGGCTGATCGCCGTCATCGCCTGTCTCATGCGCTGGATGTACGCGCCGCAACAGCGACGTTACCTCTATCTGGCCATGTTCCTCTATGGCTTGTGCGCCACCATTCACCAAACCCTCCTGCTGAGCGCCATGGGCGTCGAAGTGGCCATTGCGCTGGCGCAACCCCGCCTCGGACGAGACCTGTTCTTGTGCAACAGTGTCATCTACCTCGTGTGCCTCCTGCTGATGAACACGGTGCCGGCGTTGCACGACATGAGCTCCATCGAAGTCGTTCTGTTCCATGTCGTGGGGATCTGCTCCCTGGTCGCTGGCATCTGGCTGGCCTTGGAAACCAAGGGCATCGCCTCGGAATGGTTGCCGGTGGTGTTCATGGGCTTGGCGTGGGTGGCGGGCGTCTGCGTGTATTTTTACGAGCCCGTTTCCGGCATGACCGATCCGCCGATGCAATGGGGTTATCCGCGCACAGTCGAGGGCTTCTTCCATGCCTTGAGCCGCGGACAATACGAGGGCCTTCACGGAACCAACATTTTCCAGGATCCCGCACGCTTCATCTTCCAGCTTGGGTATATTATCCAGGGGCTCACCGAATCGTTTAGCTGGGTTTACATGTTCATCGGCGTGTTGCCTTTTGCCTACCTGCTGAAAATGCATAAGCGGGAGCGCTCCTGGATCATCGGCTTGGTGGCCATTTATTTCTGTCTCTCGGTCTTGTTGGTCATCCTGATTGATGTCTCGCCGGACCGCGCTTCCACCGATCTCAATAAAGTCTTCTTCACCGCGTCGCACGGCCTGTTTGCCATGATGATTGGCTACGGTCTGGCATTGATGGCGGCTTATACCGCGACGCATTATCAAAAGGTGCGGCGTTGGGGATTCGCGGTGTGCGCCATCGCGGTGGTGCTCGCGATCTACAGTTTGAAGGAGGCGGCGGGCACGTTGTACCACGGTCCGGCCGGCGAAATCACCCTGGGAGACCTTCCCCACGCCGTCGCGCGGGCCTTTGCCCCGGATCAGTTCGGCCTGCCCATCTTTGCCAATCTGATCCTCCTGGCCATCCCTCTCTGCGTGATCGGCGCCCTGCTCATTTATCGGCAGCGCGGCCCGGTGCTGATTATGCTCTGCTTGTTCTGCACCATGCCCCTCTGGTCCGGCATGACCCACTGGTACAAGAGCGAACAGCATAACCACTGGTTTGGTTTTTGGTTCGGCCACGACATGTTCACCCCGCCCTTCACCGATCCCAAGACCGGCAAGCTGAGCTACGATAATACGTTGCGCGCCGAGCTCCTGAAAAACCCCGCCAACACCTCGATCATCTATCCAGAGATGGACCGCAACACGATTCTTTTCGGCGGCACCGACCCCGGACGTTTTTGCCCCACGTACTCAATTTTCTGCGACAGTTTCATTCCCCACCGCTGCCAGCCCGCACAGGACCAGAAATTCGACCGCCGCGACTGTTATCTCATCACCCAAAACGCCCTCGCCGACGGCACTTATCTGGACTACCTCCGCGCCCAGTACAATCGGTCAAAACAGATCGATCCGCCCTTCTTCAGCGAATTGTCCAAATACGTCTTTGGCCTCTTCCTGTCACCCGGCAATTCCGACAGCGGCCTGACCGGCGCCTTCAACAGCCTCCTGTACCAGTGCCTCGACCGCCCATTTACCGCCTGGGGCGCTTACGTCGAGAAATACCGCCGCGCGCGGGGCGTCTATCCGCCCTCCGAAATCTACATTCCTTCCCCGGAAGATTCCCAGCGCTGCTTTGAGGAGTACACCGAAGATGTGGCCCAGCGTGACCGGCTCGGCCAGCTCAAGCCCGGTGAGGAAGTCCACGTGGATAAGGCCACCGGCCGCGTGCAGGTCTCCGGACAGGTCGCGGTCATGAACATCAACGGCCTCTTGTGCAAGGTGATCTTCGACAATAATCCCACCAATTCCTTCTACGTCGAGGAAAGCTTCCCGCTCGATTGGATGTATCCGTACGAAAGCCCCTTCGGCATCATCATGAAAATCAACCGCAACCCGCTGCCCGAATTGTCGGACGACGTCTTCCGGCTGGACCATGAGTTTTGGTCGAAATACTCCACCCGTCTCTGCGGCAACTGGATCACTTATGACACCACGGTGCAGCAAATCGCCGACTTCGTGGAACACACCTACGTCGAAAACAATTACCGGGGCTATACCGGCGACCATGCGTTCGTCCGCGATGACGATGCGCAGAAGGCCTTCTCCAAGTTGCGCAGCTCCCAGGCCGGCATGTACTACTGGCGCATGACCGAGGCCCCGCCCGAGTACCGCCAGAAGACCCCGCACAGCCAGGAAGCGCTCGTGCACGAAACGGAATTCGCCTTCAAGCAGGCGTTCGCCTTCTGCCCCTACAGCCCCGAAGCCGTCTTCCGCTATGTCAATTTCCTGCTGCAAATGGCCCGGGCGGAGGAAATCGCCGGCCGCACGGATCGGGCGGTCCATTATTTCAATGATGCCATTTTGGTCGGAAAAACCTGCCAGAAACTTGACCCCTACAACACCCAGATCAGTGACCTGATAAACAGTGTCGAGGGGTACAAAAACTCCATTGCGGACCGCGCGCAAGCTTACACCCAGGCGGTCACCCAGATGGCAGACATGGAGGCCATGGCCCAGACGAACCCGGCCAACGTCCGGAACCTCGTCCTGCTGGGCAGTGCCTATTTGCAGGGGCAGCAGACCAACCGGGCCGTGGCCATGTTTGACCGCGCCCTGGCCCGTCCGGAGTTGACCCTGCCGGAAGCCCAGGCCCTGGCCATGGCCTATGCCCAAATGCAGGACCTGGCCAAACTGGACCAGGCCCTCAGAAAGATGGTCCAGCTCGCTCCCGACCAACCGGAACCGCGTTGCGACCTCGCCGCCTTGGAAGCCATCACCGGCCATTCCACCGAAGCCTTGACCGACTTGAAAGTGGCCCTCGATCTGAGCCAAAAACGCCGGGCCAAAAACCCCACCGCCGCGGACTTGGTGGACACCGTGCGCAACGACCCCCGCTTTGGCGCCCTCCGCAGCCTGCCCGAATTCCAAAAACTCGTCCCGCCCAAGTAGCGCTCCCGGAAGCCGCCGGCAGGCCGCTTGGAATATTCACTGCGCGCGTTGGCCGTTGCCCGGCGGCCAGCCTTCTGTTATTTTGTCCCCTGAATGTTTGGACGCAAAACGACTATGAGCAACACCGATAAAGCAGCCCCCACGGCTGGTCAGCCAGCAGCCCAACCGGTGGCCCCCGCCACCCTCTCGCCCGAACAGATTGAAGATCTCAAGGTTCGCGCCGCCAAGGCCGACGAAAACTGGGACCGCTTGCTCCGGACCACCGCCGATTTCGATAATTTCAAAAAACGCGCCATCCGGGAAAAGGCCGAAAGCGCCCAATACGCTAACTTCTCCCTGCTCCAGAAGCTGCTCCCGGTGCTCGATAATTTCGAAATGGCCCTCTCAGCCGCCCAAACCGCCACCTCCGGACCCGCCGGCGCGGCCGCAAAAGGCAACCACCTGGGCTCGCTGCGCTCCGGCGTGCTCATGATCCAGCAACAGCTCAAAGCCACCCTCGCCGAATCCGGCCTGGAAGAAATTGACGCGTCCGGCAAACCCTTCGATCCCAATTTTCATGAGGCGATTTCCCAGCAGGAATCGAGCACCATCCCGGAAGGCCACGTGCTGCAACAACTCAGAAAGGGCTATCGCCTCAAAGACCGCTTGCTCCGCCCGGCCACCGTGATCGTGGCCCGCAAACCCGCGGTGCCGGCGTAGCCGCGGCGAAATCCGGAATCCTAATTCGTGTATTGAAATTTTCCAGATGGCCAAACGTGATTATTACGAAGTCCTCGGTGTCGGCAGGGAAGCTGCCGATGAAGAAATCAAAAAAGCCTACCGCAAGCTCGCCGTAAAACTGCACCCGGACAAGAACCCCGGGAACAAGGCGGCCGAAGAAAGCTTCAAGGAACTGGGCGAAGCCTACGAGGTCTTGAGCGATTCCGAGAAGCGCGCCGCCTACGACCAATTCGGCCACGCGGCCTTTGACGCCCGGCAGCGCTCCAGCCGCGCCGGCGCTTACGGCGGCAACTTCCACGACCCCTTCGACATCTTCCGCGAAGTCTTCGGCGGGGGCGGCGGCGGCAGCATTTTCGAGAACATCTTCGGCGCGCAGGATCCTTCCGGCCCCCAGCGCGGCGACGATCTGCGATTCAATTTGGAAATCACGCTGGAGGAAGCGGCGCTCGGCTGTGAGAAGGAGATTTCGGTCACCAAGCTGGACCGGTGCGAGGCCTGTGACGGCTCCGGCGCCGAAGCGGGCTCCAAGCTCAAGATCTGCACCACCTGCGGCGGGCGGGGCCAGGTGCTCACTTCGCGCGGCATTTTCAGCATCGCGCAGACCTGCCCGCATTGCAAAGGCCAGGGCCGGTTGCTGGACAAGCCCTGCAAAACCTGCCACGGCGAGGGCAAACGCCAGCGCACCTCCAAAATTCGCCTGCGCATTCCCGCCGGCGTCGAAGGCGGCACCCGCCTGCGTTCCCAGGGCAACGGCGAGGCCGGCTTTCGCGGCGGTCCCGCCGGCGACCTCTATGTTTTCCTCGCCGTCAAACCCCACGAGGTTTTTGGCCGCGATGGCGATGACCTCGTCTGCGAGATCCCGGTCAGCTTTGTCCAGGCCACGCTCGGGGCCGAAATCGAAGTGCCCACGCTGGAAGGCCGGGCCACGGTCCGCATCCCCCCCGGCACCCAGCCCGGCACCCTCCTCCGGCTCAAGGGCCGGGGCGTCAAGAACCTCCAGGGATATGGCCAGGGCGACTTGCACGTGCGCGTGCAGGTGGAGGTCCCCACACACCTCAACAGCGCCCAAAAAGCCAAGCTGGGCGAATATGCCGCCCTCTGCGACGGCAAGGAAGCCCCGCTCGCCCAAGGTTTCTTTGAAAAGGCCAAGAAGTTTTTCACCTGACGATTTCCTCCCGGCGCGGGACCGGTGAACCGCACCGGCCGGACGATTTATGCATCGCTTCTATCTGCCGCCCGCGAACTGCCGCCAGCCGTCCCTGCGTCTGGACGGACGCGAAGCCCACCATGCGTTGCACGTGCTCCGCTTGCAGCCCGGTGAGCGGGTCAGCGTCCTCAATGGCGCCGGCGACATATTCCTTTGCGATGTGGAGGCCGTTGCCAAAGACTCGATTGTCCTGGCCGTGCGCGAGCAGAAATCCAGGCCCGCCCCGCCCTGCCCCATCACGCTGCTGGTGGCGGTGCCCAAGGGCAAGATCCTCGAGGACCTCATTCAAAAATCCGTCGAACTCGGCGTGCAACGAGTCATTCCGCTGTTGACCGAACGCGTGGTGATCAAACTTGATGCCGCCGGCGCCGCGGCCAAACGCGAGAAATGGCAGCAAGTCGCCGTGGAAGCCATCAAGCAATGCGGCGCCGCCTGGCTGCCGCGCGTCGAACTGCCGCAGACCATCCAGCAATACCTGGCGCGCGGGGAAACGATCGAACTGTCGCTCGTCGGTTCCTTGCAAACCGTGCGCCGCCATCCGCGCGAATGGATTTCCGATTTTCAGCGCCAACAGGGGCGGCTGCCGCAAACCGCCGGAGTGTGGATTGGGCCGGAAGGCGATTTCACCCTCGCCGAACTGCAGGCGATTGAGGCGGCGGGCACCCTGCCCATCACTCTCGGGGAACTGACGCTGCGCGTGGAAACCGCGGCGATTTATTGCCTTTCCTTTTTGAATTACGAATTGCGATAGTGATGTTCCCCCAAAAAAAACGACGCCCTCCAAACCTTCTCCCTGCCCTCCCGCCGCTTGGAGCACACCCTCCTATTCGGCTCTTATGCTAGCCGCCAAATAGTTTGCCGGGGCACGATTGGGAGCCTTAATAATGCTTGGAATTAAGCCAATACATGATTGTGCCAATGATTCCACCAACGGTCAACGTGGTCGTCAACACAAGCAAGGCTGTGTTCGCACGCCGCCGCCGTTCCCACGCCGGTAAGTGATGGAACAACAAGAATTCAATGATTCGCGTCACCATAAGGTCTTTATTTTCTGAACGGACAATTCTTTCCGACTTTCCCGGTTACCGCATCACGAACGATGTGTTAATAAAAGCATAATAACGGTTTCTGTCAATAACTGATTTGCGGCGCGCGGGTCGCTGAAAGCCTGTCATCGAAGTGGCCCCGATTCGTAAATCCGCCCACGTTCGGCACCTGGCTTGGGGCTGAAAATGCAAAAAGCCACGGAGAAAACGCTCCGTGGCTTGCTCGAAATTTTTATGCCTGAAAGCTTATTCAGCCTTTGCCTTTTCTTTCTTCTCGGCCTTTTCAGCCTTGGCGCCTTTCGCGGGCTTCTCGGCTTTTTCGCCCTTCTCAGACTTGCCGCCCTTGGGCTTGGCTTCCCCGCCTTCAGACTTTTCGCCTTCGTGGCGCTTGCCGCGCTTCTCAGTGTGGGCCTTGTCTTCAACCGCCGCTTCCGTGACCGCGGCGACCGGCGTGGTGCTTTCCACGCGCACTTTCAGCGTGCCTTTGACCTCTTGGTGAAGGTTCAGTTCCACCTCAAATTCACCGGTGGCGCGAATGGCGTGCTCCAGGTGAATCTTCTTTTTGTCCAAGGCGATATCGAACTGCTTCTTTAATTCATCGGCGATCATGCCCGCGGTGACGGCGCCAAACAGCTTGCCTTCGTCGCCGGTCTTGACCTTGATGACGCAGATGAGCTTGGACACCGCCTTCGAAAGTTCAGTCATGGTGTTGAACTCGTGCGCCTCGCGCTCGGCGCGGCGCTGCTTCAACGCCTCAATCTGGCGCTTGTTGGCCGAAGTGACCGGCACCGCCAGGCGCTGCGGAAAGAGGTAATTGCGCGCGTAGCCCGCGGCCACGCGAACGTTGTCGGATTCACCGCCAAGGCCGACGATGTTATGAGTAAGAATGACTTCAGTTTTTGCCATACGAAAATCGTTAAAAAATGGGGTTGTTGTTAATGCTCAATCAAAACGGAACATCGTCGCTCTCCGGCGGCACCTCGCCCTCGGCGGACGCGGGCGGGTTGGCGGCGGCGGCGGGAGCCGCGGCCGGACGCGCCGGACGGGCGGCAGGCGCGGCACCAGCCTCACCGCCACCACCCGGGCTCCCGAGAAACTGCACGGTTTCGGCGACCACGCCCAGCCGGCTCTTTTTCTGGCCGGTCTGTTTGTCATCCCATTGATCGAGCCGCAGCCGGCCTTCAATGAGAATCGGACGGCCTTTGCGCATGTACTGGCCCACGTTTTCCGCCGTCCGGCCAAACACATCCACGTCCACAAAGGTCACTTCCTCCTTCTTCTCCCCAGCCTCATTGGTCCAAACGCGGTTGACAGCCACGCCGATTTTGGCGATGGCCGTGCCCTTGGGCGTATAGCGCAACTCGGGGTCGCGCGTCAAATTGCCCATCAGGATGACTTTGTTGAAGCTGGCCATGGAGGGGGGCGGTTAGGCCTTCACGGGTTTGGGCTCGGGCAGCAGCGTGAACAACACGCGGAAAATCTCATCGCTCAGCGAGAATTTCTTCTGCAACTGCGAAATGATGGCCGGGCTGCCGGCGAAAATGACGTTCGCATAGAAGCCGGCGCTGTGCCGCTTGTCCGCCACGCGCGCGAACGACTTGCGGTCCATCTTCTGGATGGTCTCCACCTTGCCGCCGGCGTGGGTGATTTCGTCAGAAATCTTGTCGAGGGCGTCTTTGGCGCCGTCTTCTTTGCCTGAAAGATTCAGGATGAACAAACCTTCGTATTTTTTCATTTTTCTTCGTTCGTGGGGCTCACCGCCCCGTTAAATTGACTCATCGCCTTTTGGATTCCCGCGTCCAGCCAGCATTCCAACTGGCCGCCCGCCCGTTCCAAAACCTTGTCCAGCAGCGCATCTTCCGCCGCGCTGAACCGGCCAAGCACATGGCCGGTGATCTGGCGCAAATTGTCCTGGCGGCCGATCCCCAGCCGCAACCGCGCGTATTCCCGGGATCCCACGTGCTGCATCACCGATTCCAGTCCGTGATGCCCCCCGGTGCCGCCGCCCGGCCGCAGCCGGATTTCGCCCAGGGGCAAATCCGCATCGTCCACCACCACCAGCAGCCGCTCCAGCGGCAACTGGTAAAACCGCACCAGCGCCCCCACCGCTTCGCCGCTGGCGTTCATGTACGTCTGCGGCTCGGCCAGCAGGACCGTCCGGCCACCCTGTTCGGCCCGCGACACCCGTGCCTGAAACCGGCGCTCGTTGGACCACGCCGCCCGCCACTGCTCCGCCAGTTTCTCGACGAGCAAAAAACCGGCGTTGTGCCGCGTCTTGGCGTAATCCGCACCCGGATTGCCCAGGCCCACGATGAGAAAAACATTTTCCATGTGAGCTCGTCCGGGCGCTGCGCGCCGCGGCCCGTACAGCCGCGGCCCATCCGCCCGCATCCCGCGATAAAATTATTTCTTCTTCTTGCCCTTGGCCTCGGGCTTGCCCTTGGCTTCGGCTTCGGGCTTGACCTCGCCCTTCTTGTCGCCGGCCGGAGCCCCTTTGGCTTCGCCCTTCGCCCCCTTCTCGCCCTTGCCCGCCGGAGCAGCCTCGCCTTCGGCACCCTCTTCCTTCTTTTCCTTCGTCATCTCCACCTCGCCGGCCACCGCAGCCTCGGCGGTCGCCGCCGGTGCCACTTCTTCCTCGGCGCGAGGCACCGCCACGGTCACCACCGCGCGGCCCTTGTCACCCAAAATTTCAACGCCCGCCGGCGCCACGATCTCGCCCAGATGCACCGACTTCCCAATGTCCAGCGCGGCCACGTCAATGATAATCTGCGCCGGCAAATCCTTCGGCAGGGAGCGCACCTTCAGCTTGAACACGACGTGATCCAGCGTTCCGCCGTTCTTCACGCCAACGGGCTCGCCCACCGTTTCGACGGGCACCATGACCGTGACCTTCTCGTCCGCCGCCACCTCGTGCAGGTCCACGTGCAGAATCTGGCCATGGACCGGATGATGTTGCACTTCCTGCACCAGCGCCAACCGCTGGGCGCGGGCATCATTTTCAACGGACAGATCCACCAGCACATTTTCCGAAATGGAACTCTGGAGGAGGTCGGTGATCTCATCGAATCCAACTTCGAGATTCTGCGGCTTGGCCTGGCGGCCATAAATGGTCGCGGGCACGCGTCCGGAGGCGCGGAGTTTTTTGACTTCGGCGTGCTGCACCAGCGAACGCGGATATGCTTTCAAGGCTACTGATTTCATGTTGTAAATTATAAATAGTTCCGGCGGCGCACCACCAGAGTTAAAAGGGCATCAACCATATCAGTTGCAAGCCATCCGTCAATAACGTTTTTTAGCGAATTTTTCGCCCCGGCACCCCCGCCGGCCTAAACGCCGTCAGGCAGCCCAACCGCCACGGCTGCCACGCCTTAACTCGTGCGGCCACCCTTGAACTCGAACAGCGAGTTGACCGAGGAGTTGGTGTGGATGCGTTTGATGGCTTCCCCCAAAAGTGCCGCCACCGAAAGCGTCGTGATTTTCACGCCGTCAATCGCCGGGCGCTGGACCGTGTCCGTGGTGATGAGTTCATCAATGGCCGAATTGCGCAGGCGTTGGATGCCCACGTCATTCAGCAGCGCATGGGAGACGCAGGCCATGATTTGTTTCGCGCCCTTGGCTTTCAACGCCAGGGCCGCCTGGGTGAGCGTGCCGGCCGTCTCGGTGAGATCATCCACCAGCAGGGCGTTTTTGCCCTCAATTTCGCCGATCACCGCCATGCTTTCCACTTCCGTGGCGCTTTTGCGGCGTTTGGCCACAATGGCCAGTTCGGCCTCCAACGTCTGCGAATAGGCGTGGGCCATTTTGATGCCCCCGGCGTCCGGGCTGACGACGACCAAGTTGGTGAGATTCTTCTTCTTTAAATACTCGTACATCACCGGCGCGGCGTAGAGATGGTCCACCGGGATGTCGAAGAACCCCTGGATCTGCTGGGCATGCAGGTCCATGGCCAGGATGCGGTTGACGCCGGAGGCCACCAGGAGGTTGGCGACGAGCTTGGCCGTAATCGGCACGCGGGGCTGGTCCTTGCGGTCCTGCCGCGCATAACCGTAAAACGGCACCACGGCCGTGATGCGCGAGGCGCTGGCCCGGCGGAGCGCATCAATCATGATGAACAGCTCCATCAGATTGTGATTCGTCGGCGGCGACGTGGGTTGAATGATGAAGATATCTTCGCCGCGGACATTCTCCTCGATCTTGACAAAAGTTTCACCATCCGGAAAAGGGCTGATGGTGCACTTGCCGAGCTCAATGCCAATGGATTTGCAAATGGCGCGGGCCAGACGTTCGTTAGCGGTGCCGGAAAATACTTTCACAGATCAATACGGTATGTTGCTTGTTGCTGCCGGTTAAGGAAAACCCGCTCGATGTGGCGGATGAATCGTTGTTTAATCGTAACAAGTGGGCCGCGCGGTGCAAGCGCAAAGTCATGCGCCCTGACATTTGCGATTTGCGGCGGTCATTATCAGGCACCGCAACTGCGCGCTGGACAGGGCCCGGAGGCCATTTTACAGTCCCGGTCGTGAACCCAACGGGTGATCCGTCGCCGGCCTGGCCGAAGCCCAGGGGGCCCTCGCTGTTTTTCAGTGGAAACCATTTTGCTGCCGCCGGATTCCCGAGCGTAACTTTGAACCGGCATGGCCGCATTTTGCCAAAGCGCGGGAAGCGTTTCCCCCTCCCCCCGGGGGAGAGAATTCCCCGAAAGCGTTCGCGCATTGAACCCCTGAACTGCAAAAGAA
>CAZHIM010000068.1:0-25869 GCA_964532525.1 uncultured Bifidobacteriaceae bacterium
TTTTGGCATAACGATACCCGCTCTCGGGTAACAGTCACTTTTGGCAGACGGCGTTCAGACCCCCGGTGGCCTTGTTCGTGAGAACAAGGCTGACATTTCTTCGTGCGCGTTCAATCCCGATCTCCAAAGCTTGCCGCGCTTGAAACGCAAAGGCTTAAGATGGCTGTGAACTCACGTTCACAGCCACAGGTTTATTTCGCCGCCGCTGGCCGCCAGCCATCCGTGCCGCCGAGAACTTTTTCCGGCGTAAGCTTTTTTGCCTCGGCTCGGGTTAACTGCCTGGTCCAGCCCGGCCGGTTGGTGGAACTGGCCCCCATGCCCCGGCTGCCGTACTCCGCGTAGCGCGCCGTGCCGTGCGCTTCCGGTTTGTTCCAGTCGTGCCAGCCGGTCGGCCGGACGACACCGGACATTTCCGTGTCCAGAAAAACCGTGGCGGCGTCGTTCCGCCAGGGCCGTCCGAGATAGGTTTTGACGTCCGGGGCCGCGCCGCTGATCTGGCAGCCGGAAAAAACAAAGCCGAACGGCTGGTCCGCCGGCGTGGAGGCGGCCGTGATGTAGCCGTTGCCCAGACAACGGATCTGGCAGTTTTCAAACCAGGCGGTCCCGGCGCCAAAAATAAAATCCACCGCGCCGGCGATTTCACATTGTTCGAAATACTGCCGGCCGCGATTCAGCAACAGGGTGTCCTGCCACCCCAGCAGGCGGCAGTGGCGGAACGTGGCGCGGTCCCCGTCCACGCGCAGGGCCACGGCCTGCCCCACCGCCCCCGCCGAATTTTCAAACGTGAGGTTCTCCGCCGAGAAATCGTCCGCGTCAATCGTCGTCGAAGGCGTGTGAAACGTGCCGATGGGCCGGCCGTCAAAATTGGTGAGGCCGGCAAACAGATGATAGGTGAGGACGGTGTTCGTGGCGTTTTCGCCGCTCAGGTGGAAGAAGCGTTTCTCGTGCTGGACGTAAACCAGTTCCTGATAAACGCCCGGCCGGACATGGATGATCACCGGATTGGCGCGGCTGCCGGAGGGCACGGACATGATGGCCTGTTGGACGGAGCGGAACGGCGCGCTGCCGTCGGCGGCCACAAACAGATTGGTCTGCGCCGCCAGATTCAGGGCGGCCAGAAAGCTGGCGGCCAGGGCGGGCAGGCACCGGGATTTCATTTGGCGGGTTTCGGCAGGGCGTGCGACCGGCGGCCGAACCGGTCTTTTCCCAGCATTCGGGAATTGAGTCCCGGGACGGTGGATTTTTCCCGGAATTGCTTGGCCGACATGCCGGTGACGCGCTTGAAGGCGATGCAAAAACTGTTGGTGCTTTGGTAGCCGCACAGGCCGGCGATGGTCTCGATTTTGTGGTTGGACCCCACCAGCAGTTGTTTGGCGCGGTCAATGCGGACGCGCTGCAGCTCTTGGCCGGGCGTGCGTCCGAGGTGTTCCAAAAACGCCATGTGCAGCCCGCGCCGGGACATGGCGGCCACGCCCACCAGATCCTTCACGCAGATGGCCTCGTGGCTGTGTTCCCAAATGTGGCGCAGGCTGCGGGCCACGCCTTTGTGGGTGATGGCCAGGATGTCGCTGCTCTTGCGGGCCACCACCCCCATGGCCGGAATGCGAATGGGGTCGTTGGGCGCGGGCTTGCCATTCATGAGCCGGTCCAGCAGCTCCGCGCCGCGATAGCCGACCATTTCCAGATTGGTGTCCACGCTGGAAATCGGCGTGCGCATGGTGTCCGGCGCCAGCAGGTTGTTCTCCGCGCCGATAATGGCCACCTCTTCCGGAATGGATAGGCCCGCGCTTTCGCAGGATTCCAGCACGTCCAGCGCCTGGTGGTCGTTGGCGGCGAATACTGCCAGCGGCTTGGGCGCGCGCTTCATTTCCGCCGCCAGCCATTTGCGCTTCTGCCGCCATTCGTCGCGGCCGGTCATGAACGCCGGCGACTTGTGCCAGCGGAGCCAGGTGGCGTCGTGGCCCGCGCGTTTCAGCGCGGCGAGAAAGCCTTCACCCCGCTCCTCGTACGACCAGTTGTCCATGTCGCTGTAAAAGAGAAAATGGGTGAAGCCGCGGGACAGGAAATGGTCGGCCACCAACTGGGCGGCGTGGGCGTGGTCTTCCAGCACGCGGGGATACTTCAATTGCGGACGGCGCAGGCTGAAATCCACGGTTGGCTTATTGACGGTCTTGACGAATTCCGCCAGATCATCGCCCGCGCCAAGCCACGCCAGAATGCCGTCGCCTTCCCAGCCCCAGGGAATCACTTTTTCGTAGGCCAGATTGGCGTACAGGTACCAGCCATGCTCCCGCGCGTATTTTTCGATGCCCTGGTGCAACTGGAAATCATACCAGCCGAGCGCCAGGAGAACACGCCTTGGTCTTTTGGCCATGGATTATTTTCACTCTAGATCAGGGCGCGCTTTTTTTCAAGCCCTTCCTGTGCGCTTTTTTCAAACAACATTGCAGACATCCGCCCTTCCAAAACGTGAAAGCCAAGTTAAGCTGGCAGTATTCACAGAATCTGAAAATTCCGAAAATTATGAAGCGAATTGTTTTCTTTGTGCTTGCCTGGTGCGGCTTGGTGCTCGCCGGCCGCGCCCAAACGAATCTGGTCGAATGGCAGACCAACTGGCCGGCCGGGATTTGGACCAACCCGCCCAACTACGTCGGCCAGCAGCTTCTGCCGGCCAGTTCGTCCTGGTTCACCGGCACCAAGGCGTCCGTGTCCGGGGTGAGCAACGCGCTGTCCACCAATTTCATGGCCAGCATCGCCCCCGGCAGTTCGCTGACCTTTTTCACCTATTTCGCGGCGACCAACTACAAGCAATTGACGAACCTGACCAGCACGCCGATATCAATCAGCCCGAACCAAACCATCCGGGCCACCGTGGATTTTTTTGTCAACGGCACCGCCGCCCAAAATGCCAACCGCGGCCTGCGCTTCGGCCTGTTGTACGCCGGCACCAACGCGAACGTGACCGGCGGCGGCAACGGCTCGAATATCGGCCTCACCGGCTATGGCCAGAACATGAATTTCGGCACCACTTTCGGCGTGGCCCCGCTGCAAACCATTGCGGAAACCAATGCACAGACGGTCACGTCCCAACTGGCCACGTCGAGTGTGTTGGGACAGATTGGCGACAATGGCGGGGGCACCACCAACGATACGGGATTTGAGGACAACACCAGTTACACTTTGGAATTTTCCGTGACCGAGCTTAGCGCCACCAACTTCAGCATCACCACGACCTTCTGGGGCTCCACTTTCCTCAACGGCAGCAATATCACCCAGACGGTGATTGATACCAATTACTGTTACACCAATTTTGACGAGTTCATCATGCGGCCGGCGGAGGGGGCGGAGGTGGCTTCGACCCTGACCCTGACCGCGTTCAAAATTGAGACGATTACGAACAGCGTCGTGACGGTCAGCACCAATGCCAATCTCTCGGCGCTGGTATTGTCGCCGGCGGGGGCGCTCACGCCGCTTTTTGCCTCCAACATCCTCAGCTATGCCGCGGCCGCAGCCTATGGCAGCACGCCGGCGATCACGGTGACCGACGCCGATCCTGCGGCCACGAACCAGTTGACCTTCAATGGTGTCCCGGTGGGATTGCTGCCTTCCGGGGTGCCCAGCGCGCCACTCACCTTGAATCCGAACCCGGAGGTGACCAATGTGGTGAAAGTGCAGGTGACGGCGCCGGACGGCGTGACGGTGCAGACCTACACGGTGAACGTAACCCAGTTGCCGAGCCAGATGGCGCCGGCGCTGACCCGGAATGTGAGCGGCGGGGTCATCACGTTAAACTGGCCGCTGGCCAACTCGGGCTACCGGCTGCTGTACCAGACCAACAACCTGAGCAAGGGCATCAGCAGCAACCCCAATGACTGGGGCACGGTGCCGGGCTCCACCCAGACCAACATTTCATTCATTACCCCAACCCGCACCAATTTGGACGAGTATTACCGGTTGGTTTATCCGTAAGCATGGGTTCCGGGACGGGCCTCGGGTGCGCCCCTTGAACCGCAAGCATGGCCAGCCCGCTCTGGCGGCAACAAATTTGAATTATGACTTACAAAGCGACAGACCAGCGAACGCGCCGCGCGGCCTTTACCCTGATCGAACTGCTGGTGGTGATTGCGATCATTGCCATCCTGGCCGCGATGCTGCTGCCGGTGCTGGCCAGCGCCAAAAAGCGGGCCCAGTCCATCAACTGTGTTTCGAATTTCAAGCAGATGGGGCTGGCCCTGCACATGTACCTCAACGATTATGCGGATGCCTTGCCGCCGGGCGGGGGGGCCACCATCGGCGGGCTGGATCAGCAGCAGTCTCCGACGTATAGCGGCTTGACGACCACGTCGAATTTCAAAAAGTGGCTGCCCTACTATCTGGCCACTTATATGTCGCTCCCGGCGCCCGCCGACATCCCCACCACGACGAATGTGATCAAGGCCTTCGTTTGCCCCGGCTACGTGGCGGGCTGCCCCGGCAACGTTCAGAATGGGAGCTATTCGCCGGCTTCGGATAATTACTATGATGCCTTTGCCTATTCGGTCACGCGAATTGACAACTATCCGCAGTCGTTGCTTGTCAATGTCGGGTATCCGTTTGGCAAGGCGTCTCCAGTTCAATATTCGCTGAAAATAAACACCATCTCCGCCCTGGTCTCGTTGAGCGAAATTTGGGCGGCGGGGGATTTTGACGAGAAGGCCGTTCAAGATCCCTCCAGCCTGAGCAGCAAGCAAGCCTATACCGCCAAGCAGCCCGTGCATGGGCTTGTCCGTAATTTCCTCTTCTTTGATGAGCACGCCGCCTCCAAGAAGGTGACCACCTATGCGGACTATTAGGCCGTTGCCTTGGCCGCCAGTTTGTGACTTTAATGGCTGCGTGTCCCCGGCAAATGCCTGAAGGAATTGATTGCCCCCATGAAATATCCGGCCCTTTTGCCCGCTTGGTTCCTGGCCGCAATGCTTTGCCCCGCCACCGGGCTTCCGGCGGCGGATGTCCCGCCCGGGCCGGAAGTCTTCAACGTGCGCCAGTTCGGCGCCACCGGCGACGGAACGCATCTGGACACCGCGGCGATCCAGCAGGCCCTCGACGCCTGCGGCAATGCCGGTGGCGGCACGGTGGCGTTTCCGCCGGGAACGTATCTGAGCCGGCCGCTCACTCTCCACAGCCAGACCACCCTCCGGCTGGACACCGGGGCAACGCTGCTGGCGAGCAGCAATCAGGTGGATTACCTGAAAGTGCCGGGCGACTGGCTGGCCGCCACCAGCAGCAGTGATTTCGTCCCGTTCATCGGCGGCCGGAACCTGACGAACGTCACGTTCACCGGCGGCGGGGTGATTGACGGCAATGGTTCGGTTTGGTGGCCCGAGGCCGAGCAGGCGCGCCGGAGAAAAGCCGGTTACACGCTGCCGCGGCCCAATTTGATCGTCCTGGAACAATCCAAAAACCTGCGCCTGGAAAACCTCACGCTGCAAAATTCCCCCAAATTCCATCTCGTGCCCTCGGACTGTGAAGATGTCGTGGTTTCCAACGTCACCATCCTGGCGCCGGAACACGCGGCGAATACGGACGCAATTGATCCGAGCGGCCGCCGGATGCTGTTCACCCATTGCCGGCTCGATGTCGGCGACGACAACATCGCCATCAAGGCCGGCAAAAAAATTCCGGGCCATGACTTTGAAAGCGAGGACATCACGGTGACCGACTGCGTGTTTTTGCATGGACATGGCATGTCCATCGGCAGCGAAACGGCCGGCGGCGTGCGCAATGTGGTCGTGGAAAACTGCACCTTTGAGAACACCGAGAATGGCATCCGCATCAAATCCGATGTCCGGCGGGGCGGCGTGGTGGAGAACATCAGTTACCGTGACCTGACCATGAAGAACGTGGATCCGGCCATCCTGTTTACGTGTTATTACGCGAATAACTCTTCCAAGGACGCCACGCCCTCGGCCGCGCCCGTGGAAAGTGCCCAGCCGGCGGTCGGCGGAAATATTCCGGTTTACCGCCATATCCGCGTCACCCATCTCACGGCCACCTGCGAGAAGTCAGCGGGCGTGATTCTGGGGCTGCCGGAGAGCCGCATCGCGGATGTGGTCTTTGATAACGTGCGGATTACCGCGGCCACCGGCCTGACCATTCGCAACGCCACCGGCATCGTGTTCAAGAACTCGTCAGTCACCGTAAAAACCGGCATGGCCTTCAGCGCGGAAAACGCCGAGGTCAGTGGGTTGTCGCGCGCTAACTAGGCGCACCCAGATGGTTTCAACGGATGTTAATACGTGACGCACCGGAACCGATGCCAAATTTTCAAACAGATTTGCAGGAAAACGCAGTTAACAGAGGCGGCCGCCCTGCTAAACTATAAGCACTCAAATTAGCGCAAGGTTTGATAAATTACCTATGAAAACCCAATCCAAATCAACTATCCCATTTCGCGCGCCGCTGGCGGTTGTCGCCGCGTGTCTGGCCGCTCAATGTGCGCAGGCCCAACTGTTTCAGGAAGGCTTCAACTACACGCCGGGCAGCACCCTCGGCGGCAACGTCAATCCCGGCAGCGGGGTGGCGTGGGGGCCGGGCGGCAGCACCACCCTCCAAATCGGCAGCAGCCAGTTGACCTATTCCGGTTTACAGGAGCTGCCGGGCTATGATCTGCAGTACACCTCCGGCGTCACCGCCAGCTCGGACGTCAATACTTACACGGCGGTGACCAGTGGGAACATCTTTTATTCGTTTCTCTTGGATTGCACCACCCTGCCCACGGCCAACAATTATATCTCGGCGTTGAATGCGGGAACGACCGGTCCCGGCGGCGGCACTGACCTGCTTTCCCTCTATGTGGGGGCTTCGGGCACCGGTTATAAAGTCGGCGTCCGGACGACGGGCGGCGGCACCGGCGCCGCCTATGCCAGCACCGTCTTGCAGTTGAACACCACTTATCTGGTGGTGGGGGAACTGACACTCGGTTCGGCGCCGGTCGCCAATCTTTACCTGGATCCCACCCCGGGTGCCGCGCAACCGGCCGCCTCGGCGACCCAAACCACCACGACCGCGATAGCCAGTGTTGATGACGTCGGCATCAAGTCGCAATCTTCCGCCTCGGCGGGTGATTTCTTCATAGGCAATGTACAAATCGGAACAACTTGGGACTCGGTGACGGAGGCTGAGCCTGTGCCTGAGCCCGGTACGCTGGCACTGGCGGCGGTCGGCCTGCTCGGCTGGGCGTTGCATTACCGCCGCACGCGCGGCTGAGCTACGCTGAATGATTCCTCGCCGCCTGCTTGGCAAGGTTCTGGTCTTCGTAATCGGCGCCGGTTTTGCCGGCGCCCTTTTTGCGGGCGGGGCCGGGCCCGCCCCCGCGCCCGCTGCGGATCCCGCCTGGGCGCAGGCGCCGGTCATCCTGCAGCGCATCGTCCCGCCCAAGTTTCCGCACCGCGATTTTGTGATCACGCATTTCGGCGCGCCGGCCGGCGGCCAGGCGGACTGCACGGCGGCGATCCGTCAGGCCATTGACGCGTGTGTGCGGGCGGGCGGCGGCCGTGTGGTCGTTCCCGCCGGCGAATTTCTCACGGGAGCAATTCATTTGAAGAGCGGCGTGGACTTGCATCTCGAAACGAATGCCGTGCTCAAATTCCGCACCGATCCCGCGGCGTATTTGCCGGCCGTCTTCACCCGGTTCGAAGGCACGGAATGCTACAATTACTCGCCGCTCATTTATGCGCTGGACCAGCAAAATGTCGCGGTGACCGGCGCGGGCACCCTGGATGGCCAGGCGGACGCCGGAAACTGGCTGGCGTGGAAAAAAACCGCGGCGCGCGCCAAGCTGTTGAAAATGGCGGATGACAACGTGCCGGTCGAACAGCGGCAATTTGGCGCCGGCGATGATTTGCGGCCGGACTTCATCCAGTTCAACCGCTGCCGGAACGTTTTGATCGCCGGCATCCAAATCCGCCGCTCGCCCATGTGGGAGATCCATCCCCTGCTGTGCACCAATGTGACTGTGCGGGGCGTGAACGTTGTTTCCCACGGCGCGAACAATGACGGCTGCGATCCGGAAAGCTGCCGCGACGTGCTGATTGAAAATTGCTGGTTCGACACCGGCGACGACTGCATCGCCATCAAATCCGGCCGGAACAACGATGGCCGCCGGGTGGGCGTGCCCTCCGTAAACATCCTCATCCGCGGTTGCACGATGCGGGATGGCCACGCCGGGACGGCCATCGGCAGCGAAATTTCCGGCAGTTGCAGCAATGTGTTCGTGGAGGACTGCGAGATGAGCAGCCCGGACCTGGTCTGCGCGTTGCGGCTGAAGTCCAATGCCGCCCGCGGCGGCGTGCTGCAAAATATCTTCATGCGCAACGTGAACGTCGGCCGGGTGAAGGACTCGGTCCTGCAGATTGATTTTCTTTATGACGAGGGCGCCCACGGCTCCTTCGCGCCGGTGGCCCGCAATGTCGTGCTGGAAAATATCACCGTGGCGCAGACCCCGCGCGTGTTGAATGTGCGGGGCTTTCCGGCGGCCCGTATCAGCGGCGTGCGGATTTGCCGTTCCACCTTCAAGCAGATCGCGCAGCCGGACACGGTCGTGGACGCCGATGTGAAACTGGTGGATTGTTCGTTGGAACCGATGAAGTGACCCATGCGCGCCATGGATTTTAAAAATCGTTCCCCCAATCCGGGAGTCCGTCCCGGCTGCTGCCGTTGGACCCCGGTTTGGCTGGGTGCGGCGCTGTTTTGGGGTTCCACCGTGGTGCTGACCGGGGTTCCCATCCTGCCAAACATCAACACCAACAACGTCGTCACCGTCACCAACGCGCCCTATGCCGCGGTGGGAAACGGCGCCACCGACAACACCCTGGCCATTTCCAATGCCATCGTGGCGGCCGCCGCGGGCGGCAATACCAACGGCCTGTACGGCGGCACTGTCAGGATTCCCGCCCCCGGCACGTATTTGTGCGGGCCGCTCAGCCTGAAGAACAACGTGGATCTCCAGATTGACGCCGGGGCCACCCTGCAAATGCAGCCCTTGGGCGTCTGGACCGGTCTGCCGGCCCAAAACCAGACTTACGGAAACCTGATTTACGCGGCCGGCGCCACCAACCTGGAAATCAGCGGCTCGGGCACGATTGACGGCAATGGCGCGGCTTGGTGGGCGTCGTCCGGTTCGACCTACAACAACCGGCCTTACATGATTTTCTTCAATGGCAACTGCGGCCGTGTATTGATCCAGAACGTGACCATTCAAAACCCGCCGAAGATGCACATCGTCTTCAAGGGTTCCGACAACAACCTCACCATTCAAGGCATCACCATCCACACCACCGCCGCCAACGCGGCCAACACCGACGGGATTGATCTGGTGGGCACCAACTGTCTCGTCCAGAACTGCGCCATCAGCGACGGCGACGACAACATCGCCCTTGGCAGCAGCTCCGGTTCCGCGATTTCCAAGGACATTGTCATTACCAACTGTACGTTTGGCGTTGGCCACGGAGTTTCCATCGGCAGTAACACGGCCGGCGCGGTTTCAAACCTTACCGTGATCAATTGCTCGTTCACCGGCACCGACTACGGCATCCGCATGAAGTCCGATGACAGCACCAGCGGCGGCAACGGCCAGGGCGGCCTCGCGCAGAATCTTGCCTATCTTAATCTCAGTATGACCAACATTGTTGACGGCGCCATTGTCATCTACAGCTACTACAATGAATATGGCACGCCCACCGGCATCACGCCTTTCATCGCCTCCACGCAAACGGTGGACCAAACGGCGGTGCCGGTGTGGCGCAACCTTACCATCAGCAACGTGACCGCCAACGTGCTTGGCGGTGTCCCCGGTATCATCTGGGGGCGCCTGGAACTGCCCGTCACCAATGTTGTTTTGGACCGCGTGAACCTCTCCGGGCCGCAACCGTTCGAGGTGTACAATGCCAGCGGCGTCCAGTTCGTTGACTGCCAGATCAAGCCGCCAGCCGGCAGCAGCGCTTTGCTGCTGTTCAATGCGCAGGTCACGGTCAGCAACAGCGTCCCCACCAACACCCTGTTCACCTTCGATGGCCTGGCCACCAATGTCCCCGGCAGTGTGCTGGCCGGCAACCCGCTCGCCTTTTACAACGCGCAGGGAGCGCTGAAAAATACCAACGCGCTGGGCGCCGGCCCGCTCACCCTCGGCGCCAGCACGCTGACCATCACCAACAACCTGACCTTGTTCCCGTCCACGGTTTTGAATTATGGCCTGGGCGCCAACGCCGCCCTGGTCGCCGTGACCGGCAACCTGGCGCTGGGCGGCACGGTGAACCTCGGCGCCGGCGCCGGTTTCACCAACGGCACCTACACGCTGATGACTTATGGCGGCGCCTTGACCGGCACTCCGCCGGCGCTGGGCGGCGTTCCCGGCGGTTACCATTACGCCTTCAATACCAATTCGCCCGGGCAGGTGAACCTCGTGGTTACGCTGCCGGCGCCCGCCGCGCCGGCGAACCTCGTGGCCACTGCGACCAACCTGCAAATTAATCTGAACTGGAACGCCGTCGCGGGTGCGGACAGCTACAACTTGAAACGCGGCACCATCAATGGCGGGCCTTACCCGGCGGTTTTCGGCGGGCTGGCGGCCACCAATTATTCCGATGCCGCCGTGACCAACGCCGTCGCCTATTATTATGTCGTGACCGCCGTTGCTTCCGGAGTGGAAAGCACCAATTCCCTCCAGGCCGGCGCCGTGCCGCTGCCTTCGTCGTCGCCCACCAAACTGGCCATCCAGATCAATGGCGGCCAGTTGCAGCTTTCCTGGCCGGCGGATCACCTCGGCTGGACATTAGAGATCCAGACCAACGGTTTGAGCCGTGGACTGGGCACAAACTGGTCCCCCTTCCCCAATTCTCAACTGACCAATCAGATCGGGATTCCCCTTGATCCGGCCAACGGCAGCGTCTTTCTCCGGCTCATCCTGCCAGGCGCCGCGCCGCAATGATCACCCACCGGTTTCGCGCCGGGAACACTTTTTCCGCGGTGGATACGGCACGAGCATTTTGCCCAGACGCGGCAACCGGTTCTCCCTCTCCAAAACATTCAACCTTCGACAATCAACTTCCGCCCCTTCGATATTGGGCGTTGAATGTGGAATGTTGAATGTTCCTTTTGCGGTTCAGGGGTTCAATGCGCGAACGCTTTCGGGGAATTCTCTCCCCGGGGGCGAGGGCCGGGGAGGGCGAGCGTTAAACCATTTAGTACGCCCCCGCCTCCCCCCGCGGCGCAAAAATCCTTTTTGCCCCCGCCCGATTCGTCTAGGTTGATTTTGTGCCAGTTGAATCCGCTCTCACGCCGCCGCGCATCCTGATTGTGGATGATGATCCGGGCCAGCGCAGCCTGCTCGAATCCTTCCTCCGCAGCCAGAATTTTGACGTGGTCCTGGCCGACTCTGGCGAGCGGGCCCTGGCCCTGCTGCCCGGCGGCAATTTCTCCCTGATGATTTCCGACGTCCGCATGCCCGGCCTCTCCGGCCTCGAAACCCTGCGCCGCGTCCGCCTCCAGCTTCCCGCCCTACCCGTCCTCCTCGTCACCGCCTACGCCGACATTCGCGACGCCGTGGTGGCCATGCGCGACGGCGCCCTCAACTACCTCGCCAAGCCGATTGACCTCGATGAACTGCTCAGCACCGTCCGCCAAGCCACCGGCATGGCGCCGCACGCGCCGCTCCAGCTCGGCGGCCGGCAAAAACTGCCGCCCGACGTCATCGCGCAAAGCCCGCTCACCATCGCGCTGTTTCAGGATGTGGCCCTGGTGGCGCCGTCCGAGGCCCGCGTGCTCATCACCGGCGAAAGCGGCACCGGCAAGGAGGTCGTCGCCGAGGTCATCCACGCCTGGAGCACCCGCGCCGGGGGCCCGCTGGTCAAAGTCAACTGCGCCGCCATTCCCGAAACGCTGCTCGAGAGCGAACTCCTGGGCCACGAAAAAGGCGCCTTTACCGGCGCCACCGGCCAGCGCATCGGCCGCTTTGAAGAGGCGGACGGCGGCACCATCTTCCTGGATGAAATCGCCGAGATGTCGCCGGCCTTGCAGGCCAAGCTGCTGCGCGTCACCCAGGATGGCCGCTTCCAGCGCATCGGCTCCAACCGCGAAATCCGCACCAACGCCCGCATCCTGGCCGCCAGCAACCGCAACCTCGAAGACGAAGTCAAACGCGGCCGCTTCCGCGAGGATCTCTATTACCGGCTCAACGTTGTCGAGCTGAGCCTGCCGCCCCTGCGTGAGCGGCGCGAGGACATCCTGCCGCTGGCCAATTTCTTCATCGGCAAGCTGGCCCGCACCCGCACCCGCCTGGCCGATGCCACCGGGGTGTGCCTGCAAAATTACGCCTGGCCCGGCAATGTCCGCGAACTGCGCAATACCATCGAACGCGCCGTCCTGCTCTCCCAAAGCGAGCTGATCCTGCCCGACCACCTGCCCGCCAAGTTCCGCGACGTCCTCAAGTCCGCCGTCCCCCCGGCGGCCATCGAGGCCCAGCAACTGGATGAAATCGAGCGCCAGGCCATCCTTTCCACGCTCGCCCAGCACAAATTCAACCGCACCGAGACCGCCCGGGCCCTCGGCATCAGCCGCCGCGCCCTCATTTACAAGCTCCAACGCTTCCGCCAAATGGGCCTGCCCGTGGACTGAGGGACTCCGGCTGTTGCACAAATTTAACCCGCCGCGCGCGGTTTATCGTTGACTCCCGGGTTGCGCCTGAAAAAATTCAGGGCAAAGTTACCCGGAAACTAGATGCTGTGGTTTGAACCTTCCATTTACCGCCGCCCTCGCGGCGGCAGCGCCGCCTGCCGTATTCTCCACTGTGAAAAATTACATCCTTGATACCAACGTCCTCCTCCACGACCCCAACTCGCTCGTCAACTTCGACGAACACAACGTCCTGATTCCCATCGAAGTCATTGAGGAAATTGACCACTTCAAACGCGAATCCACCGAGCTCGGCCGCAACGCCCGCACCGTCTCCCGCATGCTCGACGGCTTCCGCGGCGAAGGCAGCCTCAGCGCCGGCGTCAAACTGCCCAACGGCGGCAAACTCAAGATCGCCTTCCAAAGAAACGGCCACGGCGACACCGTCTTCCCCCGGGACTCCGTGGACAACCGCATCCTGGCCCTCGCCGCCGGCTTGCAAAAAGCCCAGCCCAAAAACGCCACCATCCTCGTCTCCAAGGACATCAATCTCCGCATCAAGGCCGACGCGCTCGGCTTGCTGGCCGAAGACTACGAGACCGACCGCGTTTACATCACCGATCTTTACACCGGCATGGTGGATCTCGTCGTTTCGCCGGAGGCGCTCAATGCCTTCCGCGTCAAAAACGAGTTCCCCCTCGACAACGGCAAAACGTATTTCCCGAACGAATTCTGCACCCTCACTGACGAGACCAACCCCAAAAAGGCCATCCTCACCAAGGTGGACGCCACCGGCACCAAGCTTGTGCCCATCCACGACTGCCGCGAGGGCGTCTGGGGCATCAAGCCCCGCAACCGGGAACAGCATTTCGCCTTGGACGCCCTGCTGGACGACCATGTGAAACTGGTCACCCTCATGGGCAAGGCCGGCACGGGGAAAACCCTCATCGCCATGGCCGCCGGCCTCAAGCGGGTGGTCAATGACCGCGAATTCCGCCGCCTCATCGTGGCCCGCCCCACCATCTCCATGGGCAAGGAACTCGGCTTCCTCCCCGGTTCCCTCGAGGAGAAGCTCGCCCCCTGGATGCAGCCCATCCATGACGCGCTCGAGATGCTGAGCGACCTGAACATGGGCCACGACCACCGGCGCAGCACCGATTTGATGCGGAGCGGCAGCATCGTCGTGGAGGCCCTCAGCTACATCCGCGGCCGCAGCATCGCCAATCAATTCATGATCATTGACGAGGCCCAAAACCTCACGCCCTTGGAGGCCAAAACCATCATCACCCGCGTCGGCCAGGGCACCAAGATCGTCTTCACCGGCGATCCCTACCAGATTGACAACCCGTACGTGGATTCTTCCTCCAACGGCTTCAACTACATCGTCAGCCGGTTCCGCGACCAGCCCATCGCCGCCCACGTGGAACTCCAAAAAGGCGAGCGCTCCGAATTGGCCGAGCTGGCCGCCAACATTTTGTGAAAGTCGTTGGAAATCCGCCGGTTTCCTCCCGCCAGGGATGGCGGCTGCCGCTCCGGAAACTCGCGGCCGGCGCGAGCCCCGCGGCGGCGGCCAAAGATGAGCAAATTGTAAGTTGACATTTGCTTGCAGTCGCTAGACTTTAGAATAATTAGGTAACGTCGGTTAAGAATATGATATCAAACGAAAGACCATCGCCCTACGGTCGGCGGCCCTATCAGGCGCAGGGCTACGGTGCCCCCAAATATTCCCAGCCCAGGCCCCCGGTTGTAGAGGACACGCTCAAAAGCGGCGAAATCCAGATTGAACGGAAAAACTTCGTTTTTTCCCTCAAGGAAAACCCCCGCGGGCGCTTTCTCCGCATCACCGAGGATGTCGGTGGGCGGCGCGACACCATTATTATCCCCTCTACCGGGCTCGAGGAGTTCAAGAAAGTCATAGACGAAATGGTCAAGGCGGCGGAAGAGATTCCACCGAAGGCCCAATAATTTCGTCCTTTCGCGGCAGGCGGTGTTAGGCATGCCCGGTTTTTACAGGGCAAGGGTGGTTTGTCTCCCCTCATTTCTTTCCAATCTTCCCATGGGCGGCGGCCAGCGCTGACGTCCGGGGTTCGCTATTTTCGGGGCAATTCGCTTTTTCAAATTCGAAGGGACTGTTCGGCCGAACGCCGGAGGAGCAGCACCGGGGCGGGAACGGCTCGTCCCCGCGAATCCCCTCGCCTTGACTGTGCCATAAAAACTGTGCCAAAACCAATCCATGCGTGCCATATTGGCCCTCGTGGCGCAGGTTTTCCGGTCCCGTCCACCGCGGCCAATCCACATTTAGACCTTTATTTGAAAGGGAATTGGTGCCTTTTCGGCCCATCAGCCCGCTTCGGCATCCTTATTGCGGTGAGAGATGAAGAAGTTTTAACGCAAAATCAATTTAACCAATCAATTCTATGGCTAAAGTTTTAGGCATTGACCTGGGCACAACCAATTCGTGCATGGCCGTGATGGAAGGCGGTGAACCCCTGGTGCTCGAGAACTCCGAAGGCAAGCGCACCACCCCGTCGGTCGTCGCCTTCACCAAAAACGGCGAGCGCGTTGTCGGCGAGGCCGCCAAGCGCCAGGCCGTCACCAACGCCCGGAATACCGTCTATTCCATCAAGCGCTTCATGGGCCGCAAATTTGACGAGGTCTCCGAAGAGATCAAGCGCGTCCCCTACAAGGTCGTCCGCGCCAGCAATGGCGACGCCGCCGTGGAAGTGGAAGTGGACGGCAAGCCGAAGCAGTTCTCCCCGCCCGAAGTCTCAGCCATGATCCTGGGCAAGCTGAAGGCCGACGCCGAAATGCGCCTCGGCGAAAAAATCACCCAGGCCGTCATCACCGTCCCCGCCTATTTCAACGACTCCCAGCGCCAAGCCACCAAAGACGCCGGCCGCATCGCCGGCCTGGAGGTCCTCCGCATCATCAACGAGCCCACCGCAGCCTCCCTGGCCTACGGACTCGACAAGAAAAAGGATGAGAAGATCGCCGTCTATGACCTCGGCGGCGGCACGTTCGATATTTCCGTCCTCGAAATCGGCGACGGCGTGTTCGAAGTCAAAGCCACCAACGGCGACACCCACTTGGGCGGCGATGACTGGGACAACCGGCTGATGGACTGGATCCTTGATGAATTCAAGCGCGAGAGCGGCATGGACCTGCGCAAGCAGCCCGACGCCCTCCAGCGCATCAAGGAAGAGGCCGAAAAAGCCAAGATCGCCCTCTCCAGCTCGCAGCAATACGACATCAACCTGCCGTTCATCACCGCGGACGCCAGCGGGCCCAAGCACATCCAAAAGACTTTGACACGCGCCAAAATGGAGCAGCTTTGCGACGACCTGTTCGAGCGCACCATCAAGCCGGTGCATTCCTGCTTGAAGGACGCCGGCATCGAGGCCGCCAAGATTGACGAGTTGGTCCTCGTCGGCGGCATGACCCGCATGCCCAAGGTCGTGGAAACCGCGCACACCCTCGTCAGCAAACAACCGCATCAGGGCGTCAACCCGGATGAAGTCGTCGCCGTCGGCGCCGGCATCCAGGGCGGCGTGCTCAAAGGCGAAGTCAAGGATGTCCTGCTCCTCGACGTCACCCCGCTTTCGCTCGGCATCGAAACGCTCGGCGGCGTGTTCACCCGGCTCATCGAGCGCAACACCACCATTCCCACGCGCAAGTCGGAAATCTTCTCCACCGCCAGCGACAGCCAGCCCGGCGTCGAGATTCATGTCTTGCAGGGCGAACGCCAGTTTTCCCGCGACAACAAAACCATCGGCAAGTTCCAACTGACCGACATCCCGCCCGCCCCGCGCGGCGTGCCCCAAATCGAAGTCACGTTCGACATTGACGCCAACGGCATCCTGCACGTCGGCGCCAAGGACCTCGGCACCGGCAAGGAACAGAAGATCACCATCACCGCCAGCAGCGGCTTGTCCAAGGACGAAGTCGAGAGAATGCGCAAGGACGCCGAGGCCCACGCCGAGGAAGACCGGTCCAAAAAAGAGGAAGTCGAGGTCCGCAACGAGGCCGATGGCGCCGTCTATCGCACCGAGAAAATGCTCAAGGACAACGCGGACAAGATCTCCGGCGATGACAAGGGCAAGATTGAAAACGCCCTCAAGAGCGTCAAGGAAGCCCTGAAAGGCAGCGACACCGCCGCCATCAAGTCCGCCAGCGAGAAGCTCAATGAAGCCTGGCAGGCCGTCAGCGCGGAACTTTACAAGGCCGGTGCGGCCAAGGCGCAGTCGGAAAAAGCCCAGACCGGCGGCGAGCCCCAGGGCGAAGCCAAGTCCGGCGACAAGAAAAAAGACGAAGGCGTGATTGACGCCGAAGTCGTGGACGAGAAGAAATCAACCGGAGCTTAGAGCACTGTCCGGCGGCGGGCACGGGCGGGTTCGAAACCAAAATGAACACGGCGCAAACCAATTTGAGCAGGCTGAAAGCCTGCTGGAAATTAGCCGGGGGCAAGGCCGCAGGCCGCCGCCCCCGGTTTGCGCCCCATCGCGTCGCCGCCCTGAAGGGGCGGCGGAGCCGCCCGCTGGCGCCAGGCCATTGGAATTTGTCCCGCCGGGACAACCTGAAAATAGCCCGGCGTTTCAACGCCGGGACCGGATTGACCGGTAATTTAAGTCCCGCAGGGACGGCTGAACCAGTCCGGTATTAGACAATTTTTCCCCCCGTGAGTGCGGACCGGGAGTTGATTCGTAGCAATAAACCAAAACACAAACAAAACAAGTATGGCACTGAACATCAAACCGCTGGGCGACCGCATCCTGGTCGAGCCGGCTGAAGAAAAAGAAGTCAAAAAGGGCGGCATTATCATCCCCGATACCGCCAAGGAAAAACCGCAGGAAGGCATTGTCCGCGTGCTCGGCACCGGCAAGACGAATGACGACGGCAAGAAAGTTCCCTTTGAAGTCAAGGTCGGCGACCGCGTGCTCGTCTCCAAATACGGCGGCACGGAGATCAAAATTGACAACAAGGAGTACAAAATCTTCAATTCCGACGATCTCATTGCCATCCTCGAATAATCCCCCCAACTTTTAACCAATTAATATCAACCAAAGAATATGGCAGCTAAACAATTGTTGTTCGATGAAGCCGCGCGTCAGGCTATCCTGCGCGGCGTTACCAAACTTTCCAAGGCGGTCGTCGCCACCCTCGGACCGAAAGGCCGCAATGTGGTGATCGACAAAAAATTCGGCTCCCCCACTGTCACCAAGGACGGCGTGACCGTGGCCAAGGAAATCGAACTCGAGGACGCCTACGAAAACATGGGCGCCCAGATGGTTCGCGAGGTCGCCAGCAAAACCAGCGACACCGCCGGTGATGGCACCACCACCGCCACCGTCCTTGCCGAATCCATCTTCCGCGAAGGCCTGAAGTTCGTCACCGCCGGCGCCAACCCCATCGGCATCCAGCGCGGCATCAACAAGGCCGTCGAAGCCGCGGTCACCCAGCTCGACAAAATCTCCAAGAAGGTCAAGGACAAGGAGGAAATCAAGCAGGTCGCCGCCGTCTCCGCCAACTGGGACTTCGAGATCGCCGATAAAATCGCCGAGGCCATGGACAAGGTCGGCAAGGACGGCACCATCACCGTCGAGGAAGCCAAGTCCATCGAGACCACCCTCGAAGTGGTCGAAGGCATGCAGTTCGACAAGGGCTATCTCTCGCCCTATTTCGTCACCAACGCCGAGACCATGGAGGCCAAGCTGGAAGACCCCTACATCCTGATTTTTGAAAAGAAGATCAGCAATTTGAAGGACATGCTGCCGCTCCTCGAAAAGGCCGCCCGCACCGGCAAGCCCCTGCTCATCATCGCCGAGGAAGTTGAAGGCGAGGCCCTCGCCACGCTCGTCGTGAACAAGATCCGCGGCACCCTCAACGTCTGCGCCGTCAAGGCCCCGGGCTTCGGCGACCGCCGCAAAGCCATGCTGGAAGACATCGCCGTCCTCACCGGCGGCCTGTTCGTCAGCGAAGACATCGGCCGCAAGCTGGAGAGCATCGAGCTCAACGAGCTCGGCCGCGCCAAGAACGTCGTCGTGGACAAGGACAACACCACCATCGTCGAAGGCGGCGGCAAAAACAGCGACATCCAGGGCCGCGTCAACCAGATCCGCCGGCAGATCGAGGAGACCACCTCCGATTACGACCGCGAGAAGCTGCAGGAACGCCTGGCCAAGCTCGCCGGTGGTGTGGCCGTCATCAATGTCGGCGCCGCGACCGAAAGCGAAATGAAGGAGAAGAAGATGCGCGTCGAGGACGCCCTCCATGCCACCCGTGCCGCCGTTGAGGAAGGCATCGTGGCCGGCGGCGGCGTGGCGCTCATCCGCTGCCTCCCTGCCATTGAGGCCGTCAAGTCCGCCAATGAAGACGAGGCCATCGGCATCGGCATCATCAAGCGCGCCGTCGAATCGCCCCTCCGTTCGCTCGCCCAAAATGCCGGCGTCGAAGGCAGCGTCATCGTGGACGCCGTCAAGAAGAGCAAGGGCAACGAAGGTTATAACGTTGCCACTGGCGAATACGAAGACCTCGTGAAGGCCGGCGTCGTTGACCCCAAGAAGGTCACCCGCAGCGCGCTCCAAAACGCCGCGTCCATCGCCGGCCTGCTCCTCACCACCGAATGCCTCATCACCGACCTCCCCGAGAAGGACAAGCCCGCGCCCGGCGGCGGCCATGGCGGCGGTATGGGCGGCGGCATGGGCGGAATGGATTACTGATCCGTTAAGGGTTCAGGAGAACCGAACTATCGCGAACGCGGCGGGAACCCCTTCCCGCCGCGTTCTTTTTTTCCCCGGCGTTGTGGCCATGGACGTGAGTTCATGGCTGACATGAGTTCGCGGCTGAATGCTCAAGAGCCCGCCGCGCCGGAGCGGGGACGGCTCGTCCCCGATTCTCCTGGAAAACACCTCCCGCTTCCTCCGCCCCCTGAAAGTCCCGCAGGGACCACCGAGAATAGCCCGCAGTTTCAACTGCGGGACTTGCGGGCCAAAGGGTAACCGTCCCGGCGGGACGGCCGAGGAGTCCTGCTTTTCAATCGTGCCTCTGCGCGCCCGACCAACGAACGGTCATCCCAAGCCGACGGGTTCGCACGTCAGCCACTACGGCCTCGTAGCGGCAAACTGGCGTTTGCCGCCATCTGAAAAAATGGCCTGGCAGCACCTACGAGAGGGTCGAGAAAACGGCCCCAAATTTTCCCGCACCCCGGCAGGCGGTGCCGGAAGGGCTCGCTGGGAATCACCACAACCGACAAAACTGGAGTCGCACGCCAGCCACTCGCGCAACCCGAACGCACCGCCGCTGTTCCTTCTCCTCGGGGGAGAAGGTCAGGATGAGGGCGAGCTCACCACAAACTTTGTCCCCAATTCCCTCGATCTGCCAACCGCTTTAATTGCTTGTCGGCGCCGACGTCATTCGCACCAATCCTGAAGGGATTGAATCATCCAGCCCAGCGTTGCTGCGACGCAGGAGCAGCTACGCTGGATAAACCGCGCGGATCGTCATCAACTCTGTAGGAGTTGAATCAGCCCCCACACCCGCATGGATCTGCAACGAGCGAGCAACGCCGCCAGCCGCCAAAAGGACCAGTCAGGTTGCTACCCTCATTTCTTACCGGCTTCTTAATGCAACTTCGTCTTCCCGAAATCCGCGAAAACCAACGCCCGCCGACACGAATAATGCGCCCGCCGGCCAGGGGAACAAAAGATAAGAAACCACCCTCGCGTAAAGGAAAATGAACCGAACTACGGCCCTTCCTTGGAAATAATTATACGTAATATTTAAAATTTGGCAGGAAATGCTTCGCCCTTTGATTGGCGACTAGAATTTCTCCAACCGCGTCGGAGAAATGCACCGTCACCGGTTGGCTTTCGCCGAGTTTACACGCGTTGTAGTTCAGCTTCGTCAGGCAGAAAATATCAATGGCCACCTGTCTGATGTCTGCCTCGCCGTGCTGAATCTCGATCCGCAACGGTTCGGGTACATCCCAGCCATCGTAAACTCTCAAAACAGGCTTAAATCCGGAGGCCCACAGGTACGCAGCGCGCGGCAAAATTTTCCAGAGAGTTCCACGCACAACGGGCCGAGTGCCAACTCGATAAGCCTTCAATCCCCGTCGGTCCTGCGCGACGCGGATTCCGACCAGCTTCACGCCTTTGGGACACGCTTCCTGAAAACCGCGCCATTCCTCGTCATCAATGGTCGAGCGACAGTGCAGAAACACTTCACGCAGAGTTTTCCCATGTTGCTCCTCGTAGGTTCTGAGCACACCAGCAAGAAGTTTCTGCGCGGCTACGCGCGAAAGATGGCATTGTTTGGATTCGGGGGAATACCACGGACCGTAATCACCCAGAAACACAATGCCGTCGCCATCATCCAGGAACATCTGCGCGGCGCTGCATGCGGTTCGACCGTTTTCATCAGTGCGTTTGAATGCAATCCCGACGTAGCAGACTCCGTCTCGTGCGCCCGGAAGTTTCCAAGGCTTGCGCCCACTCTTATAATAGAGAGCCGTGGATAAATTCCATGCTCGGTCAGATAGCGGCGTTAGAACGCGCTGTCCCCACGGTGGCTTTTCGTCAGACAAGTTCAGGGTGGATTCCCGGACAATCTGAATCGGCATTTTACACTCCATGGCGCGAGCCTTGATTTGTCGCCGGAAGTCCAATGAAAAATCATACTGCTGGGAATCGTATCCGCCGAATAGGTCAGTAGTCTGCCTCCGCAGTTTGACTTCCTTTGGCGAGAGCCGCTTTCCCGTTCCATTCGAGACCTTTGATAACGGACGGCAATTCGCATAAACAATTTCAGGCACGACACAGAACGTCATATCGATGGCGGTGTCCTTTTTTGCGAGCGCCTGAATTGCGCCGAGGTAAAGACCGGTGACATCGAACACTCTCTTATAGTCGTCGCCCTGATTGGCCGTCGCTTCAATTCTATTTGGATCAAGCGTTTCGGAGAGTGGAGCGGACTTCGGGAATACGGCGTGCATTGCTTCCTCAAAACCTGGGTAATGAGGCCAGAGGATTTCGCTTCGATTGGGCGGAGGATCAATTGGCGAATTCAGTCGCGCAGCAAATGCTCCGAATCCGGCAATGCCGTCAGGACTCCCGATGATGGCGTAGCTAATCCGGTTGGGCTTTTCAATTCCACTGCTGTCCACCGGACCGAACAATCCGAGTCCAGTGGCCGGATGCTCGATTTGCTGACCCGTGGCGAATTCCAATTCAGGTTCGGGCAAAACCTCCACGCTCAAGTGTGAATTACTCATCTTGGGTATCCTCCATCTCTTCGGGGCTAACACGCAGGTCATCTAGAGCAGGCTCGTCAACCTCAGCGGTCGCCGTCGCGATGAGTGATGTTTCGTCCAGAGTCCAATCTGTGGACAGGCTGACAAGTGGTCCTATCTTCAAAACTGTTTCCTTGTCTTCGCTCGCCGATTGCGCCAACAATTGCGAAAAGGCCAGCAACCGCTTGCGCCATTTCTCGTTGAAATAGGCGCGCGTAACCTTCTTGGTCCGCGGGCCGACTTTTCTGCCGGTGATCGGTTTGTGTGCGCCATCGAACAACGCCACTCCGGGACGAAGCTGAATGACGAAGTTGCCCAGGTCCGTCTTGCGAATCATGTAACGAATCGCCGGATGATGAATCACTTCTTCGGGGGCGGAGTTGGGCCGGTAAAGTCGGATGCTGCCCGCGACCCGGATGTACGACGAAGTCCCGTCAATATCCTTGAAACGGAAGATGGATTCACCTCGAAACGGCGCGGGTAAATAATAGCCGCTGTAGTCCGCTGCGAGGATGCAACCTGCTCGAATCAGCCACGAATGGACCGACCGGTTCAACAATCGAGAGACGATGTTGTGCGTTGATGTGTCGTGGATGGAATCAAGGGACGGCCAATGGGACGCTTCTTTGGTTTGTTTCACCGCTTTCGCAAATTCAGCTGGCGGCGCTGAAAATGCCGCAGCTCGGCCGGGTTCGAGTCCGTAGTGCGGCCAGACGTCGCGACACGCTTTTTCCTGTTCCTTGTCCAGTTCCGACGTGTCGAAAATTCGAAGGACTTCCGGCACTTGAATGAACGGCAGCCAATTCGTCGTCAGCAGTTCAGTCCTGTGAACGAGTAGGGCGCTTCCGCGTTCCAATGCCGCTTTTGCGATGGCGGCGTTGCCTGCGTGAATCCTCGGCGCGTTTAACGATTCCAGTTTTTTGAGAAGCCGGCGCAGGCCGTCCGCCCAACTTTCCCTGAACGAAATCCAAGAAATGTCCGACAGCGTCCAGTCCGGTTGAACGCCGTCGAGGTTCAAGGTCACGAGAAAGTCGTCCGTCTTGCGCTGCTTGCCCAACTGGAGTGCAAGTGTGCGCTCCTTGCGGGGATTGTCTTTCCCGATAGAGGATTTCGAGAGAAGCGCAAGCACACGAAAGGATCGATCCTTGATGGCGACATCGACCTCCTTCACCCAGGATTCGCCGCCCAGAATCTGAATTTGGTCAATCCAAACTCCGTAGCCGTAGAAGGCCAATTTTCGGGCCAACCATTTGGCGAATACCTGGTCCTCGTAAGCATAGCTGATAAACAGCAGTTTGGCGTCGTCGGTTTCGGATTCAATACCTGTAATCATGTTCTAGGGACAAAGCTGGTTATGGTGGTCAATGCACTTCTGCCTGATCACGTGGCCCGGTTTCACCTTTAATATGCTCAAATCAATACGCAAGGCATGATAATCCAACCTCACGTGGCAATTTGGGCAAACACAGACAAGGTTAGATAATTTGTCTTTTCCGTGATATGGCCTGCCGAGCGGTCGGAGATGGTGAGCTTCCGAATAATATTCTCCAGGTTTTAGTTCGAGGCGATTGCCGCAAAGTTGGCAGGTGTGGTCATACATGGCTTTGACAAGCCGGGCGATTTTGGTGTCCCGGACAATCCGGGAGATTTCTCCTTTAACTCTGGGAGCCACTTCATCGGAATCAACATCATCAGCAACGAAGATGGGGGACATTGCCTGTTGAGTTCCGCCGTAGGGCACCCAATCAAATTCAATGGCCTTGCGGACCTCCTCATGCCACCAGCCATCGTCGGTCACCGGCGTTTTGCCGTACGATGGGAAAAATCCATTGCCTGGTCGATGAGTGGCCTTATCGACAATTAAACCGGTAATCTTCGGCAGGGAGGCATTTGCCATTGTCCATTCGTTCAAGTCATCCAAGCCTTTCTTCCGGAGGTTATGGCCTACATACAGCACAGGGTGCGGAGCATTCGGGGCAATGGCGCCATATATTACATCGTAGCTTGGATAGGTCGTTGGATTTAGATAATCAACTGGGTTTGCCGTGATGTGTGCTATAATCGCCTCCAACAGACGTCGGCCTTTTGAGGAAAGCGGAGAAACACTGAAATGTCCTTCAAAATTATCTGACACCATCTCGGCATACCGTTTGAGTGCGGTTTTCACCATCGGGAATCTATCGTTTTCATATCTCCCTTTCTGCATGTCTGCGACGACACCAGGAACAGCATCAGGAGACGGCAGCAACCTCGGGGTAATCCGTTTTCCAAGAATTTCCGCAGCACGACACAAGTTGCTGACGTATTGAACCTTCGACCCAATACGGCGCGAATCAAGATAACGCTCATACGTTTCCTGATACTCTGTGCCTGGAGTCCGAGTTTCGAGATTTTCTAAGTCAGGGCTTCGCATAATTAAAACCTTCCGGCGCCTAGTGGGCTTTGCGCCCCCTTGACCCCCCAATCATCGAGGCAAACTTTTTAAAGTTTTGACTTGAAGCCCATAGATTGGGTTGACCGCTTTTCCTGGGAAGGTCCGGTTCACGGCCCAAAGCGTAGCCCGCCTGGCGGCGGTTGACAAGCTGCGGCTAAAGAAGGAAAGCGAGCGGGTTTATCGGATTTCCAGCAGGCGCACGCCCTGCTCGGGACTAAGTCTCGGCCTATGGTTTGGACTCATTATCCGAGGATTTCCGGCTTCTCCCCCACCGGTAGAGCTTGGCGTTCAGGCGCTTTCAGGTGCCTGCAGGGAGGCGCGCCGCGCAGGGACACGGATGGAAACGAGGATGGAAGATTGAGGATGGAGAATGGACCTGTACGGCGCTGTTTTGCCAATCTTCGTGCCTTCGTGTGAGCGAAAATTGGTGCAATTCTTGTCAAAACTCGTTTTTTTCGAGTTAAATTCACTTCCCGCCCAACCACTTACGCATTTCCCGTTAGCCGCTAACTTTGCGATTCCTCCAACCCTGCTAAAATCGCCCTGGCTGGGAAACCGCCCCCGCCACGATGAGCCAGCATGCTCACAATCGAGTCCGGCCCGGACGGTCCGCCCCTCGGCGCCGCCCGCAGGAATTCTGTGCCCCGCCGCCGCGCCCCCATCGGTCGCAAGCGACAAAATTTTTTGCGCAAACGCGAAATGCGATTTGGCCATCCTCCATCCTCTATTTTCCATCCTCTTCGGTTGCGGGCTTGCCGCGTCGCGCCGTTGGCGCTGGAACTCCCGGCCCGGCCTTGAATCATGAAAATTACGAAACGAACCCAAAGCAATTTCTGCGGATCTTATTCAAATGCAATTGGTTCCCGCGATTTGGCCGGTTTTTTTGCCCGCAAAACGAACCCAAAACTCCGCCATTTCCCCTTTTCATCCGGTCCATTCTGGCTTGCCCCCGCCCCACCCCACAAGTTTATGCGGCGTGACGCCCGGTTGATTTCCCTCCATCATTGGAGATACTTTTTCCGCACGTCATGATGAAATTGAAATTCCCTTCGTTGCTGGCCGGCCTCTGCCTGCTGGCCTGCGCCCTCCCCGCCCCGGCCCAACCCGTCGCCGCCGTCACCCCGCCCGTGCCCGGCCGCTTCGAGGTGAATTATTACGGCCAGTTCTCCGAGCTCCCCGTCGGTGCCGTCCAGCCCCGCGGCTGGCTCCAGAAATGGCTGGAACGACAGGCCCAAGGCCTCACCGGCCATCCCGAAAATCTCGATTATCCGTACGATACCTGCATGTTCGCCGGCATCATCCCGCCGCCCCAGACCAAAAACGCCTGGTGGCAGCCTTGGTGGCCTTATGAACAGTCCGCCTATTTCGTGGACGCCACCACGCGCTTGAGCTGGCTTATTGACGACCCCGCCATCCGCCAGCGCCGCGACGCCAATCTGGATTATATCATGGCCCATTCCACCGGCACGAACCTCGGCGGCTCAACCGCCGCCTGGCCCAACGC
>CAZHIM010000069.1:0-25513 GCA_964532525.1 uncultured Bifidobacteriaceae bacterium
AGTCTCCGGGGTTGGAACTGATTCCGCAAGCTTTTGCGCCATCCGAGGGCGCGATTTTTTGGGATGAGGCGCCCGTGACAGCGGGGCCGCACAGGCTGGCTGGGGGGGCCGATAGCGCAATGGACGGCCCGGCGGGCCGTCGGGGTCCATTTTAGCACGGTGGCGGGGGAAGCGCGGGGAAATTTTACCCGATCTACTGCGGCCCTTCCGCCTCCGGTACAGCCCGATAAAACCGCGCCGGGTTGGTCGCGGCGTCCGGGTCCACGAAATCAATGCAGCCATTCACGACCTGATTGGTGCAGATCGGCGTCCAGTGAATGATATCCGACGAATATTCGACGTGGAACCACGCGCCGTCCGGACCGGCGGCCGCCAGGTTGAAGGCCGCCCCCGTCAGGCCCGTCACCGCCCGCGGCGATTGGCTGTCGAGAATAATGGCGCCCGCCGCCCGCGGATATCCCAGCAAATAGTTCGTCCCGGTGGCATCCGCAATCAGCCTGAGCACCACCGTGCGGTTGATGTCCGGCGCTCCATCATCCAGCGGCACCAGCGTAATGGCCGCGCTTTGTTGGCCGGCCGGGACCGTGACCGTGCCCGGCAAGGCCACGTAATCAACGCCGTTGGTGGCCGTGCCGCCGGTGGAGTAGGCGACCGTCAACGCATTATTCGTCGCTCCCGAACGGAACACCGTAAAGGTCGCGTCCTTGGGTCCGCAATTGGTGAAGATGTGCCAAAGCGCTCCCGCCGCAAACCAGTTGCTCCAAGTCGCCACCGGACTGATCGGGCCGGGCCACGTCCAGCAATTCGTGCCCTCAATCGCGATTGGGTCCGTGGCCACAATGCTGACCAGCGCGGGCCGGTTTGTGGGCGGCGGCAACGGGGGCAAAATGCTCACCCACACCGGCGCGGAAGTTGTCACCAGCCCGCCGCTGTCGGTTGCGGCCGCCGTCAGCGCGATGTTCGTGCCCGGCGGCGGATTCGTCCACACGAAATCCCAATAGTTCGTCGGCGCCACGATGAGGATTGGCGGCTGAACCGGCCCGGGGGGCAACGGCGGCGGAACCGCGGTTACGTGCTGGCCGAAGCCGAGGCTGCTGCCGTTGGCAAAAAACTCAACCGCCGCCACCGGGTCGGTGGAACCGAAAGCGTAGGCGTAAATGGGAATATCCATTGGCGCGCGGAAAACCGAGTCGTTGGGCGGACTGGTAATCCGCACCACCGGCGGCAGATTCGTGAACAGCGCCACCGTGATATTCACCGCCGCCGAAGTCGTCGAGAGACCACCATTGTCCGTCGCCACCGCCGTCAGCGAATAAGCATTGGCCGGAATATTCTGCCAATTGAAGAAATACACCAAGCCCGTGACGCCATTGACGCCGGGCGGATCCAGTACCACGGGCAATCCCCGGCCGAGATCCGTGTCGCCGGCAAAAAACTCGACGTTGGTGACCGTGCCGTCCGGGTCAGCGGCCCGGGCCAGCAACGAGATATTGGCCGGTGCCGTGAACATCGCGCCGTTGGTGGGATTGACGATGCTCACCGCCGGCGGGAGATTGGTGGCCCCGGGCGGGGTAATGAACACCACCGCGTTGCTCGGCGAACCAATGATATAATTGACCGGATTCAACGCCGGCGATGGACACAAATCCACCTCCACCGTCCGGCTGTTGGTCTGCCCCAAATTGATGGGATTGATGACGATCGTGTTGGATATCACCCCGGCGGCGAGCGAAACAAAATTGCCGATTGCCTGATAATCCACGCCATTGGATGCCGTGCCGCTGATGCAACAGAAGACGTTCAACGGCACGGCGGGATTCCCGCCGCGGAAGACTGTGAAGATGGCGGGATCGCCCGCCCAGGTGCCATGATCATCCGTCGCCTGAATGGTGACGACTGGAATCGAATTGCTGGTGCCTGATTGCGCGACCACCGCAGACACCGGCGTCAGCCATAGAGCGATGGCGGAACAAAATTTCAGGGAGGCTGGAAGAATCGTTTTCATGCGAAAAAGCCTTTCATTTGATTGACGGCGAAACAATGGGTTGAGTTAGGGTTACCCAACCACAGGTTTCGAAAAAAGTCAAGGCGGTGGCCACGATCGGGGGCCGGGTGTGGCCCAACGGGAACGCGCCGAGGCCCGTAAAATCCCGAGCGGGCGCCGCCCACAATGAATATCGCAGATCGGGGGGCGGCCACGGGCGGGTTGAGCGTGGGGCGGGCGGCTGGTACAGTGCGGGGGTGCGGTTGATCATCATTGAGGACGACGAAAAGACGGCCCAGGCATTGCAGTCCGGCCTGGAGAAGGAGGGTTTTTCCGTGACGGCGGCGGGGAGCGGCGAGGCGGGTTTTGCGCGGTTGAACGGGGCGAATTTTGACCTGCTGGTGCTGGACTGGATGCTGCCGGGGCGGAGCGGGATTGAGATTTTGAAGCTGCTGCGGGGGCGGGGCTCGAAAATGCCGGTGCTGTTGCTGACGGCGCGGGACGCGGTGGACGACCGGGTGCACGGGCTGGAGAGCGGGGCGGATGATTATCTGGTGAAGCCGTTTGCGTTCGCGGAGCTGGTGGCGCGCATCCGGACGCTGTTGCGCCGGGCGGCGCCGGCGGAGCCGATGAAGAAGACGTTTGCGGATTTGGTGGTGGACCTGGAGGCGCGGCGGGCGGTGCGGGGGGGGAAGACGGTGGAATTGACGCCGCGGGAATTCGATTTGCTGGCGTATCTGCTGCGGCAGCCGGGGGAGCCGGTGACGCGCGAGATGCTGGCGCGGGATGTGTGGAAGGAGACCAACCGGCTGACGCCGCTGGATAATGTGATTGACGTGCATGTGGCGCATTTGCGGCGCAAGGTGGACGGGGAGCAGGCGGTGAAGCTGATCCATACGGTGCGCGGGGTGGGCTTTGTGCTGCGCGAGGGAGGCGCGGCTTGAAGGGGCGGCTGTCCATTCGCGGCCGGGTGGCGGCGGGGAACGCCGTGCTGGCGGCGGCGCTCTGGCTGATTATTGTGCCGGCGCTGGCGGTGGCGCGGATCTGGCAGCCGGCGGATGCCGGGGGTTTTTGGGTGGCGCTGGCGGCGGGCGCGGCGGCGAGCGCGGGGATTTTTGGCGCGGCCGGCTGGTGGATGGCGGGCCGGGCGCTGGCGCCGCTGCGGGAATTGACGGTACGGTGGCGGCAGATGTCGCCGACGAACGCGGGCGAGCGGCTGCCGGCGGACGGATTACCGGGGGAGATGGGCGAGCTGGCGGCGGCGGTGAACGCGGCGCGGCAGCAGGTGGCGGATTCGTTTGCGTCGCTGGACCGGCTGACGGCGGATGTTTCGCATGAATTGCGGACGCCGCTGACGGCGATGCGGGCGGTGAGCGAGGTGGCGTTGCGGGAGCGGAACCCGGCAGTGCTGCACGACGCGGTGGGCAGCATGCTGGAGGAGATCGGGCGCATGAACCAGTTGCTGGACCGGCTGCTGCTGTTGACGCGGCCCGGGGACGACGCGATGCCGATGCGGCTGGAGGCGGGGCCGGTGCGGAAAACGCTGCTGGAGGTGAGCGACACGCTGGGTTTGCTGGCGGAGGACAAGCAGCAGCAGTTGCGGGTGGAGTGCCCGGACCATTTGCTGGCGGTGTTCGATCCGGCGCTGCTGCGGCTGGCGCTGATGAACCTGGTGCAAAACGCGATCCGGTATAGTCCGCCGGGCAAGACCATCCGGATGCAGGCGAGGGCGGGCAAAGACGCGGTGCTGGTGGAGGTGGCGGACGAGGGGCCGGGGATTGCGCCGGAGCACCAGCAAAAGATTTTTGAGCGGTTTTATCGCGTGGACAAGGCGCGGTCGCGGGCGGAAGGCGGGGTGGGGCTGGGGCTGGCGATCGTGAAATGGTCGGTGGAGCGGATGGGCGGGACGGTGGAATTGAACAGCGAAACGGGGCGGGGCAGCGTGTTTTGCTTGCGGTTGCGGGCGATTGGGGCGTGAGGCATTGTCTTAAGAATTCTTCAGTAACGTTTTTTCGATTTCGCCGATAAAGTGTGGTCCGCAAGATGTATTGGGTCAGCAAGAGCATTCATCAAGTTCGCCGGGCGAATCGCCGGACGCTGCTGTTTCTGGCGGCGCTGGGGCCGGGAATCATCACGATGATTGCGGACAACGACGCCGGGGGCATTTCCACTTACACCCAAACGGGGGCGAAGACGGGTTTCAGCCTGTTGTGGGCGATCCTCATTTTGCTGCCGATGGCGTATTACGTGCAGGAGATGACGGTGCGGCTGGGGGCGGTGACCAAACGGGGGCACGCGGAGGCGATCTTCGACGGCTTTGGAAAATTCTGGGGCTGGTTTTCAATTTTTGACCTGGCGGTGATCAACTGGCTGACGCTGGTGACCGAATACATCGGGATGACGCAGGCGATGCTGATTTTTGGGATTCCGGCGTGGATCACGTTTTTTGCGGTGACGGCGCTGATGACGGGGATTGTGGTGACGGGGCGGTACTGGACGTTTGAGAAGATCACGCTGTTTTTCTGCCTGTTCAACCTGGTGTACATCCCGGCGGCGATCTGGGCGATGCACACGGGCAACGTGAAGGGCGGGTGGGGCGAGGCGGGGCGGGGGTTTTATCATCCGAATTTCGCGATTGGGCTGACGGGGGTGGGCCTGCTGACGCTGATCATGGCGAACATTGGGACGACGATCACGCCGTGGCAGATTTTTTTCCAGCAATCGGCGGTGGTGGACAAGGGCACGGACATCAAGGACGTGAAATACGGGAAGTTCGACACGCTGTTCGGGTCGTTTCTGACGTGCTTGGTGGCGGCGTTCATCATCATCGCGGCGGCGGCGGTGTTTTTCTACAACCCGGCGAACCCGGCGTTGGGGTCGGCGGGGTCGGCGGGGGCGCAGGTGGCGTCGCACGCGGGGCCGTGGACGAATGTGGACCCGTCGTTTCAATCATGGCGGGACATGGATTCGGCGGCGAAGACGGCGGTGGCGATGCCGGCGGTGATGCCGAATCCGCATTGGGGGGAATGGGCGCGGACGCTGTTTGCCATCGGGCTGTTTGACGCGGGGCTGCTGGGGGCGCTGTGCATCTCGCTGGCGACGAGCTGGGCGCTGGGCGAGGTGTTTGGGTGGGCGCACTCGCTGAACCGCGGGGTGCGGCAGGCGCCGTGGTTTTACGTGGCGTACGTGCTGATGCTGCTGTCGGCGGGCGTGGTGTCGCTGATTGCGAGCGTGGACGCGCAGAACCTCATCACGATCTTTGTGCAGGTGGTGGCGGTGACGCTGATGCCGGCGGCGCTGGTGTTTTTGATTTTGCTGCTGAACGACCGGTCGCTGATGGGCGACCATGTGAACACGCGCTGGCAGAACATCGCCAACTGGAGCATCACGGCGTTTGTGATCATCATGTCCACGGCGTACGGGATTTCGGTGCTGTTCCCGGAATGGTTCGGCGCGACCAACTAAAGGAGGCTGGATGAACACCCAAGCGACACAGACGGGCCCGGCGGGGGGGCCGGAGCCGTTTCAACTGCTGTTTTTCTCGAATCTGCTCGACCGGCGAATCCGCATCGAGGGGACCAACCAGAAACACGGGCGGCTGACGGACCTGGTGTTCCGGCTGTCGGAGCCGTATCCCGAGCTGGTGGGCGTTTACATTGAGCACGGGCGGGGGCTGCCGAGCGAATTAGTGCCGTGGGACCAGGTGACGCGATTTACCGACGAGGCGATATACATCACGCCCACGAAGACGGGCGAGCCGTATCCGCGATTTGATGACCAGCCGGGCTGGATCCTGGTGAACGAACATTTGATGGGGCAGACCATCCTGGACACGGACGGGCGGCGGCCGGAGGTGGTGAACGACGTGCACCTGCTGTATTCGAAGGGGCGGATGATTTTGGTGCACGTGGACATCTCGTTCAACGGCTTCCTGCGGAAATGGCACCTGGAGCGGTTCACGGGGAAGGACCAGTTCATTTCCTGGCGGTACGTGCAGCCGCTTTCGGTGGAGGACCACACGAAGGACATTGTGACGCTGTCGGTGGCGCGGGAACAGGCGCTGGAGCTGCCGAGCGAGGACCTGGCGGACGCGCTGGAGGTGCTCTCGGGCGACGAGCAGCAGGCGATGTTTGCGGCGCTGGCGGCGGACAAGGCGGCGGAGGTGCTGGTGGAGGCCGAGCCGCGGGCCAAACGGCAGCTCATCCTGTTTTTGCGCGGGGAACGGGCGCGGACGGTGCTGGACAAGCTGTCGGTGCCGCAGGTGGCGGACCTGTTTTCGGATTTGCCGCACGAGAACGTGACGGCGCTGATGAAATGGCTGCCGCCGGAACGGGCGGCGCGGGTGAATGCGGTGATGACGGACGCGGACGTGCCGGCGGCGACGCTGATGAGCCACCGGTTCCTGGCGTTTTCCAAGACCACGACGGTGGGCGAAGTGCTGGGGCGGCTGCGGTCGGTGCCGCACGACCGGCGGAACATTTCGTATCTCTACATTTTGGCGGACGAGCCGAAAATCCTGCTGGGGCTGGTGGACCTGCGGGATCTGGTGACGGCCTCAACGGAGGCGAAGCTGGGGGACCTGATGATTGCGCCGGTGGTGACGGCGGATCCGAACGAATTGCGGGAGGACCTGGTGAAGCTGTTCGTCAAATATCAGTTTCGCATGCTGCCGGTGGTGGACGCCCAGGAGCATTTGCTGGGCGTGGTGCGGTACAAGGATCTGATGAAGAACGTGAAACTCGAGTACCAGAAATGACTTTATGGCGCGAATCAAGGCCACTTCGACGGTAAACTTTGCGCTGTGGGCGCTGCGCATCTACCTGCTGGTGTTGCTGACGCTGATCGGCGTCAAGTTTGTGCGGGTGTTCCACGCGCAAAAGACGGCGGAGGCGGCGGCCGCGCGGTCGGCGGCGACGACGAACGGCGCGGCGGGCGGGCTGCCAGCGGGGCAGGGGCCCGCGCCGGGGTTGTGAGCAGAAGACGACGATGAATTTCCGCGAGGGCCGCCCGGTGAGGTGGCGCGCCGCGGCGGAGACAACATAGTTGGAAATTGCCAGTACGATGGCAAATTACGTTGACGGCTGGTTAAATTGTAGCCTAGGATACATTTTTAAAATGATGCCAGGACCGATGGATCGTTTCAAACGGGTGGGGGCCGCGACGGCGGTGATCGCCTGTGCCACCGCCGCCAGCGCGCAAGTGGCCACGAACGGAGCGGCGATCCTGGCCAAGGACGTCAACCCGGTGCCCGCGCCGGGGCTGACCAACGCGCCACCGCTGGTGAGCCCGGCGACGCCGCCGGGCGGGCCGGAGAACTGGAATTTTCACGGACAGAATACGGACATCGTGCAGGGCTACCCGGGATTTTCGGCGCAAGCTTCCGGGCCGAACAGCCTGCCGACGGGCGGGCAGACGCGGGAATCGGTTTCGCTGGATTTGATGGGGGGCGTGCGGCTGTGGCCGGGGGCGGAGGCGCACATTGACGGATTGATGTGGCAGGGGTTTGGCGTGAATGACACGCTGGGCGCGGAGGGATTTCCCAATGGCGAGGCGTTTCGGCTGGGCACGGCCGTGCCTAATGGCTCCATCACGCGCCTGTTCGTCCGGCAGACGATCGGCCTGGGCGGCGAGCAGGAGGACATTCCCGACGACCCGGTGACGCTGGCGGGCCGGGAGGATGTTTCCCGGCTGACGTTGACGCTGGGGCGCTTCAGCCCGAAGGACGTTTTCGACAACAACGCGTATGCGAATGATCCGCGCACGGAGTTCATGAACTGGGGGCTGATGGCGAACGAAGCGTGGGATTACCCGGCGGATGCGATTGGCTACACCACGGGGCTGGCGGTGGAATTGAACCAGCCGAAATGGACGCTGCGCTATGGATTTTTCCAGATGCCGCGATACCCAAACAACCTGACGGGGGACGATCGGTATTTGAAATGGCCGTTTGACGGCACGGCGCAGGACGGGCCGTTCATGCAGTCCTGGGGGATGGTGACGGAACTGGAGCGGCGCTATGCCATTGGCGAGCATCCGGGGGCGGTGCGGTTGCTGGCGTTTCTGAACCGGGCGAACATGGCGGAATACCCGGCGGCGACGGCGATTTTGCTGGCGAACGGCCCCGATGCGGATTTTTCGGCGGCGCGGTCGTTCCGCTACAAGTACGGTTTTGGGCTGAACTGGGAGCAGGAGATTGTGAAAAACGTGGGCGTGTTTTCACGCCTGGGGTGGAATGACGACCGGGAGGAGGGGTGGGTGTTCAGCGACGTGGGGCACGCGGGGTCGGTGGGCTTGAGCGTCAAGGGCGCGTTTTGGGACCGGCCGGAGGACACGTTTGGCGTGGCGGGGGTGATGAGCGGCATTTCCAAGGCGGAGCAGGAGTTTCTGGCGGCCGGGGGCACGGGCATTCTGGCGGGGGACGGGAGTTTGAACTACGGGTGGGAGAAGATTTTGGAGACGTACTACGATTTCAAGGTTTGGAAAACGGTGCGCGCGGCGGTGGACTACCAGTTTATCTGCGACCCGGCGTTCAACCGGGACCGCGGGCCAATATCGGTGTTTGGCGGGCGGGTGCATTGGGAGTTTTGAAGGCGGCTGGCAGACAGGGTAGGACAATTCGTGGGACGGGCCGCTCCCACCCCGGCGCGTTCACAAAACTGCGAAGGCCAAAAGAAACGGGCCGCCGGAGAGATCCGGCGGCCCGCCTGACTTTAATAAAGGCAACCTGACTCTAGGTGCGGGGCAGGGTGTAGCCGGTGAGGGCTTTCATATATTGCGCGCGTTCAAACGCGGCCGGTTCCGCACATTTGGCCTGGCTCAAGCTGCCCTTGAGCTGGTTGACGGATTCGTACTCGTGCTCGGCGAGCCAGGCTTCCAGGTCGCGCTGAATGATGGCGATCTGGGGGATGCCGTGGCGGATGAGCGTGGAGCAGAGCATGGTGACATCGGCGCCGGCCATGAGCATTTTGAGGACGTCGGAAGCGCGATGGATGCCGCTGGTGGCGGCGAGGCTGGCGCGGACGTGGTTGTGGAGGAGGGCGATCCAGCGCAACGGCAGGCGCATGGCCATGGGCGTGCTCAACAGGATGTTCGGCTTGACCTCGAGCGTTTCGAGCTCGATGTCCGGCTGATAGAAGCGGTTGAAGAGCACGAGGCCGTTGGCGCCGGCCTGATCCAGCCGCTTGGCCATGTTGGCGAAGCTGCTGAAGAAGGGGCTCAACTTGACGGCCACGGGGATGCTGACGTTGGACTTCACGGCGCGGAGGATGTCCAGGTAGGTCATTTCCACTTCGGTGCCGGTGAGGTTGAGATCGGTGGGGATGTAATAGATGTTCAGCTCCAGCGCGTCGGCGCCGGCCTGCTGGATCTTCTTGGCATACTCGGTCCAGCCGCCTTCGGACGAGCCGTTGAGGCTGGCGATGATGGGGATGCGGGTCGCCTTTTTGGCGGCGGCGACGTGCTTGAGATATTCCTCGGGGCCCAGGCGGAAGTCGTCGGGCTCTGGGAAATAGGTGAGCGCCTCGGCGAAGGCTTCGGTGCCGCGCTTGAGGTTTTCGTCGAGTTCCAGACGATCCTGGCGCAGTTGTTCCTCGAACAAGGAATACAGGACCACGGCCGCGGCGCCGGCATCTTCCATGCGTTTGACGTTGTCAATGTCCTCCGACAAGGGAGAGGCAGAGACGACGAGCGGGGACTGCAATTTCAGTCCCATATACTGTGTGGTGAGATCCATAAGGTTCGCTTTGGTTGTGGGGTGGAAGGGAACTCAGGCTTCGGTGCTGGTGCCGGGCTTGGCGGCCGGAACGGTTTCGGTTTTCGGGTCGCGTTGGGCCATGAACTGGTAGAATTTCCAGCGGCGGTCGGCATCGGTCTGGGCTTGCGCGAAGAGTTTCTTGGCGTCTTCGGGCTTGCTCTTGGTGAGCATCTTGAACCGGTTTTCGGAGAGCATGAAATCCTGCACCTTGGATTTGGCGGCGCTGGAGTCCACTTGGAGCGGATTTTCGCCGCGTGCGGCCCGGCGGGGGTCGTAGCGGTAGAGGAGCCACTGGCCGGATTCGACGGCCAGCTTTTGCTGGCGGGCGCCGATGCCGGTGTCTATGGCGATGCCGTGGGCGATGCAATGGCTGTAAGCGATGATAAGGGACGGGCCGTCGTAGGACTCCGCCTCGACGAAGGCCTTGAGGGTGTGCTCATCCTTGGCGCCCATGGCCACGCTGGCGACGTACACGTTGCCGTAGCTCATGGCAATGAGGCCGAGATCCTTCTTGCCCGCGGGCTTGCCGGCGGTGGCAAACTTGGCGACCGCGCCGCGGGGCGTGGACTTGCTCATCTGGCCGCCGGTGTTGGAATAGACTTCGGTGTCCAGCACGAGCACGTTGACGTTGCGGCCGCAGGCCAGGACGTGGTCCAACCCGCCGTAGCCGATGTCGTAGGCCCAGCCGTCGCCGCCGAAGATCCAGACGCTCTTTTTGACGAGCTGGTCGGCGAGCGGGCGCAACAGCTTGGCGTCCGGGGTGTCGAGGCTTTGGAGCTTCTGTTTCAAGGCTTTCACGCGTTCGCGCTGGTCATAGATGCCGGCCTCGTCGCCTTGGTTGGCGGTGAGGATCTGGGTGACCAGATCGTCGCCGACCTGCGGGGCGAGTTTTTTGAGCAGCTCGATGGCGAAGTCGCGTTGCTTGTCAATGGAAACGCGGAAGCCGAGGCCGAACTCGGCGTTGTCCTCGAAGAGGGAGTTGCACCAGGTGGGGCCGCGGCCGCCCTTATTGTGGGCGTAGGGCGTGGTGGGGAGGTTGCCGCCGTAGATGGAGGAGCAGCCGGTGGCGTTGGAGACGACCATGCGGTCACCGAACAACTGCGTGAGCATCTTGATGTAGGCCGTTTCGCCGCAGCCGGCGCAGGCGCCGCTGAATTCAAAGAGCGGCTGGAGGAGCTGCTGCTGGCGCAGGGCGGTGGTCTTGAGCTTGCGGCGGTCGAATTCGGGCAAGTCGAGGAAGAAATCCCAATTGGCGGCCTCGGCGGCGTGCAACGGGGCTTGGGGCTGCATGTTGATGGCCTTGAGCTTGGCCTCGGTCTTGTTCTTGGCGGGGCAGACCTCCACGCAGAGGCGGCAGCCGGTGCAATCCTCGGCGGCGACCTGGAGTGTGAACTTCATGCCTTTGAACTCGGGCACGCGGGAGTCGCAGCTCTTGAAGGTGGCCGGGACGTTTTTCAATTCGGCGGGGTCGTAAACCTTGGCCCGGATGGTGGCGTGCGGGCAGATGGCCACGCACTTGAGGCATTGGATGCAGGTCTTGGCGTCCCAGACGGGGATTTCCAGCGCCAGGTTGCGTTTTTCAAACTGCGCGGTGCCGGTGGGGAAGGTGCCGTCGTTGGGCAGCGCGCTGACGGGCAGGTCGTCGCCATCACCGGCGGCGATGGCGCCGAGGACGTTGCGGACGAAGGCGGGCGCCTTGAGGCTGATGGCTGGCAGGAGCGGGCCGGTGCCGTTTTGCTTTTGGCCGGCGAAGACGACCTCGTGCAAATGCGCGAGCGTGTTGTCCACGGCCTTGAGGTTCTTCTGCACCACTTCCTCGCCCTTTTTGCCGTAAGTTTTCTTGATGGACTTCTTGATGGCTTCGATCGCCTCGTCCTTGGGCAGCACGCCGGAGAGGGCGAAGAAACACACCTGCATGACGGTATTGATGCGTCCGCCCATGCCGCTGTCGTGCGCGACCTTGGTGGCGTCAATGACGAAGAATTTGGCCTTGGAGGCGAGCAGGCTCTGCTGCACGGGGGTGGGCAGCTTGGACCAGATTTCGTCCTTGGAGAACGGCGTGTTGAGCAGGAAGGTGCCGCCGGGGACCAGGCTGCGGAGCATTTCGTAGCGCTCCAGGAAGGCGGGCTGATGACAGGCGATGAAATTGGCGCGGCTGATCAGATACGTGGAACGAATCGGTTGCGGGCCAAAGCGCAGGTGCGACACCGTCATGGAGCCGGACTTCTTGGAGTCATACACGAAGTAGCCCTGGGCATAATTGCTGGTTTCCTCGCCGATGATCTTGATGGAGTTCTTGTTGGCGCCCACGGTGCCGTCCGAGCCCAAGCCATAGAAGAGGGCGCGCACGACCTTGTCGGATTCGGTGGAGAAGGCGGGATCGAACTTCAAGCTGGTGTGGGAGACGTCGTCGTTGATGCCGACGGTGAAGTGGTTGATGGGGGCGGCGGCGGTGAGGTTATCGAAGACCGCCTTGACCATGGCCGGGGTGAACTCCTTGGAGGAGAGGCCGTAGCGGCCGGTGAGCACCTGGGGCAGGGTCTTGAGATGGGAACGGCCGGCGGCGGTTTCTTCCATGAGCGCCGTCACGACGTCCTGGTACAGCGGTTCGCCGGTGGCGCCGGGTTCCTTGCAACGGTCCAAGATGGCGATTTTGCGGACGAAGGCGGGCAGGGCTTCCACGAAGCGCTTGCCATCAAACGGGCGGTAGAGGCGGACTTTGAGGAGGCCGACCTTTTCGCCGTGATGATTCAGGTACTCAATGGTTTCCTGGGCGGCTTCGCAGCCGGAGCCCATGAGCACCACCACGCGCTCGGCGTCGGGCGCGCCGACGTAATCGAAGAGGCGGTATTGGCGGCCGGTTTGGGCGGCAAAATCATCCATGACCTTCTGGACGATGTCGGGGCAGGCGGCATAGAAAAGATTGGCGGATTCGCGGGCTTGGAAGAAGACGTCGGGGTTCTGGGCGGTGCCGCGGAGGACCGGCTTGTCCGGCGTCATGGCGCGGGCGCGCAGCTCGGCAACCAGCTTGTCGTCAATCATCGCGCGCAGCACTTCCTCGTCGAGCAGTTCGATTTTGGAGACCTCATGGGAGGTGCGGAAACCGTCGAAGAAATGGACGAACGGGATGCGGGAGCGGAAGGTGGCGGCTTGGGAGATGAGGGCGAAATCCATGGTTTCCTGGACGGAAGCGCCGCAGAGCATGGCCCAGCCGGTGGAGCGGCAGGCCATGACGTCGCTATGATCGCCGAAGATGGAGAGGGCATGGGTGGCGAGGGTGCGGGCCGTGACATGAAACACGGTGGGGAGCAGTTCGCCGGCGATCTTGAACATGTTGGGGATCATCAGCAGGAGGCCTTGGGAGGCCGTGAAAGTGGTGCTGATGGAACCGGTTTGGAGCATGCCGTGAACGGCGCCCACGGCGCCGCCTTCGCTCTGCATTTCGACAATGGCGGGGGTGGTGCCCCACAGGTTTTTCTTGCCTTCGGCCGCCCATTGGTCGCACCATTCGGCTATCGGGGAAGAGGGCGTGATGGGGTAGATGGCCATCGCCTCGTTCAGGCGATAGGCGACGTAGGCGGCGGCTTCATTGCCGTCAATCGTTTTAAAATGAGGAGTTTTTTTCATGTGAAATCAGGTGAGTTCTGCACTTCGACTGGTTGACAGAGTGTATTTAGCTATAGTTGTTGGTCTTTTTCGATCAATCTCGCCGGTAAAATAGGCTGCAAATTTCAGCCCGACTTCTCCAATCTTGCCAAACACGCAACGTCCGTTGCCATTGGTGTCGGGGGTGACTCGTGGGGCGATTTTCCGGGCAGCGGAGGTTTGGCTTTTCTGGGTCATTTCGTTAGGGAGAAAGGACTTAAGTTTCGCCGGCCGTCGCCGATATGTTCCAAACTAAGTCGCATTTAGGTGCCCTGATTGGATTCGCACCGCCGGCAGCCATCGGCCATCGGCCGGACCAGGGTATTATCGTCACCTGAATCACGGCGGTATCGGATCGTCCGGAGGCGTGGGCGCATTATTGGCCGACTTTTAGGATCTTAAACCAAGAGTAATATTAGTAAAACTATGAATCATTGGACTATCGCGAAACGCATCACCGTTGGCTTTGCCAGCGTCATTATCATCGCCCTGGCCCTGGGCATATTTGGCTACACCCGCATCGTCACCATCCGGAACCACGCGGACCGGATCGGCAAGCAATCGCTGCCGTCAGTCGATCTGGTATCACGAATCCAGCGAAACGCGGTGGCAGCCGATTGGGTGGCTTACAGATATATTGGCTCCAGTGACAAAGACGACCAGGCCCGTCTGGAAAACGAGCTCAAAATCATCGATGCGGACAATACCAAATGGTACGACGAATTGGGCGCCCTCATCACGGATGACAAGGGCAAGTCGCTTCTGGAACAGACCAAGGCAGTGCGCACTGATTATCATCAAATGCGGAGCCAGGTTTTTGAGCTGAGCCGGCAAAGCACGAACAGCGCGCAGGCGTACCGCTTGGCGCGCGCGCAGATGGACCCTGCCAGCGAGCGTTATCTTGCGGTCCTGACGGCCCTGATTGATTATATCCGCAACGACGCCGACGCCACTTCCGCCGGCATTCAATCTTCGGTGCAAAGTTCGCTCCAAGGCATTTTGCTGGGGGTGGGGATTGCGGTGCTGGTGGGCTGCGGGGTGTCTTATGTGATTGTCCGCGGCACGAGCAAAACGCTGCACCAGGTGGCGGGCGCCTTGGACAGCGGCTCCCACCAGGTGGCCAGCGCCGCCGGCCAGATTTCCGCCACCAGCGAGTCCCTCGCGCGCGGTTCCGGCGAACAGGCGGCTGCGCTGGAGGAGACCAGTTCCTCGCTGGAAGAGATGGCCAGCATGTCCAAGAACAACGCCGAGCGGGCGGAGAAATGCCAGGCGTGGATGGCTGAATCGCGCGTCGTCATCAGCACCGTGGACAAGCTGCTGAGCGCAACGGCGGTTTCGATCCAGGAGATCAACCGTTCCAGCGAAGCGACGGGGAAGGTGATCAAGACGATTGAGGAGATTGCGTTTCAGACAAACATCCTGGCGCTGAATGCGGCGGTGGAGGCGGCGCGGGCCGGGGAAGCGGGCATGGGCTTTGCGGTGGTGGCCGACGAGGTGCGCAATCTGGCCCAGCGTTGCGCGCAGGCCGCCAAGGAGACGAGCACGCTGATTGAAAGCGCCACGAACGCGGCGCACAAGGGCAACGAACTCACGACCAAGACGCAAGGCGCCTTCAAAGAGAACGTGGAGATTGCGACCAAGATCGGCACGGCGGTGGACGAGATTTCCGTGTCCGTCAAGGAACAGAGCAAGGGCATAGAGCAGATCAACACGGCGGTGGGGCAGATGGACAAGGTCACGCAGAGCAACGCCTCGGCCGCCGAGGAATCCGCCGCCGCCGCCGAGGAACTCAATGCGCAGGCCATGACGATGAAGGAATCCGTGGGCGAGCTGCTGAAGCTGGTGGGCAGCGCCCGCGCGGCCAGGTCCGGCTCCGCCAGCGGTTCCAGCCGGTTTGGGAGAACGGCGCCTGTCGTTTCCGCGCAACGGCAGCAACTCTCGGCGCGTCCGGCCGCCAATGGCGCGGCGCACAACGGCTCGGCGGCCAACGGGGCCGGCACCAATGGCCCGGCCACGAACGGCCAGGCGCCGGCCGCACCTGTTTTGGCAACCGCCGAGGCGAGGCGGAAGCGGAGCGAGATTCCGCTGGACGGCGATTTCAAGGATTTTTGACGCCGCCAAGGCGGGGGGAAAGCTGGCCAAGGTGGCCACCGGAGCGTTCCGGAGCCCAAATTACCCCCCCCCGCGCCAACCGCTTCTGTTGGCACGGGCGCGGAGCGTCACGCCGCTTTCGTGCGGGCGACGGTACTCAAAAGCTCGCGGTTCGCGCGTGCGTGCGAAAGCGCCGTCGCGGCTGGCGCTTTGCCGTATCAGTCCAAGTTGCGGGGACCTTTCCCGGCCAAAAAAAACGGGCCCCGGCGGCTTTCGCGGCCCGGGCCCGTTTGGAAACTGAACTTTCTTGCGGTGCCGGTCAGTAGTTGTAGCTGGCGCGGAACGAATTGCTGTCGCCGTTCTGCTCCACCTTGAAGCCGACCTTGCGGCAGATGTGTTGCATGGCGTGATTGTCGCCGAGGATGGCGCCGCTGAGGTGGGCGAGCTTCTCGTCGCGGCCGATTTCGATCAGGCGGCGGAGCAGCTCGGAGCCGAGGCCCTGGCGATGCCATTCGTCGCTGATGAGGACGGAGAATTCGGCTTCGCCGGGAGTGTGCTGCTTGCTCAGGCGGCCGACGCCGAGGATCTTTTTCTCCTCGCCCTTCGGGACTTTGAGTTCGGCCACGAGCGCGATTTCGCGGTCATAGTCGTTGAAGCAGATGCGGGTGAGGCGCTCATGGGCGACGCGCTGCGAGAGCTGGAGGGCCGAGAAATAGCGGTTATAGACGGTTTCCTCGGAGAGGGTCTCGTGGAATTTGACCATGAGGGGCTCGTCTTCGGGCTTGATGGGCCGGATGAGGACGGGGGCCTTGTTCTTCAATTTCCACGGGGTGGAATATTGGATGGGGTAGGGGCGGATGGCCGGCCGGGGCAGCTTGTTTTCGGGCGTCTTGGGGTCGTGCAGGACGACGCGGGCGTCGAGGGCGAAGATGCGTTCGGCGGAGACGAGCAGGGGGTTGATGTCCAGCTCGGAGATCCAAGGCTGCTCGACGACGAGCTGGCTGAAGCGGACGAGCAACTGCTCGAGGGCGGCGATGTTGGTGGCTTTGCGGCCGCGGACGCCCTTGAGGGCGGTGAAGATCTTGGTGCGCTCCATCATGCGGCGGGCCAGGGTGGCGTTGAGCGGCGGGAGGCCGAGCGCGCGGTCCTTGAAGACTTCGACGAGCTGACCGCCGGTGCCGAAGAGCAGGACGGGGCCGAACTGCGGGTCCATGCTGCTGCCGATGATGATTTCGTAGCCGTCGAGCTTGATCATGGGCTGGACGGTGACGCCGAGGAAGTGCTCCTTGCCGACCTTCTTGGTGACGGCGGCCTCGATGGCTTTCCAAGCCTGGCGCACGGCCGAGGCGGTGCGGAGGTTCAGTTGCACGCCGCCGACGTCGGTCTTGTGCGTGATGGTTTCGGAATAGAGCTTGAGTACCACGGGGAAGCCGAGCCGGGCGGCCTGCTTCACGGCGTCGCTCTCGGTGAGGGCGATGTGGGTTTCCACGGTGGGAATGCCGTAGGACGCGAGGAGCTTCTTGGACTCAAATTCCGTGAGGATGGTGCGGCCGGTCTTGCGGACTTCGGCAATGATGGCGGCGGCCTTCTCGCGGTCAATATCCCCGTTGTTATCGTCGGGCATGGCCGGGGTCTCATAGAGCTGGCGCAGGTTCTCGCTGTAGCGCCACATGTAATAGAAGGATTTGGCGGCGCGGTCGGGATACTTGAAGGTGGGGATCTGCGCGGCGTTCAAGATGTCTTCGCCCTTGGCGACCATGTCGGCGCCCATCCAACTGGCGATGACGGGTTTGCCGGCGGTATGGGCGTAGGACTTGAGGCACTCGGCGGTGGCGGTGGGATCGGTCATCGCCTGGGGCGTGAGGATCACGAGCATGCCGTCGGTGTTGGGATCCTTGGCGGCGATTTCGAGGGACTTGGCGTACAACTCGGGTTTGGCGTCGCCGATGATGTCCACGGGGTTGTTATGGCTCCAGGTGGGCGGGAGGATTTTGTTGAAGGCCTCCATGGTTTCGGGGGAGAGGTTGGCCAGTTGGGCGCCGCTGCTGATGAGCATGTCCGTGGCGAGGACGCCGGGGCCGCCGGCGTTGGTGACGATGGTCAGGTTCGGACCCTTCGGACGGGGCTGTTTGGCGAGCACTTCGGCCATGTCGAACAGTTCGGAAATGGCCTCGACGCGGAGGACGCCGACGCGCTGGAAGGCGGCTTGGAGGACCTCATCGCTGCCGGTGAGGGAGCCGGTATGAGAGGCGGCGGCCTTGGCGGCGGCGGCGGTGCGGCCGGGCTTGATGACGATGATGGGCTTGGTCAGCGCGACCTCGCGGGCGGCGGACAGGAAGGCCCGGGCGTCGCCGATGGATTCCATGTAAATGACGATGCTCTTGGTGTCCGGATCATCGCCCAGATGCTGGATGAGGTCGCCCCAGCTCACATCGAGCATGGAGCCGAGGGAGACGAAGGCGCTGAAGCCGACGTTTTCCTTCAAGCTCCAGTCCAGAATGGCGGTGCAGAGGGCGCCGCTTTGGCTGATGAAGCCGACGCTGCCGGGCCGGGCCATGGTGGAGGCGAAGGTGGCGTTGAGTTTGCCGTTGGGAACCATGACGCCGAGGCAGTTGGGGCCGACGATGCGCATGCCGGCCTGGGTGGCGGCAGCGAGCACCTGGCGTTCGAGTTCGACGCCGGGGGCGCCGATTTCCTTGAAGCCGGCGGTGATGATGATGGCGCCCTTGACGCCCTTGGCGCCGCAATCCTTGACGATGCCGGGGACGGTGGCCGGGGGCGTGATGATCACGGCCAAGTCAGGCGCGGTGGGGCAAGCGCTGATGCTGGTATAAGCCTTGATGCCCAGCACGGTGGGCCGCTTGGGGTTGACCGGGTAAATGGGGCCGGAGAAGCCCCCTTTGACCAGGTTTTCCATCATGGTGCGACCGACGCTGTTGGGCGTTTCGGTGGCGCCGATGACGGCGACGGACTGTGGCGAAAAGATCGGCGACAGGGGCCGGCGGGTGGAATGGTGCAGAATATCGTGCGCGGATTCGATGGAGTTAGAGCTCGTGGCGGTACTCATAATATTGGTTAATTTCAATTCATCTACTGGGGAGAAAATGACAGTGACGTTCGCCGCCGACTTCCCTCAATTTGGCAAATCATCACCCCATTTTGCCAACCTGCGGGAGCGATTACAGATCTTTTTAGCCAGTGGCAGCCGATTCTTCCCGCTCAATCGGGCCGTCCACGAGGTTGGGCAGGGTGGTTACCTGGGTGCTTGGGAGTCCAGCCAGCGGACGGCGAAGCGGACGAGTTCGGTGCCGGTGGCGAGGCCGAGCTTTTGCTTGATGTTGGCGCGGTGGACTTCCACGGTTTTGACGCTCAAGTGCAGGCGCGTGGCGATGTCGCTGGTGCGGACGCCCTGGCCGATGAGCTGAAAGACCTCGAATTCGCGGTCCGACAGCCGGCGGACCGGCGAGATGGAGGTTTGACTGGCGGCGCCGGAGATGTTTTCGAGAATGCGGGCGGACATTTTTTCGCTCACAAAAACCTGTCCGGCCAGCACCTGGCGGATGGCTTGCAGGAATTTCAGGCCGCCTTCCTGTTTCATGATGTAGCCGCGGGCGCCGGCGCGCAGGACGCGTTCGGCGTAGAGGATTTCGTCGTGCATGGAGACGACGAGAATGGGCAGGCTGGGACTGAGGGTGCGCAGATCCTTGATGAGCTCGAGGCCGTTCTTGTCGGGCAGGGAAATGTCCACGAGGGCGAGGTCGAATTTTTGTTTGGCGACCGCGTTGAGGGCCTGGCCGGCGTTGTCGGCCTCGGCGCAAACTTTCAGGTCGCCTTCGCTGTCAATCAACTGCGCGAGGCCGGTGCGCATCATGGGGTGGTCATCCACGACCAGGAGGCGCTTGGGAGGGGTTTTGGTTTTTTCAGCCATGACTAAAACTGGTCGTCGTCGGTCGCGGGCAGGGGGGCGGTGCAGATGACGATGGTGCCGCGGGGGGCGTTGCGTTCGACGGTGAGGGTGCCGCCGATCATGCCGGCGCGAAATTTCATGATGCGCAGGCCCATGCCGGAGGACTGGGACAATTTCTCGGCGGGAATGCCGGTGCCGTTGTCCGCGATGCCCAAATAAATCCGGCCGGGATCGGCCTTGAGATGGATGGAGATTTCCGTGGCCTTGCCGTGCTTGATGGCGTTGGAGACGGCCTCCTGGGCCAGGCGGAAGAGGTGGGTGGCCATGGCATGGTGGGGGACGGGCACCTGGGTATCATAGTCCAGGCGGCAGCGGATGCCGAAGATTTTTTCGATGGACACGGCGTGTTCATGCAAGGCGGAGGCGAGGCCTTCGGCTTCCAGGGTGACGGGCGAGAGGCCGCGGGCCAGGGCGCGGGTCTGGGCGATGGCTTCGCGCACGTGGCGGGCGATGTCGGCGGCGCGGGCGGCGCCGTCCTTGAATTTGGGCGCGAGTTTTTTTTCCAGGACCTGGCTCATCAATTCGATGCCTGCGAGATGCTGGCAGAGGCCGTCGTGGAGATCGTGGCCGATGCGGCGCTGTTCGCGGTCGCTCACCTCGAGGATTTCGCGTTCGAGCTGCTTGCGGCCGGTGATGTCACGGGCGAGCTGGGAGGCGCCGATGACGGTGCCGGCGGCGTCGCGGATGGGGGAAATGGTGACGGAGACATCAATCAGGCGGCCGTCCTTGCGCCGGCGGACGGTTTCGTAGTGGTCGAGGGACTGGCCGCGCCCGATTTTTTCGAGGATGGCGGGCTCCTCGCCCTTGCGGTCGTCGGGAATCAGCACGGAGATGTGTTTGCCGAGCATTTCGGCGCGGGAGTAGCCGAAGATGGTTTCGGCGCCGCGGTTCCAACTGGTGACGTAGCCTTCGAGGGATTTGCCGATGATGGCGTCGTCCGACGATTCGACGAGGGTGGCGTAATGGGTGAGGGCCTTCTCGGATTCCTTGCGGGCGGTGATGTCGCGGATGAAGCCGGTGAAGAGGACGCGGTCCCGGAGCTTGACCTCGCTGACGGAGAGGTCCATGGGGAAGACGGAGCCGTCCTTGCGCCGGCCGGAGACTTCGCGGCCGGTGCCGATGATGCGGGCCCGGCCGGTGCGGAGATAACTGGCGAGATAGCCGTCGTGGGCCGCGCGATGGGGCGGGGGCATGAGGAGACTGACGTTTTTGCCGGTCAATTCGGCGGCGGAATAGCCGAAGATTCTTTCGGCGGCGGGATTGGCCGATTCGATGCGGCCGCGGTGGTCAATGGTGACGATGCCTTCCACGGCGGTGTTGAGGATGGCGCGCAAACGCCCGGCGCTCTCCGCCAAGGCGGCGGCGGCCTGGTTTTTTTGGGTGCGGGAGCGGCGGGCGTGTCGGGATTTGAGCTGCCCCACCCAGGCCAGCAACTCGGTGCGGGACATTTTGCGGTAATCCTTCATCTCACGGATGAGAAAACTATCCGCTAAATCCGGCCCGCTGCCAACTGCAATTAAAAACCGGTCCGCCACCTGCCCTCGGCCGCCAGCGCGGGGCTAATGGGTGAGCAACTGCGCGCGGTAATCCGTGGGCGACTGGCCGAGGATTTTCTTGAAGACGCGGTTGAAATGGGTGAGGGACTGGAATCCGACCTCGAAGGCGATTTCGCTGACGCGGAGGTTGGGATTCAGGAGGAGGTTCTTGGATTTTTCGATCCGGACGCGGGCGACGTAATCGGTGAAATTGATGCCGGTGATTTTCTTGAACATCTTGCAGAAATAATAGCTGCTCATGTTCACGGCCTTGGCGACCTGGCTGAGGGAGAGCTCCTCGGTTTGATGCTCCTGGATGTAGGCGCGGGCCTTGGCGATGACGGGGGGCTCGGAATTCTCGCGTTGGATGAAGACCTGGTTGCTGACCATGGCGAGGTGCTGGGCAAAGATGGCGAGGAGCTTGAGGGCGGAATCGTGCTCCTTGGGGGAGACGACGCGGCCGGAGAAATAGGCGGCGCGGAGGGCTTCGGGCGTGGTTTCCACTCCCCATTTTTTGCACAGTTCGACGGTTTTTTTGAACTGGGCTTCGGTGGGTTTTTTGCGGAAAACCTGGCCGGTCTGGAGGTAGCCCACGAGGCGGTCGCTCATGCGCACGGGCACGGCGCTGTCGCTCAAGCCGACGGGGCAGGTGACGGTTTCGGGCTCGGTGGTGGCTTGCTGGCAGAGGCGCTCCTGCATCTGGAGGCAGGAGGCACAGGAGCGATTTTTCTTTGACAAGAGCGCGCAGAAGGCGTTTTCATAATGTTTACCGTGGTGGGGCAGTTGCCAGGTCTCGACCGGCTGGAGGGCGACGGGCAGGCCGGTGAGGTCGCTGAAGGCGCGCTCATATTCGCGGTACACGCGGGAGCTGGTCAGGGCCTCGACGAGGGCCCGGTTGTCCTGGCCGTTTTCGGGGCCGTCGGGGGGGATGAAGACGGGGGGCTCCGCCGGAGGCTGGGGGGTGGTGGCCTCTGGAACCGTATTTGCAATTATTGTTTGCATGGGGACAATTTACGGTAAGTCTTGGACAATCTTCAATTGGTGCAATGCCTGATCGTAATTACGGAGTAAGGATTAGCCTAGTAAGGGAAACACTTAGAGCGGGGTGTGCCGGCGGATTTGAAAATCCCTTCAGAATCCATCCGCGCTGGCACGCGGGGTGGGGGGTGCGGAAGGGGCCCGGTCAGGCCGGTGGCGCGGTGGGTGGGGATGGAGCCGTCGGGGGGAGGAAAACATCATATTGCGGGCCGAATTGCGCCAGGAAATACAGGGAAAACGCGCGCTTAAAAATCAGAATGGGGAGCAGCAGGACCGTGCCGAGAAACGGAATGAGCACGAGGCAGCAGGCAATGCAACAGGTCACCAGGAAGGCCGTGATGACGAGGATGGAGATGACGATGTGCAGGACGATCAGGAACAGGAGGTAGATCACGAATTGTCCGGGACGGGCTCCGAGCAGGCCCAAAAACTCGCGCCAGGCGGCCAGGCAGGTGCCGCCCCGCAGATACATGAGCGGGATGATGAAGTCCACGATGAATCTGTGGATGATGGCACAGACGATGGTGAACAGCATGAAAGCCAGTCCCAAACCCACCGCCAGCAGGACGCCCGGGAGGTCGGCCTCTTCGCGCAGTACCATGCGGAGAATATCAGCGACCAGAAACCCCAACAGCGGCAGCATCAACAGCATTGCCGCCACGCCCAAGACGATACGGAAGCGGAACAGGCTGTTGCCGGCGGCGGCGTAGTTGCGCCAGGGCGCCTCCACCTCGGCCCGGTCGCAAACGACGCAATGGAGGAACATGAACTTGCCCCGGCAGTTGAGCCAGAGGAGCACCAGCCAGACGGCCAAAACCGCCAGCGCCAGGAACGCGGCCAGGGGAACCATCCAGTCCAGGTTGGCCCGCACATAATCGCCGGCCTGATGGCAGAAGTGGCGGATCTGCTCGCCGGGTTGGGCGTTGCCGCCGCTGTGCGGGCTGCCGGTGTAGCCGTTGAAGCCAGCGCCGCCGGATTCGCCGAGGCCGGCCAGCCAGGCGCAAAAACCGATGACGATCCATTTGGTGAAATCAAACGGTTTGAACAGCATCACCTTCACCCGGTCCAAGGCTGGCTCGATCGCCTCGGTCACGCTGATCTCCCGCGGGCGGCTGGAAAGCGGTTGTATGTTCATGGTCGGCTCTGATTGGATTGGTCCACCGGTTTATTGCTGCAACCTTGTCCGTTTTGGGGGCGGGCGTCAAAGGGAAAAGCGAGCGGGTTGACGGGAGGGGTGGTCCGCCGGCCGGGCGGGGATGGCGGGCCGGCGCGGGGGGGGTGCCAGCCAAATAATGCGAAACAATCGGCAACTTAAGGCAAGCCGGAGATTGGCCGTTGCGGCGATGCTAAGGGCATATGGCAACCAAACAGTATCCGAGCACCCGACGACACTGCCTCGTCGCCCTGATATTTCTGTTGCTGCCGGCGCTGCTGCTGGCGGCGGACAAGTTGAAGAACGAGGATTGCCTGGATTGCCACACCGATCCCACGAACCAGCGCACGGTGAACGGCCACGCCGAGGCGATGGCGCTCTTTCCCACGAACGGCTTCGCGAAGTCGGTGCACAGCGCGCTGGACTGCATTGACTGTCATGACGGGATCAAGGAAATGGTGCACGACAAGAACGTGCCGCCGCCGAATTGCACGGGCTGCCATGAGCAGGAAGGCAAGGATTACGCCACGAGCATCCACGGGATGAGCCACGCGCTGGGGGCGTCCGGCGCGGCGCAGTGCTGGGATTGCCACGGGTCGCACGAGATCGTGCCGGTGAAGAACGGGGACTCGCCGGTGTTCAAGATGAACCTGCCGCAGACCTGCGCCAAGTGCCACAGCAACACCAATCTCACCAAGGAGTACCAAATTGAATTTCCCGAGGCGGCGTCGCAGTACATGGACAGCATCCACGGGCGGGCGCTGTTGAAGATGGGGCTGATCGTGGCGCCGTCGTGCAATGATTGCCACGGCTCGCACAAGATCAAGCGGAGCATTGACCGGGACTCGCCGATCAACCATGCGAACGTGGCCAAGACCTGCGGCAAGTGCCATGTGGGGGTGGAGGCGACCTACAACAAGAGCGTGCACGGCCAGTTGCTGGCCCAGGGCGACCAGCGCGGGCCGGTGTGCATTGACTGCCACAGCGCGCACGAGATTTCCAATCCCGAGGGGAACAAGTTCAAGGCGCTGAGCGACCAGCGCTGCGGCAAATGCCACCAGGACCGGCTGGAGCATTACCGCGAGACCTACCACGGCAAGGCGATGCTGCTGGGCAAGCCCAACGCCGCGCCGGAAGTGGCGGCCTGCTACGACTGCCACGGTTTCCACGACGTGCTGCCCACGGCCAACCCGGCGTCGCATCTCTCCGCCACCAACATCCTGGCGACCTGCCAGAAATGCCATCCGGGCGCCACGGCCAAATTCACGGAATACAAGCCGCATGCGAATCCGCTGGACCAGAAGAATTATCCGCTGCTGCACCTGGTGTTTTTGGCGATGACGGGGCTGCTGATCGGCACGTTCAGCTTTTTTGGCGCGCACACGCTGGCGTGGTTTGTGCGGGCCATCTGGCTGTATCTGCACGACTCGAAGACGTTCCGCGAGGCGAAGATCCGGACGCAGGAGGGCGACGAATGGTTCACGCGGTTCGTGCCGTTCGAGCGGTTCCTGCATTTCCTGGTGGTGACGAGTTTTCTCACGCTGGTGGTCACGGGGATGCCGTTGAAGTTCTATTACACGGACTGGGCGAAATTCATCTTCAGCGTGATTGGCGGGCCGGACACGGCGCGGGCGCTGCACCGGATGGGGGCGATCGTGACGTTCCTGTATTTTGCGCTGCACCTGACGTCGCTGACCGGCAAGGCCTGGAAGGGCCGGGGCAACGTGCGCAATCCGGCCACGGGCCGGCTGGAGTTCAAGCGGCTGCTGGGCGTGCTGTTCGGGCCGGACTCGATGGTGCCCACGTGGCAGGACGCGAAGGATCTGGTGGCGCACAATAAGTGGTTTTTCGGCCAGGGGCCCAAGCCGCAGTTTGACCGCTGGACGTACTGGGAGAAGTTCGATTATTTCGCGGTGTTCTGGGGCGTGGCGATCATCGGTGCGTCCGGGCTGGTGATGTGGTTCCCGGAATTTTTCACGCGGTTCCTGCCCGGCTGGGTGATCAACGTGGCGCTGATCCTGCATTCGGACGAGGCGTTGCTGGCGGCGGGATTCATTTTCTCGATCCATTTCTTCAACACGCATTTCCGGATTGAGAAATTTCCGATGGACACGGTGATTTTCTCGGGGCGGGTCTCGAAGGCCGAGATGCTGCACGAGCGGCGGCGGTGGTATGACCGCCTGGTGGCCACGGGCAAGCTGGATGATTTCCGCGTGCGGGACGAGTGGTTCCGGTGGAAGAACATCGCGAAAACGTTCGGCTATCTGTTCTTCGGCCTGGGCCTGGTGCTGCTGGGGCTGATCATCTACGCGATGCTGTCGCGGCTGGCGCACTGACCAACGTCTCC
>CAZHIM010000070.1:0-24983 GCA_964532525.1 uncultured Bifidobacteriaceae bacterium
GTTGAAACGCCAGGCTATTCTCGTGGCGTCGCTTCGCGACTGGCCGGAATGGAGTTATAGGGCGCGCGGGATGGGATGAGCGTCGACGGGTCCATATGACAAAGAGATGGCGGCGAACACCAGTTCGCCGCTACGGTGGGCCGGCCACTTGCGGTTTGCGGCGGGATGTTGGCGCGGCCATACTGCCGGGCAATGGCTGACAATATCTGCTTCGATGTGGCGGTGGTCGGCGCGGGACCGGCCGGGGGGGCGGCGGCATTGGCCTTGGCGCAGGCGGGCCGGGAAGTCGTTTTGCTCGAAAAGGCCCCCCTGCCCCGCTATAAAACCTGCGGGGGCGGCGTGCTGGCGCGGGCGCTCAAGCTGCTGCCGCCGAGCGTGGAGAGCATCATCCAGCGGCGTTTCAATTCCGTGGCGCTGAATTTTTTGGGCACACCGCGGAGTTTCCTGGCCGCGCGCAAGCAACCGCTGGTGTTCATGACCATGCGGGCGGAGCTGGACAACCTGCTGGCGCGCGAGGCGGAAAAGGCGGGTGCGCGGCTGGTGGATGGTTGCAAGGTGAACGGCGTGGCGGCGGAAAATGGCTGGATGAAGATCGCGTCGAACCGGGGCGATTACCGGGCGCGGTTTGTGATCGCGGCCGACGGGGTGCACAGTCCCACGGCGCGAGCGGCGGGCTGGCCGGAATTACCGGTGCTGGCGCCGGCGCTGGAGCACGAGATTCATCTGACGGCGGGCGAGTTTGCGCGGTTCAGCGAGCTGCCGCGGTTTGATTTCAACGTGATTGACGGGGGGTATGCGTGGGTCTTTCCCAAGCGCACGCATCTTTCGGCGGGCATCCTGAGCACGCGGCGGATTTGCCCGGACCTGCAGGCGCGGTTTGCGGATTATCTGCGGCGGCTGGGGCTGCCGGCAGCCGCGAAGACGGAGCGGCACGGCTACGTGATTCCCCTGGCGCCGCGGCGCGGTCCGCTGGCGCGCGAGCGGGTGTTGCTGGCGGGGGACGCGGCCGGGTTGGTGGATCCGGTGACGGCCGAGGGGATTTCGTACGCGATTCTGAGCGGGCAACTGGCAGCCGCCGCGGTGACAGAGGGACGGCTGGACGTGGGGAAAGTGGCGCCGATTTACCAGGAGTTGCTGGAGGAGAAGATCCTGGGCGAGCTGCGGGCGGGGCGGTTTTTGGCGAGCATTTTGTATCGCCATCCGCGCATACGCGACGGGATTTTCCGCCTGGACGGCCAGCGGCTGTGTGAATTTGCCGCGCGCGTGATCCTGGGCGAAGAGAGTTACCGCCAAGCCGTGAGACGGCCGGCGAATTATTTCAAGCTGCTGGGACTCTGACCAGCGCCGGGGGAAACCGGCAGTTTGCAAGAAAATCCCGGGCGGACCATGCAGTTTGCGGCGAACGACCGGCAGCGCGGCGGCGGACGTGAAAATTATGCTGAAAAAGTGGCGGGCACGACGGCACGCTTTATGCCAGAGGTTCACTTGCAAACTGAAAATGAGCTTATGAAAACATCCCTGGTTATCATGGTTCTGGCCGCCACCGCGTTGAGCGGTTGCCAGAGCGGCACCCCCACCGCCAGCAGCGGTCCAAGCGAGCCCGTCTCGTCCGGGCCGGCCCCGAAGCCGCCCACGCCGCCGCCGTCCCCGGACACGATCAACAATCCGCCGTCCACGGTGGCGCCGCCAGCCCCAGGAACCAGTCCGGGGAATCCGTAAGACGGAATACAACCCAAACCATCATTGGCCCCTCGTGCAAGAGGCGGGGGGCAATGAGCCGTGATCCGCGAACAAATTTATCCGGCGGGCCGATCAGTTTAGGGCGCTGTCCAGCACTTCCGTGCGGAATCCCTCGACGCGGCCATCGCGGGCGTAGAGGTACAGGGCGGTCTGAAAAATGGCCTGCAACGCCGATTGGATGAGGGCCAGCACGATGAGATAGACCGCGGCCACGACCGCGCAGGCGATGCCCCCCACCGCGCCGCCGAAGTAACCGCCCAAGGCCACGAGCACAATGGCGGGAATGAACAGGACGAAAAAGATCAACCCGAAGCTGAAGTGGCTGGTCAATTGTTCGCCCCAAGTTTTCTTCAGCAGGGTGGCGGAATCACGTAGCGCCGCAAATGGCCCCTTTTGTTCGAGGACGAGGACGGGCACAACGAGCGCACTGACGGCGGTCCACGCCATGCCCAGCACGCCGGCGACGATCTGCCCCACCTTGTCCGATTTGTCCTCGATGATCCGGAGCAGCAGGCCCACGGTGGCCGAGACGAGCGCCCAGCCGGCGATGGCGGGCAGGCGGGAGGCCGCCACGCGGAGGCCGTCACCGATGGAAGGTGTGCCGCCGCCGAGGCGCGTGGCCGCACAGGCGATGAGGGCGGCGTTGAAAAAGATCACGACAAAGTAATTGGCGACGTAAAAGGCGAAGAGCGTGCCGTAGTAGGCGACGACATGGGACTGCTGGGCGTCCTGCCCCGGCGGGTGCCAGGCACCGGTGACAAAAATGGGGATGGCAAATGACGCCAGCAACAGCAGGCAGCAAAAGCCCGAGATCAACGGAAACACCAGCAGGCTTTTTTCCGCCTTGAGCAACCGCCAGCATTCCGCCATGAGCGACCAAGTACGACTGATTTTTTCCACAGATAATTCCTTTCCAGTTTAAAATTTGGATGTCACGGGAAGCTTTCACCTCCCAAATTGAAGCATGAAAATAGCCCGCGGGGGGCGGCGGGCAAGTTAAAAAGGGATGGCATCCGCGCCCTACTCGGGAATGGACTTCAATTGGTCGCCGGTGACGGCTTGGGGATGGCCGCCAATGGCGTCGCGGACCTTCTTGACATCGTCGGCGGAGACTTCGCCGGCCTGGTTGCCCCAGGAAGTGCGCACGTAGGCAAGCACGGCGGCGAGATCGGCATCGGAGAGGGCGGCGCCCATGGCGGCCATGTTGAGGTTCCATTCCTTGCCTTCGACGGTGAGGGTGCCGCTGACGCCTTCGAGGGGGATGTGGGCGAGGCGGTTGACGCCCTTGGCCAGGACCCATTCGGAGCCCGCGAGGGGCGGCGCCTGGCCGGGCTTGCCCGCGCCGTCGTTGCCGTGGCAGATGCCGCAGACGGCTTCATAGATTCTTTTGCCCTGGGCGGCGGCCCCGGCGCCGGACTTGGGCTGGAACGCCTCCAGTTTTTCCGCGCTGTCGTACGGGGCATAGACGCGGTCGTTGAACCAACCGCTGTGGCTGTCCAGATAGAGTCCGCCGAAGAACAGGAGGGCGAGGGTGGCCACGATAATCCACATCGGGGCGGTCGAACGGGTGACTTGGGGCTCTTGGTCCGGTGCGGGGCGGGTGGATTTCGATTCGTCGTTCATTTATTTGGCGGCCGTGGCAGGGGTATAGGGCGCCTCGTACAGGGGCGCGCCGGTTTTCAGGCTCAGCAGATAAACCGCGAGGCGGCGGGCTTCGGGCGTGGGCACCACTTCCATGCCTGCGGGCGGAGCGAATTCCGCCTTCAAGGTCAAGGCCTCGGGAGCAGGCCGGCCGGAGATGGGGCGCACCTCAAAGAGGAAGCGGAAGGCGGGCATGGAGGAATCGGCCACCACCGAGCGCGGGGCGTAGAGGTGTTGCAACTGCCAGTTCAGGTCCGGTTCGCGGGCGCCGATGGCGGTGAGATCGGGGCCGGCGCGGAGACTGCCGAGCTCGACGGGTTGGTCGTACAAATAATCGGCGGCAACGCTTTGGCGCAGGCCCCAACCGCGGGAAATGTCGGCGCCCGTGGCCACGACCCGGGCGTCGGTCTTGATGCCGAGAGGCTTGAGCTTTTCCACCAAGGCGGCGATGACGGTGTCGTCAGGACCGAAATACAGGGTGACCGGCAGCCGGCCGTCCCATTGTGCGAGCGGCCCGCAGAGGGTGTTGGAAAAACTGTTCAGTTCGGGGACGACCATCAGGGACTTGAGGAAATCCTTGAAGTCGGCCGCCTGATGCTGGCCGAGGCTGATGAGTTCGAGCTGGTTGGCGACGCCGGTCTGGCGGACCTGCCGGGTATGACAGGCGGCGCAACCGTATTCGCGATAGACATCGAGGCCGAGCGTGGCGTCGCCGGTGCGTTGCGGGGGCCAGGTGTCGCCGGACTGGAGGATGGCGGTCTGTTTTTCGATGCCGAGCTGGTGCAAGGGGGCGTAAACCAGGCCGAACCAGGAGGCGCCGAGCGCGACGAAAGCGACGAGAAAAACAGAGAAACCGGTTTTCATGATTTCACCTCCCCGGTAACCAGCGGCGCCTTGATGGCGGCGATGACGGTTTTAAGCAAACCGAGTTTCCACTGGATCGTCATGATCAAGACATTCAGCAGCAGGCACAGGGAACCAAGCAGCACGAGAAGTTGGCCGGTGGTGCTGACGCGCAGGAACAGCAAGGCGGCGGCGGAAGCGGCGGCGAAGGGCACATGGAAATCGCGCAGCTTGAGCCCCTGCTCCACCCCGCCAATCAACAGCGGAATGACATAGAGCAGGATGCCGATCGCGAAAAGGTAAAAGCTGAGCCGGGCGAGCGCGGGCGCCGGCAGGGGCTTGGCCATGGTGCGCGGGAGGATTTCGTAGATGGCGCCGACGAGAATCATGCCGATGAAGCCGAGCAATTGCCATTGGGTGACGCCGAAGCCGAACCAGGTGAAGTCCACGCCGCGGCTGTAGCGCGGGCAGGCTTCGGCCAGGTACAAAAAGGCGGAAGCGGCGAAGCTCAGCACGCCGAACAAGATGAAGCCGGCCGGGCCGCCGCCCAAGCGGAAGCCGGAACCGAAGAGGGTTTTCCAAGCCACGATGGACAGGGCCAGCACGGGGATGAACGAGAGCAACGCGGCGAAGGCGCTGGTGGCGGGCAGCCAGGCGGGGACGGGCGCGCTTTGCGGGATGCCGCACCACGCGCCGAAGAGGATCAGCGTGAGGAAGGCGAAGAGCGTGTAACCGGAGCCGGCCAGCGGCCGGCCGGCGAATTTCGGCAGGAAATAGAAAGCGATGCCGATGCCAAAGAGGGCCAGGCCGACAAAAAGGTTATTATTGGCGAACCACCAGGCGATGACGGCCTGCGCGACGCCGCGCGGCGGATGGCCGGAGAGCAGAAACAGGTTGGCGGTGGAATAAGTCCAGGCGAACCAGAGCAAGGCGCTGAACAGGAACCAGTGCGAGGGATACAATTCGCGGTCGGCGCGGAAGCCCAGCGTGGCGGCGGCGCTAATGGCGACGAGGAGGAAGGCGGCGAAGAGCAAAACCGCGGCGGGTCGCGGGTATTCGAGCCAGGGATACCCGGTGCTGTGGCCCAGAAGAATGCCGAGCGTGCCGAGCAGGACGCCCAGATGCCAGAGATTGGCGCCGGCGAGGGGCACCATGGGCAGGGCCAGCGGGGCCCGGCTTAATCGGGCAAAAATCCAGAGCACGACGCCCAGCGCGGCGGGGATGGCGAAGCCGTAAAGGAGCAAGTCATTCGCGGCGGCCTGGGCATGGCCATAGGTCAGACCGGGACAGTTGGCGAACATGTCCGGCGCGTGAAAGGACAGGGCGGCGGCGATGCCGAGCGCCACGCCGAGCACGAGCCACAAGGCCGCGCCGCCGAACAAGGCGAGCAACGGCACGCGGCACGAGGCGTCAATCTCGTTCACGGCGGCAGAGTTGGAGTCCGTCTGGTTCATTCAAAAATGCTGGGTTTCTCGGGGGCCTTGGGCAGCGCGGCGGCGGCCTTTTCGGCGCGCGCGTTGAGGTCGGCCCGGGCGGCGGCGGGGTTGGTCCAGGCTTGCGCGGCCAGTTGCATGGCGGTTTCGATGGGCAGGCGGAGGGTGCCGCGCTGGGCATCGAGGACGGCGGGGTGGTTTAACGCGGCGTCCTCGGCGGCGCGAATTTCCGCAAGATTCTTGCCGAGGGTGGCGCCGCGGTCGGCGTCCACGGACGGAACGAACAGCGACAGCTTGAGGCCCACGGCGAGGACGACGAACACGAGGCTGACGGCGAGGAAGCCGACGGCGGCGGCCGTGCCGCGGTTGAGGCGTTCGAGACCCAGGTTCACTTGGCGCCTCCGGAGTTGGCATCAACGAGGTCGCTGACGAGGTGGGGATTGACGCCCATGGCTTCGAGCAGGCGGGGGTCGCGCCGCGGGTAAGGCGGATGGGCGTTGAACTTCTTGAGAAAGATTTTCCCCAGCACGCCGCCCATGAAGAGGACGCAGCCGACGTGGAGGAAGAGCCAGTTCTCATGGTGCGCGCGGGGATGCCACGCGGGCAGGATGTTGTAGGCGAGGTCGGCGTAGTGCATGAGGGCGATCAGGCAGCACACGGGGATGAGCACGCGGAAATTGGTCTTGGTGTGGACCGGCAGGAGCGTGAAGAACGGCACCAGGCACTTGCCGAGGATCAAGAGCAGACTCAGGCCGAACCAGCCGCTGTTTTCCCGGAGGAGATACCAGAAAGTTTCCTCCGGCATGTTGGCGTTCCAGACGACGAAGTATTGGGCGAACTCGGCGTAGCAGGACAGGAGCGTGAAGGCGAGCAGGAGCATGCCGATGAAATAGAAATAATTCTCCTTCAGCACGGGCGTGAGGATGTCCTGCCGCAGGAGGGCCACGGCGATGACATAGATCACGGCGAGGCCGGCCCAGACGCTGGAGGCGAAGAAATAGACGCCGTAGATGGCGGAGAAAAACTGGTATTGGACGGCCTGCATCCAGAGGATGCCGGAGAAGGTGAGCGTCAAGGCAAACGCGACGATGCCCCAGCCGGAGTGGAAGCGCATTTTGCGGGTGCATTCCGCGGCGCCGGTTTCGTCCTGTTCGAGCGACAGGGAACACAGGCGCGAGGTGAGGAATCCCCAGATGGCAAAGAAAACGGCGGAGGTGATCCAGAAGCCCGGGATGGTGAACACCGGATGCTTGGCGGCCAGCAGGTTGTTCGCGGCGGGATCGAGCTGCATCCAACCATAGATTTTCGGCCCGAGCAGGGCGACGGGCACGAACAGGATGGCCAGCGCCGGGAACAAGAGGGAAGCGATATGCTCGCAGAAACGGCGGATGCCCACCGACCACCCCGCGTCCGTGAGATGGTGCACCAGCACCACGAAGAGCGCGCCAAGGGCGAGGCTGTAATAGAACATGAACGCCAGGAGCCAGGCGAAGCCGAATTCGGCGCCGCCGTTGCGCATGAAGCTGGCAATCGCGCCGACGGCCGTCAACACCGTGCCGAGGAACAGCATGGCGCTCGGCAACCCGCTGATGAGCGCGGGCGTGGGTTCGTTCTCTTGCGGCGAAGTCATAAATTCATTTCAGTTCGGCCGATTGCGCGGGCGTCAGGTCTTCCTTGGCGCCCAGCCAGCTCAACTGGAGCGAGCGCACATAGGCGATGACCGCCCAGCGATCCGACACGGGCAGCAGCGGGCCGTAAGCGCCCATGGTGCTCTTGCCGGAGGTGACGGTGTTGAAAATATCGCCGTCGGCCAGCTCGACAATGCGTTTGTCGTGGAGGTTGGCCACGCTGGGCATGACGCCGATTTTTTTGGTGATGCCGTTGCCGTCGCCCAGCCGGCCGTGACAGGGCGCGCAATAGATGTCGAAGCGGTCGCGTCCGCGCTGGAGGAGCGCCCCGTTGACGGGCAGCGGGTTGGTGGCGATGAAATTGGTGGTGCCGGTGATGCGGCCGGTGTTCACGGGCGAATCTTCAAAGGGGTAAACCGGGCCGCTGACGGTCTGGATAGGCAGGCTGCGCGCGACGGTGCCGGCGGGCGGCAACTGGGAACTGACGCCGTTCGCAAAAAAGCTGTCCGGCTCCTGCGGGCGGAGCTTGGGCTGGCGGTCCATGCCGGGCATGAAGCGGTCGGCATAGATTTCCACGGGCGGCTTGCGCGAGAGGCGCCCGGGCAGGCCGAGCACGCCGACGGTGGCCGCGCCGAGGGCCGCGCCAATCAAGGCCAGGGAGAGAAGCACGCGAATCATTCGGGTTCCTCCACGGTTTCAATGTGGGCACCGCCGGCGGTTTCGAGCAGGCGGCGGGTGGTGGCGGGCGAGAATTGATCGTCGTTGGCGCCGATGACGATGATGAACTTGTCGCGGGTGGCAAGCTCGAAGCGCTTTTTCGCGAAGAGCGGATGATGCAGGCGCGGGAGCTGGTTGAAGCCGAGCATGCCCACCAGCGCGCCGACGGCCGCTCCGAGAATGAGCAAAATGTAGGCCGGCACAAAAGTCATGGGCGGGCTGAACATGGGTTTGCCGCCGACGATGAAGGGGTTGGCCCAGGCGTTGGCGAACCAGATGAGGCCGACGACGGACAGGAAGGCGCCAGCGCCGAACAGGAGCGCGACCCAGCCGACGAGGGAATTGCGGTAGCCCATGACGCGGTCGAGGCCGTGGATGGGGAACGGCGTGAAGACGTCCCAGCGGCGGTAGCCGGCGTCGCGCACCTGTTCCGCGGCGTGGAGCACGGCGGCCGGGGTCGCGAATTCCGCCATCAGGCCATAGACTTTTCCGTTCATGAATGGCCTCCTTCCTTGGCGCCGCCGAGGCGATGATGCGGATCGCCCTGGGGCAGCACGCCCTTGACTTCCGCGATGGGAATCATGGGCAGGAACTTGACGAACAGCAGATAGAGCATGAAAAACGCGCCCAAGGTGCCGACAAACAGGCCGACGTCCCAGATGGTGGGCATATATTGGCCCCAGTTGGCGGGCAGGAATTCCTGGTAGAGCGAGCCGACGACGATGACAAAGCGCTCCGTCCACATGCCGATATTGATCAGCAGGCCGATGATGAAAAGCCAGACGAGGTTCTGGCGGACTTTTTTGAACCAGAGAAGCTGGGTGACGCCCACGTTGATGCCATACATCAGGCAGCCAAACACGAAATAAGTGTGACCGAAGAGGCGGTGTTCGAACACCCAGCGCTCATAGGGATCACCGCTGTACCAGGCGATGAAGAATTCCATCGCGTAGATGTAATCAATGCACAGTCCGCTGACGAGGGTGAGCTTGGCCACCTTCTCGATGTGAGCCAGGGTGATGATGCTTTCGAGATGGCAGAGTTTGCGCAATGAGATCAGCAGGAGCAGCATCATGCCAAACCCGCAAAAGACGGCGCCGATGACGAAGTACAGCGGGAAGATGGTGGCGTGCCAGCCGGCGATCTGGGCGGTGCAGAAATCCAGGCCGACAATGGAGCTGACGGTGAACACCAGCAGCGTGCAGAGGCCGCAGAGGACGACGTAGGCCTTCTCGTAATTGTGCCATTGCCAGGCCGAACCGGTCCAGCCCATGGCGAGGAAGCTGAAGATGGCGCGGCGGATGCGCGTGGTGGAGCGGTCGCGCAGCACGGCGAAATCGGGGATCATGCCCATGAACCAGAAGAGCGAGGACACCATGAGGTAGGTGTTCACGGCGAAGACGTCCCACATCAGCGGCGAGCGAAACTGCGGCCACATGCTGTTGGAGTTGGGAATGGGGAACATGAACCAGTCGAACCACGCGCGGCCGACGTGGATGGCGGGATACAGGCCGGCCATGGCCACGGCAAAGACGGTCATCGCCTCGGCCATGCGGCCGATGGTGGTGCGCCAGTGCTGGCGGGTGAGGAAGAGCATGGCGGAAATGAGGGTGCCCGCGTGGGCCACGCCGACCCACCAAATGAAATTGACGATGTCCCAGCCCCACATGACGGGGTGGTTGTTGCCCCAGACGCCAACGCCGGTGAAGACCTGGTAGAACAGGCACACGGGGAAGACGACCATCGCGGCAAACGCGGCCGGGAGGAAGGCGGCCCACCACCAGAGCGGGATGCGGCCCTCGGCGAAGGCGGACAGCTTGTCCGTAAGCGCGCCCAAGCCGGGGCTGCCCTCCACCACGGGCGCGCGGCGGAGTTCAGCGGGCGGCGCGAGCTTGCGCAGTTCTTCGAGGTTGGCGAGTTCAGGCATGCGTCAAGATTTCTCCTTGGTCAGCAGACCGTTTTCGTATTCCTCCGTGCTGAAGGGCGCATGGTAATCCGGCATGTCCGGGTTCGGATTGCGAACGCGGGCCAGATAGGTGGTGCGCGGCTTGGTGAGGAGGTCGCCCAGCACGGAATAATTCAGCGAAGACAATTTCTGGCGCGACACAGTGCTTTGCGCGTCGCTGATGTCGCCGAAGACGATGGCGCCGGCCGGGCAGGCCTGCTGGCAGGCGGTTTTGGGAATCGTGCCGGCGGCCTCGGAAAGGCGCACGTTGTCGCTGGCGCCGGCCTTGGCCTTTTGGGCGATCTTGGCCTGCTCGATGCGCTGGGTGCAATAGGTGCATTTCTCCATCACGCCGCGCATGCGCACCGTGACATCCGGATTCTTGGAGAGCTTGATCAGGTCCCATTCATCCTCCGAGCGCATGCCGCTTTCCGGGTCGCGCCACCAGCGCAGGAGATCCCATTGGCCATCCGTCTTGTGCGTGAGGGTGGTATTATACAGCGTGCCCTTAAGCTCCGTCAGCGGGCGCTTGTTGTAGTCGAGGAAATTGAACCGGCGGACCTTGTACGGGCAGTTGTTGGAGCAGTACCGCGTGCCAATGCAGCGGTTGTAGGCCATCACGTTGAGGCCTTCCTGGTCGTGCACGGTGGCGGCCACCGGACAGACGTTTTCGCACGGGGCGGCTTCGCACTGCTGGCAGAGCATCGGCTGGTTCACGGCCTGGACCTCATCAATCCATTCGGCAAACTGCTGGTTCGCGTCGGTCTGGTTTGCGTCGGAATTGAGATCAAACGGGCTCGGATTGTGTCTCCGCTGGGGATCGGCGGTGAAATAGCGGTCCACGCGCATCCAGTGCATTTCCCGGCCGCGGAGGACCTGGTCCTTGCCGACGATGGGGATGTTATTTTCGCTCTGGCAGGCCACGATGCAGGTGCCGCAGCCGACGCAGGCGTTCAAATCAATCGTCATGCCCCACTGATGGAGCGCGGTCTTTTTGGCTTCGTCGAGCGGGTTCGGGTAGAGCGACTTGATGATGGGCGGCTCGGTCGTGTGAAATTTTTCCTCCGCGATATCTTCATCCTTGCCCGTCGCTTCGACTACGTCATCCAGGTTGAATTCGCGCACGGCCGGCCGGCCCTCCATACTCCAATGATGCTGCGTGCAGGCGAGGATGTGCGTTTCGCCGGTCTTTTTGAGGGTCGCGCCCGTCTCGATGTATTTCCCGGCAAAAATCTTAAAGGCGTTGAAGCCCACGCCGGTGCCGATGCGGCCGACCTTTTCGCGTCCGTAGCCCAGCGCCAAGCCCAGCGAATAATCGGCCATGCCCGGCTGCACCCAAATGGGGCCGGTGACAGTGCGGCCATTCAGCGAGATTTCGACCAAGTCGCCGTTCTGGACGCCGAGTTCGCGCGCGGTCTTGCGGCTGAGGAGCACAGCATTGTCCCACGTCATCTTGGTGATGGGGTCGGGCAGCTCCTGCATCCAGCCGTTGTTCGCGTAACGGCCGTCGTCCATTTTGGCGTCGCGATAGAAGACGACTTCGAGATTGGCCGCCGAAGCGAGCTTGGGCGCGGCTTCCGGCAACGCCGGACTGGAGGCCGGTCTAACCTCGATCGCGGCCGGCTGGCCATCCAGAAAGCCGTTGAACAGGAATTTTTTCCAAGCGGCTTCGTCGAGCCGGGGAAAGTCCCCGCCCCCGGTTGCGAAGGTTTCGCGCACGATGTCGTAGGGACTGGTTTTGGCCTCGGCCGCCAACCGGGCGAGAAATTCGAGCTCGGTCAAGCCGCCGAACAGCGGCTGGATGAGCGGCTGGATGGGAACGATCGCGCCCCCGGCGGTGCGGGCGTCGCCCCAGGATTCCAGATAATGCGCCGCCGGGAAATTCCAGTTGGCCTTGGCGGAAGTCTCGTCTTCATGATAGCCGAGGCGGACGATGGTTTTGGCCGGGCCGGGCCAGCCGAGGTTGGCGGCGTGGTAGGCGGGGTTGCCGCCCAGCACAATGAGCGTGTCCGTGGCATTGGCCGCGAAATCCTTGAGGTCGGCGCTGTCATTGGCCGCCGCCGGGACAAAGGTGACGGTTTTGCCAAGGGCTTCGAGGGCGGAATTGAGGGCATGGGCCAGCAAATGCACTTCGACCGGCTGGCGGTGGCCGGCCACGACCAGCGCCGTGCCGCGGTGGGCGGCCAGATCGCGGGCGCATTCGGAAATCCACTTGGCATCCACGCCCGCCGGGATGGCCACGACGCTGCCCGCGATCTCGGCCGCGATGGCCGCGGCAATCGGGCCGAGCCGGCTGGCCGGGACCCGGAGGCGATGGTCCGCATTCGCGCCCGTGAGCGTGAACAGCGATTCGACGGCGTACAGCCGGCTCATCCCCTGCCCGGCCCGGCGGCCGGCCGCAAATTTGCGGATGTGATTGGGCGCGTCGTCCTCGCCGCCGATAAAATCGCAGTCGAGCGACAGAATCACCTTCGCCTGGTCAAACTGGAACACCGGCCGCAATGGCTGGCCAAAGGCCTGCGTGGCGGCGCGCTGATGAATGCCTGAATCAATCGCATCGGCGGTGAACCAACGGGATTTCGGGAATTTCTGCGCCAGGACCTTTTGCAGCCGCGCGCGCGAGGGCGAGGTGCTGCTTTCGGCAAGAAACGCGAGGCCTTCACCCTGGTTGGCGGAGAATTTCCGCGACAGCTCATCGAGAAACTTGAATGCCTCGTCGCGCGAAACCTCTTTGCCCTCATGCGTGAAATGGCGGGCGCGGTCGGGATCGTACAAGTCGAGGATGGACACCTGGGCGTAGCGGTCGGTGCCGCCATTGGCGCCGGGGAACAGGGCGTTGCCCTCGATCTTGACGGGGCGGCCTTCGTAGGATTTGACGATCAACGGCAGCGCGCCGGCGCGCAGGGGCATGGCGGTGGCGAAATATTGCGGTTCGCCATAGACATAATTTTCCGGCTGTTTGCCGTAAGGTTCGAGGTGTTCCTCGGGCCGGCGGCAGCCCGCGCCGAGCGTGGCGATGCCGGCCAGCGCGAAGGAGGCGGACATGAGCTTGAGGAAATGGCGGCGGCTCTGGCCGTCGGCGAGCTCGTCGGCGCCGCCGGGAAACTCGCGGTGCAGCCAGTCCTGGAACTCCGGCGTGTCCGCCAGTTCGTCCAGGCTGCGCCAGTAACGGCGGCCCGGGGCGGAGGCGGGGGCGGGAGTTGGCGGTTGGTCGCTCATTGCCTTGTTGATCATCGGTGACATGCGGAACAGCTTTGCAAGGACTCGACCTTCCAATCGTGGACGAATTTGGCGCCGTTGACCTGCTGCAAGCGCGCGGCCTCGAAGGCGTTGGTGCTCCATTGCCAGCCGAGCTGGGTGACCTTGTCCGGCGGGCGGATGGCGGAGGCGGGGTCGCGATGGCAATCGAGGCAAAAGCTCATGCTCAGGGGCTGGTCGTGGCGGACTTCATCCATTTGATCCACGCGGCCGTGGCATTCCACGCAACTGATGCCGCGGGTGACATGGACGGAATGGTTGAAATAGACGTAATCGGGCACATGGTGGACCTGCACCCAGGGAATGGGGGTGTTGTTGGCGGCGCTGTCGCGGACGATTTGCAGCCGCGGATCGTCCTTGAGCACCAGGGCATGGCAGTTCATGCAGGTGGAGGCGCCGGGGAGATTGGCGAACCAGGATTTTTCGACGCCGTTATGGCAATAGCGGCAGTCCAAGCCGAGCTGGCCGGCATGGACACGATGGGAAAACGGCACCGGCTGGACCGGCTGATAGCCCGCCCGGTAATATTTCGGGGTGAGATAGATGGTCACGCCCGCGGCCACGCCAGCACCCCCCAAGGCCGCCACGGCGAGCAGCACCAGAGGCAAACTGTTTGTCCACTTCGGAAAAATCACTTCTTTCTAAAAATTAAATTCCCTACCACTTAAAAGTCGTTCTGCTAACTCCTAATCGCGTGCGAGTTTTAACAACTGGCCGCCGCGTCCGCAAGAAAAGTTTGTGAAATTTTTCACGTAACCTAATTCCCCCCGCCGGGCGCCCGGTTCAGGTCGGCGGGCCGGCATACCAGGCGCAGAGGCGGGCCACGTCCTGCCGCTGCTGGAGCAGGCGCGTGCGCCAGGGCACATAGGGGGCGAAACCATATTGGTAGTCCGCCAAGGACACGGCGCGCAGGACATCCGCCTCGCTGAGGCCGGTGCGGCCGTTACCGGCGGCAAGCCAGCGGGAGAGCCATAGGATGACCGGGTACAGCAAGGCCAGGTTGCGGAAGCCTTCGATGAGCGAGCAGTCATGGAACCCCTTGCCGCAGAACTGCATGCTCTGGATTTTAACGCGAAAAAAGCGGTCCAGCAACGCCTCGGCGGCGGGCGGCAGCGGGCCAAATGGACGCTCGATATCGGCAAACGGCACGGGTTTCAATTCGTCGCGCAAAGCCGGCGTGCGGCCGGCGGCGGCGGCGAAGCGGGCGGCGGCCAGGAGCATTTTCCAGCGATGGCTGCTGCCCAGGGAGCGCTCGGCCACAGTGGGGGTGCGGCCGTGTTCCAGAACGAGCAGGCGCAGGAAGAGACGGCCGAAGCGGCTGGGCGGCTCCGGGGAAGCGGGCAAGGCGGGGATTTTTTCCGCCGAACGGCGGACGAGAGCGCGCAGAATTTCCTCGGCGGTCGGCCCCCGGATTTGGTCCAGATAGCTGCGCTCGACGCTTTCGAGCCACTGCAAGGCGCGCAAGAGCTTCAGCGCCACCGGCACGTTTTCCGCCGCGAAACCGGAGTCCAGCCAGCGGACAAAGCGCAGGAAATCCGGCCAGTCGAGCCCCGGCTTGGCCGCTATGGCCGGGGGCGGCAATTTTTCCCAACCCTCGGGCAGGACCTCGGCCGCCAGGCGGGCGGCCGGCGATGCGTAATCGGCCAGCGGCTGGCCCTGGCTGGCCGCGGCGGAGGGGCAACTGAACCGCAGGCCGAGGAAGACCTTTTTGCCGGCCGGATGGATCAGCAGCGGATAAAGGCGGCAGGCCAGCGGCTTGGCGGCTTCGCCGAATTTGAGGTGGATGCGGCAGCGACCGGAGGCATCGAGGAACACGCACGCGCCGCCGGGCTGGTGGCCGAGGCGATGCGAATGGAGGCCGGAGACGATCATGCGCCCCGGGTCCACCCCGTCGGCCGGGGTCCAGCCCTGCTGCACGATGCGTTCCTTTTCCGGGACGGAGAGGGGCACGAGGAGATGATTGCGGCAGCAGTCGGTGCAACCGTGGCAGCTCCAGTTTTGTCCCGCCGGTATTTCCAAGTGCGAGGGCGTCATGGCAGAAGCCAAGGCTAATGGGCCGGCGCGCGGTGGGCCATCTCATTTTTGCCCGAATTGGAAACCCGGGTTTTCAATATTGAAAAGCGGCTCTTGACTGACGCGGCAGGCAAGTGTTCACTCGGTCGCCCCGTTTCCGTTACATCGCAGTCATGAAATTCAAACAAACGTCATTTCCAGGCTGGTTGGCGGTCATGGCTTTCGTTCTGGCGGGCTGTGCGAGCCATCCGCCGGATACCCGCGTGGTTTACTCAAAAGCTTCCGTCAACGCACACCCGGCCCGCATCTGGTTGGACACCGGCAGCTCTTCCACGACGCTGTTTCCGATGGGGGCCAGGCGGCTGGGCCTGAAATCCCGCGATCTATCCGAGCCGACGGCCCTATCGCTCGATGGTCAAACCCTGACGGCACCGCTCCCCATTTTCCGCCTCGCGTTGGGACTGCGCCTGGTGGCCGCCATGAAGCAATCGTCTCTGCCGGACGGGGTGGTGGGTTGGCCCGATATCCGCGACAATATCCTGGTCTTCGACGCGGACCGGCGCACGATTCGCAGCGTGCCACAACTGCCGCCGGAAACCGCCGGCTGGCTCAAATTAAAAGTGGTGCCGGGCGATTGGCTGTTCCTCGAAATTCCGCTGGCGGGCGGCAAAACCGGCACGGCAGAAGTGGATACCGGATCTGATCTCGGCCTCGAAATGTCGCCAGCCCAGATGAAGGAATGGCGGGCGGCCCATCGCAAATCATCCTTGCCCACTTCGCTGGGCGGCGTCGGCTCTTTTGGCGTCTATATTTTGCACACGGGCTGGGCGGACGAAATCAATCTCGGTCCGCTCAAATTGACCGACGTCGTCGTGCAAGACATGCCCGCCACCCAGGCGGCTGCGATTCAGGGCAGCAGCCCCGGTTCCCAAGCTGCTTGGTCCCTGGGCATGTGGGCTCTGAACCGCATGGACTTGGTGGTGGATGCCAAAAGCGGGTTCGCCTACGCCCACCCCAAACCGCCGCCGGGAACGCCTTATCCGGGGGTTAAACATCTGGCGGGCCGGCATGGCATGACGAACGCGCCGGTGCCCGGCGGAAATTGGACGGTGGCGGACAATGTGCGCTTGAGCAGCGACAACCTCTTTCTCATCTCGGGCAACTATAAGCGCAACCACGGCAATTGGGCCGGCGCCCTGGCCGATTTCAACCGGGCCCTGGAAATAAACCCGGAAAATGCCAGCGCTTATTCCCGCCGCGGCGTGGCCCGGCAACTGGCGGGCGATTTTTCGGGCGCACTGTCAGACTACGACCGGTTCATCGCCTTGAAACCTGACGATTCAGAGTGGGTGCGTCTGTATCGCCAGACTTTGTTGTGGCGGCTGGGCCGGGCGCCGGAAGACTTTTCCAAGTTGTTGGCCGCCTGCAAGGAAGATCCGGAAAAAACCCTCGCCTCGTATCTGGCGGGGCAACTGGACGAAAAAACCTTGCTCACGGCGGTGGCCAAGGGTGACGGCAATCCGGCACGCGAGTGGAGAACCTTGTCCGCCTATTATGTCGGCGTCATGCATCTGAGCCAAGGCGACCCGGCGGGCGCACGGGATTTGTTTTGCCAATGCCGGGCTGCCGGCATGAAGAACGATGATGAATATCACTTCGCCCTCGCCGAGTTGGGGCGCTTGGATGAGCGGGAACGCAAACCGTGAAGCGGCTGGTTAGTTGAACCGGGTTGACTTGGTGAGTTTGAAGTCGTCCTGCAGGCGGATGTCGCGTGAGGAGGCGCCCACGAGGATCTTATAATCGCCGGGCCGGGCAACCCACGACTTCTGGTCCGGGCTGTAATAGGCAAACGCGGACGGGCCGAGCCGGAGGGAGATGAATTGCGACTCGCCGGGCTTCAGGAAGACCTTCTTGAAGGCCTTCAGTTCCTTCAACGGGCGCGCCACGCCGGGGTTGACCGGCTGCACGTAAAGCTGCGCGATTTCGGCGCCGGCCACGGCGCTGGTGTTTTTGATTCCGAATTCCACGGCGACGCCGGGGTCGCCGGAGGTCACCGTGAAAACCAGGTTCGTGTATTCAAAGCTGGCGTAACTCAAGCCGAAGCCGAAGGGGAAGAGCGGCTCAATATTCTTGGTGTCGAACCAGCGGTAGCCCACCAGCAGACCTTCCTGATAAGTGACGACGCCGTTGGTACCGGGATAATTGCCGAGGGCGTGGGCGGGCGAATCCGCGAGGTGGCGCGGGAAGGTGGCGGGGAGCTTGCCGGAGGGGTTCACGTCGCCAAACAAGATGCCGGCGAGGGCGTTGCCGCCTTCCATGCCGGAATACCAAGCCTGCAGGACGGCCGGCACCTGATCCAGCCAGGCATCCATCTCCACCATGGTGCCGTCGAGGACCACGATGGTGTGCGGATTGGCGGCAACGATTTTCTGGATCAGCTCGTCCTGACCGTAGGGCAACTTCAGACTGGTGCGGTCGCCGCCTTCGCAATCGTTACCGAGATCATGGTTCAGGCCGCCCACATAGATGACGACGTCCGCGGCCTTGGCGGCGGCCACGGCCCGTTCGGCCAGGGCGGGATCGCCGTTTTTGCGATAGCCTTCGGAAAAGGTGAGGTTGACCTGCTTGCCAACGCGATTGACGAGGCCCTGCAAGGGGGTGATTTCATAAAAGGCCTTGATCTCGGAGCTGGCGCCGCCGTGGGTTTGGAGGCGGACGGCGTTTTCCCCGATGACCGCGATGCTCTGGATGCGGGCGGGATCAAGCGGCAGAAAATGATTTTCATTCTTCAGCAGCACAATCCCCTCCTCGGCCACCTTCCGCGAGACGGCCTGGTGGGCGGCGGTGTTGAGGGAACCGCGCTGGCGGTTGGAATCAACGGCCCGCGTGGCAAACATCACGCGCAGGTTGCGCCGGACCTTGTCATCGAGGCCGGCCACGGGGAATTCGCCGCTCTTGAGGCCTTCGAGATAGGGCTGCGCGAGATAATAATCGTGGTAGGGTTTCTCCGTGCCCATTTCCAGGTCGAGGCCGTTCAGGGCGGCTTCGCGCGTGTTGTGGGCGCCGTTCCAGTCGGACATGACGAGCCCCCGGAAGCCCCACTCGCCCTTGAGAATCTGGTTGAGGAGATAATCGTTCTCGCAGCAGTGCTGGCCGCGAAACTGGTTATACGCGCCCATGACGCACCCGACGCCGGCTTCCTGGACGGCGGCCTTGAAGGCGGGCAGATAGATTTCGCGCAAGGCGCGTTCATCCACCTCCACATTGATGCTGTCGCGCTGGAATTCCTGGTTATTGAGGGCGAAATGCTTGACGCACGAGGAGATGTTCTGCGACTGCTCGCCGCGAATGAAGCCGACGGCCAGGCGCGCGGCGAGCAAAGGATCTTCGCCCAGATACTCAAAATTGCGGCCGCCCAGGGGCGTGCGCAGGATGTTCACGCCCGGGCCGAGCATGATGTCCTTGCCGCGGGCGCGGGCTTCCTGGCCGATGGTTTCGCCCTCCTGGAAGGCGACGTCCGGATTCCAAGTGGCGGCGAGGCAGATGCCGGCGGGCATGGCGGTGGAGAAATCGTCGGTGCGGCCGGCCGGCCGCCACGAATCCCGGGCGATTTCCTCGCGCACGCCATGGGGGCCGTCGGAAAGGGTGCGGGGCGGAATTCCGAGCCGGGCGATGCCGGCGGTGGTGAACTTGGAATCGGCATGAACCAGGGATACCTTCTCTTCCAGGGTCATCTGGGAGACCAATTCGTCTATCCGCTTTTCCATTTCGTTGGTGTTTGCCCCGGTCAAGGCCAAATCGGCTTGGGCATGGCCAGCCACGGGCCACAGCACCGGCGCCAGAAACACCAACCAGAAACGCGTCAGTCTTTTAATCTTCATAAGAACATTCTGACTATCCTAATTTGCTCGCGGCAGACATTACCTTCCTACTGCGGACCGCTTGGTTATGGGAGACGCCCGAATCCTATCTTAAGCCACGCGGACGTTCCATCAATTTCCCGCCGGGCGCCCGGCTTTCAAGGCAAGATTCCATGGCTGCACACCGGCCTGGCGCGCGAGAGATGCAAATCTGTGAAAAAATCTCAACAGATTTGCCTGCAACATGTTAAAAGCCTCCATTCTGATCCGTTTTCGGCCGGTTTCGGCGCCCAAGCGGGCGGCGGCGGCGCTGGTCACGTCAATAATTTACGCGACAATCCAGGCACCGGGCCACCAACGCCTCGACCTGCGGGAGGGCGGCGGCAACAGCGGGGGAAAGCTCCAGGCTCAGGGGCCCCGGGCTGGCGACGGATACGGTGATGAGATCCACCGCGGGCAAATCGCCCAGGAGGGCGGCGGATTCCAGCAGGTCTTTCAGGCCGATGTCATGCGCGGTGAGCGAGGGCGGAAAATCGCTGGCGAAGCGCGGCTGGAGGAGCGAGACGGTGCCGGGCGCACGGCCATCGGCGGCGGCGTCTATGAGGATGAGGTGCCGCCGGCCGTGGAAAAATCCCAGCAGATGAAAGCCGCCGGTGCCGCCGTCCACGAGCTCGGCCCGGGCGGCAAAGCCCCGCTCCTCCAACCGGCGGACGGCCGCCACGCCGACGCCTTCATCGCCCAACAGCAGGTTGCCGACGCCGAGAATGAGCGACGCGGAGCCGGCGTCCACGGCATGGCCCGGCGCCGCCCGGGCGGGGGCCGGCCCCGGCGGCGGAAGGTTGCCTGCAAGGAACAGCGTGTTCAATGCATCGCGGGAGGGATTCATCGCGGGGATGGGTTTGTGTGGGGCGGAACCTGGGAGCCGTTCAAACCGGAGTCTGTTTTTTCCGGCCGTCGGGCTTTTGCGTCCGCAAGGTCGGGTGGTATTCCTTTTCGATGAATTTCCAGCCGCTGCCCATGGAGGAGAGTTCGCCACGGCCTTCCACGTAGTCGTGATAGAACACGATATAGACATGGACGAGCGCGAACAGGATGAAGAACCACATGAAAGCGTGGTGCCACTGGCGCACGGCAAAGTCGCCGCCCATCAGGGGCACGATCCACGCGAACAGTTTGGGGAACCAGGCCTTGCTCATGGCGGCGTACAGGCCGAAACCGGTGATGCACTGGAAGAGAAAGGCGAGGAAGGTCAGAAAATAGGTGAAGCCGGCCGCGGCATTGTGGCCGATGGTCTCGATGGGCTGATTGTCCGCCTGCAAAACGTCCACGGCGATGACCTGCTTGATCTCCTTCCATTGTTTTCTGCGGAAGGGGATGAAGTTTTTCCAGCTCGCGTAGCGGTTGCCCGCAAAGCCCCAGTAGATGCGAAACAGGAAGTTGAAAAAGAACAGGTAGGCGAACAGGAAGTGCAAAAACCGCACCTTGCCGAACCAGTAGGCGAAGGACGCCTCGGACGCCTGCTGGATGGCCAGCGGCGAGCCGATGAGATAGCCGGTGACGCACAGCACCACGAGGCAGAACGCGTTGACCCAGTGGTACAGGCGGACCGGGATTTCCCAGACATAGACGCGGCCGAGGGTGGCTTTTTGCATGTTTAGCCTCCGATGGTGATGCGGTTGAGCGTGCGGCCGTGGGGATCGTACAGATGCACCGCGCAGGCCAGGCAGGGATCAAACGAATGGATGGTGCGGATGATTTCCAGCGGCCTCTCGGGGTCGGCCACCGGCGTGCCCAAGAGGGACGCTTCGTAGGCCGAGCGCTGGCCCTGGGCATCGCGCGGCGAGGCGTTCCAGGTGGACGGCACCACGAGCTGGTAGTTCGCAATCTTCTGGTCCTGGATGACGATCCAGTGCGCGAGCGCGCCGCGCGGGGCCTCGCTCATGCCCACGCCCCGGGCGCTGGCAGGCCAGGTGGACGGCTCCCATTTTTCGTTGTTGAAGGTGCGCGAATCGCCGTTCTTGATGTTGGACAGGAGGTCGCCGTAAAATTCCTGCGCCCACTGCGCCACCAGGTAGGTCTCGATGCCGCGCGCGGCGGTGCGGCCCAGCGTGGAGAACAGGGCGGCCACGGGCACGTCCAGTTTTTTGAGCACCATGTTCACGGCGTCCTGGATGTCCGTGCGGCCGGCGGCATAGCCCACAAGCATGCGCGCCAGCGGCCCCACTTCCATGGCCTGGCCGTTCCAGCGCGGCGTCTTGAGCCACGAATATTTTCCGTCCACGTTGAGCTGGTCGTACGGCGGCTGCGGGCCGGTGTAATTGAGCTTCGTCTCGCCGTCCCACGGATGCTTCGCGGCGCCGTCGCCCTCGGCGTATTCGTACCAGGAATGCGCAATAGTCTCTTTCACTTGCTGCGGGTCATGGGCGTCCACCTCGTGGATCTTCGTCAGGTCGCGGTCGAGGATGGCGCCGCGAACAAATTTGAATTTGCCGGGATCGCCGAAGCCGTTGGTGGGCAGGTCGCCGTAGCAGAGATAATTCTTCAGCCCGCCGCCGATCGCGCCCCAGTCCTTGTAAAACGACGCCACGGCGAGGAGATCGGGAATATAGACCTGCTCGACGAAGGTTTTGGCGTCGGCGAGGAGCTTGCCGACGTAAGCGAGGCGCTCGGCGTTGATGGCGTTGGCGTCGTCAATGTTAATTGCGCAGGGCACGCCGCCGACGAGGTAATTGGGATGCGGGTTTTTGCCGCCGAAAATGGTGTGAACCCGCACGATTTCCTTCTGCCAGTCGAGCGCCTCGATGTAGTGCGTGACGCCCAGGAGGTTGGCCTCCGGCGGCAGCTTCATGGCGGGATGGCCCCAATAACCGTTGGCGAAAATACCGAGCTGGCCGCTCTCCACGAACTTCGCGAGGCGCTTCTGCACGTCTGAAAAATAGCCGGGCGAGCTTCGGGGCCAGTTCGAGATGGACCGCGCCAGCTCGGAGGTCTTGGCCGGGTCGGCCTTGAGGGCGCTCACCACGTCCACCCAGTCGAGCGCATGCAGGTGATAGAAATGCACGACGTGGTCCTGCAGGTACTGGGTGCAGAACATGAGGTTGCGGATCAGCTCGGCATTGGGCGGAATCACGATGCCCAGGGCGTCCTCGACGGAGCGGACGGAGGCGAGCGCATGCACGGTGGTGCAGACGCCACAGGTGCGCTCGGCGAAGGCCCAGGCGTCGCGGGGATCGCGCCCGCGCAAAATGATTTCCAGCCCGCGCACCATGGTGCCGGAGCTGAAGGCGTCGGTGACGACGCCATCCTTCACTTCCACCTCCACGCGCAAATGGCCTTCGATGCGCGTGACCGGATCAACAACGATGCGTTTGGCTGGCATAAGAATTCTCCGTCAATCGGGGGGTGCCATGGTTTTCACGGTCAGGAACCGCCCTGTTCGGCGCGGCCGTCCTGCACGTTTTCGCCGGCGGCCAGGCCGTCCTGGATCAGATGATGTTTGCGGATGTTCGTGGAAATGGCGTGGGCGGCGATGCCCACCACCGTCACGGCGCCGACCCCCAGGCCTACCTTGTCCGCCGTGGTCTCGATGCCGAAGCCCGGGAAGGACGGCAGGTGCTGGTAGAACGGGCCGTTGTCCCAGAAGTTGCCCTCGCTGCAACCGATGCAGCCGTGGCCGGACTGGATCGGAAAGCTCACGCCGCCGTTCCAGCGCATCACGCCGCAGGCGTTGTAGGTCACCGGGCCGCGGCAGCCCATCTTGTACAGGCAATAGCCGCGCCGCGCATTTTCGTCGTCGAAGGAATTGACGAACAGGCCGGCGTCGTAATTGGGGCGGCGGTAACAGGTGTCGTGCACGCGGCGCGAATAAAACGCCTTGGGCCGCCCCAAGCCATCGAGCTGCGGAATGCGGTCGAAGGCGAGCAGGTGGACAATCGTGCCGGTCATGACCTCGGCGATGGGCGGGCAGCCGGGCACGTTCATCATGGGCACGCCGGAAATGAGCTTGTGGATGGGCGTGGCGCCGGTCGGATTGGGCTTGGCGTTTTGCACGCAGCCATTGCTGGCGCAACTGCCCCAGTTCACCACCGCCTTGGCGCCGGCGGCGGCTTCGGTGACGATGTCCAACGCGGTGCGGCCGCCGATGCAGCAATGGACGCCGCCGTTGGCCGTGGGCACGGAGCCCTCGACGAGCATCAGGTACTCGCCCTTGTATTTCTCCATGGTGGAGCGCAAGGCGTCCTCGGCCTGTTTGCCCGAGGCGGCCATCAGCGTCTCGGTGTAATCGAGGGAAATCTTGTCCAGGATCAGGTCGGCCACCAGGGGATGGGAGGAGCGGATGAAGGACTCGGAGCAGCAGGTGCATTCCTGGAAATGGAACCAGACCACGGGCAGCCGCGGCTTGGAGTCGAGCGCCCGCGTCACCTCGGCCACGGCGCTGGCCGGCAGGCCGAGCATGGCGGTCATCCACGCGCAGGCGGTGAGAAAATCGCGCCGGGAAATGCCTTGAGCCCGGGCCTGCTCCCCAATCGTGGGTCGGGAGGAATTCGACATAAGAACGATTCGTTAAAGTTTTTAATTATCGGCTTCATATCCACTTTGACGGATTCGCAATGCGTCCACTAACCGTATGCTGCGTTTTTTTTGACAATTTTTGGCGTATCACAGAATTAGGCTGGCTGTCGGCAACCGGCACGACGGCATGCGCCAAACTGATGCTACCGGCACCGAAGCCGGGTTTGCGGCGCGCCGCCGGCCCCCTGAACGCCGGAGGCGTTCTGGAACTTGGTGGCCTGATTCTTAACACGGTTTAAACCTGTCGCCATAAAAACGTCCGTGCCCGGATTTAAGAAGCGGGCCACTTGGGCCGGCGCAAAGGGTGTTGAGTCCCTGAAGCACCCACCGTCGCGCCTTGGGCCGGTAGGGTTACACCCCATGGTGACGATCTCAGGCGACCCGTAGCCTGTGGGTTGTGCCAACAAACCCGCAGCGGATGAATCGCATTTGCCGGCGGCCGGGACGCCGGCCCGCCAAAGCCAGGAATGCACCATGAATTTTCTGAAACTCCTCGGCCAGACTGTCACACAACTGTTCAAACAGTTCTGGCTGCTTCCCCTCACCCTCTCGAATGCCATCAAGCATAGACAGCAGCGGATTGTCGTTAACGAACTTGAAATTGAGCGGCTCGACCGCATCCGCCACCCGGAAAAATATCGCGGAAAGTGATTTTTCTCCGGGGCTTGGCTGCCAACGTCATTGGGCGTCAAGGTCCGCCTGCTCACCATGAGGCGCCGCGCCCGGAAGAAGCTCCGGGACCATCAAGAATGAAATCGCCGGCCCGCAGCGGTTGGTGGTGAAATCGGCCGGAGCGGTGCGGCGGTGCGGCGGTGCGGCGGTGCGGCGCGAGCTCGCCCCCACCCTGTAGTCAAAGCTCAATTGAGATCGAAACACCAGTGAACATCCTTATTGAAAACAACGAAACCCGGGAATACCTCACGCCGTCCGGGACATGGTCAAAGGATCCGCTGGCGGGAGAAGTTTTTTCCACAACCACCGCGGCGTTGAGGACTGTCGGTCAGGAAGCCATCGAGAAGTTCAACATCGTATTCCTCGACTCGCGGGCAAACCGTTTTTTGCGGTTGAATTACTGCCTGGGCACACGAACCAAGGACACCGGCAACCAACCGGCGACGGGCTAACATTCGCAGACACCAACCCGGCGCGGGCTTTCCACGCGCCAGACTCCAAGGCGCCCGCAACCCGGGCGGGCGAAGCGGTTCACCGGAGCCGCCAGGTGATGCGCGCCTTGTTCAAGTCATAGGGCGACATCTCCATTTTCACGCGGTCACCCGCGGTCAGGCGCACCCAGCGCTTGCGCATCTTGCCGCACACGGTCGCCAGCACCAGA
>CAZHIM010000071.1:0-24775 GCA_964532525.1 uncultured Bifidobacteriaceae bacterium
CCCGGAGTGGCTTCAATGGAACTTCCGGGCGGGCATGTTTCATGGTACAGAAGGCACCGTATTTACACTGTTTAACGCTTACCCTTTCCATGAACCGTCTTAGGTTCATGGCCCCAATGTGCATCCCATTTTGGATGTCGAAACTCCCCATGAACCTGGAAAACATTCAACATTCGACGCCCAATATCGAAGGGGCTTCGTTCAACGTTGGAAGTTGAATGTCAAAGGTTGAATGTTTTCTGGGTTCATGGAGAGGGAGAAACGGTTTCCGCGTCCGGGCGATGGCGCGACGCTGGATTTGCGGATGGTTCATGGGCGCAAGGCGCGATTAGAAATCGGGGAAATCTCTCCATCAACTACACTTGAATTCCAATGAACAATAGCAAAATTCAACCCTATCTGTTCTTCGGCGGCCGTTGCGAAGAGGCCATCGAATTTTACCGCACTGCCCTGGGCGCGCAGGTGGATTTTATCATGCACTACAAGGATAGTCCCGAACCGCAGCCGCCCGGCATGATTCCGCCGGGTTGGGAAGGCAAGGTCATGCACAGCACCTTCCATGTGGGCGGTAACACGCTGATGGCGTCCGACGGCTGCGCCGAAGGAGCAAAGTTCGACGGCTTCATGCTCTCTCTCGCCGTGGCGTCGGAGGCCGAGGCTGACCGGGCGTTTAACGCGCTCGCGGCGGGGGGACAGGTGCGCATGCCGCCGGCCAAGACGTTCTGGTCGCCGCGCTTTGGCATGCTCACCGACCGCTTTGGCCTGGGATGGATGATCAGTGTGGCCGGGGAATGAGCCAAGCCCCGCCGGGGGGACGAGCCGTTCCCTCCCTGGCACTGCGCCGGATTTAATGCTGTTTTCATCGGCCGTTAATGTGGGGCGGGTCCAATCAAGCAGAGTGGAAAAAGCAGCCCGGATGGGCGAGATTCTCCGCAGGAGGCTGGTCCGGGCGGTCCGGGCCGCGCAGAACTGAAGAAATTGATTACCTTATGAAGACAGACGATGAGGTGGGCACCCAGCAACTGAGCGAGGGGCAGTTATGGCGGCTCCAACGCCGCTACGTGCTGATTGTGGCTTTGGAGAACTTGTGTGTTCACTTTAAATTGATGGATGCCCCCGATGAAACCGGGGAAAGAACGCTGACGGGCGACGTGGATACGCTCTGGCGCTATCTGCTCTCCCGGCACGCCACCCTGGTTCAAGCGCTGGCGCGATGATCAGCCTGCCCTTGAACCCTTTTTTGCCGCCAAGATCAACGAACTGGAAGACGAATAGCGCGAAGCGCCGGCCGGCCGGCGCCGGTCGGTCCGCGGCAGCTATTTGGCCGAGGGGTCCGGGATGAAGATTTTCTTGCCCGGGATCAGCACGTCGGGGTTGATTTTCGGATTCGCCGCGATGATCTGGCGTTTGGTCACTTTCACGCCCTGGGCCTTGTAGGCCTTGATGATGAGGCCCAGGTTATCGCCATCTTTCACCACGTATTCATAGCCTTTCTCGGGCGTGGCCGGGGTGGACGGGGCGGCCGACGAGGTGGTGTCTTCCGACGACGAGGTGGACGGCGTGGGCTTGGGTGCGCTGAAGTGTTCGTGGTGGGAGGGTGGGGTGGGCATCGGGGCCATGGCGGCGGCTTTGCCGAGGGCCTCGATCTGCTTCAGGATCAGCTCGCGGTCGTCCTGGCGCTTGCGGTCAATCTCCTGCACCTGTTCCGCGAGCTTTTTCAAGTCGTCCCGGTTGGCGAAATCCTTTTGCACCACCGGCGCGTTGACCTTGTCGCTCAGATCGGCCATTTGTTTTTCCAGGGCGTCGAGCCGTTGGCCCAGGCGCAACTGGGATTCTTGCATGTCCTGGATCTGGCCGCTCAGTTTATCAATCTCTTGCTGGGCGGCGGACTCTTGCGCGCGGACCAGCGATGGCGAGGCCGTGCAGACCAGCAGCAAAACCCAAAGCGAAATCTTTTTCATGTGCCGAAAATAATCGTCTGCCCGCCCGCGTCAAGGCCAAGTGCAAGGTGACCTTGTCGGGGCGGGGGTGTTTTCTGGTGCGGTTTCGCCCGATGCATTCCTTTGAACAACCCGGAAAGGATCCACTGCCGGTCTGGGGCAACCACCGCATAGCGGACCTCGCCGCTTCAATGGCGGTTGACCCCAGAAAGTGGTTATGCGGTCTTGGCCACTTTCTTTGGTAATATTCGGCGAAGCGGAAGATAGGTAACGAAAAATATCACGAACCAGCACATGACGGAGATCAAATAGTGGTAGAATTGCTGCCCCTGCGGAATGAAATCTCCATTGGAAACCGGCCAAGAGTGTCCTTTTGGCATCGCCACTATCCTCAATCCCTGCTCGTGCACCTTGGTCCAACCGTAGAGGCAGATCAGAAAAAGCTTAGCCCCAACCACCAACGCTGAGAATTCGGCCGTCGCGAGGGCCCAAAAGAGGAACAAGAGCCACTCGAAGCGTCGGTGACCCTCGCGAGTTCTGGGCCAGTAAATGTCAGCGATTACGGAACGCCAGCAACCATAAAGTGAGCCACGCCCGCCTGAGAGAGATTTGTTGGGCAGCGGACTCATAACAACATCGGTGCCGCGAGGTCGGCGAACAACAGCAGAATCAAAATCAGATACCATCCATGCTCGCGCCGCAAAAAAGCTGTAACCATGCAGACCAAAGACAATGCTGTGAACACAACACCGGCGATGGTAAGGGTGTTGTAAGTTCTGCTCGACTGGAGAGCCAGCGGGTCAGGTGTGTAGGCGATCTGCTGCTTCTGCGCCTGCTCGATGCGTACGACATGGCGGTGCATGGAGTCCTCTAGGAAACCTCGAGCAACAGAGTGGGTGATCAAGGCGATCAGCGCCAACAGGAATGCCAGCAGATAAAAAGGGCGTTCATTCATGGCTCGGCAAAGTTGTTCAACGACGATGACCTGAGTGATCGCCGACCGATTGCGTCGACCGCGTAGCGGAACTGACATCGGCATCCGGCGGCGGCTCCAAAAAAATGGGCCACATGGTCATATCATCCTCTCGTTTGAACTGTCACGATCATGTTGGTGCTAATCGTATAAATCACTCCCAAAAATGCTGAATGCAGTTCCGTGTTGGTCGTGTAGCGCGAACCATCGCATTCAAACGAAAATCGCATGATACCGTTGTCGTAGGGCGTAACGGTGAGCCATTCTGACTGTGTCGCAAGTACATCTACATGTCGTTCCTTACATGAACCCGAGATCGCTAGATTGCTAACGGTCGTGCCGGACTGATTGGTCACAATGATGTGAGCCCGTGAACAGCCGGCAGCAAAAACCCAGCAAGTAAAGGTCAGCAAAACCCCGCAAGCTAGTATTGCAACGATCCTCAAAATAGTGCGGAGAAATGGCATGGCGCGAATGTGGCCTAACGACCATGTAGTGAGGCAACGCCGACTTGGGACGTTGACTGCGCAGCGGAACTTATGGCGTTAACGGCGGATGGCTCCATAAAATTGTTAGTTTTATTTCTTGAATGCAATGGTTTCAAATATCTTTCTAGCCAGAGCCACTTCCTTTTGAGACTTGCAGGCCGCAAACATGCTCAGTGCACCAGTCCCTTTGAGCTTGATATAAATCTGGGTGGAATACGGGAAGCCTTTGTGAAACTCGTGAACTGTTGTGCCAATCCTCGCGGCTTTGCCGTCAACCTCCGAAGCCTCGAATTTAGTGTCCTTTGGCCAACCGCCAAAGTTATTAGAATATATTCCATAATCAAAACTGAGCTCGATTCCATCGGCGGCGTATTCTTCTACGAACGAATCTATGCCTCGGGCTTCTGTTTTATTGAAGGCCGAAGGGAGTGAAAAAGAGAACGAAGGATTTTCGATTTTCCTCCAACCGTCCTCAGCTTTGGCAACCATTCCTCCGAGGACCAGTCCGAAAACGAGCATTGTGACAGGGACGCGCATAAAAGCATAACTGTGATTGAACAACTGGCTGTGCGCGAGGCCGTGCACGAGCGATTTTTGCATTCTGATTGCTGCCATGCCTTGATCAAAACGCACATCCGAATTTCTGTCAAAGGTTTTCAACAAAGCTGCAACCCACCAGTGCTCCGTGATGGCCGGATGCCGCGCCGGCCAAAGCGGGCGGGTTTCCAAACCCGCAGACGCCGCGCAATTGCGACACCATGCCGATTTGGAAATCGGCGATACAGCAGGTTTGGAAACCTGCGCTACGCCGGCAATCGGTGGCTTTGAAGCGCGGGAAGAAACGCAAAACCGCATGAAACCATTTGTTTGTGAGGGTTTTATTGACTTTTGAAGTGGTGGGTTGGCGGGGACTCGAACCCCGGACCAATGCCTTAAAAGGGCACTGCTCTACCGACTGAGCTACCAACCCAACGGGGCGCAGGAAAATAAAGCAAAACCGCCTAAACGCAAGATTATTCCGGCAGGCGATTCGCTTCCATTCGCCGCCCGCCGCGGACCGATGAATCCTCCCAGCCCTTTGGACCACCACTTCGGATGAAAATTTTATCTTGTTGATTTCCAACGACTGGCACGGCCCTTTTCCGGGGTATTGGACGCTCGTGAGGATGACGTGCGGGGGGCGCTGGCTAGTTGGCAGATAGGACAGCGCATTCTCAGCGGGGCCATCCGGCACCGCCTGCCGGGGTGCCGTTTGTGGGGACGAGCCGTCCCCACCCCGAATTCCTCCCGGGCCGCTCAACCCCCGGCTAATTTCCGTAACGCCTCCGGCGTTCACAAGGAAGCCTGCGCGGAGGCAGGATGCCCACAATTAAAGGTTGTCTGGCGCCGGGCGGGGGATTATCTAGTGGTCATGTCAATTCTGCGGGCCAGGCAGAAACTGGAAATCTTGGAACCGGCGGGGCGGTTATGAAGTCCACCCACCCCGAGGCACTCCTGGCGTTCGTTCATAAATTGAACCGCCTGTTGCTGCTGCGGGTGGCCGTCCAGATGATCACGCTCTGGTGCTTCGTTTGGGGCGTGGTGGCGCTGGCCATGAAAATCTCCGGTCTGCAACACCTCGCCTGGCTGCTCCCGGGCATCCTGGGCTTCGTCCCCCTGGTCATCGTCGCCGCCCTGCGCGAACGCCGCCGCCAGCCCGCCTTTGAAAAAATCCGCGCCCATTACGACCGCCTGAACGCCTGCGGCGGCGTCATCATGGCCCAGGAGACGGCGGACATGAGCGCCTGGCTTGGGCAGCTCCCGCCGGCCGCCGTGCCCCGATTTCACTGGCACAACGCCCGCGCGCTGCTGTTGCTGGGCCTGGCCCTGGTATTCGCCGGCACCGCCCTCGTGCTGCCGGAGCGCCTGGCGCGCTTCGGCGGCCATCGGCCCCTGGAAATCGGCCAGATCGTCGAGCAGTTGCAGGCGGAGGTCCAGACGCTCGCCCAGGAGAAAATCGTGCCCGATCAAAAGGCCGACGAGGTCGAAAAACAGCTCGCCCAGCTCCAAAACGATTCCTCCGGCTACGATCCCAACAAAACCTGGGAGGCCCTCGACCATATCAAACAGGCCAATGCCGACGCCGCCAAACAGGCGGCCGAGGAAGCCGTGCAAAAAACCGAATCGCTCACCGAGGCCGAAACGCTCGCCAAGGCCATGGAACAGGCCGCCGACAACGGCATGGATCCGGCCACCGCCGCGCAGGCGGCCCGGGATCTCGCCTCGCTCCTCAATTCCGCCAAGCTCGAGGAGGGCGTCTTGAACGGCCGCATCCCGCCGGAGCTGTTGCAGAATTTGAGCGGCCTCAACCGGGAACAGATGGAAAAACTGGCCCAGGCCCTCGAGCTCAATAAAACCGCGATGAGCCTCACCCTGAGCAACCTTGCCAATTTGAAGATGATTGATCCCGCCGCGCTGGCCAAGGCCCAGAACTCGGGGCAGATGCCTGATTACGCCGCGCTGTCCCAATACCTCTCCCAGTGCCAGGGCGGCAAATGCGATTCCGCCCTCCTCTTTTCCTGGCTGCAGCACCGGCGCAGCCGCGGCGGACCCGGCGGCGGCGGACCGGAGGCCCCGATGGATTGGGACAACAACACCTCCGAAGACAATCAGAAGTTTCAGGCCCATGCCCTTCCGCCAGCCACCCACCTTGAGGGTGCCCAAATGGTGGGCATCAGCAAGGCCGCGCCCGAACTGACCGCCAACGATGTCTCCGCCCAGCATGGCGCGCTGGACAACACCGCGGCCGGCGGCGGCTCGGTGCATGCGCAGGTGATTTTGCCGGAACACCGCCAGGCCGTTCAGAATTTCTTTAACCGGGACCAAAAATGAGGCAGCCTTGATCCCGCCCGGTGAATTTTCTTTGTGACGGACCGCAACGAACGGTGTCAAACTGGGTTGAAACTTTGGAAGTCAGATAACTGTTCATTTATTTTGTATGCCCGACCCGATCCTAAAACCGGAAGAATTACAGCCCGCCGCCGAGCTGGCCCATAAAGTCCTCGAGCAGCTCGACCGCATCCTGCTCGGCCGCCCGGAACTGCACCGGCTCGTCCTCGTGGGCATTCTCTCCCGCGGGCATGTGTTGCTGGAAGGCCTGCCCGGCCTCGGCAAAACCGCGCTCGTCCGCACCATCGGCCAGATCCTCAAGCTCGATTTCAAACGCATCCAGTTCACGCCCGACCTCATGCCCGGCGACGTTCTGGGCACCCACATCCTGCAGGAGACCGGCGCCGGCAAGCGCGAGCTCGTCTTCCAGCCCGGCCCCGTGTTCACCAACATCCTGCTGGCGGATGAAATCAACCGCGCGTCGCCCAAAACCCAGTCGGCCATGCTGGAGACCATGCAGGAAGGCTGCGTCACGCTGCTGGGCCACACCCGCCCGCTGCCCCAGCCGTTCTTCGTGCTCGCCAGCCAGAATCCCATCGAGCTGGAAGGCACCTACCCGCTGCCCGAGGCGCAATTGGACCGCTTCCTCTTCCGCCTGTTGTTTGACAACGTGAACACCGAGGTTCTGGACCAGATCATTTCCGAGCGCCGCCGCGGCGAATTGCCCGCGCCCACCTGGCAGATGGAGCGCAGCCAGTTGGAGTCCCTGTTCCAAACCATGGGCCGCATCTATCTGCCGCATCCAGTTTCGCACTACATCGCGCGGCTCGTCTCGGCCACCCATCCCGGCGCTGCCGAGGCTCCCGAGGCCGTTACCCGCTACGTCACCTACGGCGCCTCCCCGCGCGCGGCCATCGCCATCGCCGAAGCCGCCCGCGCCCTGGCCCTCGTGGCTGGCCGGCCCAGCGTGGGCTTTGAAGACGTCAAGACCGTCGCCCAGCCCGTCTTGAACCACCGGCTCATCCTCAACTACCAGGCGCGCTTCGACCGCCTGACGCCCGCAAAGCTCGTCACCGAACTGCTCGGCCGACTGGATGAAACCGGCCTCAACCTCCCCAAGGACGTGGCGCTGGCAAACGCTTGAAATGAACCCACTCTTAACCGCTGTCGCACCTCCCGCCATTCGTTGTGCCCGGACGGCATTGCTGCTGCTGGGCGCGTGGCGGCTGGCCCTGGCCCGGATATTTGATAGTTGCACTGGCGGACGAGGGCAGAACCGCCGCAGCGCAGGTCTCCCAACCTGCGGTATCGCCGATTTCCAAATCGGCAGGATGTCGCCATGGCGTGGCGTCAGCGGGTTTGGAAACCCGCGATACAGCAGACTTGGAAGTCTGCGCCACAAGATTGCCAGTGAAATCGTCGGGTTGGCCTGCCTCTTCCTCGCCGCCGCCGCCCCCGCCGCCGACCAATTCGGCGACATTACGGTTTCCGCGGACGCCATCTACACCGGCAACACCTACCACGGCTACGCCGAAATGCGCATCGTCGTCGAAAACCACGCGGACACCAAAACCCACGTCGTCACCCTCGTCTATCCCAATCAAAACGAGTTGGGCAATTCCGGCAACTACATCAGCCGGCTCGCACGCAGCGTGTCGCTCGCCGCGGGCGCGCGCGAAGTTGTGCCGCTGCTCCAGCCGCCCCTGCCGGTGCGGGGCGACGGCTCCATCCGCGTCATCGTGGACGGCCACCACGAGGGCGAGGTCCGCGCCCCGAACGCCCACAACCACTGCAATTATTATGCCCGCGGCGGCCAGATGGCCACCGTCCTCGTCAGCCGCAGCTTGGACTACGACGCCGTGGCCCACCTCTTCGAGTCCGCGGCCGCCACCGCCCCCACTGGCCTGTTCACGGCCGACAAGGCCGTCGGGCCGCCGGACGCCGTCGCCTTCTCCGGCTCTTACGAGGCCACGTGTTGGATGCCGGACGTGCGGGCCCACAACCGGACGAACTGGCTCGAACTGGATTACACCACGCCGCAACCGGTCACCAACGTGATCATTTGCCAGCCCTCCAGGCCCATCGGTTCCGGCTCGGTGACTCTGCGGGGCGCCACCGGAACCAACCTCGCGGTTCTGCCCATTGGATACGGATCGAGTCATACTTCCCCCTCCGGCTCCGGTTGGCGAACCGAGATTTCCGTCCCGGCCACCCGGGAGCCGGTGAAGACCGTGCGCTTGGATTTTCCGTCGCGGCAGAACCCGACCATTGATGCCGTGCAAATTTCCGGCCCCACCGGCAGCCAATGGGCCGCCGCCGCCCGCGCCAGCAGCGAAAACACCGCCGGCTTTTTCCGCCCCCGTCCCGGCGCCCCGGGCGTGGAAGCGGTCGAATCCATCCGCGCCGAATCGCCCGTCCCCGAGTGGAGCGAGGACTGGCTGGCTTATTCGCCCTTCGACGCCGTGGTGGTCAATGGCGCTGATGTGGCCGCCTTGCCCCCCGCCGTCTTCACCGCGCTCGGCGATTACGTGGCCGCCGGCGGAAATCTCGTCGTGCTGGGCAGGGCGGATTTGCCCCCGGCCTGGCATCCGGCCCACAGCCAGAAGCTGCGCGACGGCGCCGAATCTGAAATCGGCTTCGGCAGCGCCTTTGCCCTCGACGCGGAAAACCCCTCTGCCTTGAACGAACGGTCCGTCCAGCGGTTGCGGGAAGTCGTGCGCGACACCGGACGTTATTTTCAAAACCTGCCGGACAATGCCGGCGCCGCCAACAACCTCCTGCCGGTCGTGGCCAACCTCAAGCTCCCCACCCGCGGCGTGGTCATCGTCATGCTCGCCTTCGTGGTCCTTATCGGGCCGGTGAACATCATTTATCTCAACCGCATCCATCGGCGCACGTGGATGCTCTGGACCATTCCGGCCATCTCGCTGGTCACCACGCTCCTGGTGTTCGCCTACAGCCTCCTGCGCGAGGGCATCACCCCGGACACCCGCATCCGCGGACTCACCGTGCTCGACCAGGCCAGCCACCAGGCCGCCACCATCGGCGGCGAGGCCTTTTACTGCCCGCTGACTCCCAGCGGCGGCCTCCACTTCGAGCTCACCACCGAGGCCACTCCGCTCGTCAACGTGGACTTCGGCTCCGGCACTTCCCGCGAGGTGGATTGGACCCAGTCGCAGCATTTTGAACGCGGCTGGGTTTCCGCGCGCGTGCCCGCGCATTTCCACGTCCGCAAGGCTGAAACCCGCCGCGAGCGCATCCAAGTTTTGAACGAAGGCGGAAAATTGCAAATCATCAACAGCCTCGGCGCCCCGATCAAATCCCTGTGGGTCGCCGATGCGGACCTGAACTGTTTCGCCGCCAACCACGTCGCCGCCGGTGACAAGGCCCCCCTCGGCCTCGTCGCCACCCTGAACGCCGCCAAGGCCGGTCCCGGCGGACTATTGCACGACCTGGGCTTCGCCGCCGTGCCTGGCGACTCGGGTGACGCCGCGGCAAAATATCTTCGGCCCAACACCTATATCGCCGTGCTGGAGGGAAACCCGTTCCTCGAAAACGCCCTGGGCTCCGCGAGCAGCGCCCGCCGCACCCAAAGTTCCTGCATCGTTTTCGGCATCCTGGAACCCGCCGAAGTCAACTGGGCCGCCGCCAAATCCCGATGAAGACCTTTGCCCGAATATTTCACAGGCGATCTTGTGGCGCAGACTTCCAAGTCTGCGGTATCGCGGGTTTCCAAACCCGCAGACGCCGCGCCATGGCGACACCCTGCCGATTTGGAAATCGGCGATACCGCAGGTTGGGAAACCTGCGCTACGCCGGTGTTGCCCTCATCCGCCAATGCAATTATGAAATATCCGGATTGAAGATCCAGCCACCCACCCTCTGAATTCGCATGAAAGTCCAGGTCCAAAATCTGCGCAAGGAATTCGGCCGCACCGTCGCGGTGGACGACATTTCGTTCGGTTTTGATTCCGGCAACATCTTCGGTTTCGTGGGCCCCAACGGCGCCGGCAAGACCACCACCATGCGCATCATCTCCACGATTGATGAGCCCACCGCCGGCGACGTCCTGCTCAACGGCGTTTCCGTCTGCGAGGAGCCCGAGCTGGCGCGCCGCACCGTGGGCTACGTGCCCGACACCCTTCCAGCGCACCCCGACATCACGGTCCACGAGTATTTGGATTTCTTCGCGCGGGCCTACGGCTTGCGGGGCCGGAAACGCACGCAGGCCGTCGAGGCCATCGAGGAATTCACCAGCGTCACCGGCATCCGCGAGAAACTGCTCAAGGCCCTTTCCAAGGGCATGAAACAGCGCGTCAGCCTCGGCCGCGCCCTCGTCTATGACCCCGATGTGCTCGTCCTGGATGAACCCGCCGCGGGCTTGGACCCGCGCGCCCGCGTGGAATTGCGCGAGCTGCTCCTCCTGTTGGCCGGGCGCCACAAGGCCATCCTCATCAGCTCGCACATTCTCACCGAGCTGACCGAAATCTGCAACGGCGTCGTCATCATCGAGCGCGGAAAAATCCTCGAAACCGGCACCATTGACGAGGTGCTCAAAAAAAATGTTTCGCGCCGCACGGTGGCCATCCGCCTGCTCGAGGGCAACAGCCACCAAAACCCCCAGCTCCTCAAGGAGCTGTTGCAGACCCCCTTCGTCGAAAATGCCCGCGAGGTTACCAACGAAATCCATTTCGACCTGACCGGTGACGAATCCGCCGCGTGTGATATCTTGGGCGCATTGATCGCGAAAAAATTCAAGATCATCGAATTCCGGCAGACCAAGGCGAACCTGGAGGACATTTTCATGAGTGTGACCAAAGGAGGCGTCCAATGACCGCCGTGCTTTCAAGAATGCGCTCCCATTTCGCCCACTGGCGCGAATGGGAGCTGAATCCCATCGTCATCAAGGAACTTCGCCAGGGCGTGCGCAGTTGGACGGTCACCGGCATGCTGCTGTTGTTTCTGGTGGTCCTGTTCATCGCGTCGCTCGGGTTCCTCATCACGGAGAGCTTGTCCGTCAACGCCAGCGTGGAGCTGGGGGGCCGCATGTTCACGACGTTCGTGGTGATCCTCGCCGGCGCCAGCGTCTTTTTCATTCCGCTCTACACGGGCGTGCGCGTGGCCTCGGAACGCCAGGCCAACGGCCTCGATCTGCTCTATGTCTCCACCCTGTCCCCCGCGCGCATCATCCTCGGCAAGTTTCTGTGCAGCGCTTACATCGTCCTCCTGTTTTTCAGCGCCTGCATGCCCTTCATGGCCTTCACCAGCCTGTTGCGCGGCGTGGACATGCCCACGGTTCTGTTCATCCTCGCTTTCCTGTTCCTGATCGTCTGCGCGGCCAACCTGGTGGCCATCTTCCTGGCCTGCCTCCCCGCCAGCCGCCCGTTCAAGGTGCTCTTCGCCATCGCCGGCTTTTTTCTGTCCTTTTGGATCATCCTCCCCATCGGGTTTTCCTTTTTCATCATGCGCTCCGGCATCGGCAGCATGATGAGCGATCCTAACTTCTGGATCCGCGTCTTCCTGACCGCGCTCCTCGCCGTCGGCATCGGGGGCCTGTTTTTCGTGCTGTCCGTGGCGCTGATTTCCCCGCCGTCCGCCAACCGCGCCTGGCCCGTGCGCCTCTATCTCACCGCCTGCTGGCTGCTGGGCGGCGGGCTCGCGCTGGGCTGGTGCGTCCGGACCGGCCAATCCGACGGAATGGGCGTCTGGACCTATTCCACCTTCGCCTTGCTCGTCCCGGCCTTGTTGGTGACCATCAGTAATTCCGACCAGTTCAGCTTCCGCGTGCGGCGGAAAATTCCCGGATCCAGGCTGAAGCGGTGGGGGGCCTTTCTCTGCTTCAACGGCGCGGCCGGCGGCTTGTGCTGGCTCGTTCTCCTCGCGCTCGCCACGGGCGCCATCGCGTTCCGCGCCATGGCCCGGCTTCCCGGCGGCGCGCTGGACGATGACGATTGGCGCAAGCTGATCACGCTGGCGCTCTATGTCTTCGCCTACAGCCTGACCGCCCTGTTTCTGCACCGCACCTTCTTCCCGCAGCGTCCCGCCAAACTCGCCGGCCTGCTGGCCGTCTTGCTCGTCGCCGGCTGGGCCCTCCTTCCGCCCGCCATCCTGTTTTTCATCAATGAGCTCTCGTGGAAGACCGTGGACAGCCTGCAATTGGGAAATATTTTCAACGTGGAATTCAACCGCGATTCCGGCCATGTGGTGTATCACGAATATTTCGCCGCTGGCTGGCTGCTCCTGGCCGTGGCGCTCAACCTCAAATGGTTCCTGCGCCAGCTCCAAAACTTCCACCCGCCGGCCGCCGCCGAACCGGCCCCGCCGGCGGAGCGTCCGGCCTGACCCTGTCCGCCATGGATCCCGCCCTCCACCAGGCCCTGCGCGAAGGAGAAAAACTCGGCCTTCGTTACGCCCTGCAAATCCCCCAGGCCGCCGCCAGTGGCTGGACCGGTTCCCGCTCCGGCCGCCGCGCCGGCACCTCGATTGATTTTCAGGATTACCGCGAATACCAGCCCGGCGACGACTTGCGCTTCATTGATTGGGGCATTTTCGCCCGCAGCGACCGCCTCACCATCAAGTTGTATCGCGAGGAAGTCATCCCGCATCTGGACCTGATCCTGGACGGCTCCCGCTCGATGAATCTGGAGCACACCGCCAAGGCGGGCGCCCTCGCGCAACTGGCCGCCCTCCTGGCCACCGCCGCCGCCAACGCCCAATGCACCCAGGCGGTCTGGCTTTCCGGCGAAGGCTTCCAGCGGCTCGCCAACGACGCGCTGGTGCCCTCCGCCTGGGACCACCTTGAATTCGCCGCCCGGCGCACCCCCGAACAGTCCTGCGAAATCCTCCCACCGCGCTTCCGCCGCCTCGGCGTGCGCGTGCTGGTGAGCGATCTTCTCTGGCCTGGCGAGCCCATCCAGCTCCTGCGCCGCCTCCGCGAAGGCGCCGCCGCCCTCTTTGTCGTCCAATTGCTCGCGCGCGACGACGTCACGCCCCCCGAACACGGCAACCTGCGCGTGGTGGACAGCGAAACCGGCGCCGAATCGGAAATCTACATTGATTCCGCCGTGGCGGCCCAATACGCCGACAACCTCGCCCGCCTGCAGCAGTCCTGGGCCGATGCCTGCCGCCAGTGCGGCGCCCAAATGACCACGCTCATCGCCGAGGACCTGGCCACCTCGCTCCCGGAACTCGAGGCCATCCAATTGCTCGCCCCCGCATGAGTTTTGTCCAAAATTTTTCGCCGCCCACCCCGTGATTCCCTTTCTCACCTATCCGCTCGCCTTGATCGCGCTGGCGTCCCTGCCGGCGCTGGCGGCGATTTATATTTTGCGGAACCGGTTCCGGCGGCGGCAGGTCTCCAGCCTCGTGCTCTGGAGTTTTCACGCCCCGTCCAAGGCCGGTGGCGCCAAGGTGCATCGCCTCCAACTGCCGCTGCTGTTTTTCCTGGAACTTCTCGTCCTGCTCCTGCTCGTCGTCGCCGCCACCGGCCCGCGCTGGAACCGCTCCGAATCCTCCCGCCCGCTCATTGTCGTGCTCGACGATTCGTTCTCCCTGCGCGCCCTTGACGGCGATCGCTCGGCCCAGGACCGCGCCCGCAGCTTTCTTGAAAAACTTTTCCATCGCCAGCCGCCGCCCTCCACCCGGCTCATCCTGGCCGGCGCCTCGCCGCGCCTGCTCGGCGGCACCGTGAAATCCTGGCGCGAGGTGGATGAACTGCTCGCCCAGTGGACCTGCTGGTCGCCTGGCTCCTCGCTCGATGCCGCCATCACCCTGGCCGCCGAGCTGGGCAAGCAGCAGGCCAATATCCTCGTGCTCACCGACCATCCGCCCGCCGGTGAAAAGATCTCCAGCCCGCGCCTGGAATGGCACGCGTTCGGGGCGCCGCTCGCCAACACCGCCATCGTCAACGCCTCCCGCACGGCCTTTGGGGACCAGGACCGCTGCCTGCTCGAGGTGGCCAATTTTTCCGCCGCCGCGCATACCGCCAAACTTGCCGTGCAGGCGGGCACCAACGCGCCGGAAGTTTCCCTGTTGTCACTCGGCGCCCACGAAAGCCGGCGCCTCGTTTTCAATATTCCGGCCGCCGCCCCCTCGCTCCGGGCCGCACTCGAACCCGATGCCCTCGCCGCCGACAACGAGGTTCAGCTCCTGCCGCCCATCCGCAAGCGCGTCCGCGTGGTCGTGGCCCTGACCAATGAAAGCTCCGCCGCGCTCGTCAACCGCACCCTCGAGGCCACCGGCCTGCGGGCGGCCGTCTCCGAAAATCCCGAACTCGTCATCCACGAGACCGATGCGGCCGCCGGCAGCAACGCCTGGAGCCTGGTGCTCCGCGCCGCCGGGGCCACCAACGCCTACACCGGCCCGTTCATCGTGGACAATTCCCATCCGCTGGCCGCCGGCGTCGGTCTGGAAGGCGCCATCTGGGCCGCCGCCGCCCGCACCAACGCTCCGGGCGAGATACCCGTCATCCTGGCCGGCAATGTTCCCCTCCTGTCCGTCCGCGAGGACGTCGCCGGCCGCCGCCACCTCGAGCTGAACTTTAATCCCGGTCTGTCCACGCTCCAAAACACGCCCGACTGGCCGGTCTTGTTCTGGAACCTGCTCTCCTGGCGCATTGCCGAGCTGCCCGGCCTCCGGGAAAGCAACGCCCGCCTGGGCACTGAAGTCATTTTGAAAACCACCGGCGAGGCCGTCACCCTCACCCAGCCCGATGGCGCCCAAACCGTCTTTCCCAAAACCGGCGGCGAGCTCGCCCTGGACACGCCCCTGCCGGGTGTTTATTTCGTCACCGCCGGCGCCGTCACCAACCACTTCGCCGTCAATTTGCTCGCCGCCAGCCAGTCCGACCTCTCCGCCTGCGCCAGTGGTCATTGGGGCCAATGGAGCGAAGATACCCGGCAGCGCGTGGAGGAGACTTCCGCCGTGTGGATTTTCGGCCTGTTTGCGCTGGGGTTGCTCGCGGCGCATCTTTACCTTGTCGCCAGCGCCAAAGCCACCACCTGAACCGGACCATGCTCACCGCCTTCCAACCCGTCTGGTTCCTCCTGCTCATCCCGCTGGCGACGGCGTGGTACGCTTGGCCCCTCCCGGCGCGCGGCTTGAAATGGTTGCGGGCCGTCGTGTTTCTCCTCGTCGTCCTGGCCCTGGCGCAAGTGGCGCTCAAACTCCCCGACCGCGCCGGCACCGTCGTCGTCGTGGCTGATCGCAGCGAGTCCATGCCGCTGGATGCCGACGCCTCGCAAAAGGAAATCATCCGCCTCCTCTACCGGTCCATGGGCCCCCGCGACCAGTTGGGCATCGTGTCCTTCGGACGCGACGCCGTCGTGGAACAATCCCCCCAGCATACGGAATTCGGCGGCTTCACCGCCCGGGTCGGTTCGGATCATTCCAGTTTGAACGACGCCATCGAGTCCGGCCTCTCGCTCATCCCGGCCGACGGCGGCGGGCGCATCCTTGTGTTGTCCGACGGCAAGTGGACCGGCAAAGACCCCGCCGCCGCCTCCGCGCGGGCGGCGGGCAGGGGAGTGGCCGTGGATTATCGTCTCATCACCCGCCCGCAGGTCAGCGACGTCGCCGTCCAGAGTTTTCTCGCGCCCCAATCCGTGCAGCCTGGGCAGGCGTTCGTGCTGAGCGCCTGGATCCTGTCGCCCACCACCCAGGTTCTCCAGTACCAGCTCCGCCGCGGCGATGAAATCATTTCCTCCGGCGCCAAAGATGTCACGGCCGGCCTCACCCGCCTCATGTTCCGCGACCGCGCCGGCCGGGCGGGCGTCAACGAATACACTATCACCGTCCAGGGCCCCAAGGACGACCCGGTGCCCGAAAACAACACCGCCCGCGTGCTCGTGGGCGTGGAGGGGTCCAAACCCGTCCTCGTGGTTTCCTCCGCCGGCGATGATTCCGGCCTCGTGAAGTTGTTGCGCGGCGGCCTGCTCGATGTGGTGGGCCGCACCCCGGGGCAATGCAACTGGTCCCTCGAAGATCTTTCGCGCTATTCCGCTGTGATCCTGGAAAATGTCCCCGCCGGCCAAGTGGGCATGAGCGGCATGGAAACCCTCGCTTCCTGGGTCGAGCAGACCGGCAGCGGGCTCGCGCTCACCGGCGGCCAGAAATCCTACGGCCCCGGCGGCTATTACAAGTCGCCCCTCGAACGCGTGCTGCCCGTCTCCATGGAGATGCGCCGCGAACACCGCAAGTTGAGCGTGGCCGTCGTCGTGGCCCTCGACCGCTCCGGCAGCATGTCCATGCCCGCCGGCGGCGACCGCATCAAAATGGACCTCGCGGACCTCGGCACCGTCCAAGTGCTCGATCTGTTGTCCCCCATGGATGAAATCGGCGTCTTCGCCGTGGACACCGTGGCGCACGAAATCGTGCCGCTCGACAGTGTCGAGAAGAACCGGTCCTACCGCTCAAAAATCCTCTCCATCGGTTCCGAGGGCGGCGGCATTTATATCTACGACGCCCTCGTCGCCTCGGCCAGCATGATCCAAGGCGCGCATGCCCAGACCCGCCACATTATCCTGTTTTCGGACGCCGCGGACGCCGAGCAGTCCGCCCATTATGAGGAGATTGTCGCCAAGCTGCGCGCCGCCGATGTTACCGTGAGCGTCGTCGGCCTGGGCACGGAGCACGATTGCGACGCGAACATGCTCAAGGACCTCGCGCACCGCGGCGGCGGCGACTGTTATTTCAGCGACAACCCCGACGAAATTCCCCGCATTTTCGCGCAGGACACTTTCACCATCGCGCGCAGCACGTTCGTGGACCAGCCCACGCCCTTCGCGTTGACCGCCGGCTATTCGCTGCTGGGCCAGTCCCCCGCGTCCGCCCCGCCGGCGCTGGGCGGCTACAACCTCTGTTACCTGCGGCCCGAGGCCAACCTCGCCGCCGTGACCGGCGATGAATACAAGGCGCCCGTCGTTGCCTCCTGGAACGCCGGCAACGGTCGCGTGCTCTGCTATCTTGGCGAGGCCGACGGCAAATTCAGCGGCGAACTCGCCAAGTGGAACCAGGCCGGCGAATTCTATGCCACCCTGGCCCGCTGGATCGCCGGCAAACACCAGCCGCTGCCCGACGACCTGTTTCTGCTCCAGGAAGTCCGCGACGGCACATGTTTCGTCCAATTGCACCTGGACCCCGGCCGCAAAGCCGATCCCTTCGCCGCGTTGCCCCGCATCAAAGTGCTGCACGGCCTGTCCGGCGCCCCGCCCGCCAAGGACACCATCCCGCTCGCCTGGAAAAATGCCGACCTTCTGGAGGCCGCGATTCCCATCGTCGGCCGGGAGACCGTCTTGAACACCGTGGAGGTGCCCGGGCAGCCGGCTGTGACGTTGCAGCCGGTCTGCCTGCCGTATTCGCCCGAGTTCGCCCCCGACCAACCCGGTCGCGGCGCGGCCGCCCTCGCGCAAATCGCCACCACCACCGGCGGCAAGGACCGTGTTGAAATTTCCAAAATCTGGAGCGAACTTCCCGTGAAGTCGCGTTACGTCGAGCTCGCTCCCTGGCTGCTCATCCTGGCCGCGCTGGCCTTTCTGCTGGAAGTGCTCGAACGCCGCACCGGCTGGGTGTCAAAATTCTTTGTCCGCAAAGCCGCCGTGGCCGCCCCCGAAGCCAACGCCGGCGCTGAAATTTCCCCCGCGCCCGCGCCCCGGAAGAAGCCGTTCCCTTGGCTCACCCGCAAGCCTTCCCCGGTGCCCGCGCCCGCCGCGAAATCCGAAGCGCCCCGGCCCCTCGCCACCGCCCGCCCCGAGGCGCCGGCCACTCCCCAGCCGCCCGCCAGCGCCGAGTCCGCCTTCGACGCCCTGCGCCGGGCCCGCGAACGCGCCCGCAGCCGCACCGACAAGGACCGGTGAAACGTTCCGGTTCCTTGCGCCTACGGCGCGCACAGTCGGAAAAACTGGGATTGCTTGCCCGGATCCACCGGCACCGCGAAAAATGCCCCGGAGGTTTCCACGGCATTGGTGTCCGTCAGCCATACCGGCGACGCCAGGTTCGTCGTCACTTCCAAAACCAGGTTTGTCACCGCCAGCGGCCATTCCACCCACATCCCGTTACCCGGCGAGCCGGTGATTGTGGGCGTGGGCGGCGGAATGCCCGCGCCAATGACCGGGTACATGGACCAGACCAGGTCTTGGTAAGTCGCCGGCCCGGCACCCTGAACCAACGCCTCGAAGGAATACTGATTCGGCCCCGACGACGGCACCCGGATCACGCCGTTGACGAAGGCATTGGTCATCCCATAAATCAAGGCCAGCTTGTTTCCCAGCGGATCAGACACGCTCACTTGGTTGCCGGACGGCGACGAGGTGGGCCCGGCGAAATTGACTGATAGAAAAAAGCTGTAAGGCACATTGATGACGAAATTGAATCGCAGGCTTGATCCCCCGACCGCTTTCGCCGAGCCGCTCGTGATCCCGTTCCCCGTCACCCAGAAGGTGTTGTCGGAAAGCTCCATGTCCGAACTCTCGCTCGACAGGTCGTAGTTCGTGCCCATGGTCACGTCGAGACTCTCGAAAAATATGCCCAAGTTCGCGTCCTCGGTCGTTTGCGCATTTGTAAACACCTCCACGAACACTTCGCGGCTGATGTCCAGGATTTGGATGGCCTGGGCATGCAGCTTCCCCGTTGCGCCAACGGCCGCTGCCAGCAGGATCTGAAAGCACAACTTCATGACTCTCCTTCGATTTCGACGATGGCACCCCCGCTGCATCATTGTTGGATGCGGTTACTGCGCCAGCCTGTTTGTGATTCTTTTTTTTAACCGCCACCTTGGTTTTAACCATAAAGACTGACGCCCGAATCCCCGTCAAGGATTATCGCCGCCGGACCCGTTTTTGACCGCATTTTTGCGCGCGGCCGCGTACCATTTGCCTGGTCGTTCCGGGGCCGGCCGAAGCGTTGAAGATCTTCAACCCCAGCGTCTTGAAGGGCTGCCCGAATGCCATTGACACCACACGCAACCGGCGCGACATTGGGGTGTTAAATTAATATGAACATGAATTATTTTAAAGGTTTTGCAGCCATTCTCGCCGCCGCCGGCTTGAATCTGTCAACGTCTTTAGCGTCGGCGCAGCAGGCCTCCGCCCCCGCCTCGGTGCCCGTGGCGCCGCCGGCCGCGCCCGCCAGCATCGCCGCACCGCAGCTTCCCTACGGCGTTGGTCAAATCTTGCAGCTCGAGCAGGCCAAGGTAGGCGACGATACCATCGTCGCCTATATTCGGAATTCCGGGAACAGCTACGGCCTGACTGCCGACCAGATCATTTACCTGCAGCAGCAGGGGCTTTCCAGCGCGGTGATTACCGCCATGCTGAGTCAGCCCAGACCCGGAATGCTGCCGCCCGCGCCGGCCCCGGCGCCCGTCACCACCGAGACGGCCCCGCCTTCCGCGCCGCCCGCGTACACGGATGCCACGCAACAGCAACAACCGGCTTATGCCTCCGCTGCCGTCGCGCCTTCGGTGACTTATGTGCAGCCCAGCACGGTCTATTATTCCTCGCCCGCTTATTACCCGTACTCGTACTATCCTTACTATCCCTACTATTGGGGTTATCCCGTGGGCGTCTCCATCGGTTGGGGCTGGGGTTATGGCTGGCATGGGGGCTGGGGTGGGCATGGCGGTTGGGGTGGAGGCGGCTGGCATGGCGGCGGGGGTTGGCATGGCGGGGGCGGACACCGTTGATCGCCCAGCGACAATTTGTAAACCAACAAAGGGCGCGGATTTCCGCGCCCTTTTCTTTTTTGGCGGACGCGGACAGAACCACCGTAGCGCAGGATTCCGGACCGGCCGTGTGCCGATTTCCAAATCGGCAGGGCGTTGCCATGTCGAGGGTGTTGGAAATGGGGAGCGCCTGCGGGTTGGGAAACCCGCGATACGGCAGACAGGGAAGTCGGATTGATATAATTCGAACCGGCGATTCCGAGCGCTGCCGGACCCGGCGCCACCGCCCCGGCCCCGAGCGCCGTCCCTTGACCGCATGCCGGAGGGGCGTTAGCCTGCCTTGATGGCAAGCAAGTCCAAACCGAAACGTGTGGCCGCAATCCTTGGCCTCGGCCTCGATTCCGACGGACACAAACGGATCACCACCGGCGAAAACTTCGCGCTCATCGGGGGCACGCAGGAAACCCATGAGGTGATGACCGAGAAAGCCATCAAGATCACGGAAAAGCTCAAGGCTCGTGGCAAGCGGCTCGATGACGTGAGCCGGGAGGAGTTCGATGACATCGCCCATGAGGTGGGCTTGAAAAAATTCGAGCCGCCGCATTCGCCTTAAAGCCGGAACGATTCAGTCAAAAAGGGCTTTAAACCACCGATGGACACAGGTGGACACAGCCAAAAACCGGGGGAGGGGCATTTCGGCGAAGCGGCGCTCCCTGAAAGTTCCTTGCGCATCGGCCTGCTCCAACTGGTTTCCGTTCTGACGCCGGCGTGATATTTTACGGCCGTGAAAACGGTCATCCACTGGTTCCGACGCGACCTGCGCCTCGCGGACAACACCGCGCTGGCCGAGGCGGCCAAGCGCGCCCAAACCGTCGTCCCCGTTTTCATTCTCGAAGACGACTCCCGCACCGGCCCGGAGGCGGGCGCCGCGCGGCTGGCCTTTCTGCTCCAATCCGTTGTCGCGCTCCGAGCAGACCTCGCCGCCCGCGGCCAGCCGCTCGTCATCCGCTGCGGGCCGGCCGGGGAAATTTTGCCCGGCCTTTGCCGCGACGTTGGGGCCCAGGCCGTCTTTGCCAACCGGCAGTATGAACCCCGGGCCCAGCGCCGCGATGAACGCCTCGCCGCCGCCCTGCTGCAAATCGGCGTGGGCTTCGAACTCTTCAAGGACGCCGTGGCGTGGGACGATCAGGAAATTCTCACGCAGGCGGGCCGGCCCTACACCGTCTTCACCCCTTACACCAAGGCGTGGAAAGCCCGGGCGCTGCCGCGGCCCCGGCCCGCCTTCGACCCGCGAAAATCAAGCGCAGCCGCGCCGCGCTCCGATCCGTTGCCCGGCGCGCCGGATGTCCCCGGCCATCCGCTCACGCAAGCCCTCCCGCCCGCCGGCGAGGCCGCCGCCCGGGAGCAGTTGCGCCGCTTCCTGGCCGGCCCCGTCCATGCCTACGCCGCCCATCGCGACTTCCCGGCCCTCGCCGGGACGTCCCAATTGTCGCCCCACCTGCACGCGGGAACCCTTGGCATCCGCACGGTGCTGGCCGCCTTGAAAAAAGCCCGCGGGCAGGCCGCGCCCGCCGGGGCGGCCGGCTGCGACGTTTTCCTCAACGAGCTCATCTGGCGCGAATTCTATGCGCAAGTGCTCTGCAACTTCCCGCACGTGGCCACCGGCGCCTTTCGCCCCGAGTTCAACCGGCTGGCTTGGTCGGAAAATCGGGCGCATTTCGAGGCCTGGTGTGCCGGCCGCACCGGCTATCCCATCGTGGACGCCGCCATGCGCTGTCTCCAGGCCACCGGCTTCCTCCACAACCGCCTGCGCATGATCGTGGCGATGTTCCTCACCAAGGACCTGCTCCTCTCCTGGCAGTGGGGCGAGCGCTGGTTCATGCGGCAGCTCGTGGATGGCGACCTTGCCGCCAACAACGGCGGCTGGCAATGGAGCGCCGGCACCGGCACCGATGCGGCGCCATATTTCCGGATATTCAATCCCGTGTCGCAGGCCGAAAAATTCGATCCGGGCGGCAAATTCGTCCGCCGCTGGGTTCCGGAATTGGAAAACTTCCCCGATGACCTCATCCATCAGCCTTGGAAAAATCCGTCGGAGCTGGCCCGGTCAAAATATCCGGTCCGCGTCGTCCGGCATGAAGTCCAGCGGGAAAAATGCCTCGCGCTTTTTCGGAGCGTGAAATAGCTCACCGCGCCAGCAGCGCCTCCGCGTGTTTCCGCGCCGCGTCGCTCTCCCCGCCGAGCATCCGCGTGAGCTCGGTGATGCGCGCTTTTCTGTCCAGCAGCGAAATCTCCGAGATCGTCCGCCCGCCCCGCACCTGCTTGGTCACCAGATAATGCGCGTCGCCGGCCGACGCCACCTGCGGCAGGTGCGTGATGCACAGAACCTGCCGTTTCGTCGCGATCTGCCGCATCTTTTCGCCCACCACGTTCGCCGTTTCCCCGCCCACGTTCGCGTCCACCTCGTCAAACACCAGCACCGGAATCTCGTCCTGCGCCGCCAGCACCGTCTTCAGCGCCAGCATCACCCGCGCCATTTCACCCGAGGACGCAATGGCCCGCAGCGGCTGGGCCGGCTCGCCCGGATTCGGCGCAAATTGAAATTCAATCTCGTCCAGCCCGCTTTGCTTGATTGCCGTCGCCGCCGGCGCGTCCGTATCGCTCTGGATCGCCACGTCAAACCGGCTCTGCTTGAAGCCCAGGTCCGCGAGCTGCTGGCTCGCCGCTTTTGCCAGTTGCGGAATCACCTTCCGGCGCGCGGCGGAAAGTTTTTCCCCCGCCGCCCGGATTTCCGCGTCCAGTTTCTCCAGCGCCCCGTTCAGCCGCGCCAGTTCGGCATCGCGCGATTCGAGGGCCTGGAGCTTCGTCTTGGCCTCGTCGCCGAAAGCCACCACCTCCGCGAGGGTGGCGCCGTACTTGCGCTTGAGCGTTTGCAGCAGATTCAGCCGTTCCTCCAGTTCCGCCAGCCGCGCCGGGTCCACCTCCACCTTTTCCGCGTAATGCGAGACCGCCGTTTGCAGCTCATGCAGCATTTCCGCCGCCTGGGCGTGGCGTTCCACCAGGTTCGCCGCCCCCGCATCCACCCGCTGGAGCTCCGCCAGCAGCCGCCCCACCGCGCCCGATTGCGTGAGCAGCGACGTTTCGCTCTCGCTCAAAGCCTCCAGCGCCGCCTGGCTCAATTGCAGCAGCTTCGCTCCGTTGCTGGCCCGGTGAAACTCCGCCTCCACCTGCGCGTCCTCCCCGGGTTGCACGTGCGCGCCGGAAATCTCCCGCACCTGGAACCGCAACAGGTCCAGTTGCTGGGCATAGGCTTTCTCGTCCACAATCAGCGCGGTCTTCTCCGCCTCCAGCGACCCGCGCCGCCGCACCAGTTCGCCGAACGACTCCGCCTCGCGCTCCAGGCCCCCGAAGGCGTCCAGGATCGCCAGTTGCTTGGCCGGATGCAGCAGCGACTGGTGATCGTGCGGCCCGTGCATGTCCACCAGCCATTCGCCCACGCTCGCCAGCGTCGCCAGCGTCGTCGGCGACCCGTTCACAAACTGCCGGTTCGTGCCGGCCGCTGTGAAGGTCCGCTTGAGCACCAGTTGATGGTCCTCGCACGGTTCCAGTCCGTTTTCCTGCAAAAAATTCGCCAGTTGCGGCGGCGCCCCCGCTTCCGGCCGGCCGCGCTTGGCACCGGCCGCCGGTCCCGTGCGGTTCATCCGCATCCCGCGCACGTCAAACACCGCCTCCACCGAGCAGCCCTCCTCCCCGCTGCGGATCAGCGACCGGTCCGCCCGTTCGCCGAGCACCAGGTTCAGCGCGCCCAGGATGATGGACTTCCCCGCGCCCGTCTCGCCGGTGATGACATTGCAGCCCGGCTGCAGTTCCAGCGTCAGGTCCGTCACCAGGGCCAGGTTTTTGATGCGCAGCGTCGTTAGCATTTCCGTTCTTTCGAGCACCAGAGATAAACACAGTTGGCCTCGGATGCAAAAGGGAAATTGCATTGGGGCACAATTAACCACAGATGAACGCAGATGGACACAGATTCGGAAACACTTCTGGAATCGGAAAACCCTGCGTGCCAAGCAGTGAACGGGCGCATCGTGATTGCGCGGGGCGCCACGGAGCGCGGCTGTGTCCCGCGCGGCGCGGGATCAGCCGCAGCGCGTCGGGCCCTCAAGCCGGTTGAATATTTCCGACGCGGTCATTCCTGCGAAGCTGCTGCGGCTGGTCTGCGACACAGCCGCGGTCCGGGCGCGGGTCCAGCAACGGAGCGCGGCGGGAAGCGGCACGCCGCTTTCGTGCGGGCAACGGTGCTCAAAGGTTCGAGGGTCGCGCGTGCGGGCGAAAGCGCCGTCGCCGCTGCGCTTTGCCGGCGCAGTCCAAGACGCGAACGGAATTGTCGGGCGCGTTGGGATTGCGCGGGGCGCCACGGAGCGCGGCTGTGTCCCGCGCGGCGCGGGATCAGCCGCAGCGCGTCGGAACCTCAAGCCGTGTTGAGTATCTCCGACGCGGTCATTCCTGCGGAGCTGCTGCGGCTGGTCTGCGACACAGCCGCGGTCCGGGTGCGGGTCCAGTAACGGCGGGCGGCGGGAAGCGGAGCGCGACGCCGCTTTCGTGCGGGCGACGGTCTGCAAAAGCTCGCGGGCCGCGCGTGCGGGCGAAAGCGCCGTCGCCGCTGGCGCTTTGCCGGCGCAGTCCAAGACGCGGACGGACTTGCCGGGCGCGTTGGGATTGCGCGGGGCGCCACGGAGCGCGGCTGTGTCCCGCGCGGCGCGGGATCAGCCGCAGCGCGTCGGGCCCTCAAGCCGGGTTGAGTATCTCCGACGCGGTCATTCCTGCGAAGCTGCTGCGGCTGGTCTGCGAC
>CAZHIM010000072.1:0-24688 GCA_964532525.1 uncultured Bifidobacteriaceae bacterium
GGCGGGCGTGGTGGTGTCCACGTAGTATTGGCCGACGCGATAGTAGGGGGCGCTCATGTGGGGAAGATGATAGAGGATAGAGGATTGAGGATAGACAAGACGGCGTAGCGGAGGCTGCTTTGCCATCCTCGATCCTCCATCCTCGATCCTCTGCTTTGGGCGCTCATGCGAGGGTAGCCGGTCCGGGCGCGCCGGTGCCGCTGAGTTCGGCCATCACGATGGCGCTGGTGAGCTGGTTGCCGCTGGCGCTGTCGAGCTGGGCCACGGTGGCCTGGCCGGTGGCGGGGTTCATGGTGATAGATTGGGTTATGCCGGTCTGCACGCCGTCCGGGGCGGTGAAGGATTGCAGGGCCTGGTCCGGTACGCCGGGGACGGAGTTTTCCTGGGCGGTGTCATTGGCGGCGGCCACGGTGTTGCCAGGGGCGGCGGCGCCATTGAGGCGCTCTTGCGGGTCAATCTTGCTGAGGTCGCGGTTGGCGAACACGTTGAAGAGCTGAATGAGCTGGCCGGGCTCCAGATGGTCCACCGGGCCGCACCGGATGGTGGCGTTGTCGTAGGTCTTGCCGCCGCCATCGAGGTGCATTTTGTATTCGCTCTGCTGAAGGGTGGCGTTCATGGTGGCCCACGCGGCGAGGGCCTCGGTGCCGCCGAGGTTGATGGCGTGTTTGCCGGGCTTTAACCAGCCGTTAAAGGGGTATTCCACCAAGGTGTGGCTGAAACTGTATTGGAGCGTGGCCAGGCTGTTATAGACGGTCTGGGCCAGGTTCGGCGGAACGGCTTCGCCGGTGGAAAGGGTCTGGCTGTAGGAGTCGGCGGCGCTGGCGGAATTGCAGAGCTTCACGCGGACGTGGTGGACGTGGTCGTTGACCTGGCTGTTGTTGAGCGTGCCACTGCCGACGGCTTTCTGCCGCGTGTAGCTGAAATGCGCGGTGACGATGGCCTCGCCCACTTGCAACGGTCCGCCGCCGGGGATGGCGGTCATCCAGGACATGGGCGCACTTTCGGGCAGCAGCTCGTAGCCGAAAGTGGCGAGCGACATGAATGTGCTGGTGCCGTCCTGAACCACGGAGATGTCTTGCGCGCCGCCGGTGTTGATGCTGGCGCTGAGGAGGGCGAGCGCGCCGGTGGCGCCGTCATTGGGAATCGTGCCGCCCTGGGAGAGCTGGCGGAGGGAGGGCACCTTGTTGCGCCACCAATTGAGATTGGTGGGGTCAAAAGCGGCCGTGGTGATGGCGGCGGTGCTGATGGTCAGCTTGGGGCCGGCGAGATCAATGGCGTAATCCAGGGCGCGCAAGCCGCCGGGCGCGCCGACCGGAATGGTCATCACGGTGGCGCCGGTAATGCCGGTCATGGCGGTGCCAACGACGGGTGTGCCGCCCACGGTGTAAGGCGCGGCGGATCCGCCCACGCTCTGGCCGGTCATGACGGGGCCTTGCACGGAGAGGTTTTGATTCGGCCAGATATCCACGGGGGCGGAGATGAGCTGTCCGCCGTTGAGGAGGCGGTAAAAGAGGGCCACGCGCTTGGGTTGCAGCTCAGGGCGGGGCTGGAGATCCGTGGCCACATGGCGGCGGCCGGCGGAATCGGTGTAGGCGTACGGCAGCGTTACGGCAGCGAGGTTGCCGCGCTGGCGCACATTGAACGTGGGCGGGGTGGTGGTGTAATCAATCTCGGTGAAACAATCCGGGTGCAGGCGCAGGCAATGGCGGATGGCGTCGGCGCATTTGGCGTTTTGGAGCGGGTACCAGGCTTGATAGAGCGCGGGATCAATTTCGCCGATCTGCAAGTTGGCGCCCTGGGCGATGGCCCAGTTGAGGATGTCCACGATTTGCTGTCCGCTGGTGATGACACCGGCGACGGGGATGGGCGCATACGTCTGGCCGGGATTGGGCTGGTAAAGCACCACGGCCGGGAACGGCACGTTGGAGCTGGCGCCGCCGACGCTGGCCTGGCGCACCCACATTTGATGGTACGGGCAGTGTTCGAGGAAATACCATTCATCCTCGAACTGGTATTGCGAGGAGGCGCGGTTGGGATCCGCGGTGCCCGAGCGATCGGTGCGGTAGCCGGCGAACTGCACCGTCCCGGTGGGGTCAATGATTTGGATCCGCGATTCGAAAGGGATGGCCGGGGCGATGTGCGGCGGCACGCCGGGCAGGCGCAAAGTGACAGTGCTGGCCTTGTGCGATTGGAAGCGCACGGTCCAGGCATCGGCGACCACTTTGCCGCCTTCGAGCGCGGCGAGCTGGGCAAACGTGACGGTTTGCAGCGTGCTGGTGGCGTCGTAGTATTTGAGGAGCCAGGGCATGGGTTAGCGGTGATTTGCCACCAGCGCGGCGAGTTGGGCTTCGATCAAAGCCTGCCGTTGCGCAAGGCTTTCCCAGGCTTGCTGAATGGAGATTTGCTGGGCAAGGAGTCGTTCCGCGACCGCCATCCGGCGCTGCTCAGCAACCTCCAGCGCCCGCGCCACCTCGCCCAGAATCTGATCCGCTTGCGCGCCGTGACGGCTCAATAGATCCGTCAATTGCCGCTGGCCGGCGTCCTCGCCTCCCACAACCGGCACCGGCCCAGCTTGAGCGCCGTCTCCGTCCTTTTCCCGGCCGGTGCCGTTTGGTTCGCTTCCAGCCGTCATGCCGGCGGCATTGTCCCGGCTCGCCGGTGCAGGTTGCCCCATATCCGTTGCCGTCCGCGCGGCATTATCCGTCGTGCCGGAATTATCCCCCGGCACCGGCAACGCCGCTTTCAATTCACTCCCGTCGGCTGGCGCGCTTGCGGCGGGTAAGACATCTGGTCGCCCTCGTTGCCCCGCTTTCCGTTTCGCCACCGTCGGCTTCACCCACAGATGTTTTGTTTCATCGCCCAATTCGAGCGTCCCCGCCCGCGGTTTCCGCAACGCGCGCGGCGTCGCGGGCGCACCTGGCTTGTGTGCCGCGCCCAGATCCGGATGCTTTATTGATGTCTGATGCTCAGCCATAAGTCTCCCGTTCGGTTGGCGGTTCACGGCGTCGTGGACCAGAACACGTTCGTGCCGTTCGCATGCGCATAAACGGAAACCGTATTGCTAATGACCAGCGTCCGGGCGTTGACATTGGTCAGGCCAAAACCGTTTCCCGTGAATGATCGGAAACTGACATTTCCCACCTGGTCCAGGATCCCCTTCACTCCGTTGTTGGTGTTGGCGAAGGTGCCGAACCGCGCCAGCGTCAACGCGCCGTTGGTCCCGCTGTAAATATTCCAATTCCCGTTGGTCGGCGTCTGGTCGCTGATCCCCAGCCCCGGATACGCGCCACCCGCATTCGTGATGGAAGTCACCAGTGCGCTCGCCGCGCTTACGTTGCCAAAGTCATCCACCGCAAACGGCGTGCCCGTGATCCCGAAGCCGCCCCCGCCATCGCCGTGCAAAAGGCTGCCGATCGTCCACGGGCCATTGGCCGGAAACGCCGCCGCCGCCGTGTACAGTCCGCCCAACAACGTCACATCAGACGTCATCTCATTGGTCACCACGTCGCCTGGCAAAATCAAGCCGGTGCCATCACCGCCGAACGTCCCCGAGAGCGTCACGCCGGATTCGGTATTCGTCAGCGCCGCCGCCGGCAGGTTCGTCAGCGACAGCCGCCCATTCAAGCTGCCGGCGGCCGTGGCGAAATCCGCGTTGGTCGCCGCCGCCACTTTCATCGCGTTCGTGTTGCCATAGGCCGCGTTGCCGGCATTCGTGACGGCGGCCACCGAAAACTGGGCGGGCAGGTTCGTGATTTGCGCCGTGCCGATGCTGCCGCTCAGGGCCGCCGCCGCCCCCGCCAGGTTGGCAAACTGCGCCGTCTCGGCGTTCGTCGCATAACTGGCATTGGTAATGATTCCGGAATTTCCCCCACCATTGCCGCTGATGCTGATGCTGCCATCGCCATTGGTAACAAAAACGATGTTGGTCCCGGCCAGCAAATTTGCCATGCCATTGGTGCTGAAATAAAACAGCGGGCCGCTGGTGATGAGCGTGCTGACGTCCAGGACATTGGTGCTGGCGGGCACCACGAAGCGCGCCGGGCGCACGACGCCGCCCACCGTAAGCAGATATGTGTTCGGGTACAGATTGACGACGGGGTTCGTGGTGCTTGCCGGGACGGTGGTGTAGGTGCCGGCCCAGAGGTTCTGCCCATCGCTAATGAGCGCATTGGCGGCGGTGATGGTGAGCGGGCGGTTGTACGCCGCGCCGCCGAAGAGAGACGAGACCGGAAACATTACGGGGGTCGTTTGGGCAGCGGTGGTCAGCGTGATTAGAGCGCAAACGAGGATGGAGAATAGAGGATGGAGGATGGAACGGACGGGGTGGGGACGGCTCGTCCCCACTGGCAATTCGGCAGATTTGGTGGGGACAAGCTGTCCCCACCCCGTTGATTGATTGTGTTTTTTCATCTGTGTGGATCTGTGTTTATCTGTGGTTAAAACGGGCTGGTAGTGCTGATCAACCCTCCGCTGAATGTGTATTCAAAGGCCGGCGCCACGCCGAGCCAGTCGGAGAGGGCGATGGCTTGGAGGCCGCAGTTGAGGAGATAGAGCTTGAGGTTGGTCCCGCCGGCGCCGGCCAGGGCGATCTGCAGCGCGCCGGTCGTGGGGAAGCTGGCCGGCTGTTGGAGGGCAAAAGCCAGCGCGCCTTCGGGATCAGCAAAGGCCACGGGCGCGGGCGAGGTGAAATCCACGCTGCGCCGGACTTTCAGGGAGAGGGTGTTTTGCTGGTTGGCATTGTCGAAGAATGCCGCCGCCGCCGCGCCGAAGCCTGGCTCGGTCTGAATGATGCGCTTGTGGTTGAATTTCACGTCCAGCTCCGTGATGGAGCGGCTGGTGTTACAGAGCGTGAGCACGGTGGCGCCAGACCAAGAGGCGGTGCCGTCGGGGGCGTAGAGGATTGTAGTCAAAGGCTAAAGGCTGAAGGCTAAAGGCTGAAAAAAAGCCTGAAGCGCGAGAGCGTAGCGATTTATGAGGATGGAGAGTTCCATTTTAGCCTTTAGCCTTCAGCCTTACGCTATGGGATTCGTCCAGTAGGCGCCACGGACGCCGCTGGTGATGGCGGGCAGACAATCCCAGGCCACTTCGCCTTCGCGGAGCTGCTCGACGCCGTTCTGGAGCTTGCTCTTGACGAGCTGCGCGAGGGAGATGTTGAGATAGACCTTGCCGTCGGCGCCAGTGACGGCCAGGGAATAGGCCTTGGCCGCGCCGCTGGCACCACGGACCGCGCCGGTGCCCTGCACCTGCAGTTGCGTGTCAATCATCGTCCGTGTAGCACCGATGGGGATGCCGCGCAGCATGCCGCCCACGATCTTGATCCGCTTGTTAAACAGTCCATAGGCCGCCACGTTGTCATCCACGTACTCGATCTTCGGCTCGAACGTGAGTCCGTCGTAGAAATCCATGGAAGCCCAGCCGCTGAGCGTGCCCCAGGTGATGGTGTAATCCTGGGTAATAGGCGAGCTGGCGCTGAAGGTGGCATCGGCAAAGGTGCCCCCAGTGTTGGCATAGGTGCGGAGGGATCCGGCCACGTTCCAGGGATTCACCGGCGTGCCGGTGCCGGTGCCGTGGCTGCGAAGGCAGAGAATCTTGAGCTGACCGACCAGCGTCTTGACGGGATGAAAGATCATCTGCGGCATTTGCACCAGGGCAGCGGCGGGATGGGTATCCAGCGAATTGTCGTTGCCATGCACCACGGCGGAATAATCGGTGTCGCTGAAGATGCCTTGTCCAATGGTGGGGTTGGCATACGGCCAGAGCGCGGCGGCGATGGCAGCCGTCATGCGGCCATCGGGCGTGAGGCTGATTTCGTCGTAGGCTTCCTTGTCGCGGTTGTCAATGACGCCGGTGCCGGCCGCGCCGATGGGCTCCTGGCTATAGACCAGGTCCGTGTCAATGGTGGTGCCCTCTTTGGAGTAGAGGCTGATGCTGCCGGCGCTGTTGGTCAGTACCAGGCGGCCGGGGATGCGGTTTAGGTTGGAGCGTTGCATAGTATTTATTGGGAGGTTGTGGGTTTGGAGACGCTTGGCACGAAGGCTAAAGGCTGAAGGCTAAAGGCTAAAAAAGCCAAGCGGCGCGGGGATGGTATCGGGGTTGTTTTCATTTAGCGTTTAGCCTTTAGCCTTTCAAAAAAAGTTCACCGCCGCCGTGTCGCTGCCGGCTTTGCCGCAGGCGAAGGCACGGACACGGAAGAGGCAGGGTTGGTTGATGGTGACGGGCGAATTGTAAACCGTGGCGGCCGCGTTGCCCTGGTACGGATGCGATCCATCCGTGGTGAAATAGACCTGGCCGGCATCGGCATCCGGAGCGGTGACGGTGACCACGGCCGGCCCAGTGACCTGGTAGGAATTTGGGGACGCGGCCGTCCCCACCCCGGCCACGGCGATCTGCGGCCGCGAGACGCGGAGGAAGGGCCGGAAGTCGGCTTCCATCGCGTTGAATTCCACCCTGCCCACGCGCACATTCTTTTGCGTGTTGTCCGTGAACTCGGAAATCACCGGCCGCGCCGGTACCAGGTTTTGCGTGAGCCCCACCGGCGTGTAGAGCTTGAGCAGTCTTTCCGTCTCTGCCGCATAAACGCGAATCGGCGTGCCCGTGCCCTGGATGGATTGATTCACAACCACATTTTCCACCCACTGAATGGAAAGCGTCAGCTTGAGCGGCCCGCCCGGCAGCGAGACATTGTCGTCATCCGCCCGCTCGATGGGCAGCACCAGGAACCCCACGCCGTTGCGGCCATCCCGGCCCACGCCCACGGCCTTGGCAATCTTCTGCGCGATCACCGAGTCAATATCGCCAGGCTCCACCAGCACGCCCTGCCGCGCGCCGAGGAAATCATCCGCCTGCAGCGCGCCCAAAATATCGCGCTGGATCAGCGGCCAAAGGTCCTTGTAAGTCATGTTCGTCAATAAGTGGATTGCCGTTGCTCCCTGCGTCAGCCCTCCTGCATGCCCTTCCTGAATTCGCGCGCCCGGCCCCGGCCAAAACTCGGTTCCGCCTGCGCCTGCAGCGGATTTGCCGCGATCGGATTATCCGGCGGTTCCACCACGTCGCGCCCGTCGGCCACCCGCTCCAATTGCAGTTCCCGCTGCTTCAAGAACAGCCGCTCGTCGTCAGACAACGGCAGCTCCAGCGCGTTTTTCAGCCGGCAATACACCAGGTCAACCGCCAGCGGTTTGAGCCCCGCCGGGATGGCCGACGGATTTTGATCGAGCTGATTGCTCTTGGCCACCCGCCGGCGAATTTCCAGCGTCACATCCGCGATGACGCCCGTCGAACGGTCCGGCTGACCCGCCCCCAGCGACGCCGTGTCCGCCGCGTCAATCAACGCCGCCACTTTCGAATTATAAAGGTCCGCCTTCGTGATGGAGATCCAGTTAGACATGGGATTAGTGGATAGGTTATGGGCTGGATGAGCGCCGGGAGCTGATCAAACCGCGCCTGCTCCCGGCACTCACCCGTGTTCCCCGCCCCTAAGGCCGCGTGTCCGTCTGAATCCAGACGTTGCTCACGGTCACACATCCCGCCGCCGCCGGGTTGACGTTGACCGCCGCATTGGTGATGCCCGCCAGCACCAGCGAGTCCGCCGGGCCGAGCGTGTAATTCGGCAATACCGCCCAGTCAATCACCGGCGTCGTCCCGTTGGCCGTGCTGGTGAACGTGAACGGCCGCGTCGTGGATTTCAGGTTGTTGGTGCCATTCTCCAGCACGGCAAACTGAAACCCGATCGTGCCCGTGTTGGTGGCGCTGCCGCCCGCAAACGACATGCCGATGCCCAGATGACGCCCCTGCCAGACGCGATTGGTGTTGTACTGTCCAGACAATAGATTCGATGATGCCGTCTGCAGCGTGATGGGCGCCGCGAGACAGTTCGAGCTGTAAGTGCCCGTAAGTTGGGCTGAGACCGGACGGGCGGCCATTAAGATCGCCGCCACGATGATGCCGGCCGCCGCCTGGGCGATCCACCGGCTGAATTTGTTTGCAGTCTGTTTCATTGGCTTTTGTTTGGTTGCTGATTTGTGGAGTCAACGGACACCGTGGGCGGCGGAAAACTCCCGCCCGCACACGGCGCCCGCGTCCCCGGGTTGGTTAGTTCACATTGATCCGCCGCAGCGAGAGCGTGCTGGTCTGCTTGATGTCCCGGCTCCAGTCCACCAGATGCCCGCGCCATAATTGGTTCGGCGCAATGTAAGTGCGGACGTTCCCCAGAAAACCCGCGCTCCCCACAGTGAACGACTTGAACGCGCTCGGATCATAGATGGTCGCGTTGGGCACGCTGTAATGCAGCAGGCACACGCCCGACAGCGCGCGGGACTTGCTCGACGGCTGGTTCAACCGCGTCGTGTCATACACCACGTTCGCCGCCATGATGTCGCAGGGATAAATCAGCGCCGCGTTGAGCTGATCCAGCGAGATCGTCGCCACATCCTTGCCCGCGCCGAAGATCGCGCGCGCCTTCACCTTCGGATGCGTGCGCAACGTGTTCCACACGCTCAGGTCCATCGTGATCTTCACGTTTTGCGTGCTGCCGCAATCCTGCGCCAGGCCCAGCAACTGCGCGTTCAACTGGTCAATCGGGTCAATGTTCGGGTCGCTCCAGCTCCGCACCCCCGGCAGCCCCGTGGTGCTGGTCAGCACGGAATTGCACACGTCCAGCACGTGCGAGAGTGCCACCTTGTTGATCAGCGCGCGCACCTTTCCCTGGTCCAGCAGGCTCGCCTGCACCTCGCCGCCTTCGTGGCCGGCCGCCTGGTCCTCCTCCTTGTCCACCCGCACTTCCAGGGCCTGCGGCTTGCAGGAGTACGAGTCGTCCGAGGCGTTGAACGCGATCAGCACCGGGTCGCCCCCGAGCGCGCGCGCCGTCTTTTCCGGCATGAATGAGTTCTTGTCGTCGAATTTCTTGAACTGGCCCGCCGCGCCCGGCACCGGCGTCGTCGGCGCCAGCCGTTCGGCGAGCTTGATGACGTCGCCCACGTCGTTCCACAGACCCTGCGCGTAGGCGGTCAATTGATAGTTGAGGGTTGCACTGCCAAGAATTGCTGGTGTAGCCATGATTAGTTAATCGTTGTTGATGTTGGTTGTTGATTGCGTGTTATTAGATTCCCGTTGGGTGGATAAGTGATGTCGGGCCGGTTCCGCTCGCCGCTTACGACCGAATCTGCGGCGTGAACAGCGTCACCTCGCACTCGTCACCGGGCTGCGCGCTGTTTTCATCGGTCATCACGCCCACCACCACGCGCTGCGTCCCCTGCCCCACGTCCTTGGTCAGCGTGCCGTCCGCCGCCTGCATCAGCGTGTCGCCAAAGTTCAGCGGGGCGCTGTTGGCGCTGATCACCGCGCGCACCGGCCCGGGCAGCCCGCCCAGTACGCCGATGGCGTTGTCGTAGCGGGTCGTGGTGAATACCGTGCGCGTGCGCGCATCGAGCACGATGCCCACTGCCGGCACCGTCGCGGACGCGTTCACCGCCGGCGCGCCCCCCGCGAACGTGACGAGCTTGCCGATGGCCGCCGACAGGTCGGTGGCTGTCTCCACATAGATCGCGTTGCCTTTTGCTTGTAATGCTGAATCTCCCATAGTCGTTAATTGGTTGATTGGTTATTGATGGTTGGTTTGATTTTTCCGTTGAACCGTCAGATTTTCCCCAGCACTTCCCGCCGGGCCTGGTTCCAGGCCGAATCGTACTTCAGCCCCTTGCCGTGCAACTCGCTCGCGCGATTCTGGATCCGGATCGCAATCGCCTGCTCGTCCCCGCCCCCCAGCGCGGCCGCCGTTTCCCGCGCCACCCCTGCGCCGCGATTCAACACGCGCGCCGCCGGCGCCGGCTTCAGCGCCTCGCCCGGCTGATAGCCAAAGTCGGCCAGATACCCCAGCCGCTCTTCGCGGTTCCGCAGCAGCTTCATCCCGTCCTGCAAGCGGTTCCGCACCCGCTCGTCCTTCACGCCGCAGGCGTCCAGCAACGTCTCGGCTTGTTCGCCGACCAGCATCTGATTCTGCTCGGCCAGCGACTGATGCTCCGCCCGCAGCGACGCCAGCGCCTCCGGCGCAATGTCCCCGCGGTTCAGCAGCCGGGTCACCGCCGCGTGTACGGCGGCTTCATCCGCCTCGGCGGACAGCCCCAGCAAGGTGCAAACTGATTTCATTTTGGTTCCTTTTTGGTTTGGTTGGTTGGCGGCTGCCGGCCCGCAGGCCGGGACCGCGTGTTGGTTGGTTTGCGCCGCCGCACTCGCGGCGGCCAAAGGATCCTCGCGGTTGGTGATGGGCTTCTGTCCGCGATTATTGTTCATGTTCGTGAGCGTGAGCCCCGCCAGGCGCAGCGGCCGCACCCGCTTGAACCCGGATTTTCCCCCGCGCGTTTCGGGCGCCAAAACCGCCAGGTCGCGCGGCTCGTATTCCGTGGAAAAAAACCGGTAATCCCCGCCATCCACCGCCGCCCGGCCCGTCCGCGTCCAGCGGATGCGCCCATAAATCCCGTCGGCGCGCTGCGCCAGCTCCTGCAACCATCCATAAGCGCGCGTCTCCTGGTCTGGCTGGTCGCTGAAATGTTCGTGGTCAATCAGCAGCTCGCTCCCGTGCCGCAGTTCGCCCGCCGCCGCCTCCGCATTGAAGCGCTTCGCGATCGCCCGCGCCGCCTCCGCGTCAATCACCTGCACAATGCCCGCCGCGCGATGCACATGCTCGCCCAGCGCCTCGATCTGATACCACCCGTCCGCCGGGTGACTGAAACTTTCGCCAAGAATTTTGGAGTTCATAATGCTTTTGGAATTCATCGTTCAATTGCCCGTGGTGGCCTGCCGTTCACCCGCGAGTTGCCTGCCTAAATGGGCGTCCGTGCCGGTTTCGCGCCCGGCGGTGCCGGCTTCGGTTCCCGGCGCCGCCCCCGCCCGCGTCAGCCGCATCCCCGCCCGCTCCGCTATCTCCTTCGCGTCCGTCTGCAACCCCACGCCCTCGGCCTTCACCACGTTGTCCAGCAGCGCCCCCACGTCTTCCACCGCCTTGGCCTCCAGTGCGAAATACACGCACGCCGGCTCGCCGGGAAATTCCGCCGCCAGCTCCGGCGCGTCGAAATCCCGTTGCAGCGTCTCGTTGATCCGCAACGCCTTGGCCACCGCGATCTTCTGCCACGCGTCGTCGTGCTCCTCGCTCGCCCCCTTGCCAATGCCTGTCGGCAGCGAAAGCATCGTCAGGTGCCCCGACGTCCCCGCCAGCACCACGTCCTTCTCCTGCGCCTCGCAAAACTTTTCAAACGGCCAATCCCCCCGCGCTTGCGCCGTGGGGAATTTCACGTCCGCCCCGTTCGGCAGCGCGCCGCTCGCCCCGCGCGCCACCCGCTCCGCCGCCGCCTGGTATTCCAGCTCCTTCCCCCGCGGCAGGTTCGGCGGCATGATCGCCACCGCGTTCGGCAGCCCGAAGATTTCCACGAACGTCGCAAAGTCCCGCCGCCCCATCAGCCAGTTCACAAACGCGATCAGCGCAATCTCGTACAGCGGCGACTCCGCCTCGCGAATCACAAAATCGCTCCGCGGCATCGCCCCGCCCCCAATGCGGTTGTCCTCGCCCAGAATCGCCTGGCAGCTCCCCAGCCCCACCCCGAACTGCGAGTTCTCGTTGTAATAAAAATCCCCGTAGAACCCGTCCCGCACCCAGCACCACGGCTCCAGCCAGTAAAGCTCCGCCACCGCCCCCGCGTTCGCGCCCTCCGCGTACCGGTGCTTTTGCAGTACCGCGTACCCGCGGACGTCGGCCATGGCGATTTGGCCGATGGCTGTCTTGAAGTTCTTCAGCAAGTCGTAGCGCCCTTGCAAAAATTTCCGCTGGGCCTCCGCCATCGCCGGCGTGGCGCCCGCCGGCAACTGCGCCTTCACCCGCACCTTGCCGTCCAGCTCCTCCACGGACGACAGCAGCTTCTCCACAAATCCCTTCAGCACCGGAAACCGCTTCTCCGCCTTCCGCAACGTCAGTTGAATCTCCGCAAACGCCCCGCGCTCCGCCTGCTCAAACAACGCCATCAGCCGCGCAATCGTCAGCCCGCGCAGTGGATTGTAATTGTCCCGCCAGTAATTCGACCGCCGCACCAGTTCCTCCGTCGTCAATCCTTCGCCCGCAGGCGTCGTCGAATTCAGCCCGGCCGGCCGGCCCGCGTCACCCGCCAAAAACGACGCTGCCGCCATCGCCTCGGTCACGCTCCGCGCGCCGGCCGCCGCGCCGCCAGCCCCGCCGTGATTTGATTTTCGATTCGCTTTGGACATGATTTTTGACTCCTTTTAGAAACTGCCTCCCCAATGAGCGGCCGGTTCGACACCGCCGCCCCGTTCCGAAATAAAAAGATCGGCATCCAACCCCGTGACGTACCGCGAGCGACCTGAAGAGACCCTGTAAAGGACCAGATGCCGGAAGTCGGCGTCGTTGGCGACGCCTCCCGAAGTTCCCCTGAAGCATGTTATCGCTCCAATCACAAAACGAGCATGACACGGTTTTCCGGGGGGTGTTAGTTAGCCGCTAACGCAAAACGCACTTTTTATACGATTTTTCGTTAGCCGCTAACGGTCGCCCGGCACCACCCGGCCACTTTTGAATTTGAGTCCCTTAGATCCCAGAAAACCAACCACTTGTAGAAGAGGCAAGAAACCACCAAAACTAGTTCTTCGCTATTTCCGATGAAATTCGTCTTCCCAATTTCGCAGGGATGGTTCGGCTGAACGCCGAAGGCGTTTCCTGAAAACAGCCGGGGGTGAGCGGCCAACGGGAGCGCTGCCCCCGGAAGACGGCCCCCAATTCATCCGCGCCCCGGAAGGGCGCCTGAAGCGCCCGCAGGGAATGTTCTGTCCTATCTGCCAACCGCCTCAAAGGCGACGATTGGAAGCACCCGCATTTTTCCGCCGTCAGCCCGAAAGCAAAAAGACGCGCGCAATTATTTGCGCGCGTCCTCGAAAAATCTTCTTTGCCCTCGGGCGAATCCCGCCGGCTATTGGGATTTCCGCTCGTTGGCAATTCTCTCAAGCACCTCTTCCAATCGCTCGAGCCGGTCCAGGCCCGCTTTGGTGTATTCCACCAGGCAGCCAAATCCCACCAAAACCAGCCCGATCAAAATGCCGAAGGTGAAGATTTCCAGTCCGAACATCATGCTGCCTCTATCGCGCGCCCCTGCCACCACCCCGCCAACCACCGCACAAACCAAAGCGATTCCCGCAAACCAGTTCAATGCCGAGGCAAAAGTCAATGCGTCCAGCACCGGCGCGCGATGCGCCTTGGGCCCCAATCTCAACATCTCATCCCGCTCCACTGGGCGCTCTACCGGACGCTCTGCCAGGCGCTTTGCCGGCGCTGGCGCCATCGGCGCCAAGGGCGCGGAATTCATTGGCTCCGCCGGCCTTTCCACTGGCCTTTCCACTGGCCTTTCCGCCACCCGCTCCGCCACCCGTTCGGTCACTCGCTCCGCCGCCACGGCTGGCTCCGGCTCCGGCTTCGGCACATGATTCACCTCCGCCGCCGTGGTCACCGTCGTGTCCGCTTCCACCACCCGCTCCACTTCCGGCACCACGCTGGCCATATCCGCCGGACGGCTCACGGGATTCAATTGGATTTCCGACCGGGGTTGCACCGTGTCCGGCCTATTGACCACCGGCTTTGCATTGTCCCCCCGCCATTCCGTTTTCCCGCCGCATAAGGGACAGGGCACGTTCTCCTGGGCGTTCTCCGTTTCGAATTCAATATGAATGCCACAATGCTGGCATGAGGTTTTTGCAATCATAATCGTTGTTTAGCATTCGCTTCTTAAGAGTATCCAACTCAACCATTTTTCCCGCTTTTGGTAAAGTATAATCTGTTGAAAACCGCGCTCTCCCCCCCAACTTCCTCGCGGACAACAATAAAACCAACCCGACTGGTTCTTCCCTGTTTTCGGTGGAATGAACTTTATCTGGGCACCGAGTTCTCAAGATTCTCTTGAACCCGCACGGCCCGTTTCACCTGGGCACTGGAAGCGTTTTCCCCTCTCCTTGGGGGGCGAGAATTCCCCGAAAAAGGTTCGCGCATTGAACCCCGGAACCGTGGTGTATCCAGCGCGAGCATATTGCCGATTCGCGGAAACAAGTTCCCCCTCTCCCCGGGGGAGAGGGCCGGGGTGAGGGCAAGCGTTAAATAGTTCATAACGAGGTGTTTCCAGTCCTTCAAAGCCTCCAGTAAGCTCTGCGGATTGGTCTCCATCCCGCTGCCCGGAGCCATTCCACCGAGACCAGCGAACCCTGAATCGTGGGAAGACCGCCCTACCCCAAATCACTTCCCTCCGCGCGCGCCTGCACGGCCCGGCTCTGCGGCGTGTTCTCAAACACCCAGATCGGCCCCGCCACCGCCCCGCTTTTCCCCGCGTGCAACGCCAGCGCCTTCGCCCAAAACCGGTCGCAGTGCGAATCCGCCGCCTCCCCCTCAAACCGGATGTTCCCGCTCGCCGTGCTCTCCTTTTTGATGCCCCGCAAGTCCGCGCGCAGTTTCTCATCCCGCTCGTACCGCAACGTCCGGTCCTCATGCGCCGCCCGCAGCGGAAACGCCAGCTCCTCCTTCACCGGCCCCGTGAATCGCACCGCCTCCACCCGGTGGCCATATCGCGCCACCATGTTCTCCGCCAGTTGCATCCCAATCCCCGTCGCGTCAATGCAACACCGCCGCATCGCCGGCAGATCCAGCAACCGCGCCAACTCCAGTTCCTGTTCCGCAAACGTCCTGCCCCGCAGCTCCACCCGCTGCCGCTCCCAAAAAACGTCCCCCACCTTCTCCTCCACGTCAATCACGCTCAAGTCCGCCGTCCGCGCCACGTCAAACCCAATGTACAACGCCGCCTCCGCCCCCTGGAGTGACGCCAAATACCCAAAGTCCCGCTTCGCCCCATCCTCCTCGCACGCCGTGATCATCTCGTAGGTGATGAAGGCCGTGGACTCGTCCGCCGGCTGGCAGCAATACTCCTGCAACCACTGCTCCTCATCAATGCACTCCGCCCGCTGCCGCGCCAGCCATGCCTCCCGCGCCTCTTCGCGCCCCGTCGCCGCATTGATCTTCTCCACGATCCCCTCCGCCACCGCCCGCTGAATCGGAATCGAATGCAGCGACCAGCCCATCCGGTTGCCGCACTGCCGCGCATCCGTCACCAGCTCGTTGAACACCGTTCCCAGCCCCCGATGCGTGGAGATGATGGAGAGCGTCCCGCCCCACTGGATCACCGGCTTGGCCACCGCAAACAGCGTCCGCTGGTCCCGGTGCAGCGCAAACTCGTCCAGCTTCACGTGCCCCGTCTTGCCCACAATCGCATCCGGATTCGACGACAGCGCATAAATGTTCGCCCCGCTGGCAAAATTCAGCACCTGCACCTTCACCGGTTTCCCATTTTCCATCAGGAACACTTGCTCGCCCAAATCCTTCGCCGCATACTTGAGAACATTCGCCCACCGCTTGCAGTAAAGCACATATTGCCGCGCCTGCACTTCATCCCGGCTCATCACCCATACGTCCTTCCCCCGGGTTCTCGCCGCCTTCCGCACGCTGTCATAACTGTCCGCGTAGCTCAGGCCCACCTGCCGCGACTTCTCTACGATCTTCAAATGCGCCCCGTCATGGATCCACGCCGCCTGGTACGGCAGAAAATACTTGTCCGCCGCTGCCGCCCGCCCCGCCCGGCGCCGCGGCTCTCCGCCCGCTCTCCTCAAACTCGTTCTCATCCGGGGCGGTCGCCGGCGCAACCTTCGCTACATCTCCAACCGCGCCGCTTCCCCCGCCGCGCTGATGCTCCACAGCACGCCTTGAAACCGGCTCCTCACCCCCAGCACCAGCCGCCGCCGGTCCAATTCCGCCAGCGTCGCGTCAAATTCCGCCGCCGTGCAGCCGGCCAAGCCGCCGATCTCGCCGTGGAGCGTCACCGCATGCACCTGGCCGCCGTCCAGCGCGTGCAATACGTCCAGGATCTGCCTGCCAATTCTGATTTCCCGCGCCGTCATCACTCACTCCTTTCGTTTCAGCTTCAATTCCGTGTTGATGGCCGAAAGCGATTCACGGATGAACGTGAATTGTTCGTTCAGCTTCTCCATCGTTCGCTGCCGGTCCGCGTTGATCCGCGAAACCTCCTCGCTCAGCGCCGCCCGCGCGTCCCGTTCCACCAGCTCGATCCGCCGGAAAATCTGCGCGTGCCGCTCCGTGTTGCCCGCCACGTGCGCCTCAAAGTCCTCCTGGTTCGCAAATTGCTCGTGCAGCGCCTTCACAATCTCCACGTTCAGCGGCTGCGGCGAGACTTCCGTGTCCGTCTTCTTGAACAACGCAATCACCGCCACCAGCGACCCCGCGCCGCCAAACACCAATCCCCCAATCACGCCCGCCGCCTCCACTCCCGTCAATTCTGCAAGCATCGCAATCCTCCTTCTGGTTCGTTGTCTTGTTGGCCCGCGGCGCCGCCCTGCGCGCGATCCCGGTCAAATGCCGCGGCCCCTCCCATCGCCACCCCTTCATAAATGGTTTCCCGCTCCACCGCTCCCACCCCCAGCGCCTCCATCGCCTCCAGCAGCAGCGCGTCGCACTTCGCCTTCGGCAGCGCCGCCGCCACCCAGGCCGACCCGTTCCATACCCGCAGCGTGTTCCGATACGCCGCGTCATGCAGGTATGCCGCCGGCCAGTACAATCCAAACGGCGGCAGCAGCGGCCACACCTCCCGCGGCGTGGACGCCCCGTCCGACGTCGCCCCCGCCGGCACGCAATAGCGCGTCCCGTCGGTCCCCACGTAATATGCGTCCGCCAGCAACGTGAAATTCCGCCCATCCGTCGTGGCCACCTGAAACGGCAAACCCTGAAAGCTCGCGCTCATTTCTGGCATCGCTGATTGCAGGTTCCGCCCGCTGCGGTACGCTTAAAACCCTTTGCTCCACCCCACGAAGAAATGGTACCGCGCTCCGCTGTAATCCCCCGCGTTGTCCCACCGCCCATAGCACACGCCCGTGTTGAACTGCCCGCCCCACAAATGCCCAAACGACACCTCCCCGCCCGCATCCGTGATCGCCGCAAAACCCGGCGCCGTGCCGCTCAGCGGTGTCCCCACGCCCGCCAGCACAAACGGCACCACCGCCACGTTCGTCCACGACCCGCCCAGAAAATTCAGCGGATGCGTCGGCGCCCGCAGCGTCAGGTTGGCCGACACCAGCGAAAACTGCCCCAGGTAGTCCACCCCCAGTCCCGTCCCCACAAAGGCGCTCACGTTGTACAGCACCAGCGCCCCCCCGCCCACGCAGTTCCCCGCCGGCGCCTTCGGCGCATACGTCAAATACGGTTCCACCGCGTAGTTCGTGGCCGTCGTCAGCCCCGAGTTCGCCAGCGCGTTGTAGATCTCCGTCAAGCCGTCCGCAATGCTCGGCGCATTGGTCGCCGCCACGCTGTTCGTGCCCGTGCCCGCGCTCACCACATTGGTCTGCGCCGGGGCGCGGTTGGTTATCGTCGCCAGCACGCTGGCCGCAACCCCGAGAATGATTGTGATTTTTGTTTTGGTGTTTCTCATAATGAATATGGTTGGTTGGGTTGGATTGAAGAAATTGCCTCCGGTCCGGCAGCCCTGATCCAGACGCAAAAGACTGGCCGCTCGCTGCCGGCCCGCCCTCGCCACCTGACTGCCCTCGCCTGTCATTGCTCCCATCACAAAACGAGCATGACACCGTTTTTCGGGGGGTGTTAGTTAGCCGCTAACGCAAAATGCACTTTTTGTGCGATTTTTCGTTAGCCGCTAACAGTCGCCCGCCATCGCTCAGCCATTTTTGAATTTGAGTCCCTTAGACCCCAGAAGACCAACAACTTGTAGAAGAGGGAAGAAACCGTAAAAACTGGGTTCGCTATTTTCGATGAAATTCTTTTTCCCAATGTCGCAGGGATGGTTCGGTTGAACGCCCGTGAATCCGGTGCTCCTCCGGCGAAAATCACTTCCTTGGTTCCGCAGAACGGCACCGGGGCGGGGACGGCTCGTCCCCGCAAACTTTTCCACACCCGCAGTGGTGCCGGAAGCACCCGCTGAGAATATCCCGTCCCTTTGGTCCCTTTTATCCCATTTCCGCCCAACTCCGCCTACACTCCATCGTCCGCCTCCGAACCTTCCTCGCCCCCCCGCCGCCCGCCCGCTCAGCGCCGTTTGGGCCGCAGTATCAGCGCCTTCTTTTCCGACCCGTCCACTTCCACGCTTTGCGTCTCCACGTCCGGATCGTCCCGCAACGCTTGATGCACCACCCGGCGGTCATACGAGCCCATCGGCTCCAACTCCACCGCATCGCCCCAGCGGCGCACTTTTTCCGCCGCTTCCTTCGCTTTCTTCACCAGCGCCTCCCGCGCCAGCGCGCGATACCCGCCCACGTCCAGCATCACCTTCGGCGCCTGCTGGTCCTGCTGAAACAAGATGCGGTTCACCAGATATTGCAGGTCGGCCAGCGTTTGGCCCTGTCGGCCAATCAGCCGCCCCGCTTCGTCCGTTTTCACGTCCAACGTCCGGTCGCTGTCCACAGTCTTTTCCTCCACGGTCGCAGCGAATCCCAACGTGCCGAGGATTTTTTCCAGGATTTCTTTCGGTTGCGCAGGCATAAAGCTATTTTTTCGATTTTGACGCGGGCGTCAATGCTGGATTCACCATCGGCCCCGCCGGCAGCGCCGGCGCCGCCGGGTCTCTCAGGTTCTTCGTCAGCTTCGTTTGCAACACGCTCGCCAGCGTGCTCACCAGCATGTACAACGACAATCCCGCCGAATAATTATACAAAAATGCCAGGAAAATCAGCGGCATGTACCGCATCAGCTTCTGCTGCGACGCATCCACCCCCGGCGACGCCGGCGTCAGGTGCGACTGCCACAACATCGCCCCGCCCATCAGCAGTGGCAGCAGGTTAAACGGCAACCCCACCCCCGGAATCATGAACAACGTGTCCGGCTTCGACAAATCCGCCGCCCAGAAGAAATGCGCCCCCCGCAGCTCGATCGCCGTCCGGATCATCGTGAAAAACCCGAAAAACACCGGCATCTGGATCAGCATCGGCCAGCAACCGCTCATCGGGTTCACCTTGTGCTTCTTCCACAGCTCCATCTGCTTTTGCGCAAACTTCGACTGGTCATCCTTGTACTTCTCCTTCAGCACCGCGATCTCCGGCGCCAGCGCCTGCATCCGCTTCATCGAGCGCGTGCTCGCCGCCGTCAGCGGCCAGAAGACCGCCCGCAGCAAGACCGTCAGCAACACGATCACCCATCCGTATCCCAGCCCCGTCATGTCGTGCAGCCAGTTCAACGCCACCAGCAGCGGCTTGGCGCAAAAACCATAAATACTCCCCAAACCGCTCCCGAAACCCATCACGTCGTCCGCCCGGTTCTGAAACTGCGCCCCGATCTCCGCCAGCGTCCGGTACTCCTTCGGCCCCACAAACAAGACCACCTGCCGCTCCACCGATGAATTCGCCGACAGCGTCTGCCCCGGGTAAACCAGCGCCGTCTGGATGCCCCGCGGCAGCGCCAGTTTCGTGTCCGTCACGTTCGCAAACGCCGGCAGCGTCACGGACCGCGCAATGATCCCCTGCGCCCGATCCTTCGGCATCCCCAGCAACGTGAAAAATTGGTTGTACGCCGCCACCCACGCTACATTCCCGTTCCCCGCCGTAATCTCCGACTTCGGCGCGCTCCGCGTGCAGCCTCCCCCCGCAAACACCGACAGCGCCTGGCTCGACGACTTCGTGCCGTCCGACCACATCACTCCTTCCAACTGCCCGCCATTGTCATCCGCATCCATCGGCGTCGCCGTCCCCACTACCACTTCCTGCGCCGGCAACGTCAGCGGCTGGTTCGCCGTGTTCTCGAATTGCACGCTCGCATACACCAGATAATTCGTGCTCAGGTGAAATTCCTTCAGTTCCCGCAACCCGTTCGGCAGCAGCTTCTCCGCCCGCACCCCGTCCGCCGTCCGGCTCAGTGAAAAAATCCCGTCCCCCACCAGGCTGGGATCCCCCAGCACTGCCAGCGACGGCACCGGCGCCTCCGTGTTCAACGAGGCCACCCCGTTCGTTTGCGCCCCGCCCTTCAGCGTCCAGCGCGCCGAGATCGTCTGCGGATACGAAAGCAATTCCACCAGCTTCAAACCGCCGCCCCGCGACGTAAACGTGTACCGCGCCGCCCCGTTCGTGAGCACCAGCGTGTGCTCCGGCACCGCCGCGTTGAATACCATCGGCGTCGGCACCGGGACCGGTGCCCCGCCCGCCGCCGGCGCCGCATTCGTCGCCGTCAACGCCCGCTGCACCTGCGCCAGCGTGTTGGTCTGCTGATAAATGGCCTGCTCCTTCGCCGCCTTCTCCTGCTCCCAAAACCACCACCCCAGCAGCAGGATGCAAAGCGAGACGACTATGATTCCGGTCTTGTCCATGAAATTATATTAACTGCGGATTTCCACCTTCCGGCTTCTGATTCCTCGGCGGCACCGGGTCATGCCCGCACCCGCCCCACGGATGGCACCGGCAAATTCGCTTCGCCGCCAGCGCCGTCCCCTTCACCATCCCGTGTTCCCGCAACGCCTCCGCCGCATACTCCGAACAGCTCGGCGTGTACCGGCAACCCGCTCCCGCCCCAAACAAAAAAACCTGCGCCGGCGAAATCGTCAGTTGATACGCCCGGATCGCCGCCCGCACCCCCCAAACCACCGCCCCCGCACCCCCCCGCGCAAACTGCGCCCATCCGGATGACAATCCCACCCCCGCCGTGGCGCCGCCGGCGCCGCTGCCCTTCGTCATTTGAAATGTCTTAGTCATTCAGTTCCGCGGGGCTTCTGCTGCCTCAGGCCCGCGCGTTTCAACGCCGACAAATAATCCTTCTCCACCTCGGCAAATTTCTTCCCTGCGATCGAATTCCGCGCCACCAACACCATGTCCACCGGGTGGCTCAAATCTTCCTGGTGCAGCCGGAAACTCTCGCGCAGCAGGCGCCGCGCCCGGTTGCGCGTCACCGCCCCGCCAATCCTTTTGCTCGTCACCACTCCCAGCCGCGACGGCGTCCCCGCCGGCAGCGCGTGCCAGTTGGCAATCAGGCACCCCTGCGCCAGCCGTTCACCCTCCTGCCGCACCCGCGCAAAATCGCGGCCCTGCCTCAGGCGCAAGGCACGCCCCAAGCGCAGACGCCGGGCGGCGGGCCTTCCAGAATCACTCACTGGGGTCGGCGCGGTCATGACGCGCGGAAGCTTATACCGGCGTCAAGCGCTTCCGGCCCGCGCGACGACGGCGCGCAATCGTGGCACGACCGCGTTTCGTGGCCGTTCGGGCAAGGAACCCGTGCTGGCGTTTGCGGCGGATTTTCGACGGCTGATACTGGCGTTTCATAAAATTCTAAATAATCATCTCCGGCGCGAAAACCGGAGTGTGCGAGAGTACCAACAAAACCGGTCGAGTCAAGGCGCGCGTTTTGATTTTCCCGCGCCCTCGGCCCCACCGGCACTCCCACCCGCGGTCCTTGCCCCCGATTTCATTCGTGCCAATTCCCCGGTTTCGTGTAAGGTTTTAAGCTCATGAACGAGTGGAACATCCAATCCCGCGCCCGCACCTGTGAGGCGTGCGCCCAGCCGTTTGCCGACCGCCAGCCCTACCACACCCTCCTCTACGACGAAAAAACCGACCATCTCCGCCGCATGGATGTCTGCGACGCCTGCTGGCAAGGCCAGTTCAGTGACGGCGCCCGCGATCGCAAAGGCTTTATCTCCCATTGGCAGGGCGTTTACGAGGTCCCGCCCGCCCAAGCCCCCGAGCCCATCCAAAAGGAAAACGCCGAAACCCTCCTGCGCAAGCTCATCGAACTGAATGACCCGCGCTACGCCCCCGCCGCCTTCATCCTCGCCGTCATGCTCGAGCGCAAACGCCTCCTCCGCGTCAAAGAACAGGTCCGGCGCGATGGCTCCCGTCTCCTCGTCTATGAACATCCCCAAACCGGTGATATATTCACGGTCGCCGACCCCATGTTGCATTTAAACCAGCTCGAAACCGTCCAGCACGACGTCTCCCAATTGCTCGAACACGGCTTGACGCCGCCGGCCCCCGCCCAAAGCCCGGCGGCCCCGGCTGAGCCGGCGCCCGCCCCCGCCGAAAACGAAACCAGTGAACCCACCGTGACTCAAAAGTGAAAAAACGCTGCCGGCCATCCACCACCGCCGTCTCCCCTCCTCCAGCACCTGTTCAACGCCCAAGTCTCCCTCCCGTCATGCCCGACCTTGCCGCTTTCCAACCGCGCCTCGCCTACCAATTCCACAACGAGGCTCTGCTGCACTTGGCCCTCACCCACCCCTCCATCGCCCACGAGCAGGATAGTTCCGCCCCCCATAACCAGCGGCTTGAATACCTCGGCGACGCCATCCTCAGCGCCGTTCTCTCGCAACACCTTTACGAGCAATTCCCCGACGCCGACGAAGGCCGGCTCACCAAGTCCCGCGCCAAACTCGTCAACGCCCGCTCGCTGGCCGCCCGCGCCCGCGCCATCGGCCTCGGCGCCTATCTGGTTCTCAGCCGCGGCGAGGAAAACACCGGCGGCCGCAGCCGCCCCTCCATCCTCGCCGACGCCTTCGAAGCCCTCCTCGGCGCCATCTTCCTCGATGGCGGTTTCCCCGCCGCCCGCGATTTCATCCTCCGCGAATTCGCCGCCGAATTCGTCGAACTCGACTTGCCCGCAGGCATCGAAAACCCCAAGGGCGAATTGCAGGAACTCCTGCAGGCCCGCTCCGCCGTCGCCCCCGTTTACCACATGGTTTCCGCCGTCGGCCCCGACCATGACCGCATTTTCGTCTGCGCCGTCCTGCACGAAGGCGCGGAACTCGCCCAAGGTTCCGGCAAAAGCAAAAAAACCGCCGAAAGCGACGCCGCCCGCGCCGCCTTGAAAAAACTCCGCGAGTCCGCCCCCACCCCCAAGGCGCCGAATCCCGAGGACTGAAAGCCCGCGATGTTAAAGCCTGGGCTGAAGGCCCGGGAATGCCGTCCCCCACGAATAAAATCTTCAGGCCTGTCAGGCCGGCACCGGTTCGCCGTTTTCAGTGAAATTCGTTTCCCCAGATTCGAAGGGAAGGTTCGGCCGAACGCCAGAGGCGTTCCTCATTCACGCGGCGAAGAACGCCTCCTTGGTCCTGCGGACCAGCGCCAGGGCGGGAACGGCTCGTCCCCGCAAATCAATGACCTGAGCCGGGAGGATATCACTCCCGCGGATCACTCCCCCTCTGGCTTCTGCCAACATCCCCCCGCCGCTGGCTCATTCTCCGCCTCGATCAAAACCCGGCGCCCCGCTCAGTACCGCGGCACGTTCCGGTCAATTTCATCCGACCAGGCCGTGATTCCGCCCTTGACGCTCTTGACGTATTTAAACCCCTGCTGGCGCAGAAAGTTCAGCGCCTTCATCGAACGCACGCCGCCCTTGCAATGCAAATAGTACTGCTGGTTGGGATCCAGCTCCGTGAAACGGTCGTTCAACTGGCTCAGCGGCAGCAGCGGCACCCCCGCCACCCGCGCTATCTCATACTCGTCCGGTTCCCGCACGTCCACCACCCGGATGCCCAGCGCCGGATTATCCAGCGCCTTTTTCATCTCCTGCACCGTCACCTCGTCCGGATTCTCCGCACTTTCCGGCTCGGGCACGATGCCGCAGAACTGCTCGTAATCAATCAATCCCTTGAGGCTCGGATGCTCGCCGCAAATCGGACACTGCGGATCGCGCCGCAGCTTCAGTTCGCGAAACTTCATGTCCAGCGCGTTGAACAGCAGCAGCCGCCCGATCAGCGAAGTCCCCTTCCCCAGCGCCAGCTTCAAAATCTCCGTCGCTTGAATGCACCCCACGATCCCCGGCAGCACCCCCAGCACCCCCCCCTCCGCGCAACTGGGCACCATCCCCGGCGGCGGCGGCTCCGGATACAGGCACCGATAGCACGGTCCGCCCATATGCGGCGCAAACACGCTCGCCTGCCCCTCAAACCGGAAAATCGAGCCGTACACGTTCGGCTTCTTCAGCAGCACACACGCGTCATTCGTCAGGTACCGCGTCGGAAAATTGTCCGTCCCGTCCACCACAATGTCGTACGGCCGGATCAGCTCCAGCGCATTCTCCGATGAAATCCGCGTCTTGTGAATCACCACTTCGCAATTCGGGTTGATCCCCGCCAGCGTCTCCTTGGCCGATTCCGCCTTGGGCCGCCCCACGTCCGCATCCGTGTGCAGCAACTGCCGCTGCAGATTCGAGTAATCCACCGTGTCAAAATCCACGATCCCGATCTTGCCAATGCCGGCGGCCGCGAGATACATGCTGATGGGCGACCCCAGCCCTCCCGCCCCGATGCACAGCACGCTCGTGCTTTTGAACTTCTTCTGCCCGGCCAGGCCCACCTCCGGCAAAATCAGGTGGCGCGAATATCGGCGAATCTCTTCGTTGCTCAATTCCATATTGAATAGGCAAACACAATATGTCAGAACCGGAATAAATCAAGTCGCTCCCTCTAACGCCTCCCGGACCGGGCGCATCTCAGTTTTTAAACAGGGCAGCGAAATGCATTGAGATGGTGCCGAAGGAACTTTTCGAGAATCAGGGTGGATCTTCCCTCGTGGCAGCGAACGTGAGTTCGCGGCAAACTGAAAGCCCGCCGAAACGCCGTCTGCCAAAAGTGACTGTTACCCGAGAGCGGGTATCGTTATGCCAAAA
>CAZHIM010000073.1:0-24515 GCA_964532525.1 uncultured Bifidobacteriaceae bacterium
AAGCAACCGCCTCCATTGGTTTCTTGCTTTGGGTTACTTAGCCGTCACACACCCGCAAAGACCCGATTTTGGGTAATGTGCTTGCCAAAAGCCGAAGGCGACCGCACAATCATTTCTAGGTTTTCTCCTTTCAGGGTTGAAGAGCGTTGATGACTACAGATAAGAATCTTGCCAGCGAGCAAGGCACCAAGACGAATAGTGTTTCGCCAAACTCGAATCTTCGTCCGGTTGAGGCCGTTCAGACCGCTGCGGCAACGCGAATCGTTGTCAGCGCTGTCATCCCAGCCTGCCATAAAAATCTCTCAGGACGTTGAATTGGTGATTGATGTCAGCATCAATGCCGCACTCCCGCGCCAGCTCCGCAAATGGCGCGGACCACGAGGCTGGCGGACTGGCCACGACGGCTGGCAATTCGTGCGTCTTCCGCCGCTGAAAAGTGTCGCGGACGGCTTTGGGCAGACGCGCGAGGTCCAGCTTCGGCTGTTCAATCAACAGAATCAAATCCACCAAATCTTTCACCCGTGAATTGGGCCGTCCTTCGCGCGGCAGCGTGTAGGCGTGGAGTTTTTCGGCAAACTGCTCCTCCTGCGAGACCGCCAGCACGCGGGCGCGGGAAAGACCGGCAAAGCCAAGCCAGTCCCGGCCTTCCAGTACGTCGTATGGCTCCCGGAGAACATCGCCGGAACTGACATCCAGATGGAATTGAGCGAAACGGCGTCCGGCCATTTGAGCCTCCACTGGAAAGCGCGCTCCGCCGTAAGGTGCGGCATCAAGGTCCATGGTTGGGGCGCCAATGGTGAACTCAAAACCGTCATTGAGATCGATTGCGCCAGACTCACGCAACAATGCGGTCACCGCCTGAACATCCCATTCTTTAGAAGTTGTCGCGGCGTGGCGCAACGCGAGATCAATATCCCGGGTTGTGCGGGCCGCCCGAATGCGCAGTTCCATCGCGTAGCCACCTTTCAGCAACCAAGGGAAGGTGTTTTCCTGAAAAAGCCGGCACAATAACCGGTCAAATGCGGCCTGCCGCCGTAGTCGCTGGATGTCGCCGCCTTCCCTCCCAATGAGAGCCGCTAGCCGATTTTCAAGGGCGCGGCGAAGTGCCGTTGGTGTTGCGTAACGATTCATCGGAATAGTTTGTCTCCTATGGCTGCGAAATCAGGGTGCTTTTTCACGGCTTCAATTTCGCCATCAAGAATCAACCCTCGTCGGCGGGCTTCCTTGGCGGCGAGTTGACATTCGTCCAGAGCGACCGGCGTTTCATGGACGACATCACACAGCGCGCGCGCCACCCGACAAATTCGCAGTCCGCGAAGGAGTGTGATTTCCGCGGGGGTGAGCATATCGCGATGCAGCACAACCGCCTTCGGAGCCGGGCTGTTTCGTCGAAAACCTGGCGGCACGATGATATGGACTTTTGGCGGATTGAAATCGCCGAGCTGAAAATAACTCAATGCCGTCTCGTGCGACAACACTCCCACCGGCTTGCCGTCCCGCCCGCGTGTCCAAAGAAGATAAACAGGCGTGAATCCATCCTCGGCAGGCGACAGATCAGCCAGCCGGTAAATACCACGTTGAACTCGCTGCCAATTTCCCGCCCGGACATGGTAGGGGTGGGTGTTATCGGCGTAACCGGCTTCAACGGCCTGTCGCGTCGTAAAATAGCCTTGCTGCTCTTGCGCAATCCGCATGAGCGCACCGAACGCGTCTGGCTGTCGCCGGTTCAACATTGCACATACCCTCAATTTATTTGAGGAAACATGCAAGCCGGAATTTCCATGACGGCTGTCGCAATATTAGGGAAAGTGCCGCCAAGAGATATAGAATCGGTAAAGGCACCTGATTCTTGGTTATTTCCTTGCAATAGGCGAACATTGCCCCACAATAAAATCAATGGTTTTCTTGATGCCGTCCTAGCGATTTGGCAAGTTTTTGGCGGTCGAGGGATCCAAACGCGGGATACAAAAGGAAAACTGATTGCAAAAAGCGGTTGCAAGTCTTTGATAATCAAGCGGAAGGGTGGCTGAGTGGTTAAAGGCACCTGACTCGAAATCAGGAGTAGGGGCAACTCTACCGTGGGTTCGAATCCCACCCCTTCCGCCAATTTGAAAAACCCCCTGTAGATGCAGGGGGTTTGCCATTGCCAGCCCAAGTCCGGTGGCCTCCCCGGGACTGAATTCTTTGCGTCGGGTGTCCTTGGCCGGGTGCGCGAAATCCAACCAAAAGACGTTTGCCTGGTGAAAAGAAAAATCAGCGCGAAGTCACTCTGAATTCGCCTGCGGTTTGAGAACGATTCGTTCCAGCGTTTCCAAACGCGCTTTCAAGTCGGCAATTTCCGCAGACTGCTGCTGAATTTTGACGTCCTGCTCCTGCATCCGAAGGGCTTTTTCCTCCAGTTTCCGGTCCAGCCCCTGGATCGCCGCCAGTTCCACGCCGTCAAATTCCAGCGTGGTGATGCTCTTGTCGTCGCGTCCGGGATAGAACGCCGCTTTGAAATCCTGCGCCATGGGGCCAATGTTCGGCACGTCACCGTCGTTTTCCCATTGGTAATTCCATTGTTGAATGGAGATGGCGGCGAGCTTGTTCAGGACGGCAACGGTGTCCACCGGCCGGAAGTTTTTCTTGGCGTTGCGGTCGGAAAGGGTTGACCAGGCGGTGGCGCCGGGGGCCAGTTGGGCGCCACTGGTTCCGCTGCCGGTGAAGAACCGGTAGCCGCCGAGGGCGCGGAAGGTCACGGAATTGTTAGCGCTGGAGCCGGTGGGCGCCGAGCCATCAGACCAGACGAAACAATATTCGTTCGTGGCGTAGGCACTGGCGCCGGCGGCAAAACTGACATAGACGCCGGCGATATTGTTGTCTCCGCCGGGGATGGTCGCGTAGCTGGAGTTGGGTTGGATGAAATTGTTATAGCCGCCGCCGATGGTGGAATAAAAAACGTTGGTGCCGATGATGTTGTCAATGCCGCCGACAATGGCGGATGCAAAGTTGTAACCGGCAGTGCCGTTCAAGATTTTGTTGTTTTCACCGCCACCGATAAAAGCCTGTCCGGCATTGGTTCCAATGTAGTTGTTGTAGCCGCCGGCAATGGTGGCATCCAGGTTGTAACCGCCGGTGCCGTCGCCGATCTGGTTGTTTTCGCCGCCGGCGATGACCGCCCCGGGCGCATTATTTCCGATGCCATTGTTGTAGCCGCCGCCGATGGTGCTGGCAATATCGTAGCCGCCAACGGCGTTGCCGATGTGATTATAAAAGCCACCGGAAATCACCGAGAGCTGATTGCTGCCGATGGCGTTTTCGGTCCCACCGCCGATCACCGAATCGGAGTAGTAGCCCTCGCTGATGCCGCCCACGATTTGATTGTCTTCGCCGCCGCCGATGAAGGAGCCGCGGGCGCCGCCGATAATGGAATTGCCGACGCCGCCGCTGATGTCGGCGGCATAACTGTTGGTGCCGATGCCGTTCGACTGGCCGCCCCCGATGTCGCAGGCGGTATCGCCAGCCCCGATGTTGTTGTACTCGCCCCCGATGAACAAACCATTTGGGTCGCTGAAACTGGCGGCAATGGCCTCGCCGGTGAAAACGGGGTTGTCCCCCAATTGCGAGGCATAAACCTCAGTGACCGAGGTGGCCACGTCCGCATAGGGGGTGGGCGTGAGGTTTTGCACCGGACTCAGCGCGGCGAAACCGTTCACGCCGTCATTGAACCAGATCCGCAATTGCAATCCCGGTTGGGTGAAAAGAGACGCATCCATGTAACTCATGCCCGGGATTATGGTATCGCCGAGAACCACAACGAACAGCCCGTTGGTGACGCCGACAATGAGGCTCGTCGCCGGTTCGCTGCCATTGACGCTGGTGCCGTCGTTGCTCCAGTAGGTGGTGTAGGTGACGTCCGGCGGGGGCGCGGCAACGGTCACGGTCGGCGTGCTGGTGTAGCCGGAACCGGGAGCGTTGACGGTGATGGCGGTCACCGCGCCGCCGCTGAGGGTGGCCGTGGCCGTGGCGCCCGAGCCGCCGCCGCCGGAAATGGTGACGGCCGGGACCGTGGTATAACCGCTGCCCTCCGAGAGCACGGTGATGACGGTGATGAATCCGCCGCTGGGCGGATTGGCCACGGCGGTGGCCGTTTGGTTGGCATTGGAACTGGTGACCAGCGCGAATTCGAAATGGCCGGTGCCGGTAAAGTTCGTGCCGTGGTCGGTGAGGCGGCCTTGGTAGGTGAACTCCGTGGGTTGCGCAAACGCGGCGGTGGGTGGCAGGCCGGGGAGGATGAACGCGGCCAAGGCGGCCGCCAGATGGGGAACGCGGTTTTTCATAAGCTTGTCCTACTTTGCTTGGTTTAAAAGGCCGGCACTCAGGGGTGAAATCAGGCCTCGAGGCGAGGCTAACCGGCTAAAATATACTTATACTGTTAATTAATTATGTTGTCAATGTGGGGTCCGGGGCGGCGGGGTGGCCGGCGAGGGGGCGCAGGAGCGCGGCCTGCCGGGTCTCATAATCCGGCGCGGCGCCCCCCGTGCCGGCCATGGCCGAAAGCCGGCGGCTAAGAACATTTGCAGTCCAGCATATTTTCTTTGCAGGCAAATGCGCCGGCGTTCTTCGGAAGCGCCCAAAAGTTGCTGGATTGCATGGCTGAGGCGGTCCAAACTGCGTTTGGCATGGTTTTCGCTAAATGAGATGGTATTCGGTATGAAGTTTTGATGATGCGCTCCAGAGTCTTCTTGGATGGGATCATTTCTTCGTGCACGATGTCTCCGAAACGGCAGATTTAATTCCGTTTGATTTCAGTTTGCCCGAGATCTGATCGGCTATGTGGATTGTCCGACTGGCCCTGAACCGGCCTTATACGTTTGTGGTGGCCGCGCTGGTAATTTTTCTCATCAGCCCGGTGGCCATTCTGCGCACCCCCACGGACATTTTCCCCAACATCAACATTCCCGTGGTGAGCATTGTCTGGGGCTACACCGGCATGTCGGCGGACCAGATGTCATCGCGCATTGTGACGGTGAGCGAACGGGGATTGACGACGACGGTCAACGACATCGAGCATATTGAGTCGCAGTCGCTCAACGGGATGGGGGTGATCAAGGTGTTCTTCCATCCCAATGTGAAGATTGACATGGCCATCGCGCAGATCACCGCGATATCCCAGGCGGCCGTGCGCTCCCTGCCGCCGGGCATCACGCCGCCGCTGATCATCACTTACAATGCGTCGAGCGTGCCGATTTTACAGCTCAGCCTGAGCAGCAAAACGCTGTCGGAATCCGAGGTCAACGACTTGGCGGCAAATTTTCTGCGCGTCGGCCTGGCGACGGTGCAGGGGGCGTCCATGCCCAGCCCCTACGGCGGCAAGACCCGCCAAATCATGGTGGATATCAACGTCTCCGCCTTGAACGCGGCGGGGCTGTCGCCAAACGACGTGGTGAACGCCGTCAGCGCGGAAAACCTGATTTTGCCGTCCGGCACGGAGAAGATCGGCGGCACCGAATACGCCGTGGAATTAAACGGGAGCCCGAGCACCATCCAGGAACTGAACGATATTCCCATCAAAGAGCTCAACGGCCACATGATTTACATCCGGGATGTGGCGCATGTGCGGGACGGGTTTGCGGTGCAACAAAACATCGTGCGCAGCGACGGCGTGCGCGCCTCGTTGGTGACCATCATCAAATCCGGGGCCGCCTCCACCTTGGAAATTGTGAAGCGCATCAAGCAGGCCGTGCCCCAGGTGGCCAAGACCCTGCCGCCCGGGCTGGAAATCCGGACGCTGCTGGACCAATCCTTGTTTGTGCGCGCGGCCGTGCAGTCGGTCATCAAGGAAGCCGTCATGGCCGCCTGCCTGACGGCCATCATGATCCTGGTTTTCCTGGGCAACTGGCGCACCACGTTTGTGATCGTCATCTCCATTCCGCTGGCGATTCTCTGTTCCGTCATCACGCTGAGCGCCTTGGGGGAGACGATGAACATCATGACGCTGGGCGGGCTGGCGCTGGCGGTGGGCATCCTGGTGGACGACGCGACGGTGACGATTGAAAACATCGAGCGGCATATCCGGCAGGGCAAGGAATTGCGGCTGGCGATCCTGGACGGCGCGGCGCAGATTGCGGTGCCGGCCTTCGTTTCGACGCTGTGCATTTGCATCGTCTTCGTGCCCATGTTTTTTCTGACGGGCACGGCCCGCTACCTGTTCGTGCCCCTGGCGGAAGCGGTGGTTTTTGCGATGCTGGCCTCGTACGTCATTTCGCGTACGCTGGTGCCCACGCTGGTGCTGTTTTTGCTGCGCCAGCATGTGCCGGGGACCGGCGCGGCGGCCCCGGGGTGGTTTGCCCGGTTTCATGCCGGGTTTGAGGTCCGCTTTGAGGGCCTGCGGAACGCCTACCGCGACTGGCTGGCCGGCTGCCTCCGCCATCGGCGGGCTTTCGCGGTTTGTTTTCTGGCCTTCTGCGTGGCGTCGTGCCTGCTGATGGCGTTTCTGGGGCAGGATTTTTTCCCGAAAGTGGACGCCGGCCAGATGCGGCTGCACGTCCGCGCCAAGACTGGCACGCGCGTGGAGCAAACCGCCGCCTTGTGCGACCGGGTGGAAAGCGTCATCCGGCAAACCATCCCCCCGCGGGAGCTGGAAACCATCGTGGACAACATCGGCCTGCCCGCCAGCGGCATCAACGTTTCGTACAACAATGGCGGGACCATCGGGCCGTTCGACGCGGAGATTCTCATTTCGCTCAACCGGGAACACCACCATGCCACCGGAGGCTATATTCGGAAACTCCGCCACGATTTGAACCTGGACTTTCCCGGCGTGTCCTTCTTTTTTCAACCGGCGGACATCGTGAGCCAGGTCCTGAACTTCGGGCTGCCGTCGCCGATTGACATTCAAGTGGTCGGGCGGGACCAAGTGGGGAATTATCACATTGCCAACAAAATTGCGGACCAGTTGCGCCAGATTCCCGGGGCGGTGGACGTGCATGTGCAGCAGTTGTTCGACCTGCCGAACCTGCAGGTGAAGACGGACCGCACGAAGGTTCAGGAAGTGGGCTTCACCGAGCGGGACGTGGCGAGCAGCATGCTCGTGGCGCTGAGCGGCAGCTTCCAAACCACGCCGTCATTCTATTTGAATCTCGCCAACGGGGTGAGCTACCAGGTGGCCTCGCAAACGCCCCAATACGAGCTGAATTCCCTGCAAACGCTGGCGGGAATCCCGGTGACGGGCGCGAGCCGGGCGGTGCCGCAATTGCTGGGCAACCTGGCCACGATTTCGCGCGGCACCGAGCAAGCCGTGGTGAGCCATTACAACATCCAGCCGGTGATTGACGTGTATGCGGACGTCCAGGGCCGCGATCTGGGGAGCGTGGCCAAGAACTTTGAAGGGATCGTGCGGGCCGCGGAGAAGGAGATGCCCGCCAGCAGTTCCATCATCGTGCGGGGGCAGGTGGAGACGATGCGGTCGTCCTTCCTGGGGTTGGGGCTGGGGCTGATTTTTGCGATCGTGCTGGTTTATTTGCTGATCGTCGTGAACTTCCAGTCCTGGAGCGATCCGTTCATCATCATCACCGCGCTGCCGGGGGCGCTGTGCGGCATCGCGTGGATGTTGTTCCTGACGCACACGACCCTCAACGTGCCCTCGCTCATGGGCGCGATCATGAGCATCGGGGTGGCCACCGCCAACAGCATTTTGGTGGTGACCTTTGCCAAGGAGCGGTTCGCCGAAACCGGGGATGCCTTTGCCTCCGCGCTGGAGGCCGGTTACATCCGGCTGCGCCCGGTGCTGATGACGGCACTGGCGATGATCATCGGCATGATCCCCATGTCGCTGGGGTTGGGCGAGGGTGGCGAACAGAATGCGCCCCTGGGCCGGGCGGTGATTGGCGGATTGATTTTTGCGACGGTTGCGACACTCTTTTTTGTCCCGGTGGTTTTCTGTTTGATCCGCAGCCGGCGGGAGGGCAAAGCTGGCGGCGGAAACGGCATGATAACGACGGGAACGATTTCAACCCACTGACGCCAATGGAGACTGAACCTATCATCGCCCGCCCCACTTCCACATCGCCCGCCACCAAGCGGGCCGGCCGAACGCCGTGGTTGCTGCTGGCGGGATTGGGCGTGTTGCTGGCTATGGGGACGGGCATCACCATCTTTTCCCGGCTTCACGCCCGCGCGGAACTGGAGCGGGACACCTTGGACAACCTGCTGCCGACGGTGAGCGTGGTGCACCCCAAACGCACGCCGGCCCAAATCCACCTCGATTTGCCGGGCGACATCACGGCCTTTGAGGAAACGCCCATTTATGCGCGCGTGAGCGGTTACCTGAAGCAATGGTTCACGGATATTGGCACGCCGGTGGCGGCGGGACAGGAATTGGCGGAGATTGACACGCCCGAACTGGACCAGCAACTCCTCCAAGCCAACGCCGCGCTGGTCCAGGCCCAGGCCAATTTGGAAATCGCCCGCATTTCGGCCGAGCGCTGGCAAACGCTGCGCAAAAGCGATGCCGTTTCCCAGCAGGACACGGATGTGAAGGTGGCCACCTGGCGGGCGCAGGAAGCGAATGTGCAGGCGGCGCAGGCGGAGGTGCAGCGCTTGAAGGAAATGACCAATTTCAAGAAATTGGTCGCCCCGTTCTCGGGCATCATCACCGTGCGGACGATGGATGCGGGCACGCTCATCACGGCGGGGTCATCCCGGGAGATTTTTCGCCTGGCGAAGACGGATCCGTTGCGGGTCTATGTCAGTCTGCCCCAGGCTTACAGCCAGTTGGTGAAAAGCAACGACGAGGCGGAGCTGACCCTTTCCGAACTGCCCGGCCAGAAGTTCATCGGGCGGGTGGACCGCACGGCCGGGGCGATTGATCCGGTGTCGCGCACCTTGCTGACGGAAATCCTCGTGGCCAACCACGACGGGAAGCTGCTTCCGGGGGCCCATGCGATGGTGGAGGTGAAGCTGGCGAACGCGGAAGATCCGGTCATTGTGCCGGTGAACACGCTGCTGTTTCGGAATGAGCAAGGGATGCAAGCCGGCGTGGTGGATGCCAATGGCATCGTGCATCTGACCAAGGTGACGGTGGGACGGGATTACGGCACGACCGTGGAAATTGTCCATGGCCTGGCGGAAACCGACAGCATCATCCTGAATCCCTCCGACTCGCTCGAATCCGGCATCAAAGTGCGGGTCGTGGCCGCGGGAACGAATGTCATCAAGGCAGCCCATGAGTAAGCTGCGTTTTCCAAGCCGGCGTAGCGCAGGTTTCCCAACCTGCTGTATCGCCGATTTCCAAATCGGCCGGGCGTCGCAATGGCGCGGCGTTCGCGGATTTGGAAACCCGCGCTACGGCAGACTTGGAAGTCTGCGGCACCGGATTGCCCAGGCAATTTTCGGACTGGCCCTGTTGCTTTTGGCGGGTTGCGCCGTGGGGCCGGATTATCATCGGCCCACGCCCGCCGCGCTGCCCGCCGGATGGAAGGCGAGTCCGCCGTGGAAAGAGGGCGAGCCGCAGGACGCGAAGATCCGGCAAAATTTTTGGGAGATTTTTGATGATCCGATCCTGAGCGGTCTGGAGGCGGAAGCCACCACGAACAATCCTGATCTGGCGGCGGCGTTTGAGCGCGTGGAACAGGCCCGCGCCGTGGCCCGCGTCACCCGGGCGGATCTGTTTCCGCAGTTGAACTTCGATCCCAGCGGGAACCGCACGCGCTATTCCTCCGGACGCACCACGCAGCCGGGGTCGGCGGCGCTGGGCTACACGGGCAACCAATTCTTTCTGCCGTTGGATTTGAGCTACGAGGTTGACCTGTGGGGGCGGGTGCGCCGTTCGTTCCGGGCGGCGCGCGAGCAGGCCCAAGCCAGTGCGGCCAACTATCAGACGGTGCTGCTCTCCCTGCAAGCGGACGTGGCGCAAACCTATTTTACGATCCGGTTCCTGGACTTGGACCGGCGGGTGCTGGCGCAAACCGTGGACTTGCGCAAGAAGAACCTCGCCTTGGTGGAATCGCTCCACAGCGGCGGGGCCGACAGCGCCGTGGATGTGGCCCAGGCCGAGACCGAACTGGCCTCGGCGGAAGCCGACTTGGTGGGGTTGAAACTGCGGCGCGCCCAACTGGAAAACGCGCTGGCGGTGCTGTGCGGCCAGACCGCGTCCGACTTTTCGCTGGCGGAAACCACCCGGGACTATGAGGCGCCGGCCATCCCGGTGGGTTTGCCGGCCGGTCTCTTGGAACGGCGGCCGGATGTGGCGGAGGCGGAGCGTTCCCTGGCGGCCACGAGTGAAGGCATCGGCATCGCCAAGGCGGCGTATTTTCCGGCCATCCAACTGACCGGCACGGCGGGAACGGAAAGCGTGGCCCTGAAGGATGTATTCAACTGGGAAAACCGCATGTGGAGCCTCGGCCCCAACGTGAGCCTGCCGGTGTTTGCGGGCGGCCGCAATCGTGCCGGCGTGCAGCAGGCGGAAGCGGCTTACCGGGGGGCGGTGGCCCAGTATCGCTCGCAGATCCTGGTGGCCTTCCGCGACGTGGAGAACAGCCTGGCGGGCTTGAATCTGTTGCAGGAACAATTTGCAGACCAGATGCGCGCGGTGGTCGGCGCCAAGCGGGCGGCCAGCCTCTCGCTGCTGCGTTACAAGGAAGGCTTGGCCAGCTATCTCGAAGTCGTGGATGCGGACCGGACGGCTCTGGAAAATGAACTAACCGCCGATGATCTCAATGGCCAGCGAATAGTGACCACGGTTTTGTTGATCAAGGCATTGGGCGGCGGCTGGAATGCCGAGCAGGTAATGGCCGACGAGCGCGTCTCGCCACCGCGAAACACGAAATAGGGCTGAAAGCCCGCAATGTTACAGCCTGGGCTGGAGGCCCAGAAACTCCGCCCCCACCAATGAAATCTTCAGGCCTGAAGGGCCGGCACAGATCACAACCAGTTTCGCATTGCCCCCACAGGTAAAACAGGCATGGCGTTCAATGTCCGAATGGCCCTGGACCAAATCTTGGGCCGGAATTCAGGTGCGGCAAAAAGACTCCAAATAGGAAAATCAAAAATATAATGATGCCAATGACGCCCATCACAATCCGAAATGTCACATATCGGTTGGCGGCCTCTCCCAGCGAGTTGTCTTTTGCCGGAGGCTCGCTCTCACTTGGCTGACTTAACAGCTTGCTCTTTGCCTGCGCAAACTCCTCGTCACTCAACGTGCCGTCTTTGTGAAGTCTGCCCAATCGCTCTAACTCGTCGGTGATGTTCATAACATTCATGTGTGCCTGCTATGCCTTACTGTCATTCAACGACTGCCGGGTCGTATATTGGAACCGGCGTTTCGGCAAAGTCGAGAGTTACAAACTTTTCATAAGTCAGGATTCCGCGTCTGATCCAAGCGTCGTATAACGACAGCAACGATTAAACGCCGCCCTCCGGAGAATGCAAGCCCGATTTATCATAAAGCCGTATTTCGTGGCCGTGAACGTGAGTTCACGGCTGAAAGCAAAAAAGCCCATAAAAACGAAAGGTCGGCCTCTTCTGCAACAAAGTGTCTATCCGGCAACAAACTCGTAGCGCAGACTTCCAAGTCTGCTGTATCGCGGGTTTCCAACCCGCAGGCGGTCTGCTGATTTGACGCGTTCGCACTGGCCACGCGGCGCCGATCTGGAAATCGGCGATACAGCCGGTTTGGAAACCGGTGTTACGGATGTGTGGTTCCTTAAAACGGTTGTGCACCGAGTCAGCCGTGAACTCACGTTCACAGCCACAGTACGGACGTGGCGCTCTTTAAAATTGTCGTGCGCCCCCAACGGCGCTGCTGCACAGGCAAAATATTCAATTGCCTCTGTGTGAGTGGGTTGCATCTTTAAGACAGGCGGGGCGGCCGGGGCGCGGGAAGTCGTTTAAGTTTCACGGGACTGTCACCCGATTGCCACAATTAATGCCGATTATGTTCCCGCAATCGTGAATTCAAATACTTTGGAATTGGATCATCTGGCCCAAGCCGCGAAACCGTCGGCCGTGGAGCAGACGGACCTGGGCACGCTGGTGGACAACCATGAGTCGGTGGAAGCCGGTTGTTCGCTGAGCGACGTTTATCAACGTTTTCAGGCCCATGAGGAGGATTATTGCGCGGTGCTGGAAGGGACGCAGGTGCTGGGGTTGTGCTCGCGGGCGCGGATTGGATTTTTGATGGGGCACCGGTTCGGGTTTGCGATCTATAGCAAGCAGACGGTGCGGGAACACCTGGTGGAAAACGCGCTGATCATCCAGCGCGGGACGCCGATCCGGAAGGTGCTGGAACAGACGCTGGGGCGGACGGGCAAGGATTTCAATGATGACGTGATTTTGGTGGGGCCGCAAGGGGAGTACCAGGGAATCATTTCGGTGCCGGCGCTGGTGCGGCTGCAATCAAGCCTGGTGGCGGAGACGTTTCAGACGCAGGGGGCGATGCACCAGCAAATGCTGACGTTGTCGCGGCACGCGGGGATGGCGGAGGTGGCGACGAGCGTGTTGCACAACGTGGGAAACGTGCTCAACAGCGTGAACGTCTCGAACAACCTGATCCGGGAGAAGCTGCGGGAGTCGGAGGTAACGACGCTGGTGAAGCTGGGAGGGCTGTTCAAGCAGCACGAGGCGAACTTGGCGACGTTTTTGACGGCGGACGCCAAGGGCAAATTGATTCCGAAATTTTTAATTCAACTGGCGGAGCAACTGGAGGCGGAGCAGACGTTTTTGCGGCAGGAACAGGACCTGTTGGCGCGGAACGTCGAGCACATCAAGGAGATCGTGGCCATGCAGCAGAGCTACGCGCAGGTATCGGGATTCATCGAGCAGGTGCCCATCGCCAACCTGATGGAGGATGCGCTGCGGATCAATTTGGCGGGTTTGTCGCGTCACGGGGTGACGATCGTGCGGGATTATGCGGAAGTGCCGCCGGCGTGGGTGGACAAGCACAAGGTGCTGCAGATATTCGTCAACCTGGTGCACAACGCGAAGTACGCGCTGGACGAGACGGGGCGGACGGACAAGCAACTGACGATTGGCATCCACCAGAACGGCGGCGAGCGGCTGAAGATCACCGTGAGCGACAACGGCGTGGGCATCCCGGCGGAGAACCTGACGCGGATATTTTCGCATGGATTTACGACGCGCAAGAATGGCCATGGATTTGGGCTGCATAGCGGGGCCAATGCGGCCCGGGAGATGGGGGGGCATTTGAGCGTGCAGAGTGAAGGGGTGGGCAAAGGAGCGACCTTCACGCTGGACCTGCCCCTGGCCGACCCCAAAAACAAAGCCAAAAACTGACGTATGTGCGCTGAAACGCTCAAGAATGACCGCATCCTGATCATTGATGACAACCCCTCGATCCACGAGGACATCCGGAAAATCCTGGGCCGGCACGAGGCGCAGGACCAGGCGTTCAGCGCGAACAAGACGCTGTTGTTTGACGATACGGCGACGGAATCGGAACAGATTTCGTTTGAGATAGACTCGGCCTACCAGGGGCAGGAGGGGTTGGAGAAGGTGCAGGCGGCGAGCCAGGCGGGGCGGCCGTATGCGCTGGCATTTGTGGACGTGCGGATGCCGCCGGGCTGGGACGGGATCGAAACCATCAGCCACATCTGGGAGAAGTGCCCGGATCTGCAGGCGGTGATTTGCACGGCGTATTCGGACTATTCGTGGCCGGAGATGATCCGGGAGATCGGGAAGTCGGACAACCTGGTGATTCTGAAGAAGCCGTTTGACAACATCGAGGTGATGCAACTGGCGCACGCCTTGACGGAGAAGTGGCTGCTGGGCCACCAGGTGCGGAACCGGTTGCGGGACTTGGACGAGGCGGTGAACCGGCGGACGACGGAACTCCAGGCGGCCAACGAGCAGCTTAAAAAATACATCACGGAGCAACTGGCGCTGGAGAGCCAACTGCGGCAGGCGCAGAAGATGGAAGCGGTGGGGCAACTGGCGGCGGGGATTGCGCACGATTTCAACAACATTCTGACGATCATCGAGGGCCATGCGAGTTTGATTTTGACGAAGCCGGCGCCGGGGGCGGAGGACCGGAAGTCCATCGAGACGATTGAGGTGGCGGCGGAACGGGCGGGCAAGCTGGTGCGGCAACTGCTCACGTTCAGCCGCAAGCAATACGCCCGGCTGAAGCCGATGGAGCTGGGCGACCTCTTGTCGTCCGCCTCGGAGCTGTTATCGCGGCTGATTCCGGAGAACATCACGGTGACCATCAGCCAGGCGCCGGGGCTGCCGCAGATCAATGCGGATGCGGGGATGATCGAGCAGATGCTGATCAACCTGGCGGTGAATGCGCGGGATGCGATGCCGGGAGGGGGCCGGCTGATGATCGGGGCGGAAATGACGGAGACCAGCGCCGCGACGGCGGGGCATCCGGAGTCGCGGCCGGGGCGGTTGGTGTGTCTGAGCGTGACCGACACGGGCTGCGGTATGACGCCGGAGGTGCTGACGCACATTTTTGAGCCGTTTTTCACGACGAAGCCGGTGGGCAAGGGGAGCGGGCTGGGGCTGGCGACGGTGTATGGGATTGCGAAGCAGCACGAGGGGTGGGTGGAGGTGGAAAGCCGGCCGGGGCAGGGTTCGTGTTTTCGGATTTTCCTGCCGCCCTGCACGCCGGCGGCGAAGGACGAGGCCACCGAGGTGAAACCGCAGGCGATGCAGCGCGGCAAGGAGACGATTCTGGTGGTGGAAGATGAAATGATGGTGCGCGATTTTGTGGTGGAGGTGCTGCGGTCGCACGGTTATCAGACCGTGGAGGCGGATTCGGGCCCGCAGGCGCTGGAGCGGTGGAGGGAACATCCCGGGAAAATAGACCTGCTGCTGACGGACATGGTGATGCCCGGGGGGCTGACGGGCCGGGAATTGGGCGAGCGCCTGCTGGCCAAAGACCCGGCCCTGAAGGTGATTTACTCGAGCGGCTACGGGCCGGGCCGGGACCAGAAAGACGTGGCCGCCTTGCGGAGCCGGGCCTTTTTGCCCAAGCCGTATGGAGCGGGCGAGCTGCTGACGAAACTGCGTGAGCGGCTGGACGAGGTGCCGGCAAGTTGAAGGGCTGGCGAGGCCGGGAGGAGATGCGGTCCGGTTGAACCGGCACCGGACGAAACGGGGGTTGATCTCCCGCCGGTTTTTATGGCGATTCAGAGGAAAAACCAGGTCTTCACCGGGCGCAGGCAGTGGGGCGGAAGATGCGTCCTCTGCGGACCTTACCTTCGCTTCCGCCGGCCTTCTGTTCTTGGCATTTCCGCCGGAAGGAGATATAAGTGTCGGTCCGCAATTCGCGGGAATTGATCAATAGATTCGATGCAAACCATTCTACGAGTCAGGGCCGGCAGGAGAAGTGTCTGCCGCCGGGCGGGGGCGCCGGGCGGACAGCGGGGGGTGGGGAGGAATCACGGGCAGGGTTGAGCCGGGCCACCGAGATGCAAATCATCACACACCGTCCGCGCAATGTGGGCTGGGCGCGCGCCGCCGCACTGCTTTATGGCGATTGGGGCACGAGCAAGGCTTACGTGATTGGGCTGGCGTTTGTGGCGGCGGGATTTGCGTCGTTTCCGATCATCCTGGCGGTGTGTCTGCTGACGGGGTTGGTGGGGTACAACTACATCATCGTCTGCAAGCATTTTCCGGATGGGGGCGGGGTGTATTCCTCGGCGCGGGAGCAGAGCCGGGTGCTGGCGGTGCTGGGTTCGCTGCTGTTGCTGGCGGATTTCATTGTGACGGCGGCGATGAGCTGCTGGGACGCCATGAGCTATTTTGGCGTCCACGCCCACTGGCTCAAAGTCGCGACGCTGGGATTCATCCTGCTGGTGGGGTTCGTGAATTATTTCGGCCCGAAACATTCCGGGACCATTGCGGTGTCGCTGGCGGTGCCGATGGTGTTGGTGGTGGTGGCGATCATTGTGCTGAGCGCGCCGCATCTGACGCTGGCGCACCTGGAGGCGCCGCACGCGGGCTTGGGGAAGAACTGGACGGCGTTTGTGGGGGTGATCCTGGCGCTGAGCGGCGTGGAGGCGATTGCGAATTTGACGGGGGTGATGGTGCTGGATCCGGGCGCCACCCCGGACCAGCCGGACATCACGCGCACGGCCGAGAAAGCGATCTGGCCGGTGGCGATTGAGGTGGTGGCGGGGACGGCGCTGCTGGGGTGGGCGATGTTGTCACTGCCGCACGACCTGGGCGGGGTGATTGCGGACCGTTACGCGGACCTGCTGCGGTTCCTGGGGGAGCATTACGGGGGGCTTGAGTTTGGGGCGAAGTTTGGGGCGGTGTTCGGCATGATCATTGGCGCGGTGGTGGGGTTGTTGCTGCTGAGCGCGGTGAACACGGCGATCGGGGCGATGGTGGGGCTGCTGTACATGCTGGCGTGCGACGGGGAGATGCCGCGGCCGTTCACCCGGCTGAATTCGCACGGGGTGCCGTGGCTGCCGCTGGTGGTGGCCGTGCTGTTGCCGCTGACCCTGGTGGGATTGTCCGAGGACCTGGACTCGCTGGCGGACATGTACGCCATCGGGGTGGTGGGGGCGATCACGGTGAATCTGGGCGCGTGCTGTTTCAACCGGAAGCTGGCGTTGAATTGGCGGGAATTGGCGGTGATGTTCACGACGTTCGGGATTCTGTTCGCGGTGGAAATGACGATTGCCAAGACGAAGCCGGCGGCGCTGTTTTTCGCGGCGTGCGTTTTGCTGGCGGGCTTCGGGCTGCGCTGGTGGGCCATGAAGCGGGCGGGTTTTGAGACGGTGACCATGAAACGCGAGCTGGCGGCGGCGGTGGCGGAGAGCCAGGAATTGCTGGCGCGATTTCCGCCGCTGCCGGCGGCCCCGGGGCAACTGGTGCTGGTGGCGGCGCGGGGGGTCACGCCGGTGCTGCAGTTTGCGCTGGAGGAGTCGCGGCTGCGCCACGGGAATCTGTACGTGCTCTATATCAAGGAACTGGCGCTGGCCATGCCGAAGGCGGCCAACAATCACGAGCGGCAGTGCTGGCAGAACGATGCCAAGGCGGTGGGCATCATGTCGGCGATGCTGGAGCTGGGGCGGCAGAATCAGGTGCCGGTGGTGCCGGTTTACGCGGTGAGCGAGAATCCGGCGGCGGCCATTCTGGACATGGCGGCGACCATCGGCGCGGACATGCTGGTGCTGGGCTCGCCGCATCGGTCCGGTTTGGCGAAGCTGCTGAAGGGAAATGTGGTGACGGAGGTGGCGAAGTATCTGCCGGAGAACATTCAGTTGGTCATCCAAGGCTAGGGGCGGTGCGGCGGGGAGCGGGGAACAGGGTGTGGCGGCGCAGCGGTGGGCGGCCCGCTTTATCCTTGCTGAACGGAGCCAATCCCAATTTAATCATCCTATGAAAGCGTCTGAACTGTTTGGAGTTTTTGTCCGGGCCGCGGGATTTTTGATCTTCCTGTTCGGCTTGTGGGAGCTTTGGGGTGGAATGGAAAACCTGGTGGAAAACATGCTGACGACGGACACGGGGGATCAAACCTCGAGTTTCACCTTTTTTGCCGACGGCATACCGTCGCTGGCCGTGGGCCTCATCCTGTTTTTCATTGCCGACTGGATTGTGCGCCTGGCATACCGGAAGCCGGAGGTTTGATCTTACAATAAGAAAACGAACCAAACTATGGCCCGTTTCCGGGGACGAAAACGTTTTTGCCGTTGACGCCCGCCTTAATGGGTGACCCCTTCCACTCACGTTCCACAATTAATATAACTTCCGAAGATCATAGTCTGGATTCGGAATTTGCTCTGTGACGCTGCGTGGCGGCTCCGTCAGCGCATACCTGATGGCCAAAACAATGAACACCGGCTCTGGCGACATCAATAAAACACACAACCAATTCACAGCCGAAAACGACGGTGGCCAGCTAGCATACCAAAATGAAGCCGAGGCCGAGGCAGAAACCACGAGCCAAACCAGAGAGAGAATGACAAACAACCGGGTCTTTGGTTTGCGGACAGACTGGCGCTGAATCCAGCCACCTCCGTGAACTATGTTATTCGATTTCATGTGGTGTGTGGCACGATGTCTGACGACCATAAGACGAGCCACCGCCGACTCGTACGTGGACGGCGACAGCGGACCAGAAGCCGCTAACGGCGGTCTGCTCCGGCGAATGGTTAGGCGGCGACGTTTTCATAAGAAAAGCGTTAGGCGGCAAATACATATCATTTTTCTGACTTAGTATCATGGTACAAGAAATCGAAGAATTCGTTGCCAATCCCCCAATGAGCAATTGAATCTACCTTTCCGTTTTTGAAGCGAACGAAAAACCAACGCGTATTTTTCAGGATTTTGGTTTCGTGCGAAAAGCCAAAAACAGTTCCCCCTTTTGGATGCCTCCACTCTCTCCCACATGGCCCGCCTTGATAGCCGTGCTGATTCAAGATCCTGATAGCATCTTCCTGCGGCGTGCCCGGAGGAATCCATTGACTAATTGCATGTAGGGCTTTGTCGGGATTCGTAGATAAACATCCGCCCAAGACGACGACCGATAAGAGCAAAATGAATTTTGTGATTTTTGCTTTCATCGTTCAACTCCGCCTAACGCCCATGCAGTGAGCCACCGCCGACTCGCGACGCGAACCGCGATAGCGGAACAGACAGCGCCAACGGCGGTTGACCCCTTTGTTGCGGCTGTTTAGGAAATTAGCGCCGCAAAAGCCCGGTTTGCTTTCATAAACGCGAGCATATCCCCGACCAAATCGCCTGCGGACAATATCTCTCTTTCTTCTTCCATAGAAATTCCGACTGGTGTCATTTTAAAGGAAATCGATGGAATCAGAGGGCGACCAACGGCACGACCATCCTCGGCGATTGATGCAAGCAAAAACTGGTGGGCCGTCCTTGGAAGTAGGATTTTTTCGATATCATTTCCAAAAACTGACATACAGTCATATAACGTAAACCCCAGGTCGCGGACGATGCGAGGACCAATTTTGCCAGAACGTTCAATAAGTTTATCGAGTGTCTCCGCACTCATTCCTCGCATTGATCCACCCATGGGCCACAAGCTACGTAATGGAACAAGTCGCCCTATGTGCACCCCACCAAGAAGTCCATCGCCGCTCTGAACCGAAAAACCATCGGATTGCACCTCGAACAAAAGTCTCGCCGTGTCCAAGCTCAACCCAAGTCCCACCACAGAGGCCTCCGGCACCCACTCGCGGACAAGTGCGCAGAAAAGATCGACGGGGTTAGTAAGCACAACAATCAATCCGTCGAAACTGCCTAAATTACGGCAAACGTCCCTGACAAGTGGAATATCCCTGCGGAGACCAATGGTACGAACGTTGGCTTGAATTCCAAATGGAAGCTTCTCATCTTGCAAAAGGACTCGCGGATCATAATCCTCCTTGATGGCTATTATGACGACGCGAACGGCTGCCGGCAATTTGCCTTGGAAAGTTCTAATCTTAACCGGACTGTTATATGCCGACGCACCAATCTGAAGTGAAAGGGCAATTCCGTCCAACCTACGCAGGCTGCGGTTAGTAATAAAAAGGGTTGAACATAGCTTGCGGCGAACAACCTCATGCGCCAAGGCTGCGCCGATTCTTCCAACACCATATATTGCGACATCAAAAAGTCCAAACATATCTGTCCGCGTCTCGTTCATTTAAAGCATTTCTTAAAAAAGCGTTGTGATTCAAAACATGGCTTCAAGATCAGCGGTATTTAATTTCACTAATTCCCGTCGGGTCAGGTCTCTCATAATTTTACCCTCGCCCATTATGATTGCTCTGTCACAAAAAGCTGTTACGTCTTCAAGTCGATGGGTAACCATAACGACGGTGCAAGAAACTTTATTCGTCTCTTCCAACACATAGGACAATACCTTTCTGGAGTTCTTCGATGAGAGCTTTGAAGTGTGTTCATCCAATAGAAGGAGGCGACAGGGATTGCATTCGTTCTCGAAATGAATGGCAATTGCGGCATTGAGCATTTGTCGTTCTCCACCGCTCAATCTGCCGACCAATGTTTCCATCGGCTCGTGTAACCACTTCGCGTGCTCTGCAAGGCCTGTACGGACTTGCTTTTCTAGCTCTTCGTTTCCATCCAGAAAGCGCATGACTTTTGCGTTAAATTCCCGTTGAAGCTTTCGGATATAAATGTTTGCGGCCAAGCTCAAATGGGGCACCAAATCGGCGTTTTCATCCTGATGCACAATTCCAACGCCATCAATGAGCTTCCTTGCTTGGGCTGTGATGTGGGCATTTTCAATCATAACGTCCCCGTCCCAGTAGTCAAGTTCACCCGCTATAGCCGCAAGAATTGAACTCTTTCCACTCCCATTTTCGCCGATCACAGCAACGATCTGGCCGGGTTCAATTGTCAACGAGACGTCGTTCAAGACCGGCTTTGAAAGAAATCGAGGGGGCTTAAACGAAATATGGTCTAGCCTTACGGAATATCCCTTATGGTTGCGCAACATCTCAGTCATTTTCTTAGCATTTGGATCGGAAGCGGGTACCGCAAGACAAGACAATTACGATCACGGCTACGGTAGCCGCGTATTCGAAATGCGCTGGCAACCAAGCGATGAAGCTTACACCCGTAAACAGCAACTGCAATAAAACGCAACATGTTGCATACCCGCAAGCGGCAACAAAAATCCCTTTCGACTCGTCATTCTTTGAAGAAAACTTCCCGCACACCAGCCGGATCAGATGGTTGACGGCCGGTTTGTTCAGTATGCTAATTGGGTTCTCAGATGTGTCCAATGAGGCGTCAGAAATTTTTAGGAATAGACTAGAAATAAACTCGAACACATATATTGAGCCTAAGCTTACCAACAGAAAAGTCATTTCGTTGCCACCCTTGATCGGTGCGTCTGAATCTCGAATTGCGAATAGCGCGCCGCATAGACCGACAAGACCGTTGCAGATTGTCAGGATAAGCCGTGTTGTCTTCGCAGGGCATGGATGACGCAATTTCAGAAACGCTTCGGAGGAAGTCATCGCAATTATCAATTTTCCATTCTTGCGCTTGAATTCTCGGTGCAACAACCAAGACGCAGTGACAATAATAGCCATCGCTACGATCATGCTTTCGGGGCCCGTCATGTATGTAAATATGGTTTTAGTGCGACGGTCTAATTCTAAATACCCGTCCGGTGCTATAAAATAAGCAGCGCTCATTGATGCGAAATACGTTAATATTCCTGCATATGCAAGTGGGATACGCACCATATGTTTCAGAAAATGCGTGACTATTCCAAGAAGAACACCAACGGAAAAGCCACCAACACAACCAACAATGGAAGCAATAATTGGATGCGAGGCTAGCTCGAGAAATATAAATGTGCCCACCACTCCTCCTAGCACTATGGAACCAAGGGTGGTAAAGTCTGGCGTCTTGAGATACCTCACAGTCAACGATAAACCGATCGCTGCAAGCCCGTAATATAGACCGTGATTTATCGGCCGTTCATAGTTGCCAAGAAATGTCAAAAAGTCATTCACTTTGACTCCTTATAGATTTCAGCTCTGCTTGAAAGGCTTGCCGGTACGTCAAGTGTAATCTCCTTTAATACGTTATAGTTCAAGATGATCCGAGCTGTTGTGGTGCGGGTCGGGGGGATTGACTTCGCCTGCTGTCCGGAAAGTATTTGGATAGCTAATTCCGACAAGCTTTTCCCGGTAGATGTGTAGTCCACCCCAACTGCCAAGGAGGCTCCGCTTTTAATTGCACTGATTTCGCCGATAATGAAGGGTTTTTTTGCGTCCAACGAAGCGGCTACGATTCCGGCAATTCCCAGATTTACCTTATTGTCATTTGCGCAATAGATGGCGTCCACATTTTCAACTTTGTACAGATTTTGCGCTGCCTCTGAAAGACGGTCCGTTTCGGATATGCGTCGTGAAATCAATTGAATGCCTTTGGAACTACACTGCTTTTCAATCATTGCATGCACAAATAGTGAATTTTGTTCAAGGGGATTGTAGATCGTGCCGAGTTTATTTATTTGTGGCTGTATGGTAGCAATTACACCAAGCGCATTGCTGATGATTTCGGAGCTAACATTTGCAATTCCTGTGATATTTGGATAGTTAAACAGACCGGCTCCTAACGGGTCCGATACCGCCGCATAGAGGACTGGGGTGTTGCTGCCAATTTTGCATATTGCTTGAGAACAAGGCGTGCCAAGTGTAACAATCAGCTGGACATTGGGACGAAAGAGTGTTTCTGCTAATTCAATGGCCCTTTGCTTGTCCCCGTCGCAATTAAATGTGGTTAGTGTGAAATGAATTTTTGGATCATTTGTTTTTTCGTATTCGTTTAGGTTTGAAACAAAAGCGTCCTGCAACTCGTCTAGGGCAGGATGGGTCGCCCATTTCACGACTATCACGGAATTGCTGGACCGGGACGCAGAAGTCTGTGCATGAGTGATAGTCTGGAGGAACAAAAGCATCCAGGTGACACACATTACCTTTGCGTTCATATAACTAGCTAGTTTAGGTTTCCAACGTGTTTACTTGTCTGGATTTGATGCTGTTGAGAAGTAAAAAGCAAGAAAAATTAATTAATAATCCGTTAGACACGGCGATGCGGATCGGTATTGGAGTTGTTTCTCACAACGTCACGGGGCAAACGAGAGTCTGGACCTAGGTCCATCGGATGCTGTTGGCATTACGTATATTACCCGCGGTTCATCCGAATGGATTCACGAACTCTTTGGACTCGCGCCCGCGCTGGCCATGACCCGGCGTTGAGACGACCGGGCCTCCCAGGCTGTTAAGCTGAGCCTATAACTCAGTGTCAATAAGAAGTTTGCCGTGAACTCACGTTCACGGCCACTGCCCATGGATACCCTCCCCGTCCGGAACGATTCAGTTCAACCACAGATGAACGTTGCTTCTCTGCAGGGCTATTCCTCAGAATCGCGCAACTTTGGCAAGATTTTTTGTGCAATTGGGACCCATCATCCATTCTCTATTTTCCATCGTCTTTGGTTGCGGCTTTGCCACGCTGCGTCTTCGTGTCCAACGTGCCTTCGTGTGAGCAAAAATTCGTGCCAATGAGCAATTCGCGTCACGCCTTGTTTTTTTCGGATTTAAATTCGCTTCCCGCTCAACCATTTACGCATTTTGCGTTAGCGGCTAACGCCCCCAGCCCAATCCATGTCATGCTGGTCAGGTGAAAGCTGCCAGCCAGCAGCCGCAGGAGGGGTTGGCCGCGTTCAGCCGCACGCGGTCCGCGTCCCCGCGCGTCCCCGTCGCGTCACGCTCTCCGCAATTCTGCAATCTTCTTGCTCCATTTTGCCGTCAAACGGCGATCCGCGCTCCGGCCTTGAATCATGAAAATTACGAAACGAACCCAAAGCAATATCTGCGGATCTTATTCCAATACAATGGCTTCGCGCATTTTTGGCGTTTTTTTTGCCCTCAAAAAGAACCCAAAACTCCCGGCTCCCCTGGCCCGGACGCCTGGATTTCCTCCTCCGCCCCTGCAATGGACCGCGGCTGTGTCCCGCGCGGCGACGGATCAGCCGCAGCGCGTCGGGTCCGCAAGCCGGGTTGAGTATTTCCGACGCGGTCATTCCTGCGAAGGTGCTGCGGTTGGTTTGCGACACAGCCACGCCGCTTTCGTGCGGGCGACGGTCCGCAAAAGCTCGCGGCTTGCGCGTGCGTGCGAAAGCGCCGTCGCCGCTGGCGCTTGGCCGGCGCAGTCCAAGACGCGAACGGGTTTGCCGGGCGCGTCGAAATTGCGGGTCAATCCTCGATTCTCCATCCTCCATCCTCCGTTTTGCGCCCCGCCGGGCCGGGGTACTTCTTGACGAGCGGCCCGGGCTGTCATAATACAACGGACCTTATGAGCGAAAAAGAAACACATCAATTTCAAGCGGAGATTCAGCAGGTGCTGGATATCGTGGTGCATTCACTGTACACGGACAAAGAGATTTTCATTCGCGAGCTGATTTCGAATGCCGCGGACGCGTGCGAAAAGCTGCGGTTCAACCAATCGTCCGGCCAGGCGGTGCAGCAGGCGGACGTGGCGCCGGCGATCACGGTGAGCACGGACGAGAAGGCGGGGACGATCAGCTTTACGGACACGGGGGTGGGGATGACGCGCGCCGAGCTGGTGGAAAACCTGGGGACGATCGCGCATTCGGGAACGAAGGCGTTTCTGAAGCAGATGGCGGAGAACGCGAAGGCGGACGTGGGCCTGATCGGGCAATTCGGGGTGGGATTTTATTCGGCGTTCATGGTGGCGAAGAAGGTGACGGTCTTGAGCCGCTCGTCCGTGCCGGCGGAAACGGGCTGGGAATGGGCGAGCGAGGGCATGGGCGGTTACGAGCTGGCGGCGGCGGCGGATTTGCCGCGGGGAACGAAGGTGACGCTGGAGCTGAAGGACGACGCGAAGGACTTCGCCAAGGACGGGACGGTGGAGCACATCATCCAGCGGTATTCGAGCTTTGTACCGTTCCCGATCGAACTGAACGGCAAGCGGCTGAACACCGTCCAGGCGATCTGGGCGCGGAACAAGAACGAGATCAAGGAGGAGGAGTACAACGAGTTTTACAC
>CAZHIM010000074.1:0-24499 GCA_964532525.1 uncultured Bifidobacteriaceae bacterium
TGCTTTTCTCTTCGGTGAGCTGCTCACGTTTTTTACGCAGTTGACCGGCTGGCCTAAAACTGACGCCTTAATGGGTGACCCATTCAAGGTCGCCAGGTTGTGGCAAATTATGTCAACTTCTTAATGGGATGCACCGCCCAGTTCCCCCTTTGCCGCGCATACTTCACGGATAAATACTCAAACGGAGCATGCCTCACGCACTCGTTTTGTTCTTTCAGATCCCGGAGGCGGAATCCCAGATGGTGGGCAACGCTGGGCAGAAACAGTTCCAAATAGACCTTTATCTCTTCAGGCTGGTTAGCCGTTTGAATGAACGCTTCACGCGTCCAGAATGAAGCTGAACCCATCATTTGCAGGACGGTTGTTTTGTCGGTGCGCCGGCTGATTTTCCGCCAGAACGGCCGAAACGCCGGATCGGCGATGTGGTTCAGGTAAAACGGATTGGCGGTGCCGTCCACTCGCCGCAGATGATGCGCAAGCACATCCGCCTGTTCCACCTGCATCCGTTCCAGCAATTTGCAGTGGATGTCTCGCACCACCGGCAGGTGGTCGTACTCAGCGAAATAGATGTGGCTAAAGTCCCGGTTGGCCGGCTCGCTCAGGAATTTGGCGGTTGCGCGCCAGATGCCGCCGTAACTTTGCTTTTCGCGTTGCAAATCCTTGCCCTTCAACCGCGCGTCATCAATGAACATCCGGGGCACGTCCGGCAGAGATCGGAAGTTTTCTTCCGTGCCGCCGTAGGCGATCAACAGGCTGTCCAAACTCGAATAATCCGACCACCAGCGCAATAATTGCTGGATTTGCACGGCCGGCTGGTGGGCGAGTACCAGGCTAAGAACGCGGCTCATGGGGGAAATCCGGGGCGGGATGGCAGGTGAATCCGAGCGTGCGCTTCCATTGAACCATGCGCGCCTCGGGCTGGAAAACCGGCACGAGATCGGGCACGGTTCCCAAAATCAGTATCCGGCCGCGCCACGGCACCAGCAGCGCCCGGCTAATCACCGCGCCCGTTTCCGCGTCTAAAATGTCCGAGCCCAGCTGCCGGAAAAGCCACAACATAACCGGGCGAACTATCTTCATTTTGATGTTATTCATAATAGGATATTTTCAATCGTTCAAACTTAGCCAGCGCCAGGGCCACGATTTGGTCCATGTTATAATAGTGGTAGGTGGCTAGGCGGCCCACGAACGTGACGTTTTTTTGCGCCCCCGCGAGTTGGGCATAACGCTGGTAAAGCGCTTGGGCCGCCGGTGCCGGAATGGGATAAAAGGCCTCACGGCCCGGCTGATAGTCTTCGGGGTATTCGCGGACAATCGTCGTGACCGGCATTTTCTGGCCCGTCGCGTGTTTCATTTCCACGATCCGCGTGAATTCAAAGTCATTCGGATAATTAACCTGCAGGGCCGGCTGGAAATATTCCCGCGCCAGGGTTTCCGGCTCAAAGCGGAGCGAGCGATACGGCAGCGAACCGTAGCACAAATCGAAGTATTCATCGATCAGTCCCGTGTAAATCAGGTGCTGGTAACGCACCTGTCGGACCGCCTCGCGATAATCCGTCCCGAGCATCAGCGTTATTCCCGGCTGCGCCAGCATGCGCTCAAACATCCGGGCATACCCCTCCAGCGGCAGAGCTTGGAATTTTTCCGAAAGATAACTGTCATCCCGGTTCGTTCGGATCGGGATGCGCCCACACACCGAGGGGTCCAGCTCCCGCGGATGCCGCCGCCACTGTTTCTGCGTGTAATTTTTGAAGAACATCTCGTACAGCTTGACGCCGACCTGGGAAATAATCACTTCCTCCGAGTTGCTGGGCCTGGCAATCGGCACCCGCCACTCTTTCAGGGTGGCCTCCATTTCTTCGGGTGTTGAAGGATGCCCCAGCAGTTGCTCAAAAGTATTGAGGTTTATGGGAAAGGGCCAAAAGCGGCCTTCTATCCACGAAAGAATTTTGTATTGCACTGGCAGCCAAGCCGTAAACTGGTTGAGATAGTTCCTAACCGCCTCCGAGTTGGTCCGGAAGTAATGCGGTCCGTATCGATGCAATAAAACCCCTGCATTGTCGTAGTAATCATAGGCATTGCCTCCAATATGCGTCCTGCGATCCACCACCAAGCACGTTTTGCCCAGTTGCGAGCTTAACCGCTCCGCCAAGACTGCTCCGGCAAAGCCGGCACCTGCTATAAGAAAATCATATTTCTTTGGCCCGGACATCGGTGGCGTTCATTATCTATGCCCAGAACCCCATGTCTAGTTTTTCCATTAGCCCGAATTTCGCAACTGGCAGATAATTCAACTTTTTAACTTGGTGGGCAGCAAATTTCCCTGAGAATGGGCGGGATCGGTATTCCCAATGGGGTTTGGTGCACACCCACCCTCTTCCCGGACCGGCGCGGAGTTTGGTAGAATAAAAGGGTCCTACCAAGATCGTTTTTTTCTGGCGAGTTTCACTCTGATGATCGCTGGCGGGTGCCTTCTTGCCTGGGCAAAATTCCCAACTTATCGAGCCATCCGGCTGTTCACCTTCGGCATCAAATCCGTGCCCACCCACCTGGCGGACTGCTACCGCTGGATCTGGCGCTTGTTTGTATTCGGTTTGGTCTCGAACCTTTGCCTGCTGCTATCCAAACCCTGACCGTCTTCCGCGGGGAAACGGAATGGGGGGAGCGGCGCCAAACGCGCCGCTCCCCCCTTGCTTCACGGCTTCACCGGCGCACCCTTCAGCCCCAGCGCCCACTCGATCCCGCCCAGCACATGCGCCTGATACGCCTTGCTGATCTCCGGCGAGTTCTTCCGGTCCTTCAAAGCCGGGTCCGGATCCCAAACGTCTTCCCGGTGGCCCAGTGACGTGAAGAACACCCGGCCGGCGCCGTAACTCTTGCACCACGACACCGCGAAATGCCCGGGCGAATTGTCCTCCGGATGCTTGTCCAAAATCAGGAGGTCATGCACCTTCGCCGGCTCGTAGTTTTGGAACTGGTAGATTTCCTCCTGCGAAATCGTCCACGTCGGGGGCAGCATCGCCGTGGCCGGATTTTGCGGATCCTGATTCAGGCAATCCACCGACACCTGCCGGCCATGATGCTTGAACTCCCCGCCCAGCATGTCAATGTAGCCCGGCCAGTGATGAAACGTGTCGCTCGCCGCGTGAATCCCGATGAACGCGTGCCCCGCCTTGATCCAGTCCAGGAACCCCTGCCGGTCCGGAATCGGCAGGTCGCCCGTCGTGCTCGCAAACACCACGCCGTCGTAACTCTTCAGCGACTCCGGCGAGAGCTTTTGCAGCGCCGCCTTCAGGCTCTCGTCCCATTTTGCCTCCGCCGCCTGGTGGGCCGCCTTTTCCTCGTCCGTGGCGCCGGCTTGCAAGTCCGCCGGTTTCCCCGGAGGCTGATGCACAAAGTCCACGGTGAACTCGCCGCTGTCCCTGCCCAGTTGTTCCAAAATCCGTTCCGCCGTCGGAATCGAACTGTGCCGGAAGCCCGTCGTGGTGGTCACCACCAGCAGCTTCTTGGGTGCGGCCTGCAAGGCGGTTGCCAGCAGGGCCACGGTCAATAGTGTCGCAATCGTTTTCATAGTCTCGTCAAATTCCGGGGTTTCACGCGTTACGGTTCGTTGTCCACCGTGATCGGCCGCGCCCAGATGTTCCGGAAACGCACCGGGTGATTGTGGAACTGCAGCGCCAGCGGGCCCGTCGGGCCGACCGGCACATATTTGCCCAGCGAACGCCAGTTGGTATCGCCGCGAAACGCCTGGTGATTCTGCACCAGCACCCCGTTGTGGAACACCGTCACGTAGCCCGGCGTCAGCAGTTTGCCGGCCGCGTCAAAATGCGGCACCGTGAACGCAATGTCATACGTCTGCCACTCGCCCGGCGGCAGGCAGGCATTCACCAGCGGCGGATGTTGCCCGTAAAGCCCCGCCGTCGCCCCGTCCGCGTACGTCTTGCTGTGATAGCAGTCCAGCACTTGAATCTCATACCGTCCCATCAGGAATACGCCGCTGTTGCCGCGGTCCTGGCCGGCATGGTTGCCCGGTTCCGGCTCGCAAAATTCCACGTGCAGTTGCATGTCGCCCAGCAGATTCGTCGTCACGATGTCCCCCTTGGCCGCCACCATCACCCCGTTTTCCACCGTCCACTTCGCCGCCTCGCCCGACCGCTTGTCGCGCCAGTTGGACAGGTCGGTCCCGTTGAACAGCACAATCGCATCGCTCGGCGGCGTCGCCTGCGCGCTGAACGTCCCCGGCGTCACCACCGCCGGCTGCGGCCGCGCCGGATCATGCACGTGCCACAAGCCGTCCGGCTCCATCGGCGTGTCTTGAAACCCGGCCACGCCGTCAATTTCAATCTCATGGGGTTTGTTGTCCTGGGCCAGTGCCAGGTTGGTGGCCGTGGCCGCCAGCGCGACGGCAATGATGACTTTATTCATGTTGGTTTATAGTTTCGGAAATTTAATCCACTTGCCGTTGGACGCCGCCGACTTTACCGCGGTTTCAATAAACGCCAGCCCCGTCCACCCGTCCTCCACATTCGCGTACTTCGTCCCGTCGCAGGCAAACGGCTTGCCCGCCTTCCACCGCCGCACGTCCGCTTCAAAACCCCGGTGCAGCCGCGCAAACGCGTCGTGAAATCCTTCCGGATGCCCCGCCGGAATCGTCGGCTCGGCCAGCAGTTCGGCCGGCATGTCCTTCGGCAAAAATCCGTCGCCCGCCGTCACCGCCCCGCGCCAGTACACCCGATCCGGTTGGTTCACCAGCCGGATCACCAGCCGCTCCGGTTCCTCCTGGTTCCACTCCAGCGACCCCTTCGTGCCCGCCACCAAAATCCCCAGGTCGTTTTTCATCCCGATGCAGATCTGCGAAGCGCGTACCAGCGCCCGGCCGCCGTTGTTCAGCCGGCAATACGCCGTGAAATGGTCGTCCAGCTTCCGCCCTTCCACGAACGTCTCCAGTTGCGCCGAAAGCTCGCTCACCTCCAGCCCCGTCACATAGCGCAACTGCATCAGCGCGTGCGTGCCAATGTCCCCGCCGCACCCCGAGCCGCCCGCTTTCTTCGGGTCCACCCGCCACGTCGCCTGTTGCAGCCCCGTGGCCTCCACCTTCGTCGCCAGCCAGCCTTGGATATACCGGCTGTCCACCCACCGCACGTCCCCCAGCAACCCCTTGCGCACGATGTACCGCGCCAGCCGGCTCGTCCAATGGCCCAGATACGTATGGCTCACCGCGAACGGCACGTTCAGCTTGTGCGAAGTCTTCACCAGCTCGGCCGCTTCCTTCAGGGTCAGGCACAGCGGCTTTTCGCAAAACACCGCGATCCCCGCCCGCATCGCCTTCATCGCCGGGTCGAAGTGCACAAAATTCGGCGTCACGATCAGGATGTAATCCAGCTTCTCCGCCTCCGGCAGCGCCGCGTTCGCCGCAATCATCTCATCGTAGGAGCCGTAACCCCTGATGGGATACGGCCATTGCGCCGCCTCCTCCAGCGCCACCTTGGGGTCGGGAAACAACGCCCCCGCCACCACGCGCCGGGTGCCGTCAAAATGAATCGCGCGCTGATGCGGATGCGCAATAAATGCGCCCTTGCCCCCGCCCACGAGTCCTACGTTAAGTGGTCTTTTGCTCATATTTTTTAATTGAAATGAATTGGGTTGTTTCTGCGCCGCCTTCAAAAGCTATTTCTTCCGCGCAAACGCCGCATCAAACGCCGCCCGGTTCGTCGCAAAATCCAGCTTCCGCACAAACGCGCAGCTCTCCGTGGCCCCGTACACCCGGTCCATCCGCCCATCCTCCCATTCCACCGACAGCGGACCGCGATATCCCACGTCGTTCAGCGCCACGATGATTTCCTCAAACTTTATGTCGCCATGGCCCAGCGACCGGAAATCCCAATACCGCCGCGCATCCGTAAAATCCGTGTGCCCGCCAAACACCCCCACCGTGCCGTCGCCGTGCCCCCACCACGCGTCCTTCATGTGCACATGGAATATCCGCGGCCCGAATTCCCGGATGAACTTCACGTAGTTCACCCCCTGATACCCCAGGTGCGACGGGTCGAAATTGAAGCCGAACCGCGGATGCTGCTTGATCGCCGCCAGCGCCCGGTGCGCCGACGCGATGTCAAAGGCGATCTCCGTGGGATGCACCTCCAGCGCAAAATTGACGTTCTCCTTTTCGAACACGTCCAGGATCGGCGTCCAGCGCCGCGCGAAATCCGCGTAGCCCCGGTTCCAAAATTCCTGGCTCGTCGGCGGAAACGCATACAGCGCGTGCCAGATGGACGACCCGGTGAACCCGTTCACCAGCGCCGGCGCATCGTCCCCGCCCTTGCCCCCGGGCCTCGCGTTGAAAAACTTCCGCGCCGCCTTGGCCGCGCCCTTCATCCGTTCCGCCGCCCGCGCGCGCACGCCTTCTGGCTCGCCGTCGCCCCAGATATCCGCCGGCAAAATCGCCTGGTGCCGCTCATCAATCAAATCACAGACCGCCTGCCCCACCAAGTGCGCCGAAATCGCGTGGCACGACAGCCCGTGCTTTTGCAGCAGCGCCCATTTCTTCTTGATGTAATCGCCCTCCGCCAGCGCCCGGTCTATTTCGAAATGATCGCCCCAGCAGGCCAGCTCCACCCCGTCGTAGCCCATTTTCTTGACGAGCGGCAGCAGTTCCGCCAGCGGAAGATCAGCCCATTGTCCGGTAAAGATTGTGACAGGTCGTGCCATAGGTTTGAGAATTGATTGAGAGTTCGTACAGGGATTCTGCCAAGCCTCCCCCGCACGTCAAGCGATTCGCGCTAATCTCCGGAACGCCGCTGGCGCTCACTGAAGTTCCCACTCAGGAGCCGGTCATAAACCAAGGTGGCAAGCTGACGCAGGAATTTTGGCGGCTGGCAAGGCGCGAGCGACGAGCATCTCCGCAGGGATCTGTAAGGCGCGAGCAACGCCGCCGGCCGCCCACAGGACCAGCCAGCTTGCCACCTCAATTTATTACCGGCTCCTTACTCCACGGACGGATCCAGGCGCCGGTCCGTCACCAGGTACTTGCGCACGTAATCGTGCACGGCATTCTCCAAGCTGGTGACCGGCGCGGCGTAACCGGCGCCGCGCAGCCGCAACAGGTTCGCCTGGGTGAAATACTGGTACTTGTCGCGGATGGAGTCCGGCATGGCGATGAACTTGATGACCGGCTTTTTCTTCAGCGCGCTGAAGACGGCCTGCGAGAGGTCAATCCACGTGCGCGCCTGGCCGGAGCCGATGTTGAACAGGCCGCTGGCGCGGGGCGTCGCGGCCAGGTGCAGCGTCATCGCCACGCAGTCCTTGACGTACAGGAAATCGCGCTTCTGCTCGCCGTCCTTGTATTCCTTGCGGTAGCTCTTGAACAACTGGATCACGCCCTTGCCCTGCACCTGCGCAAAACTCTTGTGCACCAGCGAACGCATGTCCGCCTTGTGGTCCTCATTCGGGCCGAAAACGTTGAAGAATTTCAGGCCCACGATTTTGTTCAGAAACCCGCCGCGCTTGGCGTGCAGATCGAACAGGTGCTTCGAATAGCCGTACATGTTGAGCGGCCGGAGCGTATCGAGCTTGGATTCGTCGTCCTCCATGCCCGCCGAGCCGTCGCCGTAGGTGGCGGCGGAAGAGGCGTAAACGAAGCGCACCTTGTTGGCCAGCGCCCAATTCGCCAGGTCCTTGGTGAACTCAAAATTGTTTTTGGCCAGGTACGACGCGTCGCGCTCGGTGGTGGCGGAGCAGGCGCCCATGTGCAGCACAAGGTCGAATTTGCCCAGGCTGCCGCTCTGCAACCGCGGCAGCAGGTCCGCCGACTCGACGTAATCGGCGAAGCGCAGCGGCGTGAGGTTGCGCCATTTGTCGGTGTTGCCCAGAATGTCGCACACCACCACGTTGTCGCAGCCGCGGCGGTTCAGCGCCCAGACGAGGGCGCTGCCGATAAAGCCCGCCCCGCCGGTGACGAGGACGCGTGAATCCGAATAGTCGTTTGGTTTCATGTTTTGAAATGAGCAAAGTTGCGCGCCGGCCTTGGCCAGGATCGGCGCCGGCGCGAGGCTCGCGGCGGAATCATCACCACCCCAACACGTGCGCGAAAATCAGCGGCGCCACAATCGTGGCATCGGACTCAATGATATACCTGGGGGTCTTGATGCCCAGCTTGCCCCAGGTGATTTTTTCATTCGGCACGGCGCCGCTATAACTGCCATAACTCGTCGTCGAGTCGCTGATCTGGCAAAAGTAACCCCACAGCGGCACGCCCCGGCGCTGCAAATCCTGGTGCAGCATCGGCACCACGCAGACGGGAAAATCACCGGCGATGCCGCCGCCGATCTGGAACATGCCCAGCGGCGACCGCTTGGCGGTGGTCGTGTAAAACTCCGCCAGCCACGTCATGTATTCGATGCCCGTGCGGACGGTGTGCACGTGTTTCACGTCGCCCCGAATGACGGCGGCGGCGTACATGTTGCCCAGCGTCGAATCCTCCCAGCCGGGCACCACGATGGGCAGGTGCTTCTTGGCCGCGGCGAGCATCCAGGAATCCTTCGGGTCAATCTGGTAATGTTTCTCGTATTTGCCGCTCAGCAGGACCTGGTAAAAAAACTCATGGGGAAAGAACCGCTCGCCCCGCTCGTCGGCGCGGGTCCAGACTTCCATCATGGCTTTTTCCATGCGGCGCATCGCCTCGCCCTCGGGAATGCAGGTGTCGGTCACGCGGTTCATGTGGCGGTGGAGCAGCGCCTGCTCGTCCTCGGGCGAGAGATGCCGGTAATGCGGCACGCGCTGGTAATAGTCGTGCGCCACCAGGTTGAAGACGTCCTCTTCCAGGTTCGCGCCGGTGCAGGTGATGAGCTGCACCTTGTCGCGGCGGATCATTTCCGCCAGCGACAACCCCAGTTCGGCGGTGCTCATGGCGCCGCCGAGCGTGATCATCATGCGCCCGCCGCCGTCCAGATGCGCCACGTAGCCCCGGGCGGCATCCACCAGCGCGGCGGCGTTGAAATGGCGGTAGTGATGCTGGATGAAGCGGGAAATCGGCCCACCGGAGAGCTGCCCGGCGGCAGGTTTGGCGATCTTTTTCTTGGGCATGATTTCCAGAAATTTTCCGGCGATCACCATACGCCAATCCGGCTGAATGCCAATCCCAAACTACGCCCCGGCGACGGCGCGGGCGCACGACAGTTTTAGGGAACACCACGTCCGTACCGCCGGTTTCCAAACCGGCGGCGCGCAGCCAGTTCGAGCGCGTTGAATCGCAGACCGCCTGCGGGTTGGAAACCCGCGATACAGCAGACTTGGAAGTCTGCGCTACGGGTTGGTTGAGTGGGAGGCTGCGAGCAGGGGCGCTATGGCACGCTGACCCTGACGCGATAATAGTGCGCCGCTTGATTGAAATTATTTGTATCCGTAAAGAACCAAGTCCCCTCCTCCGCCGCCGTATTGGTGGCAATCGGGACCCAGGCTGCGTTTGCGGTCAGGTCGGTCGCCGAAAGGACGACGTACTGATAGGCGGGCAATTCCCGCACCTGCAGTTGCACGCCTTGCACCGCCCGGTAACCCGCCGTGCTGTCGGCAGACGAGACGAGCGGAGCCGCGCTGCGAGATGGGTGATTGGCCGGGAGATTGTCTGGTAATCCCCCGGAGACGTAAGACCCGCCGACCGGATAATTCGTCACCAGCACCGGCACGATCTGGAGGACCACGCTGGCAGGGGTCAGCGCCCGCACCGAGGGTGCCGGCAGCGGCGGCAGCGCGGCAATCGCCGAACTCGTCGAGCTCTGGCCGGCCCCGGCGGCGTTGATGGCTGAAATCAGAAGGTTGCACCGGGCGCCCGGGGTGAGGCCCGTGAAGGCATAACCCGGCGCCAGGGTTTGGTTGGTCACCGCTGCCTGCCAGGCCCCGTTGAGATATTCGTTCAATACCACTTGATAGCCGCTGGCATTGGCGACCGGCGACCATTTCCATACCATGGTGCTGCTCGTGCTGCTGACGGCAAAATTGGCCGCCAGCGAAATCCCCGTGACTCGTCCAGGCACGGCTAACAGGCCGTAGGTCAGCGTGACCGGCGTCAGGGCGGCCATGGTGTTGTTGGCCCGGTTCGGCTCGTAAAGCTGGGCGTCATCATTGGCTTGGAAAATCAGCCAATACTTCCCGCTCCGCTGGGGCAGCCAGACGTAATTCGTCGCCTGATACTCGCCGCCCGGCGCCAGCGCCGGATCGGTCCATTGTTCTTGGAAAAGCTGCGAACTGATAGCCCCATTGATGGTCATGTTCGTCGAAACATAAACACAATCATACCAGGCCCCCGAGGCCGCGCCCGTCCCCTTGTTTTTCACCACGCAGCGCACCGCCACGGCCGGCGATTCTGGCAGCAGCGGATGATAAGACAATTTGGTCGTAAGCGGCTCCACACTTACCGGTGCCAAGTCCGGCGGCTGTACCGTGTACGTCAGCGTGACGGGCGCGGACGAGATCAGCGTGTTGTTGGTCATGTCCGTTACACCGGGCCAGCCGTAGTTGAACGCATCGGCTTGGAAAATCAGCCAATACTTCCCACTTTGCGTCGGCAGCGTCACTTCATTGGTCCGCTGGTACGTGCCCCCCGGCGGCAAGTCGGGTGAAGTCCAAGATTCATAAAAGTTCTGGGAAGTGACGATGCCGCTCAGGCTGGCATTCGTGGAGATCGAAACCACGTCAACCCAGCTCCCGAACGCCGTGCCCCCTTCGTTGGTCACCGCATACACGACCGGGACGCTGGGCGGGGATTGTGGATTGGGTGCATGAAACACCACACGGTTGGTCAAGGCCGCCAATTTCACCGGCGCCAAATCCGTCGGTGTCGCCGGATACACGGTCAACGAAATCGGGACGGACGAGGTCAGCGTGTTGTTGTTGGTGTCCGTTTCGTAAAGGAAGCCGTAATCGTTGGCTTGGAAGATCAGCCAATACGTTCCACTCTGCGCCGGCAACGTCACCGTATTGGTGCGTTGATAAGTTCCTCCGGGCGGCAGGCCGGGCGGGTCCCAGTACTCGTTAAAATCCTGGTAACGGACAATGCCATCCGCCGTGCTGTTGGTTGACACCCAAACCGTGTCATCCCACCCGCCCATGGCTGTTCCCGGCCCCAGGTTGGTCACCGTGTAAACGACCTGAATCGCCGGCTGCGGCGGTGACCAGAACTCGGGCGGATAATATGCCAGGTTGGTGGTCAACGGCACCAAGCTGACCGGCGCCAAATCCGGCGGCGTCACCGCATACAGCGTCACAGAAACGGGTGTGGACGAGGTCAGCGTGTTGTTGGTGGTGTCCGCTTCATAGAGGAAGTTGTAATCGTTGGCTTGGACGATCAGCCAATACGTCCCGCTTTGCGCCGGCAATGTCACCGTATTGGTGCGTTGATAAGCTCCTCCCGGCGGCAGACCCGGCGACTCCCAATCTTCGTCAAAATCCTCTGAAGCAACAATGCCGTCCGCCGTGCCGTTCGTTGACACCGACACCGTGTCATACCAATAACCGAAGGCGGTCCCCGGCCCCAGGTTCGTCACCGCGTACACCACCGGCACCGTCGGCGACGCGCCTGGACTGGACGGGTAAAAGGCCACGTTGTTGCTGAGCGAGGCCACGCCCACCGGCGCCAAATCCGGCGGCATTAATTGGGTGGTCACCGTCACGGGCAGCGGCGCCATGAGGGTGTTGTTGGTGACGCTGGCCTCGTAGAGATAGTTGTCATTGTTGACTTGCAGGAAGAGCCAATACGTTCCGCTTTGTTCCGGCAGGGTGATATCGTTGGTTTCCTGGTACACTCCGTTTGGCGCCAGCGGCACCGGACTCCAAAACACAAACACGCCCTGCGAGCTGATGACGCCGTTGGTGGTATCATTGGTCGAAACCAATACGGTGTCAGACCAGTATCCCGACGCGGCTCCCAAGCCTTGATTCATCACCGCCCACACCACTGGCACCGTTGGCTGGGCTTGCGGACTGGCAGCGGAAAATGCCACATGATTGCTGGCGGCCGCAACGCTCAGGGGAACCAGGTCCGGGGGAACCACCTGGTAGGATAGTTTGATCGGCACGGACCCAACTATGACGTTGTTGGCCAGATTGGTTTCGTAAAGATTGCCTTCCGCGTTGGCTTGGAAGACCAGCCAATACGTCCCGCTTTGTTCCGGCAGGGTCACCTGGTTCGTTTCCCGATAACTTTTCGCGGGCAACAATCCGATCGCCGGCGGACTCGCCGAAAACGTTTGGACACTGACCACGCTGTTGGGGGTGACGCCATTGATGGTTGAGATGGAAACCGTGTCATACCAACCGCCAACGGCTGCTCCGAGCCCTTTGTTGGTCACGAGACAGACCACCGAAACCGTGGGCGCCTGCGGACTGGGCGGATCGAAAACCACTTGGTGGCTGGCGGCCACAACGCTCAGCGGCGCCAGATCCGGCGGCACCACCCGGTAGGCGACGGTCACCGGCGTTGGGTCAAACATCGTATTGTTGGTGGTGCCCGCCTCGTAAAGGTAGCCGTCGGCATTCGCCTGAAAAATCAGCCAGTAGGTCCCGCTCTGCTCCGGCAGCGACACATAATTCGTTTCCGCGTAGGTTCCACCGGAAGACACGCCCGGCGAATACGGATATTGCCAGAAATCTTGCGAACTGATAATTCCGCTCGCGCCCCCATTCGTGGAAATCGAAATCATGTCGTCCCAGCCCCCCACAGCCGCGCCCAACCCCACGTTGGTGATCACGCAGGTCACTGGAATGGTCGGCGACTGCGGACTCGTCGGATCAAAGACCACGTGGTTGCTGGCCGCCGCGATGCTCACCGGCGCCAGATCCGGCGGCACCACTTGGTAGGACACGGTCACCGGCACAGGCGCGACCAGCGTGTTGTTGGTCAGGTCGGCTTCGTAGATGCCGCCGGAGCCATTCGCCTGGAAAATGAGCCAGTAGGTTCCACTCTGTTCCGGCAACGACACATCAACCGTTTCAACATAGCTTCCACCGGACGGCAAGGGAGACGAGCCAAACCAGAATTCGAAGAACTCTTGTGAGTCGATAATCCCGTTCGTGGTCGCGTTCGTTGATATCGAAATCACGTCATACCATGACCCGATGGCCGCACCCAGACCCTCGTTGGTTACGAGGCAGGTCACGGCCACACTCGGCGCCTGCGGACTGGCCGTAACGAGGTCCACCTGGTTGCTGGCCGCCGTCACGCTCACCGGCGCCAAATCCGGCGGGACCACCTGATACGACAGCGTCACCGGCACCGATGCGACCAGCGTGTTGTTGGTCGTGTCCGCTTCGTAGAGTTGGTCGTAAGCATTGGCCTGGTAAATCACCCAGTAGGTTCCGCTTTGCCCGGGCAACGAAACATAGTTTGTTTGCTGATAGGCTCCGCCCGGGGGCAGACCCGGGTACCAATACTGCCAAATGTTCTCAGAACTGATAATGCCGCCCAGGGTTCCATTCGTGGACACCGATATTGCGTCGTACCAATCTCCGATGGCCGCGCCCGCCCCCCCGTTGGTGACAAGACAAACCACGGGGACACTCGCCGATTGGGGACCGGGTGGGTCAAAGGTCACACTATTGCTCAGGAATGAAACGTTCACGGGCGCCAAGTCCGGCGGCACCACCTGATACGACACCGTTACCGGCACGGACGCCACCAGGGTGTTGTTGGTCAGGTCCGATTCGTAGAGGTTGCCGCCGACATTGGCTTGGAAAATGAGCCAGTAGGCTCCGCCCTGTTCTGGCAGCGTGACATAATTCGTTTCCGCGTACATTCCGCCGGCGGGCACGCCCGGCATATTCGGCAATTGCCAGAAATATTCCGAATTGATAATCCCGTTGGTGGTCCCGTCGGAGGAGATCGAAATCATGTCAAACCAGGAACCCGTTGCCGCGCCCAACCCCTCGTTGGTCACCACGCACAGGACGGGAACGGTCGGCTGTTGGGGACTGGGCGGGTCAAACGTCACGTTGTTACTCAAGGCCGCGACCGAAACCGGCGCCAAATCCGGCGGCACCACTTCGTACGACACCGTCACCGGCACCGATGCGATCAGCGTGTTGTTGGTCGTGTCCGCTTCGTAAAGGTAACCGTCCGCATTGGCCTGGAAAATCAGCCAGTACTTCCCGCTTTGCTCCGGCAGCGACACCACATTCGTTTCGTCATAGGTTCCACCCGCCGACACCCCGGGCGCTTCCTCATCCTGCCAGAACTCTTGTGAGGCGATGATTCCGTTCGTGGTCGCGTTCGTTGAGATCGAAATCATGTCATACCAGTCTCCCACGGCCGCGCCCCGCCCCTTGTTGGCCACCACGCAGGTCACAGAAACCGTCGGGGGCTGGGGACCGGGCGGATGGAAGGTAATCTGGTTGCTAGCGGCCGTAACTCTGACCGGCGCCAAATCCGGCGGGATGACCTGATACGATACCTGTACCGGTGCCGATGCAATCATTGTGTTGTTGCTGGTGTTGGGCTCGTACAGCCAATTGCCGGCATTGGCTTGGAAAATCAGCCAGTACCGCCCGCTTTGCTGCGGCAGCGAGACGGTGTCCGTTTCCTCATAGACCCCGCCCGGTACCAATCCCTGGTAATTCTGGTCTTGCCAGAACTCTTGCGAGTCGATGATTCCGTTCGTGGTTGCGTCCGTTGATATTGAAATCATGTCATACCAGCCTCCCAAGGCCGCGCCCCGCCCCTTGTTGGTCACCACGCACGTCACTTGAACGGTCGGCGCCTGCGGACTGGGCGGATCGAACGTCACCTTAGTGGCGGCCTTAACGCTCACCGGCGCCAGATCCGGCGGCACCACTTGGTACGACACGGTCACCGGCACCGATGCGACCAGCGTGTTGTTGTTCGTGTCTGGTTCGTAGAGCTCGCCGTAAACATTGGCTTGATAAATCAGCCAGTAGGTCCCGCTCTGCTGCGGCAGCGACACCACATTCGTTTCCGCGTACATTCCGCCCGCCGGCACGCCGGGCAAATTCCAGTAGTATTGCCAGAATCCTTGCGAACTGATAATTCCGTTCGTGGTCGCGTTTGTTGAGATCGAAATCACGTCATACCAATATCCCACGGCGGCGCCCAACCCCTCGTTCGTTACGACGCAGGCCACGGCCACGCTCGGCGCCTGCGGACCGGGCGGGTAGAACACCACTTGGTTGGTGACGGCCGCCACGCTCACCGGGGCCAGATCCGGCGGCACCACCTCGTAGGAAACGGTTACTGGCGTTGAACCGATCAACGTGTTGTTGGTCGCGCTCGATTCCCCGAGGCCGTCGAAGGCATCGGCTTCGATCACCAGCCAATACGTCCCGGACTGCGGCGGCAGCGGAACTTCATTCGTCACCGTGTAGCTGCCTCCCGGTGACAGCCCCGGGGGATACCAGTTTTCATAGAAATAAGCCGAATCAATGATCCCGGAAGTCATCCCATTTGTGGAAACCGACGCGACATCCGCCCAATATCCAGATGCCGCGCCGGGGCCTTCATTCGTTATGGAATACACCACGGACAAGGTGGGCGACATCTGGGGATACGATGCCACAAAGGTGATGCGGTTGGTGGCGGAGCCAACGCTGACTGGCACCAGGTCCGGCAACAAAACCGCTCCCGTCGCCCGGGCCAGATCGCCGCCCAGGACGCAAGTGAGCACCGAAAGGATGATGATGATGAATGTTTTCATGTCGCCATAAATTGAATTGCCGGACTCCCGTCCGCCCCTTGGGGCGCTTGCACCAAGACCAGACGCCAGAAATCACGTGCGAGTGGAACTCCGACCTTCTGATTTGGCTGGGTTTACTCTCTGTCAATACCCTGCCGATCTAACCACGAACCCCGCCTTTTGGAAAGGAAATGTTGTTTCGTTTGCCTGCGGTTGAAGATTATTTGATAAACCGTTCCCGATCCCCCGAAATCCACCCCGGCCGCCCCCGCTTTGCGGAGATGTTGGCGGCTGGCCGCCTGGGAGGGTGTTTGTCAGGGATTATCAGGGTTGCATTTTTTAAAAACCCCAATTAAGATCGCCACCAATAAGCAATCAGACGGTCGCGGTTTGCGGAATATTCAGAGCGGTGTCGGATCAGTCAGAATCAGAGTCGGATTCAGAATCAGCGGAACCCTGGATAACATGAATGAAGCCGAATTTTGGAAACTAATAGCCCTCTCCAAGCAGGAAAGTGACGGCGACCCCGGCCGTCAACTGGGCCGCCTGCAACAAATGCTCGAGCGCCAGCCGGAAAGCGAGATCGTTGATTTTGACCGGCTGCTGCACCAGCAGATGATCAAATCCTACACGCGGGACCTGTGGGCCGCCGCCTATATCATCAACGGCGGCTGTTCGGACGATGATTTTGATTGTTTTCGCGCCTGGCTCATCGCGCAGGGCGGCGAGACCTTCCACGAAGTGCTGCAAAACCCGGAGACCCTGGCGGATCTCGGCGAGGCGAATGAGGCCTTGAAGCCGCTGCTCCAAGTGGCTGGCAAAGCGTTTCACGCCCGGACCACCACGGAGCTGGACTCCGCCTCTCCCACGCCGGCGGATCTGGCCGGGGACCAATGGCGGGACGATGAAAAAACGCTCCAGAAAAAATTCCCCCGGCTGTTCGAAAAATTCTGGGGCATCAACGGCGGCAGCCGCCGGGAGGCGCGGCCCGCGCAAATCCGGACGGCCATGGAGCTGCTCCGGGAGCTGGCGGTGCACCCCCCGTCGGCGCCCCCGCCGCCGACCGGCCTGTTTTGCCCCCGCACGCTTCAGACCGGGAGCGCCCAGCGTCCGCTAAACGGCGCGGCGCGCAACCAGATCGTCTTCGAGGTTTCCACCGGCTCGCTGGAACGGACGCTGCACGCCGCGGAGGTCCGGATCGTTTCCGCCCAAACCGCGGCGGAGCGGGCCCTCTGCCTGCGGGCGCTCCTGCACCGCTTTGAAATCGAGGGGCTGATGCACCGCCGCCGCCGGCCTTCCGGGCCGGCAGCCACGGACAACCCCGACCGGCTCCCGGCCGAGGCCCGGCAAATTACCGAATGGCTCCAGCGCGAGAACCTGTGGCCGGCGGTATCCGCGCACGAGCAGACGTTGTTGCTTTCCCCCGCCGGCTCCTGGTCCGCCCAGGCGCTCACGAACATCAGTTGGCGCGCGGAGTCGCTGTGCGTCATCGGCTGGGCGCTCAATCTCGAGAACCAGATTGCCCCGTACGATTTGCAGGTGGCCACTTCGTCGCCGGTCTTCAACCTGCAAATTCTCGTTCCCGCCGATTCCTTCATCGCCTCGGCGCGGCTGCGCGACGAGGCGGAGATCCTGTATGCGCGGGAGGTGGCGGAAACGTGGCTCTGGCGCGCCCGCACCACGCAAATTCAAAAAGAGCCCGCCAAGTATCCCCCGCCCGCCGGCTGGACCTTCGAGCAAATCATCCGCCAGGCCGCCAGCCATTGGGAGGGAGCCGGCCTGTTCCAGACCACCCGTGGCGACTATCCCGCCCGGGGCAAGGCCTACGCCGACCTCACCGAGGCGGAGTGGCATGAACTGCGCAGCATCGCCTCCGAGCGCCTCTATGCGGCCAACTGGCTTTGCCGCTACTCGACCAACTGGGATGCGGTGCCCACGAGCACCTGACTAAAAAAAAGCGCGGAGGGCTCTGAGCCGTCCGCGCTTTGCAATTGGACCGGTGAATTACCGGGTTTCCGTGTTCGTGGCCGTGGCCGTGGCCATTTCCTTGTCGCGCTCTTCCATGGCGGCCTTGCGCGAAAGACGCACGCGGCCTTTTTCATCCACGCCAAGGCATTTGACCGTGATGTCGTCGCCGACCTTCACGATGTCCTCGGTCTTCTTCACGCGGAAGTTGGCCAGCTCGCTGATGTGCACCAAGCCGTCCTTGCCGGGCAGGAATTCCACGAACGCCCCGAATTCCTTCACAGTCACCACTTTGCCGCGATAAATCTTGCCGATCTCCGCTTCAGCCGTCATCCCGGTGATGGCGTCCACGGCGATCTTCATGCCGTCGGACGACACGGAGAAGATGTTCACGGTGCCATCATCCTCAATGTCAATTTCGCAGCCCGATTCCTCGACGAGCTTCTTGATGTTCTTGCCGCCGGGTCCGATGATGGCGCCGATCTTCTCGGGGTTCACCTTCAGGGTGGTGATGCGCGGAGCGTAGGGGCTGATGTCCTTGCGCGGAGCCGCGATGGTCTTGGCCATTTCGCCGAGAATGAAGAGCCGCGCCACGCGGGCCTTTTCAATCGCCTGCTCCATGATGCTCTGCGGCAGGCCCTTGAGCTTGAGGTCCAGCTGGAAGCCCGTGATGCCGCGCTCGGTGCCGGCAATCTTGCAGTCCATGTCGCAATACGAATCTTCCCAGCCGATGATGTCGGTGAGCAGTTGGTACTTGGAGACCTCGTCGCCTTTGTGCTCGGTGCAGATGCCGATGCTGATGCCCGCCACGGGGCGGATCAGGGGCACGCCCGCGTCCATGAGGGCCAGGGTGCCGCCGCAAACGGTGGCCATGGAGGAGGAGCCGTTGGACTCCATGATCTCGCTGGTCACGCGCACGGCATAGGGATAATCCTTCAGGGGGATCATCGGCTCAATGCTGCGCTCGGCCAGGGCGCCATGCCCGATCTCGCGCCGGCCCGGCCCGCTGATGCGGCCGGTTTCGCCCACGGAGAAGTTCGGGAAATTGTAATGCAGCAAAAACCGCTTGGTGCTTTCGCCGCCGGTGTAGGAATCAAATTCCTGGGTGTCGTCGCCGGTGCCCAGCGTGGCCAGCACCACCGCCTGGGTTTCCCCGCGGGAGAACAGCGCCGAACCGTGCGCGCGCGGCAGAATGCCCACTTCGCTCACCAGCGGCCGGATCTGGTCAAAACTGCGCCCGTCCAGCCGCTTGCCGTTTTCCAGAATCATTTTGCGGACGGCTTCCTTTTGGATGTAGTAGAAGGCGTCGTTGATGACAAATTCGTTCACTTTTTCCTCGCCGAACTTCTCGAGCAGCTTGGCGCCAACCTCTTCCTTGATCGCGTTGCAGGCGGCTTCGCGGGCGAGCTTGCCGGGCGTGAGCAGGGCCGGCACAAACCGGTCGCCGCCCAGCTTCTTGGCTTCCGCCAGAATTTCGTCGGGCACCACCTTGAGCGTGATGGCGCGCTTCTTCTTGCCCACCTTCGCGGCCAGCTCCTTCTGCGCGGCAATCATCGGCTGGATCACTTCCTGCGCGTATTTCAGCGAGGCATTGAAATCGGCTTCCGAAATCTCCTTGGCCGACCCCTCGAACATCACCACGTCATGTTCGTTGCCCACATAGACGAGGTCGAGATCGCTCTGACTCTGTTCGGCATGGGTGGGGTTGGCAATGAATTTGCCATTGATGCGGCCGACGCGCACGGCGCCGAGCGGTCCGGCCCAGGGAATGTCGCTGACCATCAGCGAGGCGCTGGCTCCGATGATGCTCAGGATGTCCGGATCGTTCTCGCCATCCGCGCTCAGCAGAATGGTCTGCACCTGCACTTCGTTGTACCAACCCTTCGGGAAAAGCGGACGTATGGGACGATCCGTGAGCCGGCAGGTGAGAATTTCCTTTTCGGTCGGCCGGCCTTCACGCTTGAAATAGCCACCCGGAAATTTTCCGGCGGCGGCGGCCTTTTCCCGGTAATCCACCGTGAGCGGGAAGAAGTCCTGCCCTTCCTTGGCCTTCGTGGCGGCCACCGCGGCCACAATCACGATCGTTTCGCCCAATTGGACGGTAACAGCGCCGTCGGCCTGTTTGGCGAGTTTGCCGGTTTCCAGGGTAATTTGTTTTTCGCCGATCGGAACGGTAATTTTCTGTGACATAATCATCTACCGCCACCTCCCGAGGAACTTCAGTGAACCCCGAAACGATCAACGGCTCGGAGCTGAATGAAATTTCCCGAAGGCGGCGGATTTTCTTGCGCGAGCTTGTTGGTTGAGGAACCGGACTGTTCGCGCGGACCGCCCGATTCCCAGTACGAACGCGAAAGATGGGCTGGTTGAAGTCAGACTGCCCGCCTCTCGCAAATTATTATTAATGACGCAGCTTCAACTTCTTGGTGACCGTCTGATACCGGCTCAGATCCTTGTTCTGCAGATAATCGAGCAGGCGGCGGCGCTGGCCCACCATCATCAGCAACCCCCGGCGGGAACTGTGGTCCTTCGAATTGCTCTGCAAATGCTCGGTCAAATGATTGATCCGTTGCGTGAGCAGCGCGATCTGCACATCCGCCGATCCGGTGTCTTTGGCGTGCGTCTTAAACTGTTCAATCGTCTTCGTCTTTGCTTCCATAATCAAATGAGTTCGCAAGCATAAAGACTCACAATCACCCTGTAAAGCGAATTAACCGGGGAATTTTCGGCCGGCCCCGGCTGCCCGCCAAACCGTCAAATGCGGACTTTGGAATACGCCGAAGGCGGAATTTGTTATAGCAAAACAACACCGCCCTCGTTGGCCGCGTTCCGGCCACCGCGTCGGAACAACTCATTTAACAGCATCGTCCCGCTAAACCGCGGCGCGGATGGCCAGGTAGCCATGCTTGCGCGCCACGCTGGAAATAATCTCGAAACTGAGCGGGTCCTGGGCGGTCACATAGAAGCCCAGTTCCAACACGTCGGCAATGATCCGCGACACCCGCTCCCCCAGCAGCGAGGCCACCCCGGCCACCGAGGTCTCGGCGGGTATGACGATCTGGTTCGCCACCGGTGGCAGCGGCGCCGACGACGAGTGGGGCCAGAAGGGCTCGCACTTGAAAAACTCCAAGCCGACCTGCTTCAACATCTCGAGCAAGTGGTCAAGCTGTTCGGGGGTCAGCTTGAGCAATTGCGGCGCGAACTTGGGAAGATCAATCATGCAAATGGGAAAATCCATGGCCGCCTTCGCCGCCGGAAGGTTCAAAACGTCAATCAAGTCCTTGCAGCCGGGCGGCAGCAAGTATCCGCGTTGCATAAAGTCGTGTTCCATATCTTAAAAAAATGGTTTCGCCAGCCGCCAAAACGGGACAAAGACACTCTTTCCATTCAGAACATTCGATGACCGCCAGCTTAGTTGGGAATCTGGACTGAGACGGGCGGGATTTCAAACGAAAATTCGCGCGGCGGTTTGTTTTGGTTTCGCCCGTCTTCTTTGTGGACAAACACACTCAAAAATGAGGCTTGTGACGCAGGCTGCTTTTGATTCCCACCGGAAATCCGGACCGGCTTCAGGATTGCGTTCCCGGATGAATTCTGGTTGGCTGGCAACCACGTATGAACAACCACATTTCCCTCCTCTGCGGACTTCTGTGTCTGGGCGTCTCCGCGTCGCCAGCCCAGGAGGCCAAGCCGCCGGTGCCGTTTGCCATGATCGGGCTGGTGCATGACCATGCCATGGGCTTTCTGCCCCGACTCCCGGGCCAGACCCAGCTCCAACTGGTCGGCATTGTGGAAACCAACACGGACCTGATCGCCCGCTATTCCAGCCGGTTCAACCTGCCCTCGAATATCTTTTATCCGAGCATGGAGGAGCTGTTCGCCCACACCAACGTCCAGGCGGTGGCCACCTTCACCTCTCCCTACGATCATCAGCGCGTGGTGGAGACGTGCGCGGCCCATGGCGTGAACGTGATGATGGAAAAGCCGCTGGCAACCAACCTCAAGCAGGCGCGCGCCATCCAAGCCGCCGCCAAGGCCGGCGGCATCCAGGTGTTCGTCAATTACGAGACGAGCTGGTATCCGGGAAACATCGCGGCTTACGCCATGGCGCATGACGAGCACCAGATCGGCAACATCTGGGAGATGGTGTTTCACCAGGGCCATCGCGGACCCCAGGAAATCGGCTGTTCCACGAACTTTCTCGCCTGGCTCACCGACCCCGTCCTCAACGGCGGCGGCGCCATCAATGACTTCGGCTGCTACGGCGCGGATCTCGCCACCTGGTTCTTGGATGGTCAGCGGCCGTTGACCGTCACGGCCGTGGCGCTCCAAATCAAGCCGGACATTTATCCGAAGGTCGAGGACGACGCCACCATCGTGCTGACGTATCCCAAGGCGCAAGTCATTCTGCAGCCGTCCTGGAACTGGCCGTTTGACCGCAAGGACATGGAGATTTACGGCCAGACCGGCCAGATCCTGGTGCCGGAACCGAACACGGTGCTGTTGCGGACGCAATCATCGCCCAAGGAAAATCAGATCCTGCCGCCGCCGCTCACGGGCGCCAATGCGGACCCGGTTTCCTACCTGGCGGCCGTCGCGCGGAAGGAAATTGTGCCGACGGGCCTGGCCTCGCTGGACGTGAACGTGACCGTGGTTGAGATTTTGGACGCGGCCCACGAATCCGTGAACACGGGCAAGCAGGTCAAACTTTACTAAACTCGGCCAACGGCAATCGGTTTTCCGCGGGGTGGCGGGCATCCCTGTCCCTCGCCCCTTTTTTATGGGGCGGCCGCCCCGCTTCCAGCGCGGCGCAGTTCGCGGACGAGGACTTCGGCCAGGGCTTCGTATTGCGGCAGCGAGTTGTAGAGTTGCGCCGAAATGCGCAGCAGCCGCCGCGGCGGCGCGGGCCAGGAAATGATCGGCACCTCGATCTGATGCTCCACCCGCAACGCGTCTTGCAGCGGATATTCGTTGAACCGCTCCCCGGGCATTGCCTCCGGCCCCGCGTCCGGGAGGGGCACGGACGCCAGCGCGCCGATGAGCTCGGCGGGGCACGGCTCGGGGATTGGCAGGCGCGCGCAGAGAATCTCGCGCGCAGCCAGGGCCAGGGCCCGGTTCGCCGCCATGATTTGCGGCCAGCCGTCAGGCAGAAGCGAGCCGAGGAAATGAATCGCCTCCGGCACGCACAAGTAAGCCGAGGGATCAAATGTTCCCTGCCAGCCAAATTCGAGGAGAAAACGGGAACGGTCCTTCCGTCCCGAATTGGCGCCGTGGCTGATGGTCAGCGGGCGGATGCGCTCCTGCCGATCCGGCCGCACGTGCAGCAGCGCCGCGCCTTTGGGCGCGCACAGCCATTTGTGGCAATTGCCCGTGTAATACGCGGCACCGAGTTCCCCGAGATTCAGCGGCACCATGCCCGGCGCGTGGGCGCCATCCACCAGCGTATCCACGCCGCGGCGGTTTAACTCCGCCACCAACTCCGCCATCGGCATTACCAGCCCCGTCTGGCTGGTGACGTGATCCAGCAGCGCCAACCGCGTGCGCGGCGTGGCGTGCGCCAGCACGGCGGCGATGATCTCGTCCGCCCCGCTGACGGGAAAGGGAATCGGCGCCACAACCACGCGCGCGCCGGAGCGTTGGGCCACAAAATCGAGCGCATTGCGGCAGGCGTTGTATTCGTGATTCGTCACGAGCAATTCGTCGCCGGGCTGAAATTCCAGGGAACGGAGCACCGTGTTTACGCCGTGCGTGGCGTTGGGCACAAAGACGAGGTCGTCCGGCCGGGCGCCAACGAATTCCGCGAGGACAGCGCGGGCCGAATCCAGCAGCGGTTCCACTTCCCGCACGAGGAACTGGAGCGGCTGGCGTTCCAGGCGGGCGCGCCACCCGGTTTGCACTTCCAACACGCGGCGCGGACAGGCGCCAAAAGATCCGTGGTTCAAAAAGACCACGTCGCGGTCCAGCAGCCAGAGTCCGGGATCGGCTGCCGGTTGAGGAGAGGAAATTTCCACAGGCACCCGCGCAAAATAAACCAGGGCAGTCGCGGGCACCATTCTTTACCGCCGGGGCGGCGAGAACCGGGCGTCAGACGAAACGCGGGACGCTTCTGATGAAGTCCATGAAATCGCGGTTTGTTTGTCTCGGAAACGCATCTACGGGCTGAATGCCGGTGCGCCGGCGGAAAGGTGCGGTCGGACCGCGGCTGTGCTGAAAGCCAGCCGCAGCAAGGTTCGCAATTCAATGGCCCGAGCCACTCCGCAGGTCTGCTGGCTGGCCATCTCGCTGCGGCTGGCCTCCGACCCAGCCGCGGTCCGCCACATTGGATGCGCTCAGCCAATTCCAGCTTTGAACAGTCCGGAAGAATTTTATCTCACACCCGCGGTGACTCCTCGGCTGTCGCGACGCTTGCCCGGCGGTCGGTTTTGAGAAAATTCCGGAAGGCGGAGCACGCAAACAGCATGGGAAAATCCCGTTCCATGGCCGCACGCGGCACCTTGCCCCACAATGAATTCACCCAGAGGGAGGGGAAGTCCCGGCATTGTTGCGGTTTCACGGCGTGCACGCCGCAGCCGGAGGCGGTCAGAAAAATGCACGCGCCGTCCGGCTGTTCCTTCAGGGCCAGTCCGCGGCGGTCCTGCCGCAGCCGGGTGTGCCGTTCGATGAACACCGGCTCGGCCAGACCCTGCTGGCGCGCCAGCCGGGAGATTTCGGCATCGTCGAGACGCACCTCGCCCGGCCAGCGGCAACAGGTGCCGCATCCCTCGCATGGAATCTCTAACTGCATCCAGCCATTATGAAGGATCGGCAAGTGAAGGAAAGGCGACATTTCAGTCGTGACATGCCCCGTGTGATTCAGTAGA
>CAZHIM010000075.1:0-24475 GCA_964532525.1 uncultured Bifidobacteriaceae bacterium
TCGAGCCTCCTTGGCTCCACCATTTTGAAACGGTGAAAAGGCCCTCGATTCCCCGGTGAATCAAGGGCCTTTTCATTTTTCTGTCCCTTTTTCCCAAACCGCCCTGCCCCCGCCCGGTTCCAGCCGCGTCGCCACCGTCACGGTTAAATGCGCAAACCGCCTGAAGTTCCGGTCCGATCCCGGTGTGGCGTCTCGGGGGCAGGTGCAGGGCCCTCCCGCTGGTGGAAAAAGAGCCGGACTTGCGTCCGGCTCTTTTGCTGATGAGGTTTATACGTCTTCATCCAGGCGCTCAGAAAAGCGGGGCAGTTATCTGGATCCAGAATTGAAGATGAATGCCAGACGTGGAAACTGGGTTTCCACGGGCGCTGAAGTTCATTTTAAAACCGAAGCGTGCTGGGCGACCCAATCAAAATCGGTGAGATTGTTCCCGACGTTCATATTGAAGCCGCCGGAATTGTTGACGGGCTGCACGGTTCCGCTGACGATCCATTTGTGGATTTCCGCATGGCCATCGGCAAAGGTAAAACCGCAGGCGCCGGCATGGCCGGAGGCCGGCAGGTTTTCCCACTGGGCCGTTTCGGTGGGATCGTTGCCGGTGCAGAAGATGTACCAACCGTCATCAATGCTGTCCGGATGTTCATCCAAGAAAACAAAAATGTCGGTGGGCGTCCGGAAGTCGCCCGTCTTACGGAAAACCTTGTAGGCCGTGCTGTCAAGGTTATCGGGGGCGGGCGAGCCCACAAATCCGTTCATCGAGTAACTGCGCACGCGCAGGCCCTGGCCGGGCGCCTGGCTGTTATCCGCCGGACAATGGTAGAGGGCGTAATTATTCGCGACGTAAGGCCCCAGCAAGGGCGGTGTCACTGCCGGACTGGTGGTCAGCAGCGTCGTGTTGGTGTTGTCCGTATCGTTGCTCGCAAAGCTCATCACGCCATTGACCCAGCCGCCCCGGGCGCTAAGCCGCTTATTCACCGCCAAGGCCTCATTGAAGTCACCCGCATACACCAGCCAACCCAGCGTTAGCTGGCGGCTCTGATTCATGCATTGAATGCCGGCAGCCTTTTGCTTGGACCGGTTCAAAACGGGCAGCAACATGGCCGCCAAAATGGCAATGATGGCAATTACCACGAGAAGTTCGATGAGCGTAAAGCCCCCCCGCCCGGCACCCGGCCGGGACCGGAATCCGCGTAATGACATCCGCCGCCTGAATAAATCATCCGGTGGCCTCAATCCGCCGCTCTGCTGCTGCTGTTCCATGCACATGCTTTTTGGCTTCTTCATTTATAATGTTTCCGCCCGCAACCCACCCTGCCCCTTGGCAAAGTGGTGTTGCAGGCGGAAGAATCTCAGGTTCTGCCGCTTCAGGCGCAATCCTATGGCAACAGGAGCGTCCGCCAGAAACCCGCGGAACCCGCCGGCTGGTTGCTGAAGACCACCGAACCACCGCCATCCGCCGAGTTGGTCAACACCGGCGTCCACGTGATCGGTGGCGTCAGACTGCCCGCCTGTTCCAAGACATAGTCACAGTCCGGGGCGCCGGCAAAGGACAGCACAAAGTTATTGGCACCGGCATTCAAACTCCGGGTGAACTTGTTGGCGCCGGGGCCGCTGTTGACCTGCACGGTCGCCGAGGCAACGCCCAAGCCTCCGAACCCGTCGCTCACCGCGAAGCCGAACTCATCGGTTCCGACGTAGCCATGATTCGGAATATAGGTGATGTTTGTTCCGTCGGTGACGGCTGTGCCATGGGCGGGTTGGCCCACATAACTGACGTTCAGGACGTCGCCGTCAGAATCGGTCGCCCCCTGCGCACCGCCGACCGCCAGGCGCGTCACCGGCAAATTGGTCAGCGTGCCCATGAGCAGGTTGTTGGCCACGGGCACCGCGTTGCTTCCGGTAATGACTGTGAAGTTGTCAAATAACACGGCCCCGCTGCTCCAGATGTCATCGCCGAAAATATTCATGGAAACCCGGATGTCAGAATTCACGGATCCTCCGGGCACCGGATATGTCGCCGATAGATGTTTCCAACCTTGCGCACCGGTGTCGCCGTTCGGCGTGCCGATGTAGGTGTTATGTTCGCCGTTAAAGTTGTTGTTGTTATCAAAAAAACGCAGGCCCACCCGAATCTGGTTTCCGGGATTGATCGGATTCAATATGTTGTAGTCGAACGAAATCGTGACGGGCTGGCTGTTATTGGCCAGTATAAATTCGTTCACGCGGATGTCATTGCCGCCGGAGGGCGTGACACTCCCATCGGCAGTCATCATCACGCAGTTGGTGCCCGGCGCGCTCCAGCCATTGGACGAATAGTTGAAACTTTCCGAGCCCCCCGGGCCACCCGGTCCGCCGGCATTCCAGTTGGCGCCGCCGTTTTCAAAATTCCCATTGTTGTTGGGCCCGATCACCGGCGTGATTTGGACGGAGAAATTGTCCAAGTAAACCGGTCCACTGCTCCAGATATCGTCGCCGAAGATATTCATTGAGATCCGGAGGTCCGCGGTGACCGCCGACAAAGTGGGATCCGAGGCCACCCCGTGGAAATGATGCCACCCGGTGCCCCCGGTGTCGTTGTTGGGTGTGCCAATATGAAAGTTATGCTCGCCCAAAAAACCGCCGCCGGAATTCTCGAAACGGAGGCCGATGCGCACTTGATCGCCGAAGTTGATCGGCCCGGGAATATTATAATCGAAATCAACACTGAGGGCGCGATTCCCCCGGGACGCGGCTCCCAGGAAAAAATTGTTCGCCCGCAGATCGTTGCCATTGGGCGGGGAAACCGTGCCATCGGCGGTCATCATCACGCAATTCGAACCGGACTCGCTGGGACCGTTCGTCGGGTAATTGGCAAAGATGTCCTCGCCCCCGGAGTTGCCGGGACCACCCACATTCCAGTTGGCCGATCCGGTCTCAAACCCGGCGTTGTAATTGGGGCCGACCTGCGGAGTGACGTTGACCGAAAAATTATCAAACAGAACCGGCCCATCGCTCCAGATATCGTCGCCATAAATATTCATGGAGATCACCAGGTCCATGTTGACCGCCGACAGCGTGGGGTCGGCGGCGACGCCATGAAAGTGGTGCCAGCCGGTCCCCCCGACGTCGTTATTGCCGGCGCCAATATGGAAGACATACTCGCCCAGGAAATTACCGGTGGCATCCTCAAAACGCGCATCAACGCGCACTTGGTCTCCAAAGTTGAATGGGTTGAGAATATTATAATCGAAGTCAACACTGACGGCGTTGCTGCCTTGCGTGGCCGCCCCCAGCGAGAAATAATTGCAACGCAGATTGTTGCCGTTCGGGGGTGAAACCGTGCCATCAGCGGTCAACAGAACGCAATTGGTGCCCTCGGCGCTGGGACCATTGGTTGGCGAATTGGAAAAGATTTCCGAGCCGCCCGAACCACCGGGGCCGCCCGTGTTCCAATCCAGGGCTCCGGCCTCAAAACCGGGATTCAGCGGGCCAAGGAACTGGGCTTTTGCGGACAACGCCAAGGCCACTATTGCAACGGCCGCGGGAAATATCCGCAGCCATGAACCAGAATGTGTTTTCTTGATCATAGAGGGTTTTATTGTTGAGCAATCATTTTGGCTTATTGCGCCTCACAAAATTCCCATCAAAGATGATTCGAGACATCATCAATGACAGTAATTTTGGAACTGGATATACTCTCGCAAGTCAAAGCTGAATTGTCTATTACACGTTCGTGTAACACCCCGGTTTCTTATGTTGGCGCGAACCCGTCCCAGGTACTATACTTTAGGGTACTATACTTTAGTTGGCGTAAGACTCAAAGTGATGCCGCGATGAACGCGGAGGCGCCCAAAATAAGAGGAACACATGCCAGGGCCTTTTAAACCGCGATGCTCCCGGTTTTTGAGAGGTGGTTTGCTCTGCCGGTGGGCGGCGATGTGTTTTCTTTGCGCCTGGCTCGGCTTTGACCTTCTTCCGGCGGGCGCGGATACCGGTCAAATCCAGAAAGTCATTCGCCAATATGCGCTGACTTCAGCCAACGACTTTCCCCAGCGCGATCCGCAGGACTGGCGGCTGCTGGGCTCCAATGACGGCGGCCGGACTTGGACCACCCTCGATGTCCGTAAAAATGAAGTCTTTCAAGCACGCCAGCAGCGGAATCTTTACCAGATCAACAATCATACCGCCTACGCAACTTACCGGTTGCAAATTGACAAAGTCCGCGACCCGGCCGCGGCGGGTTCGGTGCAACTGGCGGAACTGGAGTTGCTGGGCCAGACAGAGAACGATCTGGGCCCCACGCCGATCTTCTTGGATGCCATCTCCGCCCAGGGGGACAATCCGCCGGCGGAGACGGTGGCAAACTTGTTTGATGGCCGCGCCGAAACCAAGTGGCTGGATTGGGCCACCGACGAGCCCGGCCGCGCTTCGTGGATTCAATGGCAATATGCGGCTCCAAACGGCGCCGCCGTAACCAATCTCAGCCAGTTGCTGGCCTTGCGCACGCGGGCCGGCGACGGGATCCGCGTCCGAATTGAGGCCGTCGTGGCGGGGCGGGCTTCGCAGGAAAATAAAATATGCCTCGTGGATGCCACCGGATGCGTCGAACTTGGGGGCCTCGAGGGGACAAAAGATTTCGGCACGGGACAGAAGATTTTGGTCACGGGCGTCAGTGAATGGGACGGCAGCCGGGCCGGCATCGGGCAGGGTCGCGCGCGCCTGGCGGGTCCCCTGGCGGACGCGACTCCCGAGCACCTGCTGCTGGATCACCCTTTGCCGGAGGGGGAAGACTTGAAATGGGTGGAGGTCGAGGGTGAAATCCAATACCGCCATTCGACGGGAAATGAAACCACCTTTGATGTTCAGGATGACCTGTCGAGCATACGAGTGCATTGGGTGGGGCGGGAAGATTCAGCTCCCTTGCCCCGGCCGGGATCCAGGGTTTCGGTTCGCGGGATTTGCCTGGGGGCGTTCAACGAGCGCGGCCAGTGGGTGGCGGCAAGCCTGTGGGCGGCAGGACGGGAATCGTTGCTCATCCCCGATCCGCAGGTCAAACATCCAGCGCTGGCCACGCTCCCGGCGCAAGCCTCCCAGGCTCCGGTCAATCCAACGACGCTCACGACGATCGAACAAATCCGGCGGCTCACCCCGGAACAGCTTAAGGCGCGTCCGCCCGTGAGAATCCGCGGAGTCGTGACAGACCAGCTTGAGGGATTTGTCCAAGACGCCACCGCCGGCATCGAGGTGGCGTTTCCAGTGGAAGAAAAGCGCAAGATCACGGAATTTGGCGATTATATTGACATGGATGGCTGGGCCGGATTGGACGACGTTGGCAGCCCGGAAATCTCGGCGGACCATATCACGGTCGTGGGGCGGGGCAAGCTGCCGCGGCCGCAAAAACTGTCGTCCAGCCAGTTGATGAGCGGCCGGATTGACGGGCAATGGATTGAGGTGGACGGCGTGGTGCATTCAACGGACGGGTCGCACCTGCTGATCATCTGTTATGGCCAGGAGCTGATGGCCACGCTGACGGCGGCCCCGGCCGGTCTGGTGAATAGATTGGTGGATGCGGACGTGCGGGTGCGTGGCGTGGGCGTCACGGCAAGGGATGCTCAAGGGAGGGCGCAAGGGACCCATTTGCTCATCCCGTCATTGGATTACGTGGACGTGGTGACCCCTCCGACCGAGCGGGCAAAGCTGCCGGTCCGAAAGATCGGGAGTTTGCTTGGCCTCAGCGGACCGTTGGATTCCTTTCACCGGGTGAAGGTGGAAGGCGTGGTGACCTTGCACGAAGGCCCGCGGGTGTTTCTCCAGGACGACACGGAAAGCGCCATGGTCATTCTGAAGGAAGACGTCGTGTTGGGCGCACGGTTCGGACACTCCCGCTGGTTGTACTGGCAAACGCCTCAAAGTGAAGCGCCAGCCAAACCAAGTGAGGCATTTCGTCCCGGCGAATGTGTTGAGGCCATCGGGTTTGCCGAAACGCATCGTTACTCGCCGGTGTTGACCGAGGCGACCCTGACCCGGCTGGGTGTCCGGCAGACTTTGACCCCGGTTGCGCTCACGGCCAGCGGCATCGAAGAAGGCGGGCTGGATTCCAGTTTGGTGACGTTGGAGGGCGTGCTGCGCAACCGGAACTCCCAGGGATCCAATACGGCTCTGGCATTGGAATGGCAGGATCGCACGCTCCAGGTTCTTGTGCCGGGGAAAAGAAGTGATCCGTTGAAACTCGCGTTAGGCAGCCGGTTGCGGGTCACGGGGGTTTGCCAGGTTGATCCGGTGCCGTATGCAAAACTCGGCCTGGGCATTGGGGCGGTGCGGATTCTGACCCGCTCGCCCGAGGACGTCCTGGTGCTGGCCTGGCCGCCTTGGTGGACGGCGCAGCGGGCGTTGATGCTGATGGGAGGCATGGCCGTCGTCATCCTGGCCGCCTTGATCTGGATTAAAGCGCTGCGGCGCCAAGTCGAAGAACGAACCCGGCAACTAACGGCGGAAATCCAGCGGCGCGAACAGACGGAGCGCAACCGGGTGCTGGAACTGGAGCGCACGCGCATCGCCAAGGACCTGCACGACGATTTGGGGGCGAATCTCACCCAGATCGTTTTTTTGAGCGATCGCGTCACCGAGGCCCACCGTGAGGGCCAGGAAGTGACCCGCTGGTTCGACCTCATTCCGGCCACGGCGCGCCGCACCATCCAGTCGCTCGATGAAATCGTGTGGGCCGTCAATCCGCGGCATGACTCGCTGGAAAGCCTGGCGAATTATCTCAGCCAGTTCGCCCAGCAACACCTGGCGTTGGCCGGCGTGCGGTGCCTGCTGGAGGTGCCCACCGTGCTGCCCTCGGTGCCGTTGAGCGCCGAGGTCCGCCATAATCTGCTGATGACCGTACGCGAGGCGTTGCAGAACGTGGTCACGCACGCCGCCGCCACCGAAGTGCAGCTGGCGCTAAAGCTCAATGCCGCCGGCGTCAGCATCGCCATCGCTGACAATGGCAAGGGTTTCGACCCCGATGCCGTTTCGGCGGATGGCAACGGACTCCAAAACATGCGCCGCCGGTTGCAGGGGATCGGCGGACGCTTGGAGATCAACAGCCGGCCCGGCCGCGGCACCACCGTATGCCTGTTTGTCCCGCAAAGCCTGCTGCCCAGACCGGTCATTGGCGGAAACGGCCTGGCGGACCCCAAATCATGAAAACCCCCACCCCCAAGCCGGAAATGCCGGAGGCACCCCCCAACGACCATCTGGTGCGCGTCAGCGTGGTCGAAGATGACGACGTCGTCCGCGAACAGTTGGTTTATCAACTCAAACGGGTGGCGGGATTTCTCCTGGTGAGCAGCCACCGGTCCGGGGAGAATGCGGTGGCGGAGATTCCCCGCCAGAAGCCGGACGTGGTGCTCATGGACATCAACCTGCCGAACATCAGCGGAATTGACTGCGTGCGCCTGTTGAAGGGGCAATTGCCCGGCACGCACTTCATCATGCTGACGGTGTACGAGGATGCGGATGCCATTTTTAAATCATTGCTGGCGGGCGCCGTGGGCTACCTGCTCAAAGGGCGCTCGGGTTCGAGCGCGCAGGTCATTGAAGCCGTGCGCGACGCCAGCCGGGGGGGATCGCCGTTGAACAGCTTGATTGCCCGGAAGATCGTGCAGCATTTCTATCATCAAGGGGCGCAACCGGGAGCCGGACACCCGCTGTCAGCGCGTGAACGCGAGGTGCTGGAACTGCTCTCCAAAGGCCTGCTCTACAAGGAAATTGCCGACCGGCTGGGCGTAAACATTGAGACGATCCGCAAACACTGCCACAACATTTATGAAAAACTCCAGGTCAGTTCGCGCACCGCGGCGGTCGTGAAATATCTCGGCCGGTAACCCGGACTCCCGCCGCGCGAAGTGGAGCGTGGCGGGAGCGCAATTCATTGACCGGACACTGTGACATCGGTTTTTGGCGATGCGGAATCGGGCAGGTCTTCGTCCGCGAGGGACCGCATATTCGCCGAGGATCCCAGGTGCAGGCGCAATTCCCCCCCGCGCATGATGTCATCATGGCCGATCCAAGTCCGGCTGTCCTCCCGGCCATTTAACTGCCGGCTTTGGACATAGACATTTTTTTCCGTGTTGGCCGCGGCGGTGATGACAAAGGTTTTGTTCCCGGGCAGAAGCAGGGTGATCTTGGTGAAGAGCGGGCTGGTGAACATATAGCTGGGCGTGCCCGGGCACAGCGGATAAAGCCCGATGGAACTGAGCACATACCAACTGGCCATGGAACCGTTGTCTTCGTCGCCCGGAAATCCCCGCGCGCCGGAGTCAAACAATTCCGCGCAAACGCGGCGCGTCCAATATTCCGTCTTCCAGGGCTGCCCGAGTGCGGCGTAAAGATAAAGAACGTCAAAAACGGGCTGGTTGCATTGGGCGTATTGGCCAAATTTGGCATTGGCCATCTCCCTCATTTCATGGATGACCTGACCGTAACCGCCCACATGAAAAACGGGAGGCAGCCCCAGCATTTCGTCCAATTTCGCCGCCAGCTTTTCCCGGCCGCCCGCCAAATTCGCCAAGCCGGAGGTGTCATGCGGCACAAACCAACTGCTTTGCCAGGGTCCGCCCTCGGCATAAGATCCCCCCCAGGCAAATTGATCAAACGGCTCAACCCATCGGCCATCCGCGGTTTTGGGCCGCATAAAGCCCACGCGGGCGTCCCACAGCAGGCGGTAATTCTGTGCGCGGGCCATGAGCACCTTATAGTCGTCGGCCTGGTTCTGCTGCCGGGCAATTTGGGCCACGCACCAATCATCATAGGCATAATCCAAGCTGGCCGAAACGGCATAGGTGCTCGCGCCGTCCGGGATGTAGCCCAGTTTGAGGTAATCGGCGAGGCCGCGTCTGACCAATTCACCGTGACTGGGCGGCTCGAAGGCGCTTTTCCGCAAAGATTTGTAAGCGCTCGCCACGTCAAAACCGGTGTTCCCCTTGGCGACGGCGTCCGCGAAAATGGCGGCGCAGTGCTGTCCGATCATGCAATCGCGGTAGCCGGGGCTTGGCCATTCCGGCAGGGTCCCGCCTTCCTCGGATGCATTCACAAAGCCCTGAAGGATCTCGTTGAGCTGGGAAGGATAGAGCATCGTTATCAAGGGAAAAGTCGTGCGAAAGGCATCCCAGATGCCGATGTCGCCATAGAGCACGCCGTCATGAATCCGGCCATCATAGGGACTGTAATGCCGCGCTTTTCCCGCGGCATCCAGTTCGTATAACCGGTGGGGAAACAGTTGCGCGCGATACAGGCAGGAGTAAAACGTCTGCTTCTGCTCCTCGGTGGCCTCAATCCCAATCCGGCCCAGATTGTAATTCCAAGCCTGGCGAACCCGGGAATGAACGGCCTCAAAACCGCCCGCCGTCTCCCCGCGCAGGTTCTGCTCCGCCTGTTCCCAACTGATCAAGGAGGTTCCGACACACAAGGCCACCGGATCGTCGGCCGAAGTCTTGAATTCGACATAGGCGGCGACATTGCTGCCCTGCCCCACCTGCCCGGTCTTGGTGAGATCGCGGTCCAGTTGAATGACAAAGTAGGAGGCAAAATTCCCGGCTACGCCCCCGTGATTGGCCTGGCTGAATCCGCGAATCGTCCGGCCCTCGATCTTGATTTCAGATCCGCCACAGGCGTTTATGATCAGCCTTCCCGCCTGGCCGCGATGGAACGTCAATCGAAAAACGGCGCACCTTTCCGTGCCGGTCAATTCAGCCGTGATCTGGCCCCGATTGAGGTCCAGCTTTTCATAGTCGGGCCGCAAAATCGCCGTGGCGGCGTCATATTCGGACCGGCGGGCTTCGACGTCCATTTGCAAATCACCGGCTTGCGGCAGCAGCACGAATTGGCCATAGTCGCTGATCCATGGGCTGGGCTGATGCGTGGCCCTGAATCCGTCAATTTTCCCGTTGGGTTGGAAGAACCAGTCGCCCGGGCTGTTTTCAATGGACCAGTCAACCATCCCCCACGGCATGCCCACCAGCGGGAGCGTATTGCCATGGGATAATTCAAAATGGGAATCTGTCCCTTGGAGCAGGCTGACATAGCCCAGGGGTTCGCCGGGTTCGGCTTTCAGGTCGCCGGCCCGGACCGTCAGTGGCATGGCGAGGCCCAACAAAACGGGAAGAATCATTTGGTTCATATTAAAATCGGCGTAATTTTATGGGTCTGCCCGCAGAATCAGAACCTCGAGCGCCGTCGGGCCGCACTCATTCCCCAAGGTTGCGCCGCGGGCAAAACGGAAACAAGGTGTCGGCCTCAGGGACCCGGATTTCGATTTCTGGCGGAATGTTCGCATAATGGCCGGCGGAAGCCATGTGGCATGAAATGGCCACAGGCATGGCGGCCGTATGGGCGGATTGGTGGGTTCGAAAATAATTCAAGCTGGGAACTTATTGACAACCGGCTATTCCAGACTGTATCTGACAATCGGTCCCGATAAAACTACACGAACGTGTAATGGACGGTGTCCGGTTGATCTGTGATTCTGCGCAAGCACCTTTCAGCGTCCAACCATTCAGCGGGCGAATTTCCGTCTGCGGGTCTTCGTGGGCGGTGGTATTGTCTGAGAGCACATTTCGGGCGGACCGTTTTGCGGGTTGCCAACCGGTGAAACAACCGGCGGGCGGGCGGCGCCACTCCGGCGGGAACAAAAATGTCATTTGGAGAAACTCGATGAAATTACGAATGCTCGTTTTGGTTTTGCTGTCGGGCCTGGGCCTCGCGCGGGCGACGGGCCTCAATTGGCCGGCCAACCAGTTGCTGCCGACCTTTTCCGCGCCGCCGGCGGTCGTGGACTGCATTGATGTCAGTTCGGCCAGCAACGGGGAGATAGACCTGTTCGCGTCGCTTGAGGGAATTGTCAACCGCACCCAGCCCCGGGTGGCCTGTGTGAGCACGACGGACGGCGAAGGAGAATTCACCTGGGTGAATCTGCACAATCTGTCCATCAATTCGATCAATGGCTACAGCGCCATCCTCAAATACCAGACTAATTTCACCGGCTTGGTCGTCACCGATCCCACCCAGGCCGACACCTTGAATTTGGCGACCACGATGGCGGGGGTGAACAACGAACTGATTTGCGATCCGAGCCTGCTGGCCACGTTGACCAACGCCCCCTACAACCTGCGGGTGGTGGACGACCTGCGCGGACGGTTTGCGAACAAATACGCGGTGTACGGCTACCTCTACACGAACTATTGGCCCCTCTGCACCCACCGCATCATGGCGGGGATGGAGACCAACCTGCACGGACTCTTGCGCGATTATCTGGTGGCCGTGAAATCGGCCACGGTCTGGCTGGATCCGGAAACGGGTGCGGACGCCAGCTTGCTGGGGTCATTCGTCTCCACCATGACACCGGCCAGCGGAGTTTATGTGGGCTGGTGGCCGAGCGAAGGCAATGGCCTGACTTGGATCGCCCAATACGGGATTCCCGTGCTGGCCAGCGATTATTTCCGCAACGGCTCGCTCTTCAGCGGCGTCGTCCGACCCATCAACGTGCCCGGCATACCGCCCCCGCCGCCGCTCCAGAACAAGGTCTATGTTTCCTTGATCCTCAGCGACGGCGACAACATCCAATACGACCAGCACGCGATGAAGATAAACTGGGAGAACAGCAATCGCGGCAGCATACCCATTGGCTGGACCGTCTCGCCGCTGGCGGCCAATCTGGATCCGGAGATTCTGAATTATTTTTGGAGCACGGCGACCACCAACGATTGCCTCGTCTCGGGGCCGTCGGGCGCGGGCTACGCGCACATTGAACTCTGGAACGCGGCGAATCTGGCGGCGTTTGCCTTGGTCTCGGATTCCTACCTGCAGCAGTCCGGCATACGGGTCATCACCATCTGGGACCAGGTGACGACCGGAGTCGCCCGGGCCTTTGCGACGAACTGTCCGTCCCTGTTCGGACTCACGGACCAAAGCGGGGGAAACTACACTTCGGTCAACTTGGGACTGCGGACCATTGGACTGACCCCCAGTTATTCGTCCACCGTGGCGGACATGCTCAGCGGCATCACCAATGCCGCCGCGGGCTGGAATGGTTCCGCGCCCATGTTCCTGGCGGCCCAGGCCGTGGCCTGGAACCTGACGCCCTCCGATCTGGTGACCATCGCCAATTCGCTGAATTCAAGCGAATATGTGCTCGTCCGCCCCGATCATTTGTTCATGCTCTGCAACCAGGTTTATGGCACCCCCCTGGCCGTGACGCAGCCGCCGACCGGAATCACCGCCGGCGCCGCGACCCTGCGGGGCACCGTGAATCCCAACGCCGCCAACGCCAGTGCCTGGCTGGAATGGGGGACCAACACCAGTTATGGATTCAAAAGCGCGGCCACCAGCGTCGGCGGGACTTCGTTCGTATCCATCAGCGCCCCGATTACCGGCTTGGTTCCGGGGTCCGTCTATCATTATCGCGCGGCGGTCAGCAACGTTTTGGGGCTGGCTTGGGGAGCGGATAAGACGTTCAACACCGGCGGCCGGTTGAAAGCCTGGGGCGACGGCAGCCTGGGCCAGACCAATGTGCCGCCCGGCTTGACCAATGTTATCGGCATCAGTTCCGGCGCCTACCACGGACTGGCCTTGAAGAGCGACGGCACGGTCGCGGCGTGGGGAAATGATGCTTTCAATCAGACAAACGTGCCGTCAGGCCTGGCCAATGTGGTGGAGGTCGCCGGGGGCGTGCAACACAGTCTCGCGTTGGAGACAAACGGCACGGTGGCGGCCTGGGGCGACAATAGTTACGGCCAGACCAACGTGCCGGCCGGATTGACCAATGTGGTGGCGATTGCCGCCGGCGGCTATCACAGCCTGGCGCTCAAAACCGATGGTTCGGTCACGGCCTGGGGATACAATAACTATGGCCAGACCAACGTGCCGGCCGGATTGAGCAATGCCGTGGCGGTGGCCGCCGGCCGGTATCACAGTCTCGCGCTCAAGTCCGATGGCACGGTGGCGGCCTGGGGAAACAATAGTTACGGACAGGCCAGTCCTCCGTCCGGATTGAATCAGGTGGCGGCCATTGCCGCCGGTGACTATCACAGCCTGGCACTCAAGGCCGATGGCAGTGTCCCGCCAAATCTATTGCCCGTGGAACGGTGGGTGGCGGACAGCCTCTCCGGCACCAACGGCGCGCCGGTCGGCAGTTGGCTGGATGCGGTCCAGGGGAAAAAAGCCACCCAGACTGCCGCCGGCAACCAACCGCAACTCTACACCAATGTCTTCAACGGCCACAGCAGTGTCCGCTTCTCCAGTGCCAGCACCCAGTTCCTGACGGTGGCCGCGGCGGACAGCCCGATTTCCGGAGCCGCGAATTTCACGCTGGTGATGGTCTTCAGAACCTCCACGCCGGGACTGGTGGCCAATTCATTTTTCCAGAACACCGGGCTGCTGGGGGCCGAACAGCCGAACGTCGTCAACGACTGGGCGTTGTGCCTTAACGGGAGTGAACTCGGCCTGGGACTGGGCGCGGGCAGCAGCAGTTGCAACGGCGATGTGAGTCTCTATGGCGGAACCGTGGCCGACGGCAGTCCCCATATCGCTGTGTACGTGCGTTCCGGCAGCCTTGTCCGTTTATATGTGGATGGCGTCATCGTGGCGGAAGAAAATGCCCTCTGCACCGCGGCGCGGGGCAATTACAATTTCCAAATCGGCGCCATGACCACCAGCTCCGGATTCTTCAGCGGCGATATTGCCGAAATCCAGCTTTACAACCGGGCGTTGAATCCCTGGGAAATTGCGAGCGACGACGACGTCCTGGCCAACACCTATGGCCTGAGCGGAATCGCCGGGGCCCCGATGTGCAAGTGGGTGGCGGACAGTCTTGCGGGAAACGACGGCTCATCGGTCAGCAATTGGACCGATGGCATTGGCGGAAAGAGCGCCGGTCAGCCCGTCGCCGGAAGCCAGCCGCGGTTATATTCCAGCGTCCTGAACGGCCATAAGACAGTGCGATTTTCCAGCGGGAGCAGCCAGTTTCTAACCGTGGCGGCGGCGGACAGTCCGCTGGCTGCCGCCGGAAGTTTCACGATCGTCGTGGTGTTCAGGACTTCGACCCCCGGCAGCGCTTCGGCTTCTTTTTATCAGAACACCGGATTGCTGGGAGCCGAACAGCCCGGCGTCGTTCAAGACTGGGCCTTGTGCATCAATGGCACTGAATTGGGGGCGGGCCTGGGCGCCGGTGGGGGCGGTTGCGGCACGGACTTCAGCCGGTATGGCGGCAATGTCACGGACGGCAATCCCCATGTCGGCATGTATGTGCGGGCGGGTGATACCATCACGCTCTATGTGGACGGAGCCATCGTGGCGACGCAACATTCACTCTGCCCCGACGCCCGTGGCGATTATCCGTTCCAAATCGGAGCGATGACCACCACCTCCTATTTCTACAACGGCGACATTGCCGAAATCCAGCTTTACAACCGGGCGTTGAATTCGTCGGAAATCTTGAGTGACAGTGAACTGCTGGCCGCGACTTATGGCATCGGCGGCGTGGCGGGCACGCTGGTGGCCTGGGGCAGCAATGGCAACGGCCAGACCACCGTGCCGGCCAGTTTGACCAATGTGTCGGCGGTCGCCAGCGGCAGCGCCTTCAATCTGGCCTTGGAAGCCGCCGGCCCGGTCGCCGCGTGGGGCAACAACAGCCAGGGCGAGCTCAACCTGCCCGCCGGCCTGACCAATGTGGCCGCGATTGCCGGGGGCACCAACTTCGCGCTGGCCATCGGAGATCAAGCCCCGCAGGCCAATAACGCGACGGTTTCGGGTTATGTGAACCATGATCTCGCGCTCGCGCTGCCAGCCGTCAGTCCGGATCAAACTCCATTGAACTTCCGTGTACTTTCGTTGCCGACGGCGGGGGCGCTCTATCAATACTCCGGTGGCACGCGGGGATCGCTCATCAACACCCCCAACACCCTCGTCAATGATCCGGCCGGGCAAGTGGTCTTCGCGCCCGCCTCCGGGCAGGCCGGGACTCCCTATGCCACCTTCAATTTCATGGTGGATGACGGGGTCTATGGCTCGGGTTCGGCGCAGGTCTCGGTGAACATCGGGCTTCCCGCCAGACCGCAATTTGCCGGTTTCTTGTGGAATCCGGACACCTCCGGAACCGGCAGCTTTGATTTGAATTTCTCCGGCTCCACCAATGCCACGTACAGCGTGTGGGCGACCACCAACTTGTTCGATTGGACCGACCTTGGCACCGCGACCGAGGCCCCGCCGGGCCAATATCAATTCATGGATACCACGGTCACGAACTGGCCGGAAAGATTCTACCGGCTTTCGGCGCCATAACGGCGCGGAGATTGCAGCGGCTTCTCATTATCGTTGCCGGCGTACGCCGCCAACCTGCGCAACGGCGGAGAAACTTTCGCGACAACCAAGACGGTTGTATCAAGGTCATCCCCAAGCCCGGAAATGCCCTCGGCACGGGCTCACCGCTCATGCGGGCACAGCGCGGCCTCCGGTGGGCGGACGCCCGGGGAAATCACCGGTTCCGGGGCGGCGAACCGTTGCCGGACCACATACGTGGCAAACGCCGCGGCGCCGATCACAAATAGCACGAACATCCCTCCGGCCAGCTGGGCCGCCGTGGCCCAGAGCACCGGGGCAATCATCGCCGTCACCACCGTGTTGCCCGCCGTCTGCACAAAACCCTGGCACGACGAGGCCAGCCCGCGGCGGAGCGGAAACAGATCCAGCGCCATGAGCGTCAGGCTGGGCATGGCCAGCGCGTTGCCCAGCACGTACACGGTCAGCGGCACCACGCTCCACGGCAACATCGCCCCATGAAACCAGTGGAAGATCAGGTTGCCCGTCGCCGCCGCCGCCATGATGCCATACGCCACCGCCAGGGTCCGCAAATTGCTCCAGCGTCCCGCCACTTTGCCGGCCAGCCACGTGCCCATCAGCATGCCCACCGTAATCGGGCCAAACAGCCAGTAGAACTCCGTCTCCTTGCGGTGAAGCAGATTCAGCACGAACGCCGGAGCCGAGATGATGTAAACAAACACCGCGGAGAAATTCAGCGTCAGCGCCAGCACCAACGCCACAAACCGGCTCGAACGCAGCGCCGCCCAGTAACCGCGCAGGAGCGCGGCCGGCCGCAGCGGATAGCGGCGCGCCGCCGGCAAGGTCTCCGGCAGCGCTTTCCAGCAGGAGATCCACAGCACCATGGCAAACAGCGTCAGGAAGGCGAAAATCGCCCGCCAGCCAAACCACGCGTGCAGCCACCCGCCGATAATCGGCCCCAGCGTGGGCGCAATCGCAAAAATCACCGCGATCCGGCTCATCAACCGGCGCGCCTCGGCGCCCTCGAAGAGATCCCGCACGATGGCGCGGCCAATGATGAAACCCGCCCCGGCCGTGAGGCCCTGCAGCACCCGGAACGTGATTAGCATGCTAATGCTGCTCGCGCACATGCAGCCAAACGACGCCATCCCGAAAAGCGCGGTCATGATCAAGGTCACCCGCCGCCGTCCGTAGGCGTCGGACAGCGCCTCTTGCCAGAGCGTCATCGCCGCAAACGGCAGCAGGTACGCCGTCAACGTTTGCTGCACCACCACCGGCGTCGCATGGAAATGGACGCCGATCTCGCGGAACGACGGCAAATACGCGTCAATGCTGAACGGCCCCACCGCCGACAGGCCCGCCAGCAGGATGGCCAGACGCCTGCGATGCGGCACGCCCCCGGACGGGCCGGACACTGTTTGAGCGGATGACATGATCCACTACGGATTGGCCTTCCAGTCCGCCACCTGATAGCGCGGCGGCTGCGAATAATTCCCCTGCCGCACGGCGGTCGGACTCGTGGCGTCCCAGTGAAGGCGCACCTGATTCTGCTGGCCGGTCGCGAACGCGTCGGTCGTGCCGTCATCTTCGTACAACACAAAATCGGCTGGATTCGGTCCATACGAGTGAACGATGAGTTGGAAGCAGGTGTCGGCCCCGATGTGTTCCACCGGCTCAGCCAGCGGCAGGAGTGAACCACTTTTCACATACAGCGGAATGTGCTGCTGATCATTGGTGGCCGTCACCGTCTGGCCGCCGGCCAGTTTTTGGCCCGTCCAGAAATCGTACCAATCCCCCGCCGGCAAATACACCTGGCGGTTGAGCTGGCCGGCAAACATGGGCGCCACCATCACGGATGCCCCAAACATATACTGGTCATCCACGTCCCGCACCTTCGGGTCCCGGGGCCAATCCATCACCAGCGCCCGGATGGGCGGCGTGCCCGTCAGCCGGTATTCATTGAAGGCGGAATACAAATACGGAACAAAGGCCATCCGCAATTCGAGGATCTTCCGGATGTTCGCCGTGACGGTCTCGTGATCGGGCAGCAATTCGCCGCGGTTGCTCTTGTCGCGGTCAATTTGCAGCCACGGCGGATTCTTCATGTACCAGCAATTGATCAGCGCCTGCGGCGAGAAAATCACCGTCTCCAGCCGCCGGTAAAGGTCCTCCACCGAGTCGGCGTGCCGAACTTCCGGCACCCAGAGCAGCCCCGTGAAGCCTTCATTCACCAGGCCGCGCACAAAGCAACGGTGATCGTAAGAATCGCTGTAAATGGTGTACGGCAACGGCGCCGCCAGCGCCTGGGAATTCCGCACCAATCCCCACGTGCGCAGCCCGCGCCGCTGGTACGGCTGCCACATCGTCTGTTGATAGAGCACGCCGTACAGCGAGTGCATCTGTTCGCCATCCAGACCGGACGGAAATTTGCTCACCTCCGGGAACGACCACGGTGCCGCCGAATCGGGCTGGTAGTCGCACTCATCGAGCTTCACCGCATCCACCCCTTTGCTAAACAGAACCTCTTCGTTTTGTTTCAGGAAAATGCGGCGGGCTTCCGGCGACGCAAAGTCCGGCGCCAGTCCGCCCCAAACCTGATAGTCGCCCGACCACGGCAGCAGCGCCGCGTACATCGGCGAGCTCGGATGCGTGAAGGCGTGCTGCCAGAAATTCAGCCGGAAGCCCAGTTGATGCATGGATGCGATGAATCCGCGCGGATCGGGAAACCGGTTGGTGTCCCAGACAAACGAGCTGGAGTAGGTCGCCGTCTGCCAGCCGGGTTCCACGCCCCAGACATCGCACGGCAAATGGTCGGCCCGCATCCGCCCCGCCAGGGCCAGGGATTCGCCGGCGGAAAAGTGCGTCTCGCCGCGATATGCCACGCCCAGTCCCCACAGCGGCGGCACGCAACCGCCGCCGGAAAACAGGTTGTAGCGCCGCACCGCATCCGCCATTTGCGGCCCCGCAAAGAGATAGACGTCCACGCCCGCCGCCACCGGCACCTCGACCAGCATGGTCTTCGAGCGCAATTCCCGCGCGGCATACAGCGCCGCCACGCTGTTGGCGGCCCCGCCCTGCCCGCCCGCGCCCTCGCGCCGCACCGGCGCCAGGTCGCCGGTGTAAAACGACACAAACCGCGCCGAGTCCACAAAAACTCCGTAGCCGCGCGTCGAAACAAAAAACGGCACCGGCGCGTGCGATTCCCCCAAATCGTTTTCCGGATGGTCCGTCGGCTTCAGAAACACGCGCCGGCCCGCGTGCCCCTCCCCGCTCTTGGTCATGTCGAACAGGACCGTATTCAAACCGAAGCCATAGATTCCCTCGCCATTGTCCAGCGGCAACTCCACGGTGCAGCCGCGTTCCGATTTTTGGAACCGGATCTCGGACGCTGCGATCGGCGGGCGCTCCGCCGCCGGCAGCCCCTTCAGGAATTCCGCGGCCACGGGCGCCGACCGGAAATGCACCGGCGTGAGCGGCTCGGGCTGCCCCAGGCGGAGGCGCCAAACCCCGGGCGCCACGGGTTCCACTTGCCCGGACACGTCAGCGGCGCCTGCCGGCCATACGAACACCGCCCAAGCCAGCCCCGCCACGGCCAGCCAGCCGTGGCGTTGGCTGGCACGACTGTGGAACAAAGAATTTTTCATCAGCATAATAGGAATCGTTGACTGCCACGCCCGCCGGCGACCGATTCTCCGGCCATTGGAGGGCGAAATTCCCGAGTGCGTCCGAAGACCCGATTGGGCTGGGAACTCATGTGGAATTTGAATCGGCCACCGCGCAGGACGCCTGCGTGCGTAATTATAGCTGCCGGGATGCGGAATGCCATCAAGTTCCGCCGCCCTCAGTTATCATGCCAGTCGGCCTCACCGCGGCGCGGCAGGGCCGGAAAAGGCTGATGCGGCTCCTTTTGATACCAGTACGCGACCGATGAAAACTCGCAATCCAGCGGATCGTACCGGCCGCCCTTTTTCCAACCCAGCGCCTGGATGGTCACCTTTAAATCCTGCTTGAACCGGATGGGATCGGCGATGTGCCAGCGATACAGCCCAAAACGCTGGCCCGCCTCGTAAATCTTGTCCGGCGGCAGCACCTGGGCCAGGCCGCTATAGGGCGTCGAGAAGGTCTGATACTTATGCGTGTCATGGTTCTCGAAATTGTAGGACCCGCAAAAATAATCCTCCGTGCCCGTGCCGCAGATGGTCGGAAAATCCTGGTCGCCATCCAGGTAGAACTTGATTTCGCCCTCGCCCCACCAACCCGGGCTGTGCACCTCCACGGCCAGATAGGTGCCCACGTATTGGCCTTCCCCCTTCACGCCGTCCAGAATGGTGTACAGCCCCTTGGTCTTCAGCGGATTTTCATGGCGAAACTGGGCATGAAAATAGCCGGCCTGCTTGGGCACCTTCGCCAGCGTATAGTTGATCTGGTAATAGACCGTCGTATCCTTCTCATCCAAATTCTCCAGCGTGATCCGCGCCTGTTTCCGGAACGGCATCGGCCAGTAGCAATTGAAGGCGCTGCCCGGATTCACGCACACGGCCTCGGAATTGATCTGGCAATATCGGCCCAGCCCGCACGCAAAGAAATCCCCCACCGGACACTCGACCGACGCGTTGGTCTCCCCATCCCAATAAAATCGGAGAATGGAATGCCGCCAGTTGCCCTGCGGCGTCAGCCAGATCTGCTGGATGCAACCGGGCCCTGCGATCTCGCCCAGCGTGTAGGTCGTTCCCGGCGGGATATGAATCGAGGGGGAAATCTTCCACCCCCGCCCCAGCTCGGACGCCGCGCGTTTGCCGGTGCCCTCCGTGGCCATGCCGCCCTTGCCTTTTTCCCCGGTGAAGTTTTCCGGGCTGATGGACCGCGTCTCGGCGCTGCTGACCCGGTATAGCTCCGCCAGGCTCCCGTCCAACCCGAGGCCGTCGCCGGCCTGCAACCGGATTCCGGCCGCGAGCCAGACCCCGATGCCGGTCAGCAGTTGAAACATTTTCCGCTGCATCATTCTGTTCATAGCTGGGTGGTTAAAACCCAAACGGGCGCCTGCGTTGCCCACCAAATAGGGATAAACGAAAATGATTCCAAGCAAAAACAGCGCGAAGCGGCGCGTCTCATTTCTCCCGCGCCGGGCCCCCGGCCGCGAAAAATGCGCGGCTCCGCCGACGACGTCGCCGGCGCAATGTGGCCGCCTCCGGCCGCGGTGAAACCCGGCGCCACGGAACGGCACATTGTTTGCTCTTAATGTTCCGCTTGGTGCCGGATACCCGCAAAGTCCCCCAAATCGTGGCTTCTGAGGTTCGGCAAGCGTCAATGGCTGTAACAAATTGAGACCGAAGCGACTGGTTTATGAACACGAACTTGATTTTGGATGAGCGCCAACGTGCCCCGGACGAAACGCAAAGACTGGCGGCGGCGTTGAAAGACTGTTTGCAAACGGCCCTCGTGGGGGAATCGCAAAATTTCCGAAGCTGGGTGGCCGGCTCTCATCGGGAATTCAGGAAACTTCAGCAACAGGCGTTCATCACCACCGCCTTGGCGTGTCTGTTCAGTTTTCTGATCCTCGCCGCCAGCCTCTGGCAGGCCCACCGGATTACCCGGCAGGCGGCCACCCAGTTGCCGGTCAGCCAGAACCAATTAGCCGCCAGCGCCAATCCCTTCGCCGACTTGCAGCGGGCAAATTGGAAACCGGTCGGCAAAGTCATCACCCAAAACGGCCGCACCTTCACCGAGCTGAAAGCGACGAAATGACGGGTTGCGCCTGGCCGGCCGCAGTCATCCGCTTTTCAATTTCAAAACGGTGATGGAGTGCGCCGGGAATTCGCGCGTGGACTCAGCGCCCTGGTTGCCGGCGATTGCCGTGTGCGGAACAATCCCCCACCGGCACCCAAGAGCAGGCAAATTTATTCCTGCCCGGCCCCGGCCAAAACCATGACAATTTTTCCGGCCGCCTCCGGCGCGATCTGAATGTCTCCATTGGCCAATTGCCGGCAGGACCCGGCGCCCGGCGGCAGGCGCAGTTGGTAGTCCGTTCCCTGATACCGGAAACTCACTCCCGTGGGCGCCACCGAGTGCACCACCGATTTCAACTTCCGGCCGCCGGTCAATTCCCAAGCCCAGCGCAATGGCTTGCCCTGTCCATCCACCCCGATGCAAATCACCTTGCCTTCCGCACAGACGAGGGAAAAATTTCCGCCCCCCGCCAGCGGTTGCTGAATGCTCAAATCTTCCGCGTTCAATTCCCTGACCACCGGCGCACCGTCCACCACCAGCGCCGACGTCCCGCCGCCGCCGGCGAGCAATACCGGCCACATCCCCACCGACTTCCCCTCAGCCGGCGACCACAGCGCCCAGTCCATGACCGGCAAAGTCTCGTAAGCCAGGGAGGTGGCGGACAGGGCCTGCACATGCGTCGGCGAAACCACCTTCTCGTCAAAACAGTGCAGATCGCGGATGAAGAAAGTGTTGCCCTGCCAGAGCAGATTGAGGCGATAAAACCGGCTGTCGTACCAGACGGTACGACGGCCCTGATGCTTCCAATCGTTCAGCGCCACCACCGTCGTGGGCGGCGTCACCGAATAATGTTTGCGAAACCACTGCCCCGATTCCGCCAGCGTCTCCACCCGGAGCTGGTGCGCCCGCGCCTTGGCGGCGATGAGTGCCACCTGTTGCGTGAGCCCGTCCCGCATCGCATCCCAGCCAAACGAGTTTTCCTGGCCCGCCTGGGCATAGCCAAAAACCAGGGCCGGCTGCCCGATCAAATTGTCCATGAACCACCCCACCCAATCCGCCGAGCCGCCCGCCTCGCGATAGACCGGTTCCAGCGTGCACATCCCCGGCGTGGTGCCGTGCTGATAAATGGGATCGCTGCCGAGCATCCGGAAGATGGGCACGTCAATTTGCCCCGCCCGGGTCTGGGCGGGCATATACGCATTGAGCTTGCTCGGGTAGTAAGCCTGGTTCCAATAGCCGCCCCACAAGGTGTAGAAGTCCGTCCCGATTTGGTCCTTGCAGTTGCAGGAGGCGATCACGCCGTACTTGCTGGCCATGTAAGCCAGCGTTTCTTCGTCAATGTACCAGGAGCCGGCCGTCTTGGGATAAGTCCCAAAGATCCGTTTGAAATCCGCCATGTAAACGTCCACCAACCGGCGCCGCTCCGACGGCGTGTAGCCCGGCGAGAAACCCACGTCCGCCGCCGGGTCCCATTCGTGGCGGCCGTACCATTTCAGCCCGGCCTTTTCCGCCAGCGCTTGCGGAATCTCCCACCAGGCGCCGATTTCACAATTGGCCGGCAGTTGCTCCCGGAAGAGCTTTTGGTAATTGGTGTCCACCAAGGCGTCGTATTGCAGCGCAAAGGTCGCCGGCAGCTTCGCCGCTTTGATCAACCGCACCTCCTCCCGCGTGGCCGCCAGAAGAATCTTTTCGGAATCCGCCAGCCGGAAATCGTTGTCGCGGCAAAAGCAGTAGAGATTGACGATGCGCGGTTCCGGGGCGTCCGCCGCCCGCGTCGCCGCCACGCCCCCCGGCAGGAGCCAAAGCAGCCCTGCCGCCCATGCCGCGAGGCCCCTGGGGAACCGGGAGGTATGAGCGTGGCGCGGTTCGGGCTTCATACAGTCAAGCGGATCTCTTTCACTGCACGGGCACGGTCCGGGCCACCGGCGCCTCCGGCTCCGGCTCAATGCCCAGCTTGCGTTGCATTTCCTCGAGCGGCACGCCCTTGGTCTCCGGCACCATGAACTTCACCCAGACGAGCTGCAACACCATCATGCAACAGAAAAACAGAAACACGTAGCCCGGCGCGAAGGCGGCCACCAGCTTGGGGAACACGCTGACCAGCAGCGCCGCAAACAGCCAGTGCGTGGAGCTGCCCAGCGACTGGCCCGCGGCCCGATGCCGGTTGGGAAAAATCTCCGCGATGAACACCCAGATGACCGCGCCCTGGCCGACGGCATGCGCGGCGATGAACGCAAAGATGCAGCAGGGTACGATGGTGTAATGCTGCGTGAAGAAGGCCCAGGCCGTCAGCCCCAGCGAAGCGATGTAGCCCAGGGAGCCGATGAAAAGCAGCGTGCGCCGGCCCAGCCGGTCAATCAGCCACAGCCCCACAAAGGTGAACACGAGATTGGTCACGCCAATGCCGACGGACTGCAGCAGGGCGGCCTTTTCGCCCAGCCCGGTCAGTTCAAAAATGCGCGGCGCGAAGTAGAGAATCGCGTTGATCCCGGAAAGCTGGTTGAAGAAGGCGATCAGAAACGCCAGCAGGATGGGGATGCTCAGGCGCCGGTTCCAAAAGCCCGCCGCGCCCGGCTTGTCCGCGGGGCTGGCGACCAGGATTTCGTCCGCGTGTACCGACCGCTCGGCGTCCGATTTTTCCGGTTCGATCAGCTTCAGCACCGCCAGGCCGGCCGCGCGGTCGTGCTTGCGGCCGATGAGCCAGCGCGGGCTCTCCGGCAGGCCGAAACACATGAGGGCATAAATCAGCGAGGGAATGGCGGCCACACCCAGCATCCACCGCCAGGCATCCGCGCCGCCGATTTTGGCGATGATGGCGTTGGACAGATACGCAATGAGAATGCCCAGCACGATGTTGAACTGGAACATGCCCGCCAGCCGGCCCCGGTATTTTGCCGGCGCGATCTCCGAGATGTACAGCGGCGCCACCACCGTGGAAACGCCAATGCCCAGCCCGCCGATAAAGCGCGCGGCGGCAAACAGTCCCACGTTGCCCGCGAACGCGCAGCCCAGCGCCGACACGACATAAAACACGCCGATGAGCAGCAGCGTGGGCTTGCGGCCCAGCTTGTCCGTGGGCCAGCCGCCCACGAGCGAGCCCAGCACCGTGCCGTACAGGGCCGATCCCATCACCAGCCCGTGCAGCGTGGTGTCTAAATTCCACAGTTTCTGAATGGTCTGCTCCGCGCCGGAAATGACGACGGTGTCAAAACCAAAGAGAAACCCCGCAAGCGCCGAGGTGATGGACCACAGGAAAATTCGCATCTTCATAATTTGAACCGTTCACGGCAACCCAAACCCGATGGGCAGTGTTCGCCCTTCGTCCGGAAGTCTGGTACGCCCGCAGGGTAGTCGGAGCGATCCGGTTTGTGCCATCCAAAAGTCGCGCTTTCGTTCTCCGGGATGCGGGACACAGCCGCGCTCCATGACGCCTCGCGCAATAACGACGCGCCCG
>CAZHIM010000076.1:0-24425 GCA_964532525.1 uncultured Bifidobacteriaceae bacterium
TCTTAAGAGGATTGAAGATTGAGGATGGACGGGAGGAACAAGATGGACAGGATGGGGTTTTCTCCGCTGAATCCGGTAAATTCTGTCGCCCTCCGACCCGCCGATGGCCCAAAAAAATTTCCAGGGTTGACGAGGGTTGACGAACCTGGTTTTTGTTGAGGTGTAACGATACCGAAAAACGCGCGTCGGGGCCAGTTCCGGGGCGGTAACAAAGGGGGCGAAACGTTTGAATGCAAAATGAAGAATGAGGAGTGCAAACTCGCGGAACGCGGTCGGAATGCGACACGAAGGGAGTGCGGGCCGGGGTCGGCCGATCTGGGCTGGCGGCGGGGCGCCAGGAGCGGTTGGCATTGGGCTGCTCCATTCTGGACGGCCTGCGGGTCGTCGGGGTCCATTTTAGCAGCGTTGGCGGAATCACAAAGTTAGCGGCTAACGGGAAAGGCGTAAGGTGTTGAGGGATAGTGGAATTCAGCTTGGAGATTTTTTGGGGCACCTCGCGTGTCGATTAGCGTCGAGGTTCTGCATCGTTTCTGACAAATGGAATAACCCATTTACAATAATCAGGTTGAGTGAGCGGGGTTGGGGAGGAAATCCGAGCGCCTGCGCCAAATCCAAACGACCGGGTCTGGTAACCTAAGTGTCACTTGAAAGCCACAGTTTTTTGGGGCTCGACGGATTCTTAAGCCCATGGCAAGTTGAACATAATCTTTTGAACATGACTCCTGTAATTCATCTTGTTGTCCCTGCCTACAAGGAGGAACAGACATACAGACTTGGGTGTCATCTGGTGGAAGCCTGTAGGAATAAAAGTCATGAGAGCCACAGGCGCCACTCAGGGGACTGATGGGATTATTCTGTGTGGTTTTGCCTTTCGCAGGGCCTTTACGCTGATCGAACTGCTTGTGGTGATTGCCATTATAGGGATTCTGGCTTCGCTTATCCTGCCGGTCATGGCCAGAGCCAAGTCTCGGGCACAAGGAATTCAGTGCCTGAGCAACTTAAGACAACTTCAATTGGCGTGGCATCTGTATTCAAGCGATAATCAGGGGAAATTACCCGTCAACAGCGATGGCTCCGACGCAGGGCAGAGCATTGATGAAGCATCATGGGTGGCTGGATGGCTGACGACCGGCTCGTCGCCGGACAATACCAATACTGAATTGCTTGTAGGAAAGGAGTATCAGCGCTTTGGTTCCGTTGGAGGCTATGTTGAAAATGCCGGCATTTACCATTGCCCTGCTGATACGAGCGTGGATTCGGGCAAAGGTCTGCCACGGGTTCGTTCGGTTTCGATGAACGGCTGGATGAATCCTGGACTGAACGGGCCGTACAGTGGCAACTCGGAGACGCTGGCATTTGAAAAATACCGACGGGAGAGCGACTTCATACATTTGGCTCCTTCGGATGCATTCGTCTTTCTGGATGAACGCCCCGACAGCATCAATGACGGATGGTTCCGCGTGGAGACCGCCGGCTACAATCCATTGAATCTGGCAGGGCTGGAGATCAGGGATTTGCCCGCCGTCTATCACAATATCGCAACGTCCTTTACCTTTGCCGATGGACATTCTGAATTCCACCACTGGCGTGATTTGCAGAATCTGACCCTAAAGATAGTGGGCGGCAGGCACCAGGCGATACCGAGGCCCAACGACCAGGACGTGCTGTGGCTGATGGAACACGCGACGAAACCCACAACAGTGAATTGACAAACGGAACCGGCATCGTGCTGAACCATGAAAGCAACCGACAATATTAATACAGGGCAAGAGAAATATAGTGTCACTTCGACACTCGCATTCCTGTGGCGCAGGGCTGGGAATGCAACGGCGTGGATATGTCTGATTTTTGCTCTGGTTTTGGTTGGGGGCAGGCGGGTTTGGGTCCTGGCTTCCAGACCGGCCAACCTCCAGGGTATAGTCGAGGATTTAGGCTCGTTGTCGGAGATCGTCGGGAGACCCGTGCCCGACGGCACGGGCGCATACGTCGTGTTCTCCCAGCGAACTGAAAAGGGCATTGGGTTGTTCCTCACCGAGATTTCCACCGGCAAAAAACATTTGTTGGCTGAACAGGGAAAGGAAAACGAAGCGCCCATCCGTCCGTTGGGCTGGTCACCAGATGGGGCGCTGTTTGCCTATTCTGCCAGAACGGTGGACCCAAAAGACAATAAACGCAAAGACGCGATCGCGATTTGCTCCGGAAGTTCCGGGCAGACTATTGCAACCATCTTCTGGACCGTCAACGAACTTGCCTGGCTCACGCCGGATTCGTTTGTGTTCTCCCAGAACGATCACAAAATGATGAGGGTGCAACGGCTCTCGGAAACCAAATGGGCCAAGCCCAAGCCTTTGGACAAGGCAGAAAAAGACAAGGCAGACAAGGATTCGAAGCCGGCAGCGGCCAAGAAACTTCCCTATTCGGTCAGAAATCTAATCGCCACCTCCACCACCTCCATTGCCTGGCAAAGCGGCAATAAGATCTGGGGATGGGACGTGAATTCCGAAAAGCCAGCCGTGCTTTGGCAGTCGGGCACAAATACATTGGTGGGATTCTCCTTTTGTGCAGAAAAGGGAGTTTTTCTGCTTCACCTTCATGAGGCGCAGGGCGATTCCGCCGTCAGCTACGACCCGCTGTCTGGAGAGAAGACAGATTTGGGCAGGATCGGCTCTGCGGATGAACGCCTGGCTAATTTAATTTGGATCAATCGCGGCGCAGGTTATGCCTACTTGCTTGACCAGCATGGGCGATATGTTCCCTTTGCCAGACAGGATAGCTCCCAGCCTGCGACAGAGTTGTTTGCCGGGAGCCATGTCAATGTGATCACCGGCGGCGGCACTTCCGACCGCCTGGTGTCCAGGGGAGATTGCCTATACACCATCGCCTGTTTCGCCGATGAACCTCCCGGGGTCTTGGAATTTAATGCGTCTTCGGCCACACTCCGCTGCGTTGCCTCCAGCAGGGACCACGTGTTCACTCACGCAAGGTGCGCCGAGATTTCCAGCGGCCTGGCCACCAACTCGCAGGGACGAGTGTTGGCTTATCACCTTTGGCAACCGGTTCATTTCGAAAGGGGGAAAAAATATCCGCTGCTGATCGGCCAAACCCCCTTTCTGTGGAGCCAGTGCGCCGAAGTCGCGGCCAATCTCGGCGCGTATTATGTCACTGTTGATCGGCCAACCTTTGTGAACAGCCAGCTTGGCGATTGGGCTGACGATGTCATGTCTGCCTATCGCCAACTTATCTTAGATCCAAACGTGGATGCCGGGAATGTGTTTCTCTATGGCACCAGCGCCGAAACAGGTTATGCAACCGAACTCCTTGCCACAGAACCCACCTTGTGGAAAGGTGCGGTTTTGTTCAGTCCAGTCGCCTTTCCCGACCCGGCCCGTACCCGGGTGGAAAACATCCTACTCGATCACGGGCAGGATGATGTATTTGTCTCCGAGGAGCGGATCAAGCAATTTCAGGATGAAGCGTGGCAGAACGGAATTTCTGTGACGATTGCGGTTGAAACCGCGGGACACATGTTTACCTCCAGTTCAGCCAACCAGGGAAGAGTGCGGCAATTTGCACAATTTCTCGTTGGCACAGACAGCATTCAATCAAAATGAGCCGCCCAATCAAAACAGCAAAAATATTCGCCTATTCCGCCGGCGCTTTGTTGTCTATTATTGCGATTGCACTCTTCATCAGCAACGCAGCAACTTCAGGTCTTTTGCTGCCGCGCGACCCACTCTTGATGGTTCCCATGCGGTTTCTGCTTTGCATGGTTGGCAGCGGCGCAGCTCTTTTGGCGGTGTATTGCCTCTTCGGTCAGAACCACCGCTGGCAATGCGCTGCCGTTGCGTGGTCAGCGGTCAACTTTTGGATCTATCGGTTGTTTCTGCTCTACGGTGGTTTTCCACGATTTCACGGCTTCACCGGCAATGTGCCCAATGTATTCCACATTCCGCCCGGTGCGGCGGACATAATGGCATCAATTATTTTCGGCTATTTGCTGCTTGGCGGTGGCAGCCTGTTAATCTGGCTGCGGGTGAGTGACTGGCAGCATGCCAAAATGGGTTACCTTAAGATGTGCTGCCCGTCCTGCGGTGGTCATATTGAATTTGCGCCGCGAAATCTTGGGCAGACTATTCCCTGTCCGCATTGTCAAAAAACGATCGCCTTGCGCAAATCGGATCTCCTGAAAATGACCTGCTTCTTTTGCAAGGAACACATTGAATTTCCCGCGCACGCCATCGGGGAAAAAATCCCATGCCCGCATTGCAGAATGGACATCACTCTGAAGGAACCGGCATGAACAACTCTCGTTTAGACCGCATCAAAAACTGGGCCGAACTCGCGCGGCAGGCCAACTGGTCGGTCTCCGCGCTGGCCAATCTCTGCGGCGTCTCCAGGGATACCTTGCGCCTGCATTTTCAAAAGCATATGGGAGAATCTCCCGGAGTCTGGCTGGCCGAGCAACGGCAGCATCAGGCCATCGAACTATTGCGCGATGGATCCTCCATCAAGGAAACCGCTTCCAGTCTGGGCTACAAACAGCAGACCAACTTCACACGCAAGTTTAAACAGTTTTGGGGCACTTGTCCCTCTATGCCGCCACCGATACGGAACCCTTCGAGGCAAAATCAGGCGAAATGATTAGAAATAAGCCAAGGTGATTAACCATTTGCCTTCCAAAACCCCTTCCGTCCTGTTGAAAATAACAATCAGAAATTCATGAGCTTGGAAACGAACTATTTATCGCGCGGACGCACGGCGAGTTTTTCACCGCCCATAAGGAGCGGGATATTGAATGGTTGCGCCGATCGTTCCCATGTGTCTTTTAAAGGCGATTTGATTGCCATATCTCCAGGACTGACCTGTCAGCGGGACTTTGAGTGGCTGTGCCGTTCGCCACGACTTATCCATAAACCCATTTACAAAAAAAAATTACCAAATGTGAGTCGATAATAATCAAACAAAACCAAAAACGCCGTACAAGATAATACTTACGAATACAATGAAAACCACAAAATTAGAAAATGCGTCAATATCGTTAGCGTTGATATGCGGTTTATGCATTTCGACGGTGGCCCTTGCTTGCCCATCAGGCACATCGCCCCACAAGAGTCCCGGCGGCAATTGCACCTTTCCCGGAAACGGTGATCAAAATGCGTGTTATTTATCGTGCGCAATGCCTCCAAATGTTTGTCAATATACGTGGGATAGCTGCTGTAATATAACAGGAGCTAGTTGCGTTACTCCACCTGCGAGCGGTAGTTGCACCGGGAGCTGCGAGCAATAGTTGCACCTTGAGCAACTGCGGCGGCAAAAGGTCTGTGGATAGCCATTTAGAAAGGCTAAATGGCTATCCATTTATTATATGTAATAAGTATTCGATTTGCGATTGCCATGAAAAACAGCAAGCTTTTAATTTATATCCTATTTCTTTTACCAACTGTCGCTCTGATAATTGCAGTAATCGAGCACAAACCGTTTGCGGACCCCATATTGATAACGCATCTTCAATTAAAACAAACACAAGGCGCGTGGGCAAATCAGGTGTTTGTTCCCATTGAGACAAATGCGGAATTTGTAGCCAGAATACAGAACATCCACCTTAAGTATAACAGTGTTCAACTCAATGCTACAGAACTCTTGTCACTTCAGCGGGCCACGGTAAATCTAGTATTCGCAAATTACTTGGGCGATTACGAGGAATATAGGAAGTTTCGAACCCCAATCCCAAATTTTGAACTGCCGTCGAATGAGGCTCGAACCGGTTGGGAGGCTTGGTTCCGGGCTGCTGTTCCAAACGTCTCAATGCCTGTTTCTCTCGATGATATTATCAGCAACATCTGGGTTCGGGTTTATGGGAATCACCATTATTGGACGGCTTTGGGTTTGAGCAAATCCGAGATCTCGCTAATGACAACAAATGTTGTGCCAGGTTTATTTGCGATGGATTTACCAGATAAGAAAAATGTTCACTGCGTGGAAAGCATCTCGCCAGGAGCTTACACCTATAATGCGATTTTAGGAAAAAACCTCGTGAAAGAACACAAATTGAAGGTTGCCAAACTTTTTTTATGGGCAGACACAACAGATCCTACGAACAAACCCAGACCATTTCTTTATGTAATGGTATTAGATACGGACTCAAGTGTTTGGCTGCCAATAGAAGTTGCCTCGTGCTCAACATCAGGAGGAAGATACCCAGTTCCGTTTTGATCAAATCGCTTGTATGAAGTCCAATCCGCTGTTTATTTTTATCCACTCTTCGGGTGTTTTGCTTCTAATTACCGCCATTGCAAAAATAATAAGTGCAACAGGCGGCGCCAGGGTCATGCTAATTCCGGATCCAATAATAGGTATTTCGTACAGATATTTGTTAATTATGGTTGGCTTGGCAGAATTGATGGTTGCAATAATTTTGTTGTTTGGACAACGGGTTAATTTAAAAATAATTTTGCTTGCTTGGTTGAGCACTAATATTTTGGTCTATCGAATCGGTTTGATTTGGGTTGGCTTTAAGAAGCCATGCGGTTGCCTTGGCACTCTTACGGACGCATTGCATATTTCGCCAACGGTTGCCGATTCAATCATGAAGATCGTTTTGGCCTATCTGCTCATCGGCAGCTACGCCGCATTATTCATGCTCTGGTGGCAGCGCAAAAGGGCATCCGTATCGGCGCAATGAACTGGCCTGGCGGCATGAGGGTTGCGTTCGTGCTGGTGGTTGTGGCTTTTTTTATTTTTGAATTTAGGTTGCATGAGCAAAGCGAGATATTCAGGGGGGGTGAGGCGGTAATTTATTCGGTTCAATGGATGCTGTTGCCTTGTCTTGCCTTTTGGTGTGGGATTTTCATCTTCCTGACATTCAGCCTAAATGAGCTGCCGCTAATGGGCCTGCTGGTTATCGCGGTGGGTGCATTTTTCATTGGTTATTCTTTGTCGTTGCAGGCTACAGGTGCAGTCATCCTTTTGGCGGGTGTCACGTTGGGTAAGGGAGCGAGATTTGTTTTGGGGCGGAAAGCGGAAAGTACGAAAACGAGAAAGCTGAATTTGTGCGGGAATCCGAGATTAGAGGTCCGAGGGCACAACTTTTTTGCTGGTCTTTTAGGGCTGTTGGCGTTTTCGTCGTGGTGGCATTTGGATATGTCGGACGATTTCTATCATGGGCCGCGCTGGATGGGGCTTTGGAATAATCCGAATATTTACGGGATGCTGATGGGGGCGGGGGTGGTGCTTGCGGTCGGATTGTTAGCTGAAAATCTGAAGGCTGAAATTGAAGAGAATAGGCCTCAGAACCGAAATCAAAAAATGTTGACGGTGTTTCTTCTGCTTGCGGCAGGGATGACGGGGGCGGGGTTGGTGTGCAGTTACAGTCGTGGCGCGTGGCTGGGGACGGCGGCGGGGCTTCTGTATTTGGCAAGGGCATACAAGAAATTCAAATGGCGCTGGATTATGCCGGGATTTTTGGTCGCGGCAGCGGTGGTGATGTTTTTCTGGAATGCCACGCCGGACTCCGCGCCTTGGTATTTAAAGCGGCTCGATTTTGGCCGGCCCTCGGCACAGCATCGGGTGTCCGCTTGGCGCGGGGCACTGGAAATGATGCGTGACCATCCGTTGGGGGTGGGTTGGAACAAGGCGGCGGAGATTTATGCGAAGGATTATTCACCGCCGGAGGACGGCGCTGCGGCCATCACCACGAATGATTATTTTATGCTGGGAACGCAGTTGGGCTGGCCGGGGTTGATTTGTTTTGTGGCGTATGTGGGGCTGGCGCTGAGGCAGCCGAAGGGCTGCGAGGATGGAGGATCGAAGGTGGAAGATGGAAAGGGCGAAAAAGCGAAGATGGAGGATCGAGGAGGGAGGATGGGCGAAACATTCAACATTCCACATTCAACGTCCAATGTTCAAGTTCCCAGTGAGGCCGTCCTGCTCGGGAAACTGAAGATGGGCGAACGAGACACCTCACCCCGGCCCTCTCCCCATTTTGCTCCGCCGACTGCGCAAAACGCGGAGAGGGGGAAACGCTCCCAGCGCCTTTGGAAATACGTGCGCTGTGGGTGGTGGAAGGGTGGGAGGGCGGGATCACCGGGAGGGACGCCCGGCAGACTCGCAGACGAGGCGGCTGCGACACGGTGTGCCTGTCGGGCCGGGGCGGTCTCGATGTTGGTGGCGTTTTGGTTTGATGGCGGGTTGTTTACGTTGGCCACGGGGGCGGTGTTTTGGATTTTGTTGGAGCTGGGCAAAGCGACGGGGAGGATGAAGGATTGAGGATCAAGAATGGACATGTACGATCCGGGTGAATGCGGAGCGGAATTGTGACCCGCCAACCAGACATTGCCATTTGGAAGGCAAATAATGATGCAAAGGAGCTTGAGTTTGTTTAACGGGTGCCGATATAGGCCATAGATAAGCTACGAAACCAACGGACGACGAAGAGAATTATGAGTAAGAAAGTTTGGACCATCGGGAAACGCATCAGTTTTGGCTTTGCCGCGGTGCTGGTGATCATGATTGCGCTGGGAGCGCTGATCTGGACGCGGTTGCAGACGGTGCAAGGCTGCGCGACGGACGTGGCGAGCCGGAGCATCCCGAGTCTGGAGCTGCTGGCCGATGCCAAGGGCACGGCAAATGAATTGCGGGCACTGACCTTCAAGCACATTGGCTCGCCGAATCCGGCGGACATGGACAAGCTGGAGGCGAACATCGCCGGGGATGCCGATCAAGTGACGAAGGACCTGGACGATTTTGAGAAGCTGGCGAGTCCGGAGGCGAAGGCGCTGGCGGAACAGGCCAAGGCCAAGCGGGAAAGCTACCGGGCGGTGCGCGCGGAGATCCTGGTTTTGAGCCGGGCGGCCACCAACGCTGAAATGTCGGCGCAGGTGTATCAGAAGGCGCGGGCCGAGCTGGATCCGGCGACGGCCGCCTGCATCGAAACGATGAGCCAGTGCCAGGCGCAGGTGCGGAAAGAAGCGGAGAGTTCTGGCGCCGCGGTGGTGGCGGCGGTGCACAGCGGGAATTGGGTGTTGTATCTGGGGGTAACCGCCTCGCTGGTGCTGGCGCTGGGCTTGGGCGTGGTGATCACCCGCAGCACGAGCGCGGTCTTGCATCGGCTGACCGGCGCGTTGGACGACGGGGCCAACCAGGTGGCCACGGCGGCGAACCAGGTGTCGTCGTCCAGCCAGAGCCTGGCGCGGGGTTCGGGGGAACAGGCGGCGTCCATCGAGGAGACGAGCTCCTCGCTGGAAGAGATTGCCAGCATGTCGCGGAACAACGCGGACTTGACGGGCAAATGCAAAGAATGGATGGGCGAGGTCCGGACGGTGGTGGCGAACGTGGACCGGTTGTTGACCGAGACCGGGGTGTCCATCCAGGAGATCAACCGTTCGAGCGAAGCGACGGGCAAGGTGACGGCGGTCACCGCAGCCACGCCGGCGAAGGCGGCGGCCCCGCGCACGGTCAACGGCAACGGCCGTCATCCGGTGGCGGGGAAGGCCGAAAAGCCAGCGCCGGCGGGGCGGCGCAATAAGATTCCGCTGGGGGACGACTTCAAGGATTTTTGAGCCGGGTTGGCTGCCAGCGGCGCGGCCCGATCCGACGGGTCGCGCCTTGCTGTTTTAGGGGCTCAGACGTTTTCGCGGAGCCAGTCAATGACGTCGAACATGCCGGACTTGAGGGTTTCGATGCCGCCGTGGGTGAGCCAGAAGACGCCGATGAGGAGGAGGGCATAGGTGGTCCAGGCCAGGGCCATGCGGACGTAGGGCAGCTTGCCGAAATTGGTGAGCGTGGTGATGGGGCCGAGGTCGAGGGGCCGGGGCGTCATCTTGGACAACTGGAAATCGGGGCCGGCGCGGAAGAAGCTTTCGCGCATGGCGGCGACGAACTCGGAGGGCCAGGGTCCGGGGCGGAGGAACTGGTCCTGCCATTTGCCGGGCATGTCGGCCAGGAGGAGGGCGAGGCGGCCGCGGGTGGAGAGCATCTGGTCGGCGCCGGTGGGGGAGGCTTGCAGGACTTCGGCGAACCAGTCGGTGACCAGGCGGTCCATTTCCTCGGCGGCGATTTCGGTGGCGCTGCGGCGGGGTTCGGCGGGGGCGCGGCGCTGGGCGCGTTCGAGGACGCGGAGGACGAGCTGGCCGAGGAGGGGTTTATTGCGGATGCGGAGGGCGTGGAAGTAGTTCTCCACCTTCACATAGGCGGCATTCCACTCTTCCAACGAGCGGCCGGCGATTTCCCCGGAGGCGTTGGTCAAAATGTTCAGTGTGGGCTCCATTGATAGACCCAGGTTTCGCCGATGACGTTGGTGCCGACTTGCAGGGAGCAGCGGAGGTCCACGGCGGCATTGGTGTCGGCCGGGGCCACCATTTTGACGATGGCGCGCCAGGAGCCCATGAAGGGGTTGCGGACGACGAGGGTATCGGCGATGTGGGCGCCGTCGCTGCAATTGGAGACGGCCACGGGGGGCTTGTCTTCGGGGATGGCGTCGAACCTGGGTCCGGCGAAATCTATGACGAATTGGCGGGCGCCCTGGAATTGGGAATCCGGGCCGATGCGGGTGGAAACGACGCGGTTTTCCGACCGGCGGAAATCGGCGTCGCCGCCTTCCCAGCAGAGGGTATAGCCGAAGCGGAAGGGCTGGAGGGGGGCGGGTTTGTTTTTGGGATCCCAGAAGGCGACGATGTTATCGAGGCCTTCGTAGGAGGTGCTCAATTCGACCAGATGCAGGCTGCCCTCGCCCCAGTTGCCGTCGGGCTCGACCCAGACGCTGGGGGTCTCGTTGTAGAGGTTGAAGAGGTCCTGGTAGGCGGCGAAATTGCGTTCGCGCTGGAGGAGGCCGAAGCCGCGGATGCTGGGGGCGGAAAAGACTTGGTGGCGGGTGGCGGGGGGATTATCGAGCGGCCGCCAGAAGACTTCGCCATTGCCCATGTGCACGAGGAGGCCGTCGCTATCATGGACCTCGGAGCGGTAATCGTCGAATTTGCGCTCGGTGTCCTTGCCGAACCAGAACATGCTGGTGAGGGGGGCGAGGCCGATGGTTTTGATGGACTTGCGGTTTTGGTCCACGGCGGCGACGGTATTGGTTTCGCGGAAGAAGAGGATGGCCTTGATGCTGGCGGTGGTGGTGTCGCCGGGGCGGATGAAGAATTCATAAGCGCCGGCGCAACTGACGCTATCGAGGATGGCGAAGAGGTGGAGCTGGGTATCGCCCGGTTGGGGTTTGCCGAGCCACCAGTCGGTGAAGATGGGGAATTCCTCGGGGCGGTCGCCTTCGCCGGAATCGAGGGCGAGGCCGCGGGCGGACTGGCCGTAGCGGAGGTTGCGGCCCAGGAGGCGGAAATAGCTGGCGCCGAGGAAGGCGCCGAGTTCATCGGTTTGATCGGGCTTGTTCAGGGGGTAGAGGACGCGGAAGCCGGCGTAGCCGGTATTGACGGGGATTTGGTTGGCGATGTGCAGATTGCCGTAGTCGAAGAAATCCTCGACGAAGCGGATGGGCTGGGTATGGGTGGGCGTGAATTCGTGGATGTGGACGGGTTCCTGGTAGAGGTAACCGGGATGAAAGAACTCAATGCGGAAGGGAAGGTTGTCAGCCGACCAGAGGGCACGGTCGCGGCGGAAGCGGATTTCGCGGTATTTATCGTAATCGAGATTATCCTGGCGCAAGACGCGGGGGAGATCGGCGCGGGGGGAATGGAAGGGCTCGCGCGCGCGGTCCAGTGCCCGTTGCGCGACATAATCCAAGTCCACCTCGGCGGACTCCGAGGCCCTGCTGGCCGTCGTGGCCAACAGACCGGCAATGGCAAGCAACCACCCAAATGTTCGTAACATCTTGGATAAGGAAAGCCGAAATGGGGCAAATTTGCAAGTTCGCGCGGGCAGGAGGTGGCGGGAGGGGGGCGGAGGGACGAGGGCGGAGGGCGGAAGATGGAGGATGGAGGACTTGGGTGCTGGCCTTCAGTTTTCGGCGAACTTACGTTTGCGGCTATGAGGGGGAAGCCCGCCCGACGGGCGCGGGGACGGCGGGACAGGGTTTGTCACGCAATCGTGACACGGTTGTCACGAGATTGGAATTGTGTGACGAAACGGTGCGTGACATGCTGGTGAGGTGAAGCCGCGGATATTAGTAGTGGATGACGAACCGGAAGCCGTCGAGTTGGTGGAATTCAACTTGAAGCAGGCCGGGTACACGGTTTGCACGGCCGTGGATGGCTCGGAAGCGCTGAAGAAGGCGCGATCGCAGACGCCGGACCTGATTGTGCTGGATGTGATGTTGCCGGAGATGGACGGGTTTGAGATTTGCAAGACACTGCGGGGGGAGGCGCCGACGGCGCGGACGCCGATATTGATGTTGACGGCGAAGGCGGCGGAGATTGACCGGGTGCTGGGGCTGGAGCTGGGGGCGGATGATTACCTGACCAAGCCGTTCAGTCCGCGGGAGCTGTTATTGCGGATCAAGAAGATTTTAGCGCGGGGCCAGGTGGAGGAAAAGCCGAAGGACCAACTGCGCTTTGGGGATCTGCACGTGGATGTGCCACGGCACGTGGCGACGTGGAAGGGGCGGCCGATTGAATTGACGGCGACGGAATTCAAGCTGCTGACGATCCTGGCGCAGCGGGCGGGGCGGGTGCAGTCGCGGGACCAGTTGCTGCGGGACGTGTGGGAGTACGACAGCCTGATTGACACGCGGACGGTGGACACGCACATGCGCCGGCTGCGGGAAAAGCTGGGGCCGGCGGCGACGCATCTGGACACGGTGCGGGGGGTGGGCTACCGGTTTATCGAATGAGCCGGGGATGGTTTTCTTGGGGGAGGCGGCGGGCGCATCTTAACACTGTTCTTATTTCTAGCATTGAAGTTTTGGAAACATTTTTGGCTAAATGGTTTAACGCTCACCCTCGCCCCGGCCCTCTCCCCCCGGGAGAGGGAGAACTTGTTTCCGCGTCTTGGCGATGGCACGAGTCTGGATCTGCCGGAGGTTCATGGGGTCAATGCGCGACTACGCTCATTTGTTGGCGGAATAAGAACAATGCCGAGATGTGCCCGGACGGTCATTCATTCGGAAAATCACGTAAAACGTCCCTGTGTGGCTTGAAGCTTTCATAATTGTCCTGGTGGCGCTGGTGGCGCTGCAATTCTGGTGGCGGCGGAAGTTCGCGGCGCTGGAGCGGCAGCGGGCGGCGGAGATCGAGGTGGCGCAACGGCGGCAGCAGCAAATGAGCGTGGATGCGAAGGCGCAGCAGCAGGTGCTGTTCAATTCCATGATCGAGGGGTTGCTGCTGCTGGACCGGGGGCAGAAGATTTACCTGGCCAATCGGGCGTTCAAGAATCTGTTCGGGCTGAAAGTGGAGCTGCGGGGCAAGACGATTCTGGAGGCGCTGCGGCTGCACGAGCTGGACGAGCTGGTGCAACGGGTGCAGGCGGAGGGGCAGGTGTTTGACTACGAGGTGAAGCTGCCGGACCTGCTGGAGCGCTGGCTGCGGGTGAATGCGGCGGTGATTTCGAATTCGGCGGGCGAGCGGGAGGGGATGATCCTGGTGTTTCACGATTTGACGCGGCTGAAGCAACTGGAGCGGACGCGGGAGGAATTTGTGGCGAACGTGAGCCACGAGCTGCGGACGCCGCTGTCGCTGATCAAGGGTTACGTGGAGACGCTGCTGGACGGGGCGCGGAACAATCCGGAGGTGGCGGAGCGCTTCTTGAAGATCATCGAGCGGAACACGAACCGGCTGGACCTGCTGATCCAGGATTTGCTGACGATCTCGGCGCTGGAATCGGGGCGGATGAAATTGAATTTGCAGCCGATGGATTTGCGGGCGGTGACGGAGAAGGTGCTGGGGGACCTGCGGGGCAAGGCGAACGACAAGAACGTGAAGCTGACGAACGAGCTGCCGCTGCTGACGATGCGGGCGGATGCGAGCCGGCTGGAGCAGGTGTTTGCGAACCTGGTGGACAATGCGATCAAGTACGGGCGGGCGAACGGCACGGTGACGGTGAACGGGCGGAAACTGGACGACGGGCGGTTTCAGGTTTGCGTGCAGGACGATGGGCCGGGGATCCCGGCGGAAGCGCTGGACCGGGTGTTTGAGCGGTTTTACCGGGTGGACAAGGCGCGGTCGCGGGACCAGGGGGGCACGGGGCTGGGGCTTTCGATTGTGAAACACATTGTGCAGGCGCATGGCGGGGAAGTGTGGGCCAAGAGCGAGCTGGGGAAGGGGGCGGCGTTTTTCTTCACGCTGCCGGACGGCCAGGCGGGGCCGCCCGCGGAATCGGCGAAAAAGCATTCAAATTGAGCGGTGGCGGAAATGACTTGGTGGCGGGGCGGAAGGTTTCTACAATCCACGGATGGTTCACGTTGGCATTGGATATGATGTGCATCCCCTGGCCGCCGGGCGCAAGCTGGTGCTGGGCGGGGTGGAGATCCCGCATCCCAAGGGGCTGGAGGGGCATTCGGATGCGGATGCGCTGATGCATGCGATTTGCGACGCGGTCTTGGGGGCATTGGGCGAGGAGGACATCGGGCATTTTTTTCCGAACACGGATCCGCGCTGGCGGGGCGTGGCGAGCCGGGTTTTCCTGGAAGCGGCGGCGGCGCAGACGGCGAAGCGGGGGGGCCGGATTGTGAACGTGGACGCCACGGTGGTGGCGGAGGCGCCGAAGCTTTATCCGCACATCGCGGACATGAAGAAGAACATCGCCGCGGCGCTGGGCTTGTCGGTGCGGCAGGTGGGGGTGAAGGCGACAACGAACGAACGCATGGGATTTGTGGGGCGGGAGGAAGGCATTGCGGCCATGGCGGTGGCCGGCGTGAATTTACCGGAGGCGGACGCCGCGCAGGGCTGAGGAGCAATTCGAGATTAATTTTTTCCCATGCCCAAAGCTGAAATCAGTTGGAAACGCGTGACCGAGGAAGGGGACAAGCTGCAGGTTTACGCCCGGCACGTGGGCGGCGAGTGGCGGTTTTTTCACCGGGAAAAGCGCTTTGACATCTGGCAGGCAGTGAAGGATCCGCCGCTGGATGACTGGCTGGAGCTGCTGGACGCGGTGCAGCGGTTGATCACGCGGCGGCGCTATCAGCCGGCCGACGAGCTTTTATTGCGGCGCATGATTCGCGAGCGATTCCCCGAGGCGAAGGTTTAAAGCGGCGGGGCCACACAGTTGTATCCTTTGGCTTGGCCGGAGCGTCTGGCCAGAAGAATCCGCCCGGCTATAAGGCATTGCCTTTGGCGTGTCGTCGGTTAATCTTTTCAAATGGATTTTCCTAGCAAACCTTGAGCGTATGGTAAGCAGTAACCCAGTATTCATTGTGGGCGTGTTTCGTTCGGGCACGTCGTTGCTGTGCTCCATCCTGAACCAGAATCCAAAGCTGGCGCTGATGTACGAGTGTGACGTCTGGAATTTTCCGCGGCCGCTGCTGGACGCGCGTTTTCGGAACAACTGGGCGGAGCGGATTGAATTTTACAATCAGGCGCTGTCGCGGCACCAACTGGTGGTGGGCGATGATGTTTCGCACCTGAAGAACATCCGGGTGCCGCTGGATTTGTACCGGGCGTTTGGCGAGAAGAAGGGGGCGGCGGTGAGCGGGGAGAAGTCACCGTTTTACTGTGCCCGGCTGGTGCAATTGCACGAGCGTTATCCCCAGGCCTTGTTCATCGTGGTGTGGCGCACGCCGGGGGAGGTGTATCGGAGCGTCTTGAAGGCGGGGGAGACGTCGCGTTTTTTTGGGAAGGCGGGGATGTTGAGCCGGATGATTTATAACCAGGAGCAGGTGATCCGGCAGGCGGCGGAGATCGAGAAGGCGGGGGCACGGCTGCTGCGGGTGGACTACGCGGACATTGTGGATCACACCGAAAAGACCTGCCGCGAGATCAGCGCGTTTCTGGGCGTGGAGTATGACGAGCGGATGCTGCGGCTGAACAAGGCGGACTTGTCGGCGATCTACAAGGCGCCGCACCATGCGTATTTGCGGCGGGGGATCATCGAACGGCAGAAATACGACCATGAACTGGCCTCGCCGGCGGTGGCCAAGAAGCTGGAACGGTACCGCTGCCACTGGGAGCGGTTGCAAGCGAACTGGCTGAAGCCCGTGGCGGGGGGCGACCGCCCGGGCCCGGGGCCGGTGGAATATGCCTATCACAACGCGATGGGGCGGGCGCTGACGGTTTTTGATTCGCTGGTGCGAGCGGGCTTTGAGTTTCTGCCGATAACGTGGCTGCGGGTTTACCGGCTGCTCAAAGACTGGGTGTTAAATCCGCCGTCGGACACGGTGGACGAGAAGCTATCCCTGATCAAGGACTTGAAAAACAACCAGCTTACGCTGCTGACGGCCACGGCGCTGCTCGGGTTGGTGGTGCTGGTGCATCTCCACGCCAACCCGCATTTGATGTTCATTCTCTTTTACGCGCTGCCGTGCGCGCTGGTGGCACTGGTGGTGAACACGCGGTGGGCAACGCTGTTTGTGGCGGTTTCAGCCCTGCTGGCGCCGGTGGTGCAGTATGACGGCGACTCGGATTACCGGTCCACGTTTGTGTTTGTGTGGAACACACTCACCCGTTTCGTCCTGCTGGAGATCATCGTGTTGACGCTGGGGCGGATCCGGCGGGACTTCAAGAAGACCGGCTACCATGTGAAGTGAGGGGGGCGGTTCAGATGGAATAATCGCTGAGCTGGCTTTTGACGGCTTCGAGGATTTCCTGGTAACAGTCTTCGACCCCCAGGGCGATGGTGTTGATGTAGTTTTCGCGTTCCTGGGGGCGGGGGACGTCGAAGGGGTAATTGATCAACTGTTTGACTTGGCCCTGGAGGGCGCGCTTGTAGAGGCCCTTGGGATCGCGCGCCATGCAGATATCGAGGGGGGCGTGGATGTAGAACCACATGAGGCGGTCGCCGAGGATTTTGGCCACAAGGTCCCGCTGCTGGTGTTCGGGGGCCATGGTGGAGACGACGACGTTGAGGCCCTGTTCGGTGAGGAGGCGGGCGATTTCGGCGATGCGGCGATGGTTTTCGAGGCGGGCCTCGGACTTGAACCCGAGGTCGGAGCAGAGGGTGGAACGGAGATCGTCGCCGTCGAGATAGACGACGGGGATTTTGCGGGTGGCCAGGCCGTCACGCAACCGGATGGCGAGGGTGGTTTTGCCGGCTCCGGAACGTCCGAACAGCCAGAACACTTTGGTCAAGGTTTTCATGAAATCGTTCGAAGGGGAAGAGGCTACTCGGTGTGGGCGGTTAGACAAGTGTAAGTTTCGGCGGGCAGATTTTGGCGGGGGAAAATTCGCTTTTCCAATGACATTGGGGCGGAAAAATCCTACATTCCGCGCATGGGCAGGTCCCCACTGATTTTAGTTTCGCCAAGCATTGAGCAGCGCGGCGTGGAGTTCCACGACTTGTCCGCCAGTCTTTCGCTACGGTACAACGATGCCATTTTGCAGGCGGGAGGCATTCCGGTGACGGCGCCGACGACGACGGACCCGGCGGTGCTGGCGGAGGCGGTGCGGCGGACGGACGGGGTGTTGCTGACGGGGGGTGACGACATCAATCCGGAGCTGTATGAAAAGGAGCCGTCGCGCAAGCTGATGAAAACGGTGGAGCAGACGCCGGACGGGGGGGCGCGGGACCTGCGGGAGCTGCTGTTGATCGCGGAGATTTTCCGGCAAAAGCGGCCGGTGCTGGCGATTTGCCGGGGGCACCAGATGCTGAACATAGCGTTTGGGGGACGGCTGCTGGTGGACATTGCGCAGCAATTGCCGGGGGCGCTCAACCATTGCCGGCTGGACAAGCCGTTGGAGCCGGTGCATGAAGCGGCGTTGACACCCGGCTCATTAGTGTCCAAAATCTGTAACGCGCGTGTTTTGGGCGTGAATAGTACGCACCACCAAGCGGTGTTCGAGCCGGCGGAGCCGTTTGCCGCCACCGCCCGGAGCCGGGACGGGATCGTGGAGGCCATGGAATTGAAGTCAGAATGTTCGGGCTGGCTGCCGTTTTTATTGAGCGTGCAGTTTCACCCCGAGCGGCTGGTGGCGAGACATGCGCGGTACCGGGCAATATTCGGGCAGTTTATAACAGCCTGTGCTAAACCTATACGACAATGAAAGGCAAAATATTAATCGTGGACGATGAGGCGGATTTGCGCGCCATGCTCAAATCCATTCTCGAGGACGATTACACGGTGGCGCTGGCTGAAGACGCGGCGGCGCTGCAGAAATTTTACGCGCAGGAGCCGCCGGACGTGGTCCTGCTGGACTTGAAGTTGCCGGACGCGAACGGGTTGGACCTGCTGCCGCAGATCAAGAAGACGTGGCCGGACACCGAGGTGATTGTGCTGACGGGGGAGGCGACGTTTGAGGCGGCGGTGCTGGCAACGAAGCGCGGGGCGTATCATTTCATCAACAAGCCGTTTGACACCCAGGCGTTGCAGGTGACGATTGACCGGGCGATTGAGAACCGGCAGCAGAAGGAGGAGAACAATTCCCTGCGGCGGGCGCTGTCCACCATGAGCGGCGGATCGGTGCCGATCTTTCAGAGCGCGGCGCTGCAGTCGGTGGTGCGCACGATCGAGCGCGTGGCGCCGACGGATGTGACGATTTTGATCACGGGCGAGAGCGGGTCGGGCAAGGAAGTGATTGCGGACCTGATCCACTCGTTGAGCCTGCGGGCGAAGAACCGGATCATCAAGATCAATTGCGCGGCGCTGCCGCGGGAACTGATCGAGAGCGAGCTGTTTGGATCGAAGAAGGGGGCGTTCACGGGGGCGAACACGGACCGGCAGGGGCTGTTCCGGCAGGCGGAGGGCGGCACGCTGTTTTTGGATGAGATTTCGGAAATGCCGATTGACACGCAGAGCAAGCTGCTGCGGGTGTTGCAGGACCAGGAGGTGCGGCCGGTGGGGGACACGACGAGCTACAAGATCAACTGCCGGATCATTGCCGCGACGAACCGCAAGCCCGACGAGGCCATCCGGGACGGGAAGATGCGGGAGGACCTGTTTTACCGCATCAGCACGATTTCGGTTTACCTGCCGCCGCTGCGGGAACGGCGGGACGACATCATGCCGCTGGCGAACGCGTTTTTGAAGCGGTTTGCGGCGCAGGCCAACCGCACGTTGCGGGGCTTCACGACGCAGGCGGTGGAACGGCTGACGAGCTTTGACTGGCCGGGCAACGTGCGGCAGTTGCAGAACGAGATCCAGCGCGCGGTGTTGCTGTCGGAAGGGCCGGAAGTGAATGTGACGGACCTGTCCATCAGCGACATCAAGTTTGTGCCCACGGAGGGCCACGACACGAGTTTTACGCTGCTGGAAGGGGTGGAGCGCAATGCGATCATCCAGATGCTGAAGGAAACCGGGGGCAACAAGCTGGAGACGGCGAAGCGATTGGGCATCGGCCGGCAGACACTTTACAACAAGATCAAGGCCTACGGCATTGACGTGTAGGCGCGGTGTGGCCGCCGGCGAAAGTTTGAGCCAAACTGCAAGTAGCCAGCCGTCGTAGTCCAGCAGCAGGTGAAGCTTCACCGCCCCCTTGGTCCGGCGGAGGCGAGCCCAGTCAAACCTGCTGGCGTAGAGTTCCACCGTGGTGCTGTTCAAGGAAAGGAGCTGGTTTTTGAGCTGGAATTTTTTCTTGGGGCTGAGGGTCTGGCATCGGGCCAGCAGATCGTAAAAGAGCTGTTCGTGGAGTTCCCAAGGTCGGCGCGCATTAGCGTAGGCGAGCGTGGAACGCTTGGGTTCCTGCTCCAGTCCCAGATGCTTGAGCCGGTTTAGGGCGGGCCTGAGGCCTGCCCGGTCGGGCCGTTTGCCGGGGGCGGAGCGGCACTTGGGGGCGGGCGGGCGGCAAATTTCTCATTTTGTTCCTGAAGAACGCGAACCAAGACCGGCCACAGGCATTCCGCCACCACCGCCTGGCCTTGAATGCTGAGGTGAGTGCCATCAGGGAGCAACATCTGGCGGCGGGGAAACCTGTCCAAGTCCGAATAGGCCTCGACATAGTAGGCGGCGGGCACGGCGGCCACCCGCTTTTCCAGGAGCGGAACGCAACGCCGGGCAATGCGATTTGAACGCTGGGCACCGAGGACAAACGGGGACAGGACCACCGGAATGGCTTGGCTGGCGGCCACCGAGCGGACCATGGATTCCATGGTATCCAAGTAGATCTCGGGCGCCGTGACCGGTTTCAGTTGCAAAAGATCGCCGATGAGTCCGCGGACCCGCCATCGGACCAGGTGAAGCAGCGTGGCCGGATGAACCGCCACCTTGGCCTGCTCCGACACTGCTTGGTGGTGGCGTTTCTTGCGCACCGGCACCACCAAGTCGCTGGAGCCGAACTGGAGAACCACGCGTCAGGCCGATCCACAAGACATCGGGTGGAAATATGCTTGAGCGCGCGCGGGGCGGGAAAGCCGCCCAAAGTGTAGATGGAACTGACGATGTGGTATCCCGTTTCCTGACGCAACCGGTCAATCGCAATCTGAAAAAATGAATTTTCAGGGCGATGCGGGAAGCCTCCGATCATACACGCACCGAAGGCGCTGATTCTTACGTCCATCAGATCAGTCTAAATAATACACGTAGCGCTCAAAGCCGGCAAGAAGAATTGGATAAAACCCCAGATACCGACGATGCCTACGAAGAAGGGCGACACGGTGGCGGTGGAATATTTCTCGGGCACGAACCGTTTGGGGGCGGGAAAGTGCGTGTGGCATGATGCGGTGTGGCCGGACACGCCGGCGGCCAAGGCGCAGCCGATGATCATGGTGCCGGCGGGTTTTTCGCCGGCCGAGCTGGTCTGGAACAATGCGCCGGCGGGGGCTTACACCTTGACGGCGCGGGCCACGCAGGCGGTGTCGCCGCCGGTGAGCGTGTGGATTGGGCCCGGACGGACGACGCCCTTTTGCAGTTGCCTCCGATTCGGGACGGTTTAAGCTTTCAAACATAAATGAAGACCCTGCTTGTATCCTTTCTGGCACTGCTGGCGTGGTTTGGCGCATCCGCCCAAGTGAGCCTGGAAGTGGTGATGGACCAGGACCAGTTTTTGCCGAGCGAGTCCATGCGGCTGGCGGTGAAAATCACCAACCGGTCGGGGCAGGAGCTGCATCTGGGGGCCACGCCGGACTGGCTGACGTTCAGCGTGGAGTCGGAGGACAATTTTGTGGTGGTGAAGAACGCGGACGTGCCGGTGGTGGAACCGTTCGATTTGGAGTCGTCGCAGATGGCCACCAAGCACGTGGATTTGGAGCCTTATTTTCAGATGGGGCGGCCGGCCCGCTACAAGGTCACCGCCACCCTGCGCATCAAGGAATGGGGGCAGACGGTGAGCAGCGCGCCGGCGCATTTTGACGTGGTGAATGGCGGCGAGCTGTGGTCGCAGGATTTTGGGGTGATGATGGTGTCGAACACGCCGCCGGAAGCGCGCCGGTACACGCTGCTGAAGGCGAACTATCTGCGGGAGCAGTTGCGGCTGTATGTGGAGGTGACCACGGGTGACGGTTCGCAGGTTTTCAAAGTGACACCGCTGGGGCCGATGGTGTCGTTCAGCGTGCCGGAGGAACAAGTGGATCCGGCAAACCGGCTGCACGTGCTCTGGCAGACGGGCGCGCAATCGTTCAGCTATGTGGTGGTGAGCGCCAACGGGACCGTCGCGTCGCGCGACACCTACGACAACTTCAATTCGCGTCCCCACCTGTCGGTAACCGGCGACGGCGCAGTGGCGGTGGTGGGAGGCGTGCGGCGGCCCAAAGCCGGGGATGTGCCGCAGGTGCGGCTGCCTCAGCCCCAGCCCATCCCCGTCCCGCCGCCGCCCGCAAAGTAGGCCTCGGCCGGAGCATCCGCGGCCATTGCTTTAGCGCGCCAGGTCGTCGGCGGACGTGCCGGACTGCTGGATCAGGTTCAAGATGAGCCGGGCGCGGTTGACGGCATTGTCCTGGGTTTCCCCAAAAAACGATTTCAGCTTGAAGCGGACGGCCGCGATGACGTCGCCGTTGCGGTCGTGCAGCGGCAGGGTGACGAGCACGGTGCCGTGGTCGCGGCCGAAGGAGACGGTGCCGTCGCGGATGGCGGCGAGTTCGGCGTCGGTGCCGGGCTGGCCGCGTTCGGCGGGGTCCTTGCTGGCGAGGACGGTGGTGGTGTTGGTGTTATTGGCGGCGAGGGTGTAGATGCGCAGGCCGAGGATGCGCGGTTGCTGGCGGAGGACGGTGTTCACGAGCGCTTGGGCGGCGGGCATGATGGGGGTGTAATCCACGACGGCATTGGCGAAATAGGAGACGGCGTCCGATTTGGTCCAGAAACCGATTTTGCCCTCGGCAAAGGTATTGTCGCCGAGCGGGGGCATGACGAGCCGGCCGTCGAGCCAGATGCCGATCTGGTTGCCGTCGCACTGCACGCCCAGTTGGTGCCAGGTCCCGGGCGGGAGGGTGCAGCCGGGGCCGATGGGGTCGGAGCGGACGCCGTTGACGACCTTGTAAAAGCGGATGTTTTTGCCGAGGGCGCTGACGCGGGCGACGTAGAAATTGGAGGTGTTTTGGAAGCGGAAGACGACGCCGGCCATTTGTTCGGCGACGCCGCTGACGATCTTGAACTGGGTGGTGAACCGGAAGTTGCGGAATTTGTCGCCGTCGTAAAGGTAGAGGGGGAAACGCTCATCGGTGGGGTCCTGGCTGGTTTGGGCCAGGACGCTGCCGCCGCCGGAATTCCTGGCGGGGTCGGCGAAGGAGGCAAAGGCGGAGGGCGCCTCGCCGGGGAGGATTTTCCAGACGACGGGTTTGCCGCCGCCGAGGAGTTCGGCGTGGAAATTGGTGAGCGAGCCGTTGCCGGCGAGTTCGCCGAAGTTGAATTGCAATACTGCTCCGGCGACGGGCCAGGTCACCGCCAGGCAACCGAGCAAAAAGAAATGGCGCATCATCGCGCAACGATAACAGAGGGCGCGGCCCGGGCAAAACAGTTTTGCCGCCGCGGCGGGCGCGCGGCGGGAAGCTGCTTTGGGGGAGCGGCTGCAAACTGCGGCTTGCCCGCCCCCGCCGTCCGCGCTAATGTTTTCCCACAAAAACTATTTTTATGTCACAAACGGGCCGGCAAACTCTCAATATCAGCAAAGTGCTCTGTGTGATCATGGGCGGCGGCCAGGGCACGCGGCTGTTTCCGCTGACCAAGGACCGCGCCAAGCCCGCGGTGCCGCTGGCGGGCAAATACCGCATCGTGGACATTCCCATCTCGAACTGCATCAATTCGCGTTTCCGCCGGATCTACGTGCTGACGCAGTTCAATTCCACGTCGCTGCACAGCCACATTTCGCGGACGTACAAGTTCGACCAATTTTCGGCGGGCTTTGTGGAGATTCTGGCGGCGCAGCAGACGTTCAACAACACGTCGTGGTATGAAGGCACGGCGGACGCGGTGCGCAAGAACTTGGTGCACTTCATGAACCACGATTTCGATTATCTGCTGATTCTGAGCGGCGACCAGTTGTACCGGATGGATTTCCAGGAGATGATTGAGCAGCACCGGGACACGGGGGCGGACATCACGATATCGGCGGTGCCGGTGGGGCGCGACGAGGCGAAGGCCTGCGGCATCCTGCAAACCAGCGACGACCGGCGGATCACGCGGTTTGTGGAGAAGCCCAAGGACGAGGCGCTGCTGGATTCGCTGCGGGTCACGCCGAAGATGGCGGCGCTGGCGGGCATCAAGGACGGGAAGGATTCGTTCCTGGCGTCCATGGGCATCTATGTTTTCAACCGCAACATCATTCGCGATCTGCTGGACAACCCGCTGTCGGATTTCGGCAAGCACATCATTCCGCACGCCATCAACACGCACCGGGTGTTCTCGTATGTGTTCCAGGGCTACTGGGAGGACATCGGCACCATCCGCTCGTTTTTTGAGGCGAATTTGGACTTGGTGACGGAACTGCCGCGGTTCAATTTCTTTGACATGAACGCGCCGATTTTTTCGCGTCCGCGCTACCTGCCGGGCTCGAAGATCAACGGGGCGGAGATAGACCACGCGGTGATTTCGGACGGGTGCATCATCAACCGCGCGCGGATCAGCAACACCATCGTGGGGTTGCGGACGATGATTGGCGAAGGCACGGCGCTGAACCGGACGGTGATTTTGGGCAGCGACTACTACGAGGCGATGGACTCGGTGGCGCAGCACGAGAGCCACGGCGAGCCGCGGGTGGGCATTGGGGCCCATTGCAAGATCGAGAACGCGATCATTGACAAGAACGCGCGCATTGGCAACAACGTGGTCATATCGCCGGCGGGCAAGCCGGAGCAACTGGACCAGGAGCGGTATTACGTCCGCGACGGCATTGTGATCATCCCCAAGAACGCGGTGATACCGCACGGGACGGTGATTTAAGGCCGGGCCGCCTGAGCGGGAAGATGGGTGGACGAGCACCTTTCCATGAACCGTCTCTCTTCAGGCCTTTGCAGGCTGGAGGCGAAAATGA
>CAZHIM010000077.1:0-24331 GCA_964532525.1 uncultured Bifidobacteriaceae bacterium
TTTTCTACCACCCCGGCCCCCGGCCCGGGTAACAAAACTTTTGGCTCAATTCGATTCGCCCGCTCGCGGAGAAATCGCGCTTTACAACCGGCTGATTCTGCGTAAATTCGGTTCAGCCAATCTGAAAATCGAAAATCGTATGCGCAAACTGATTTTTCCTCTCGCCGCCGTGGCCGTGCTGCTCGCCGCCGCCGGCTGCCAAGGCCCCGAACAAAAGCTCGGCCGCGGCCTGAGCAATAGCTACGAAATCGTCCGCTGGGGCGAGCTCCGCCGCTCGATCGAGCTGAATACCATCGAGCCCACCTCGGGCGCCGGTTATTACGGATTGATTCATGGCATTGACCGCTCGCTGGCGCGCACCGGCTTGGGCGTCGTCGAGACGATCACCTTCCCCGTTCCCACGCCGGACTACAAGCCGATGTTCACCAAGTACTTGGCGCCGGATCCCGTGTTCCCGGCCAGCTACAAGCCCGGCCGGTTCTCGGATTCGCTGTTCGACACCGATACCTACACCGGTTTCAGCGGCGGCGATGTGGCGCCGTTTGTACCCGGCAGCCGGTTTTCCATTTTCCCGTAAATTCTTGAGTCAGACCGTTGAAGCGTTGAGGCGTGCGAATCCGGCGCTTCAACGCTTCAATGCTTTTTAACCCTTAACGCCGCGTGCTTAAAAAAAAGTCACCCTGCAAGGTCAACCTCCTCCTGAACATCCTCGGCCGCCGCGCCGACGGTTTTCACGAGCTGGAGACCGTCATGCACCCCGTGGACATCTGTGACGAACTGACGTTTGAGCGCGCGCCCGCCGGCGTCCACCTCACCTGCAACCGCCCGGAGCTGCCCACCGACGCGCGCAATCTGGTCCACCGGGCGGCCACGGCGTTTCTCGCGGCCGCCAATATTTCAAGCGGCGTGCGCATCCGGCTCCAGAAAAACCTGCCGCTGGCCGGCGGCATCGGCGGCGGCAGCGCCAACGCCGCGGTGACCTTCTCCGCGCTCAACGAGCTGTTTGGCTCGCCGCTGCCGCTGGAAAAATTGCACGCGCTGGCGGCGGCCCTGGGCTCGGACGTGCCGTTCTTCCTGTACGGCCGCCCGGCGCTGGCCACCGGCCGCGGCGAGCGGGTGCAGACGCTTGAGAATTTCCCGGCCCTGCGCGGCAAGGCGTTTTTTCTGGCCCATCCCGGTTTCGGCATTTCCACGCCGTGGTCGTATCAAAACCTTGCCCGCTTCCCGCAGGCCCTCCACGGCCGGCCCGGCCGCGCGCAGGCGCTGATCGCGCGGCTGCAGGCGGGCGATCTCGCGGCGGCGGCGGCGGAAAGCTACAATTCCTTGGAGGCCCCCGCGTTCGACAAATTTCCCGTCCTCGCCCGCTACCAGGAATTCCTGCGCGAGCACGGCGCGCTCGTCGCGCTGATGTCCGGCAGCGGCTCGACCACCTTTGCCATCGTGGAAAACCTGGCGGCCGCGCAGGCGCTCGCCGGGAAATTCAAAACTGAATTCGGCGCCCACGGCTGGACCGCCGCGGTGGAGATCCCGTAGCCTTAGCGCTTGAACTTGGCCAGCGCGAACTCCGTCATTTCCTCCGCCGCCGGCACCTTGCGGAGCAGGGCAACGAGCCAGTAGAGGCCGCCGGCAATGGCCGCCGGCACAAACACCGCGCCGAGCTTCAGCGCCAGGTTGGCGTGGCCCAGGTAGTGGTCCCACAGCCGCCAGCCGGCCCAGGCGAGCAGGCCCGTCAGCAGCGCCGCGACCACGATCACCGGCACCGTCTGCCGGAGCGGTTGCAGCTCCAGCTTCCCCATTTTTTTCCGCAGCGCAAAAAACAGCAGGCCCGCGTTGAGCGCCGAGGTCACCGTGTTGGCGATGCCCGGGCCGCCTTCCCGCAGCAGGTAGATCAGCGCGCTGCCGCCGAGGAAATTGATGACGAGGCAGACGAGGCTGATTTTCATCGGCGTCTGGGTGTCGCCCAGCGCGTAGAAGGCGCGCGCCAGGATGTTGACCGTGGAAAACATCACCAGGCCCGGCGCCAGGCACTGCAGCGCATACGCGACGCGGGCGGTGGAGACCGCCGAAAACGCCCCGCGCTCGAACAGCAGCCGCACAATCGGCGTGGCCAGCGCCACCAGCAGCACGCAGGCGATGGCGTTCATGAACAGCAGCGTCCCCAGCCCGTGCCGCAGCGTGGCGCGGAATTCCGGATAATTCTTCTCCGCCGCCAGCCCCGACAGCGCGGGCAGCAGGTAGGTGGCCAGCGAAATCCCGAAGACGCCCTGCGGCAGTTCCATCAGCCGCACCGCGCCGTTGAAGGACGAGACGATGCCCGTGCCCGCGTGCAGCGCCACGAGCTGCACCAGCGCCACGTTGATCTGGAACGCCGCCACGCCGATGGTGCCCGGGATCATCTGCCGCACCACGCGCCGCACCGTGGCGTCGCCCCACGGCGGCACCCAGCGGTAGCGAAAACCGTCGCGCCACAGCGTGGGCATTTGAAACGCCGCCTGCGCCACTCCCGCCGCCAGCACGCCGTAGGCCAGCGCGAAAATCTGCACCGGCAGCCGCTGGTCCTTCGGCAGGCCCACGCCAAAGTGCGGCGCCAGCCAGAAGACCGACGCGATCATCACGATGTTCAGCATCGTGGCCCCCATGGCCGGGATGAAAAAATGCCCGCGGGCGTTGAGCATGCCCATCATCGCCGCCGCCAGGCACACCAGCAGCATGTAGGGAAACATCACCCGCAGCAGCTCCAGCATCAGCGTCGTGCGCTCGCTGAACGCGTGCAGCCCCAGCGCCAGCGTGATGCCGATCATCACCAGCGCAATCACCACGCTCGCCGACACGATCAGCCCGGAGATCACCGCGTTGGCCGCGCGCCACATCTCGGCCTCGCCCTCCAGCCGTTCCTTCTGCTTGAACACCGGGATGAACGCCGCCGTCAGCGCCCCTTCCCCCAGCAGCCGGCGGAACAGATTGGGGATCGTGAAGGCATACTGGAAGGCGTCGTTGACCCAGCCGGTGCCCATGAAGCTGTAATAAACCATCTCCCGCACCATGCCCAGCAGGCGGCTGGACATCGTGGCCGCCGCCATCGCCCCGGAGGCTTTCAACATTTTTGACACCCACGCAGGTTAGAGTCCGCCGCCCCAAGTCCAAAGGGAAAAATCTTCCGTCCCGGGGGCGTCCAATTTATCCTGTCCGCGTGAGCATATTGGAAGAATTAGAATGGCGCGGCCTCATCGCCGATTGCACCGACCGGGCCGAACTGGCCAAAAAGCTGGCCGCGCCCATCACGCTGTATTGCGGCTTCGATCCCACGGCGGACTCGCTGCACGTGGGCAATCTCGTGCCCCTGCTCGCCCTGCGCCGCTTTCAACTGCTCGGCCATCACCCCATCGCCGTGGCCGGCGGCGCCACCGGCTCCATCGGCGATCCCAGCGGCAAAACCCAGGAGCGGCAGTTGCTCACCCCGGAGGTGCTGGACCATAACATCGCCAGCGTGAAGCAGCAGCTCGCCCGCCTGCTGGATTTCGAGACGCAGACCAACCCCGCGCGGCTCATGGACAATGCCACGTGGACCCGGAACATTTCCTTCCTCGATTTCCTGCGCGACATTGGCAAGCATTTTTCCGTCAACCAAATGGTTGGCAAGGAATCCATCCGCGCCCGCATGGAGGACCGCGAGGGCGGCATCAGCTACACCGAGTTCAGCTACATGCTGCTGCAGGCCTACGATTTCATGGTGCTCTGCCGCGATTGCCGCTGCGAGCTGCAGATCGGCGGCAGCGACCAGTGGGGCAACATCACCGCCGGCATCGAGCTCACCCGCAAGAAGCTCGGCAAAACCGTCTTCGGCCTCACGCTGCCCCTCATCACCAACGCCGACGGCTCGAAATTCGGCAAAACCGTCGCCGGCGCCGTCTGGCTGGATCCCCGGCGCACGAGCGTTTACAAGTTCTACCAGTTCTGGATCAATGCGGACGACCGCGACGTCATCCGCCACCTGAAGTACTTCACGTTTCTGCCCCCGGAGCAGATCGAGGCGCTCGCCCAGCAGCACGCCCAAAATCCCGGCGCGCGCGTGGCCCACAAGGCGCTCGCCAAGGCCGTCACGGATTTGATCCACGGCGCAGCGGCCACGCAGGAGACCATCCGGGCCAGTGAAATCCTCTTCGGCGGCAAGCTGGAGGGCATCGCCGAATCCACCTTCAATGAAATCGTGGGCGAAGTCCCCACGCGCGACGTGGAAAAATCGAAGTTCGCCGGCTCCGGCCTGCCGCTGGTGGAGCTCCTGATCCAAGCCGGTCTGTGTCCCTCCAAGGGCCAGGCCCGAAAGGACATCGAGGGCGGCGGCGTGAACGTCAACAATGTCCGGGAAGCCGGCGCCACGCGGTTGGTCACCGCGAACGACCTGCTGTTCGGCAAGCACATTCTCCTGCGCAAGGGCAAGAAGAACTACGTGGTGGTGACGGCCCGGTAACGCCGCGGGCGCGCTTATTTCTTTTCCAGGCACTGGCGGACAGTGGCCGCGATGGTGGCCGAGGGACTGGGCTTGGGCAGGTACACATAGCCGGCGTCCGCCGGCACCCCCTGCATGCTGATTTCCGTGCTGTAGCCGCTGGAGATGATGATCTTGAGCTGCGGCTTTTCGCCGCGCAGTTTGTCCGCCAGTTCCAGCCCGCTCACGCCTTCGGGCATCACCATGTCCGTGTACAGCAGGTCAATCTGGTCGCGGTGCCGGCGCCACAGCGTGAAGGCCTGGTTGCCGTTGGCGGCCTCGATCACCTGGTAGCCCAGTTTCCGCAGATAAATTCCGATGGGCCGGCGGACGATCTCCTCATCCTCGACCAGCAGCAGCGTGCCGCGGCCGCCCACCACCGGCGAGACCGCGGGGGAGGCTTCGGCGGCGCTGGCGGCGGACAAAACCTTCACCGGCAGATACACGACAAACGTGGCGCCATGGTTGGGCTGGCTCTGCACCTCGATCCACCCGTGATGCTGTTTGATGATGCCGTGCGCCGTGGGCAGTCCCAGGCCGGTGCCCTTGCCCACGTCCTTGGTGGTGAAGAAGGGCTCGAAAATGCGCTTGAGCGTGCCCTCGTCCATGCCCACGCCGGTGTCCGCCACCGTGAGCGTCACAAAATGTCCCGGCCGCCGCTCGGAATGCAGCTTGGTGGCCTCTTCATCCAGTTCCACCGAACCGGTGGCGATGGTCAACTGGCCGCCCCGCGGCATGGCATCGCGCGCATTCACGGCCAGGTTCATCAGCACCTGCTCGATCATGCCGATGTCCACGTCCACCGGCGGCAGGCGGTTCTGGCTGTCAAACGTGATGGTGATGTTTTCCCCCAGCAGGCGCCGCAGCATCTTCAGGAGATTCTGGACGAGCTCGTTCAAGTCCGTGACGCGCGACTGGATGACCGAGCGGCGGCTGAACATCAACAACTGGCGCGTGAGGTTGGCGGCGCGCTTGGTCTCCACCTCCAGCTCCTGGAGCGCCTCGGAGGTCTCGTCGTCCAGGTGCGGATTCTGGCGCAGCAGGCTCAAGTGCATCATGATCGCCGCCAGAATATTGTTAAAATCGTGCGCGATGCCGCCGGCGAGCTGGCCCACGGACTCGAGCTTTTGCACCTGCCGGAGCTGCGTCTCCAAGTGGCGGCGCTCGGTGACGTCGGTGAACATGGCGAAGGACCCGTGGTAGCGTCCGGCGACATCGAAGAGCGGCGACCCGGAAACCCAGGTCCAAAACTCCCGGCCGTCCTTGGGGCGGAGCCGGCGCTCATACTGGCTGGGCTGGCCCTGGCGGGAGGATTGCAGCCGCTGTTCGTGATCCGCCAGGTCGGCCGGATCAATGAAATCGCGCGCCGACCGGTTCAGCAACTCGTCCGGCTGGTACCCCAGCATCCGGGCCAGCCGATGATTGGCAAAGGTGACACGGTCCTGTTCGTCGGTGACCCAGATTCCTTCGTTGGCGGTTTGGACGATCTGGCGGTAGCGTTCGTCGCTGGCGCGCCGTTCGGCGTCCGTGCGCTTGCGGTTCTCCTCGCCGCCCAGCGCCGCGGCGAAGATTCCCAGCAGCCGGCGGTCCGTTTCGGTGGCGTGGAACGGCCGGTTGAAGTACAGGCAGAGAATGCCCGCCGGTTCCTGGTTGCATTCCACCACGTGCCCCAGGAGCGCGTGCCGCTCCGAGACCTGGAGCGTCACCGGGCTGGCCAGGGGATTGCCGCGGGTGGTGTTGACGTGCTGCAACAGGCCGGACGCATAGTTGAGCGCTTCGGTGCAGGCGGCGCAGCCGCAGCGCACGCAGTCCGCCAGGTGCAGATCCACGTGCCATTCGGCCACCGCGCACAGCTTGTTCCCCATGATCTGGCTGTAAAAAACGAATTGCGCGTCGAATTCCCGGGCCAGGAGGGTGATGAGCCGGCTGACGTTTTCCGCAAAATTCGGCCCCATGGTGGCCAGCAGATGGTTGATGGCCTCCAGCCGGGATTCGGCCTGCTTGCGCTCCTGCAGGTTGCGCCAGTCCCGCAGCGCGCGCTCCACCAGGTGGGGCACGTCCGCAAACATTTCCGGCGACTTGATGACGTAGTCGAGCGCGCCCGCCTTGATGGCCTCCACCGCCGTGCGCTCGTTGCCGTACGCCGTCAGCAGAATGACCGGAAAGCGGTCGCCCGCCCAGCCCACGAACTCATCGCCGCTCCCGTCCGGCAGCCGGTAATCCACCAGCGCCAGGTCCGGCAGGTCCCGTTCCACCAGGGAGCGTCCGGCCGCCAGGGTCTCCACATGGGAAATCCGGCAGGGCGGTGCGGCAGAGGCGAGCGCCCGCTCGATCAGATCCGCATGGTCGCGTTCGTCTTCGATGAGCAGGATGTGCCTCATGCGTTGCCGGTGCCGGGCGCGCGGTCGTTCTGCGCCGGCCGGTAAAATCCCAAATCCTGGATCAACTGGGAAAGGCGGGGTAAATCCACCGGTTTGGTCACAAAGCAGTTGGCATGATATTTGTAGGCCGCCGCCACGTCACGCTCCGCGTCCGAGGTGGTGAGGACCACGATGGGCGTCCGGTGCAGGGTGGGGTGGCTTTTGACGTGCCGCAACACTTCCAACCCGTCCATGCGCGGGAGCCGCAAGTCCAGCAGCACCAGATCCGGCGCGGGAAACCGCGCGCGGTCCGCATAGCCGCCCTGCCCGAAAATGTATTCCAGCGCCGTCTCGCCATCTTCCACATGCTGGAGCAAGCTCGCGGTGTCAAAATCCTCCAAGCTCCGGCGCACCAGTTCGGCGTGGTCCGGATTGTCTTCCACCAGGAGAATGTTCAAGGCTCGGCGGCTCATATTTTTGTCTGGTCTGCTGACCCGGTAGATAATGCCTTGCGCGCGGCCAGAGTGAAATAAAAAGTTGCACCCTGGTCCGGCCCGGCGGATTCCACCCAGATGCTGCCGCCGTGGAATTCCACGATCCGCCGCGCCAGCGCCAGCCCGATTCCCGTGCCGTCCGTCCGCGGATCCAGCTTGTTGAACAGGCCAAAAATGGATTCCTGGAACCGGTGCTCGATGCCGCGCCCCTGGTCGCGGACAAAATAAACAGGCAGGTCGCCGTCCAGCTTGAACCCCAGCTCGATCTCGGGCGCGCGGCCGGGCGCGGAAAACTTGAGGGCGTTCTCCAGCAGGTTTTGGAGGACTTCCTGCAGCCGTTGGGCGTCGCCAAAAGCATTGGGCAGGCCCGGCTGGATCCTGACCGTGGCGTGGTGCTGGGCAATGGAGCCGGCCAGCAAATCCAGCACGTCCTGCGTGAGGGCCGCCATGGAAACCTCCGCCGGCGGATTGACGATCCGGCCCACCCGGGAAAGCCGTAGCAGCCCGTTGAGCAGGTCCGACATCTTGTCGGCGGCCTGCCCGATGCGCGCCAGGTCGGGCCGCAGCCGGTCGGTGCGGCCGGCCTGCGCATCGGCCAGCAGCGCCCCGGCAAAACCCTTGATGGTGATCAGCGGGCTTCGCAGGTCGTGCGAGACCGTATAGGTGAAGCGTTCCAGCTCCGTGTTTTTGCTTTTCAGCTCGTCCTCCTGCCGCTGGCGCTCCGTCACGTCGCGGACGATCACCAGGATGCCCCACGGCACGCCCTCGGCATCGCGCAACCGGGTGCCGGTCAGTTCGGCCACGAATTCGTGCCCGTCGCTCCGGCGCATCACCAGGCGCTCGTTTGCCGGAAAGGCCCCCGACCGTCCGCCGCGGAACAGCCGCGCCGCCCGGGCCCGGTGCTGTTTGCCCACGAAGTTCAGGGCCGTCCGCTCCTCCGGCGGCGGCTCGGCCTGCGCCGCGCCGTAAAACAGCTCCAGCGCCTTGGGCGAGGCGTACAGGACCCGCCCCTTCATGTCCAGCAGGCAAATCCCGTCCGGCGAGGTGTTCACGAGCGTGCGGTAAAGCTGCTCCGCCTCGTGCTGCGCGGCTTCCGCCATCTTGCGCTCGGTCACGTCCCGGACAATCGCCTGGATCACGCCCTGCCCGCGCAGTTCCAGGCGGTTCAGGCTCACCTCGGCGTTGAACAGCGTGCCGTCCCTGCGCGTGTGAATCCACTCGAAGAACTGCGGGGCGCCCGCCCGGGCCGCGCGGATTTTTTCCGCAATCCCCGCGGATGACTGCCGCCCGTCGGGCTGGCGTTCCGGGGAAAAATGGGCCGGCGATTGGCCAATGATCTGGTCGCGCGGGCAGCCATACACGGTCTCCGTCACCTGGTTGCAGTCCAGGATCACGGCGTCGTTCATCAGCAGGATTGCGTCGTTGGCCGATTCAAACAGCATCTTGAACTTGTGTTCGCTTTCGCGGAGCGAGGCGATCGCCCGGTGCCGCGCGGTCACGTCGCGGAAGCTCCAGACCCGTCCCACCACGTGGCCGGCCACCAGTTGCGGCCGGGAAAACCGCTCGTACACGCGGCCGTCCGCGAATTCCAGCGTGTCAAACGTGTCCGCCTTGCCGGGGTCGTTGAAATTGCGGATGTGCGCCTGCATGGCCTCCGGATCCCGCAACTGGCGCAGGATGTATTCCGCCAGCCCGGCCGTGTCGTGCGCCTCCAGGATTTCCGGCGGCGCCTGCCACAGTTCGAGAAACTGCCGGTTGTAGCTGGTGATGCGGCCGGCGCTGGACACCGCCAGGATGCCGTCGGCGGTGGCCTGCAAGGCGCCTTCGAGCAGCGAATGCTGCTGGTGCAACGCCTCCTCCACCCGCTGCCGGTCGGTCACGTCCAAAATGAAGCCCGTCCAGAACGGCGGGCGGCCCGGCAGCAGCGTGGGCCGGGATTCGAGGTGCAGCCAGCGCCCTTTGCCGCGCACCGTCACGCGGCCTTCCCAGTTGAACGGCCCCGGTTGCCGCACGGCCGCGCTTTTCCGCCGGTCAAACGCCTCGCGGTCCTCCCGCGCGATGATCCCCGAGAGCGCGGCGGCATCGGCCAGCACGGCGGACCGGGCCAGGCCGGTGAGCTCGCAGAACCGCTCGCTGACGTAGGCGAACGCAAAGCTGTCGGCGCCCTTCACGACCAGCCGGAACACCCCCAGCGGCACGCTGGCCACCAGTTCCTCGTACAGGCGCCGGCTTTCGTGCAACGATTCCTCCGCCTGTTTGCGGGCCGTGATGTCCGAGAACACCACGGCAAACTGTCCGCGTTTGGGCGAAAACACCCAGGTGTCGTAATATTTGCCCAGGTCCGAAAAAAAATTCTCATACGCCACCGGCTTGCCCGTGAGCGCCACCTCGCCAAACAGCTTGATCCAATATTTTTCCACGGCGGGCAGCGCCTCGCTCACCGTCCGGCCCACCAGCTCGGCGGCGGTCAGGCCCGTGAGCTGCTCGAAGGCGGGGTTCACCTCCAGGTACCGGTAATCCACGGGCTGGCCTTCCGCATCGCACACCACTTCATGCAGCGCAAAGCCGGTGACCATGTTTTCAAACAGGAGCCGGTATTGCGCCTCGCGTTCCCGCAATCTCGCCGCCGCCTGCCGCTGCTGGGTGATGTCCGCCGCCATGCCCAGAAAGCCAAAAATCTCCCCCCGCTCGTCCCGCAGCGCCGTCACGGACAACCGCACCGGCACCCGCGTGCCGTCTTTGCACCGGCAGTTCCATTCCCCGTCGCTGCGCAGCCCGTCCCGCGCCTCGGCCACCAATGCCGCAAAGCCCGGCGCCAGCGGTTGGCCCGTCTGCGCGCTCAAGGCCTTGGCCCGGGCGGCGATTTCCTCCGGCAGGAGGAAGATTTCCGGCGTGGCCTGGCCCACCAGTTCCCCGGCCTGCCACCCCAGCAGCTTTTCGGCCGCGGGATTGAAGCTGGTGATGCGCCCCGCCGTGTCGGTGGAGATGATCGCGTAGGCGGCGTCGTTCCAGATGGCGCGCTGGAAACCGGCCATTTGCCGGAGCGCCGTTTCCCGCTGCTCCACGGCGGCCAGCAGCGCGTTGAAGCGTTTGCCGAGCTGCCCCAGTTCGTCCCGGTTGTGCGCCGGCATCCGGGCCGAATAATCCCCCTGCCGGCCCGCGCTTTCCGCGATCGCCGCCAGTTGCCCCAGGGGCGAGAGCACCCACCGCCGCAGCAGGCCGAATTGCAGCCAGGCAAACAGCGAGAGCGTGAGGCCCACGGCCACCCACAGGTCCGTCAGCGCCTGCCATTCCCGCTGCATCAGCCCCGCCAGGCTCATGCGAATGCACAGCCGCGCCGGCCGGGAATCGCTCACCGCAAAACTGCGCACCAGTTCGCCGGTGCCGGCCTGCACGTACGCCCCGTCCGGCCGGTTCCAGGCCGCCGGCGGCAGCGGCGGCTGGTTCCCGGGATACGTCGCCAGCGTCTCGCCGTCCGGCTGGATGATTTCCGCGCCCGCGATGTGCGGATTGGCCTTGAGACTGTTGAGGATTTCCAGCGCCCGGTCCTTGTCGCCAATATCCACCGCCGGGGCCGCGCTCACCCCGATCAATTCCGCGTACGGCGCCAGCGTCTGCTGTACCCGGGTTTGCAGCAGGCTGTGGCGGTAAATCATGAGTCCCACGCTGAAGGCGGCGAAGACCGGCAGCACCGTGCCCAGAATGGCGGCAACCGTGCGTTTTTGGATGCCGATCGGTGTCAGAAACATGGCCGTGTCGGGTATCTGTCAGACGGGGTTCTTGATGTCCTTAAAATGTCAGCCGCCGCGAAATTGGCAACCGTAAAAAACGGTCGCACCCGCCGCCGCCGGATTTGATCCTGATTTTTTTCGGGCGCTGTGCCAGCATGAACCCATGGCGCAACCCCAGTCCCATCGCGGGCCGGCCCCACTGGATGAACGGCTGTTCGCCGCCGGGCGGCTCCCGGCGTTGCGCGCCGCCGCCGCCGACCTTTGCTGGCTGCTGGACCACGGCTACGCCTCGCACTCCGCCGCCGAACTGGTGGGCAACCGCCACAATCTCGCCGCCCGCCAGCGCATGGCCGTCCTGCGCTGCGTCTGTTCCGCCACCGCCGCCCAACTGCGCCGCCGCCTCCAGCTCGCCCCCGCCGACTTGCGCGGCCGGGAGCTGTGGCTCGACGGTTATAACGTCCTCACCGTGATCGAAAGCGCCCTCGCCGGCGGCGTCGTGCTCTTGGGCCGCGACGGCTGCTGCCGCGATATCGCCGGCATTCATCGCCGCTACCGCAAGGTGAATGAAACGATTCCCGGCCTGCGCTTGGTGGGCGAAATGACCGCCGCCTGGGGCGTCGCCTGCTGCCGTTGGTGGCTGGACCAGCCCGTCTCCAACAGCGGCCGGCTCAAAACCCTCATCCTCGACCAGGCTCGCGCCGCCGGCTGGAACATGGCCGTGGAACTCGATTTCAATCCCGACCGCGTTTTGTATCGGAGCCACGAGGTCATCGCCACTTCCGATAGCGTCGTGCTGGATCGCTGCGAACGGTGGGTGAACGTGGCGCGGGAGATTATCACCCGGCACGTCCCGGGGGCCTGGGTGGTGGACCTGTCACTGCGGGAAGGAGACTCCCCGGCGCCGCTCAAAAATACTCCGGCTCCTGGCCGGCCTTCCATTTGATGTTGCAGCCGAGGCTCGGTTTTTGGTCGTTGGGCACGTCCTTGCCGCAGAGGGTGGCGTCGAGCGCCGCGCGCAAATCCTTGCCCGTCACCGGCAGCGCATTCCCCGGCCGGCTGTCGTCGAATTGCCCGCGATAGACCAGGCGATGCTCCGTGTCGAACACAAAGAAATCCGGCGTGCACGCGGCGCGATACGCCTTGGCCACCGCCTGCGAGTCGTCGTAGAGATACGGAAACGGGTAGCCCACCCGCCGCGCCTCCTCCCGCATCCGTTCCGGGCTGTCGTCCGGATAATTCTCCACGTCGTTGGCATTGATGGCCACGATGCCCAGGCCGTTGCCCTGGTAATCGCGTCCCAGTTGCGCCAGTTGGGCGCCCACGTGCTTGACATACGGGCAGTGGTTGCAGATGAACATCACCAGCACCGGCCGGCCGCGAAAGTCCGAAAGGGAAACGATTTTTCCGTCCGTGTCCGGCAGCCGAAAAGCGGGGGCCTCCGTGCCCAGCGGCAACATGGTTGAAGGTGTCATCGCCATGGGCGCAATCTCGCGTGAGCGCGCCCGTTGCGCAAGCCTCTTTTCCGGTGCCGGCGCCGGCGCGAAAAAGCTCGTAAACCCCGAACCCCAATTCGTAAAATCCGGGTGATGGCCAGGAACATTGTCTATTTTGACCTCGAGACCCAGAGATCCGCCGAAGAGGTCGGCGGCTGGGAGGCGGAAAACATCAGCCGGTTGGGCATGAGCGTGGGCGTGACTTACAGCACGGCGCGCGGCGAGTATCGGATTTACGATGAACCCCACGTCAATGATCTGGTCGCCGAGCTCCAGCGGGCCGACCTCATCGTGGGCTTCAACAACTTGCGCTTTGATAACGTGGTGCTGCACGCTTACACGCCGCTGGATCTCACCCAGGTGCCCACGCTCGACATGCTGGTGGTGCTCAACGAAAAGCTGGGGCACCGCCTGTCGCTCGACTCGATCGCCACCGCCACCTTCGACGTGGAAAAAACCGCCGAAGGCCTCCAGGCCGTCCGCTGGTTCAAGGAGGGAAAGCTGCTGAACATCGCGGAATATTGCTGTTACGACGTGAAGATCACCCGCCTGGTCCACGAATACGGCCACGAACAAAAACAACTGCACTATTTCAACCGCTTCAACAAAAAGCTCACGGTGCCGGTGAACTGGTGACGCCTTCCTTCAGTTGCACGACCGCGTCGTGCAACTGCCCGGCCAGCACCTTGCGGTCGTCGGTGGTCCGTGGGAATTTCGCAAAGCGCAGCGTCGCCCGGATGGATTTCTTGCCGAGCAGATTCAGCACGTGCGGGAAAAACGTGTGGTCCCCCCAGTAGCAAACCTCCTGGCTGGCGTCGCCGTCCTCCAGTTCGTAATGCAGCCAGCCCACGGAAATCTCATGGCGGCCGCGCGCCGCCGGTTCCAGCAGCGAGGTGCGGAACGGCCGCACCAGCAAGCCGTCCGAGCTCGTGCCTTCGGGGAAGACCACCACCAGCGCGCCCGCATCCAGCGCGGCCTCAATCTCCCGGTTCACCTCGCCCACGTGCGTGCGCCGTTCCCGGTCCACAAACACCGTCCCGGCAATCGCCGCAAACCACCCGAACAGCGGCCACCGCCGCACCTCCGCCTTGGACACAAACACCGCCGGCGTCACCGCGGAAATCGCCAGGATGTCGAGATAGCTCAGGTGGTTGCAGATGAGCAGACCTTTTTGGGGGATCGGGCCGGAAACCGCGGCCGAATAGCCGAAGATTTTGAGATGCCGCCGCGACGAACGGCTCAGCCACGCCGCCCGTTCCCGCCGCTCGGTGTCCTGGGGCGCGCGCGCGGCGGTGAGCAAATAATTGAGGATGACCACTCCCACCTCCCACACAAACCAGCAAAACCTGCCCGCACGGCGAATCGTCATCCGTGGATTTCAAACGCGATGCCCGCCCAGGTCAACTGGGAAATCATCCCAGAAACCGTTCCCGCGTGGATTTGGGGAGCGCTTCCAAGTCCAGCACCGTCAGAAAATCGATCGTCTTGAACTGCTGGTCCAGCGCCGGCGGACCGCAAATCTTCGCCCCGATCGTGAGGTAGGCCCGCAACAGCTTCGGAATGGACACCGGCTCTTCCATGACCTCGTGGAGCGGACATTCGGTGCTGGGCAACGGGTTCGTGCGCCAGGCCGGTTCCGCCAGGTGGTTCCGGCAAAGCTCGGTGTAGGCGGAGGCGCCGGCGGCCGGGTCCTGCGACGTCAGCGAGCTGCACCCGATCAAATAACGGGCCCCGTGCGTCCGGGCATAGTCGGCGATTCCCTTCCACAGCAGCCCCAGCACGAACAGGTTCCGGTGCTGGCGATGCACGCACGCGCGGCCCAGTTCCACAATCCTGCTCCGCGCCCCCTCAAAAACGTCGAAACGAAACTCCTGCTCGCAGTAGTACCCCAGACGCTGCTTGGCGTTCATCCCCGTCTGCAACCGGTAGGTGCCCACAATTTGCCGCGTGGGAACATGTTCCACGATCAAATGGTCGCACACCGCGTCGAAGGGATCGGCATCCAGACCCGTGTCATACGAACGCGCCAATCCCTCGTTTAACTCGAGGTTAAACACTTGGAAGCGCAACGCTTGCGCGTACTGAACCTCCTCTGGCGTCGAAGCCAGCCGGTGGGAGTACTGCGAAGGCGCCCTAACCAGTAAACGAACTGATTCTTTGGATACTTTCACGGCAAAAAGACTGCTCAAATAACATGCCGATTATGTGTCGAAAAGGTTAAATTTTCAAGCACGAAAAACCCTTTGAAATCAACGACTTCTAGCGGTCAGAAACCGCTCCACATATTTGCCCAGCAGGTCCGCCTCCAAATTCACCGCGTCCCCCACCTTCCGCTCCCGCAGCGCCGTCACCTCAAACGTGTGTGGAATGATCCAAATTCGGAAACTTTTCTTCTGCACCGCCGCTACCGTCAGGCTGATGCCGTCCACCGCCACCGATCCCTTGAAGACCACAAACCGCATCACCTCCGCCGGCGCCGCAATGTCCAACACATGGTCCTTGCCCGCCCGTTCCCAGCGGATGATCTTCCCCAGCCCGTCCACGTGGCCGGAGACAAAATGTCCGCCCAGCTCGCCGTTGGCCCGCAGCGGCCGCTCCAGGTTCACCAGCGAACCCGGCCGCGCAAATTGAAAATTGGTCAGCTTCCAGCTCTCCTGCAACAGGTCAAATTGCATCGCCCTGCCCCGCCCGCGCGCCGCCACCTTCACCGCCGTCAGGCAACACCCGTTGACGGCCACGCTGTCGCCCACCTTCACGCCGCGGGCGCCCGCGCCCGCCCGCACCGTCATTTCAATGGCCTTCGCCGTCGGCGTGATTTTTTCAATGACGCCGGCTTCTTCCACAATGCCTGTGAACATAGGGAGTCAATGTTGCCCGTTTACCGCCGCCGCTGGCAAGTTTTTCACGCCCCGGTTTTGGAACCTTTGGGGGCGCCTTTGTCCGGCGGCCGCACCCGCGCCGTCAGCAATAAATCCCCGCCCAATTTGCGCCACTCGATGTCTTCGAGCTGGAGCACCCCGCGCCAATTCCGGGCGCCTTCGCCCGCCACGGCCGCGTGCGCCTCGCGCCCGCCCAAAACCTTGGGCGCGTAAAAAAAGGCCACCCGCTGCGCCAGGCCGCCGAACAGAAACGACGCGTTCACCTCGCCGCCGCCTTCCACCAGCAGGCTCGTCACGTTCTCCGCGCCCAACCGCTTTACCAGCCAGCCGGGGGAGATGCCCCTCTTGCCCGCTGGCGCCGTCCACACTTTCACCTTTTTGGCCAGGGCCGCCACGCGCCGCTTCGGCGCGCGCCGGCTGGTGACAATCGTGGTCAGCGCCGCCCATTCGTCGCTCACCACCCGCGCGGTCAACGGCGTCCGCGCCCGCGAATCCAGCACCAGGCGCCGGAGTCCGCCGGCTGTGGCAGGCGCTTTCGCCGGCCGCACCGTGAGCGACGGGTCATCCGCCAAAATCGTGTTCACCCCCGCCAGAATCGCATCGTGTCCGTGCCGCAATTGCATCCCCCACGCGCGCGCCGCCGCGCCCGTGATCCATTTTGATTCGCCGGCCGCCGTGGCGATTTTCCCGTCCAGCGTCATCGCCGCCTTCACCGTGACGAACGGCGTGCGGTGCACGATCCAATGGTTGAAAGCCTCATTGAGCCGCGTGCAGGCGCCGGCCACCCGCCGGCCGCCGTCGGTGCCCGCGTCCAAAGTCGCCGCCCGGATGCCCGCCCGGCGCAAGATTTCGAAACCCCTCCCCGCGTGCCGCGGGTTCGGATCGGTCGTTCCCGCCACCACCCGGCGGATGCCCGCGGCGATGATGGCGTCCGTGCATGGCGGCGTGCGGCCTTGCGTGCAACAGGGTTCCAGCGTTACGTACAGCGTCGCGCCCCGGGGTGTATGGCGCCGTTGCCGCGCGTCGCGCAGCGCCTCGATTTCCGCATGCGGCGCGCCCGCCTGGTGGTGCCAGCCGCGGCCGATGATTTTTCCACCCCGCACCAGCACCGCGCCCACCATCGGGTTTGGCGACGTGGCACCGTAGGCGCGCCGGGCGAGCCGCAGGGCCAGGCGGATGTATTGGGCGTCGGTCATTCCTCGAACAGCGCCTGCGCGAATTGTTTGCCGTCAAAGGGCTGCAAATCGTCCGGCTGTTCGCCCAGGCCGATGAATTTGATGGGCAGTCCCAGTTCCTTCTGGATGGCCACCACCATGCCGCCCTTGCTCGTGCCGTCCAGCTTGGTCACCACCAGCCCGGTCAGCGGCACCGCCTTGTTGAACTCGCGCGCCTGGGTCAGCGCGTTCATGCCCGTCGTGGCGTCCAGCACCAGCAGCACCTCGTGCGGCGCGCCCGGCAGTTGCTTGCCGATCACCCGGTGCAGCTTCTGCAATTCCTGCATCAAATTATGCTTGGTGTGCAGCCGCCCCGCCGTGTCTATGCACAGGTAATCCGCGTGCCGCGCCTGCGCCGCCGTCACCGCGTCGTGCGCCACCGCCGCCGGGTCCGCGCCGTAGGCGCCGGCCACCACCTCGACCTGCAGCCGCGTGCCCCACAGCTTGATCTGCTCGATGGCCGCCGCCCGGAACGTGTCGCACGCCGCCAGCAGCACCGTCTGGTGCTGTGTCCGCAGCAGGTGCGCCAGCTTCGCGCTGGTCGTGGTCTTGCCCGTGCCGTTGACCCCCACGATGGACACCACGGTCGTCCCCTGCGGCAGCTTCTTCAGCCGGGCGTCGCCCGTGGAAACGCTCTTTTCAATCTCCGCCCGCGCGATGGCCAGGTAGTCCAGGCCGCCGCCGCCCTGCGTCTCGTAGGCCAGCTTGACGGCTCCGGTGATCTGCGCCGTCATCGCCAGCCCCAGGTCCGCGCCGATCAGCGCCTGCTCCATTTCCTCCAGCGACGCTGCCGTCAGTTTCGGCGAGCGCGTCACAATCCGTTTGATTTCGTGTGTCAGCCGGGCTTGCGAACGTTGCAGGCCCGCTTTGAGTTTGGCGAAGAGTCCCATGAAAAATTTAAAACCCGTGCCGGCCTGGCCGGAACGATTCTGAAAAATGAATCAACCACAGATGAACCCAGATGGACACAGATTTGAAACCGGAACTGGTTGGTCCAGAGCGGTGCACCAATGGGTGAGTGGTCCTCATGCAAGCAAGCCCTGCCAAGCCCGTTTTCATCTGTGTTTATCTGTGTTCATCTGTGGTTTAAATGAATCGTTCCGGCTTATTGCCCCCCGGTGACGGCCGGGAATTTCTTCCGCGCCGCGTGCAGCCTTTCCACGTGTTCGTACGGCAGTTTCACCGTGCCGATCAGCGGCTTGTTTTTGCTGAAGCCGTGGCAGTCGCTGCCGCCGGTCACCAGCAGGCCGTACTGTTCCGCAATCTCCAGGTACCGCTCCGACATCACCGTGGAGTGCTTCGTGTGAAAACATTCGATGCCGTCCATGCCCGCCTTCACCAGCGCCGGAATCACCTCGTCCGTCCGGTTCAGTCCCGGGTGCGCCATCACCGCCAGGCCGCCCGCGGCGTGGATCAATTCCACGCTCTCCAGCGCCGACATCTTCGTCTTGGGCACCCAGGCCGGCCGGCCTTTTTTCAAATAGCGCTCAAACGCCTCGTCCAGCGAGCCAATCAGCCGCTCCTTGACCATCGCCCGCGCCACGTGCGGGCGCCCCGGCGATTTGCAATTGGCCATCGTAAACACCGTTTCCGCCTTCAGCGGCACCCCCAGCTTGTTCAGCGCCGCCACCATTTCGCGGATCCGCTGCTGCCGCCCGGTCTGAAACTGTGCGATCCGCTCCAGCAGCGCCTGGTTGGTGGTGTCCAAAAAGTAACCGAGGATGTGCACCTCGGTGTTTTCATGCTCGGCCGTCAGCTCGGCTCCCGCGATGAACTCCATCTTCACCGCGGCGCAGGCTGCCGCCGCCCGCGCGCACCCCTCCACGGTGTCGTGGTCCGTCAGCGCGATGCACGCCAAACCGTGCTGCTGCGCATGCCAGACCAGCTCCTCCGGCGTAAACGTGCCGTCGGAGAACTGCGTGTGCAGATGGAGGTCGGCGAATTTCATGCCTCAGGTCACGTCGCGCGCCGGGCGCAGGATCTCGCTGCGCACCTTGTCGAGGATGCCGTTCACAAACTTCCCGCTGTCCTGCGTGGAAAACTTCTTCGCGATGTCCACCGCCTCATTGATGCTCACCACCGGCGGGATGTCCTCCCGGTGCAGCATCTCGTAAATCGCCAGCCGCATCACGTTGCGGTCCACCGCCGCGATCCGGTGAAAATCCCAGTTCCGCGCGTGCCGCCGGATGAGCTCGTCAATGGCCTCCCGGTGCTCCAGCACCCCGCGGATCAGCGGCTCGGCAAACAGCCGCGTCTCCGCCTCCTCCGCCGTCGGCGGCGGCAGCTCGGTCGTTTCCCCCCATTTCGCCGCGCCCTTCTCGTCCTCGATGGCGGCCTGCCGCTGCGAATTCCAAAACTGCCCCAGGGCCAGCTCCAGATTTTCCGGCGGATTCAGATCGTGCTGAAACAAAAACTGCACCGCACGCTCACGCGCTTCTCTTCGTTTGCCCATGACTCAATTTAGCCGCAGAACTGCGTGGTGGTAAATGAAAAACACCGCCCGTTCCCGGCCGGCTCTTGAGGGAGGATTGAGAATTGAGGATGGAGCACGGAGGTCCCCTGGAAAGGGGTCGGTCCTAGGAAACGAGTAAACCGGCGCCCGACGAAAAGGGGAGCGGTTAATGATTTTGTCAGATTGTTCGCAGACCCTATCATTTGGCTTCGGCGCGGACGCCCGAATTTGCTTCTCCCGTCACCCTCCCACCGTTAGCCGCTTACGAAAAATCGTCAAAAAAGTGCGTTTTGCGTTAGCCGCTAACTAACACCCCCTTGAAAACTGTGTCATGCTGGTCACGTGAAAGCTGCCAGCCAGCAGCGGAGGGAAGGGGTGGCCGCGTTCAACCGGACGCGTCCCGCGTCCCCGCGCATCCCCATATCGTCACGATCTCCGCAATTCTGCCATCTTCGTTCTCCATTTTGCCAGCAAACGCCGCCTTGGGCGCGCCTGGGGTGGGGACGGCTCGTCCCCACGTCTTCACTGTTTGATTTGTGGGGACGAGCCGTCCCCGCCCCGGGGCGGCGGAGCCGATGGGGAGAGAATTCCCCGAAACCGTTCGCGCATTGAACCCCTGAACCGCAGACGAAACATTCAACGTTCAACCCCCAATAACGAAGGGGCTCGCGCTGCCGCCTTCGTTCAGGGTTGGAAGTTGATTGTCGAATGTTGAATGTTTTCTGGGTTCATGGGGAGGCGTTCGTCCCTCCATCTTCGGGTTCAGGGGGCGAGCTCACCATTGCCTTTGCCTTTTCTTGGGGGGCAGGGGGTGTTTCGTCAGCTTATTTGCCTTCTGCCGACCTGTTCCTCCCGCCGCGTTTCGGCCAAAAACACCATCAAATTGCGTCCTTCCCGCCAATAAAATCCTCGCTTTCTCCTGCCATCCGCCGAAAACTGTGCGCTACATGACCGATTTCCTTTTGAAGCTTTGGAGCTTTGTCCGGCCTTATCGTGGGCGTTTCTTTCTCGGCCTCCTGTGCGGCACCGGCTACAGCTTGGTCAACGGCCTCCTCATGGCCGCCATCAAGATCGTTGGCCAGCTCGTCTTCGAGGGCACCTGCGACCTCCGCGACCGCCTCGAAGCCGCGCCCCATTGGATTCATCCGCTCACCCACCACTTGGCCGTCTTTGTCCCCCCCATCCATGCTCCCGCCCCCGGCAACCGCCTCGGCTGGTTCCTCGTCATCGCGATCATTCCCGTCATCATGATGCTCCGCAACACGCTCCAATACTTGAGCATCTACCTCACCAACTGGTCGGCCATGCACGCCATCGCCGATATCCGCACCAAGCTCTTCGGCCACCTGCAAAATCTCTCCCTGGGCTTCTTCAACCGCGCCAGCACCGGCGACCTCATCGCCCGCATCACCAACGATACCCAGGTGCTCTACGGCATCGTCGGCGGCACGTTCGCCTCCGCCGTCAAGGATCCCACCACGCTCGTCGTCCTCATCGGCTATCAGCTTGTCACCAATACCACCCTTACGCTGATCTCCATCATCGTCTTCCCTGTCTGCATCGTGCCCATCGTCATTTACGGACGCAAAGTCCGCAAATCCGCCCGCGCCGTCCAGCAGCACAACGCCGAGCTCACCAACCTCATGCACGAGTCCTTCACCGGCAACCGCGTCATCAAGGCCTACAATCTCGAGGAAACCGTCACCACCGAGTTCCGCTCCACCACCCGCAAATACGTCAGCCAGATGATGCGCGTCATCCGCGCCAACGAAATCCCCAGCCAGCTCATGGAATTGTTCGGCGCCCTCGGTGTCGCCCTCGTCTTCTTTTACATCGTCGGCCTTCCCAAGGCCCAGCAGCCCAGCGAGTCCGACTTCATGACCTTCGTCCTGTGCATTGTGCTCATCTACCCGCCCGTGAAGTCCCTCACCCGCATGCACAACCAGCTCCACCAGGCCCGCGCCGCCAGCGAGCGCGTCTTCGAGCTCCTCGCCCTCAAAAACTCCGTCCCCGAGCCCGTCGCCCCCAAAATGCTCCATGCCGACCAGGCCGACATCGTCTTCGAAAATGTGGATTTCAATTTCGGCGACAAGGCCATCCTCCGGAACATCAACCTCACCGTCAAGGCCGGCCAGATGGTCGCTCTCGTCGGCGCCAGCGGCTCCGGCAAGACCACCATGGCCAATCTCCTCCTCCGCTTTTATGACCCCCTCCGCGGCGCCATCAAGATCGGCGGTGCCGACCTCCGCGACGTCCGCACCGCTGATATCCGCAACCAGATTGCCGTCGTCGCCCAGGAAACCGTCCTTTTCAACGACACCATCCGCCGCAATATCGAGCTGGGCCGCCTCGGCGCCCGCGAGGAGGATATCGTCGCCGCCGCCAATTTCGCCAAGGCCACCGACTTCATCGCCCAAAAACCAAACGGCTTCGACAGCATCATCGGCGAAAAAGGCGTCTCCCTCTCCGGCGGCCAGCGCCAGCGCCTGGCCATTGCCCGCGCCGTCCTCAAAAACGCCCCCATCCTCATCCTCGACGAGGCCACCAGCGCCCTCGATACCGAGATCGAACGCCAGGTCCAAAACGAGCTCGACGCCTTGATGAACGGCCGCACCACCTTCTGCATCGCCCACCGCCTCTCCACCATCCTCCACGCCGACCTCATCGTCGTCCTCGATCAGGGCCGCATCGTCGAGCAGGGCCGCCACGACGAACTCGTCAAGCACGGCGGCATCTACCAAAAGCTCTACGAACTGCAGTTCGATTCCCAATCGTGAGCCCCCGGCCCGAAAAGATCCTCGCGCTGCAATTCAAATATTTCGGCGACGCCGTCCTCCTCACGCCCGCCCTGCGCGCCCTGCGCGCGCATTTCCCGTCGGCGCAAATCCACCTGCTCACCCCGGCCGAGCTGGCGCCGATCTTCCAGCATCTGCCCTGGCTGGACCGCGTCTGGGCCATGCCGCGCCGCCGCGGCCGCGCCGGCCTCTTGGAAACCTGGCCCTTCCTCCGCGCCCTCCGCCGCGAACACTTCGACCGTTCCGTGGATTTCGCCACCAACGACCGCGGCGCCATCCTCAGCCGGCTCGTCGGCGCCCCCGTGCGCCTCGGCTGGGACCAGCCCGGCGGCTTCCTCGGCCGCCGCTTCTGCTACACCCACCGCGTCGCCCCGGGGCAAAAACCCGTCCACGAATCCGCCCGCCTCGCCTGGCTCCTCTCCGGCTGGCAGGTCCCGCCCCCCGCTTCCCTCGCCGCCGAAATCCGCCCCGACCCCGCCCTCGCTGCCGCCGCCCAAAAACTGCTGCCCGCGGACCGCCCCGTCCTCTGCCACGTCGCCTCCAGCCAGCCCCGCAAGGAATGGCCCCTCTCGCATTGGGTGCAATTTCACCGCCTCGCCGCCGCCGCCGGCCACCGCGTCGTTTTCACCACCCCCCGCGGCCCGCGTGAATCCGCCCTCCTCACCGCCCTCAAACAGCTCGACCCCCAGGCCCAAATCCTCCCGGAAATCGCCGACCTGCCCCTGTTCCTGGCCGTGCTCGCCCGCGCCGGCGTCTTCCTCTCCGGCGACACCGGCCCCCTCCATTTTGCCGCCGGCCTCGGCGTGCCCACCATTTCCCTCTTCGGCCCCACGTCCCCCGCGCAATGGGCCCCCGCCGGCCCCCGCCACCAAGTCCTCGCCGCCCCCGCCTGCGCCTGCCCGGCCGATTCCGCCATCTGTTCCGCCCCCGCCCATTGCCTGGCCGCTATTTCCCCCCAACAGGTCGCCGCCGCCCTGGCCCGCATTCTGCCCCCGTGACTCCTCCCGCACCAGATCGTAGCGCAGACTTCCAAGTCTGCTGTATCGCGGGTTTCCAAACCCGCAGGCCGTCTGCCGTTTCGACGCACTCGAACTGTCCACCCGCCGCCGATTTGGGAATCGACGATACGGGCTCGTGTTCCTTGAAACTGTCATGCACCCGCCCCGCAAAATTGCCTCAAAATGTTCTGTTCTTCGCCCGTCAGTTTCCCTGATAATTACTGGTTCGCCCGAATCGCGTCACCTTTATGAAAAACTCCGAACCCGCCCGCAAAGACAACGCCGCCAGCCGCTGGCTCTCCTTCCGCAAGGAAATCAAGGTCGTGGATTGCACCATCCGCGACGGCGGCCTCATGAACAATCACCATTTCGAGGATAACATCGTCAAGGTCGTCTATGACACCTGCCGCGCCGCCGGCGTGGATTACATGGAACTCGGCTACAAGGCCTCCCGCAAGGGCATCAAGGTCGGCGAGTACGGCGACTGGAAATACTGCACCGAGGACGCCCTCCGCCGCATCGTCGGCGACCAGCCCGAAGGCCTCAAACTCTGCGTCATGGCCGATGCCGAACGCTGCGATTACAAGGAGGACATCCTTCCCAAAAAGGACTCCGTCCTGCACATGATCCGCGTGGCCACCTACATCCACCAGCTTTCCGTCGCCCTGGACATGGTCAAGGACGCCCACGACAAAGGCTACGAAACCACCGTCAACCTCATGGCCGCCTCCACCATCCCCGACCGCGAACTGAACGAGGGCCTCGAAATGCTCGCCAAGTCCGAGGCCCGCGCCATCTATCTCGTGGACAGCTTCGGCGCCTTTTATAGCGAGCGCGTCCGCTTCCTTGTCAGAAAATACCTCGGCTACTGCAAGCCCGCCGGCAAGGACGTCGGCGTGCACATGCACAACAACATGCAGCTCGCCTTCGGCAATACCATCGAGGGCATCATCGAGGGCGCCAATTACCTCGACGCCACCATGGCCGGCCTCGGCCGCGGCGCCGGCAACTGCCCCATGGAGCTCCTGCTCGCCTTCCTCCATAATCCCAAGTATTCCCTCCGCCCCGTCCTTGATTGCGTCCAAAACCACGTCGAGCCCCTTCGCTCCAAACTCCTTTGGGGCTATGACCTGCCTTATCTGCTCACCGGCATGCTCAATCAGCATCCCCGCACCGCCATCAAGTTCAAGGAAGCCGAACTCAAGGGCGAAAAAAGCGACATCCTCAAGTTCCACGACGCCGTCACCGACCAGGAATAAGCCCGCGAAAGCGATTCGCGCATTGAACCCCTGAACCGCAGACGAAACATTCCACATTCAACGCCCAATATCGAAGGGGCTCGCGCTGCCGCCTTCGTTCAGGGTTGGAAGTTGCATGTCGAAGGTTGAATGTTTTCTGGGTTCATGGGGAGTTTCGACATCCCAAATGG
>CAZHIM010000078.1:0-23722 GCA_964532525.1 uncultured Bifidobacteriaceae bacterium
CTACCGTGACCGCATTGGCATCCAAGATGGGCGCCCTCAAGTGGCGGTGAAATTTGTTCGGGCCACTCAGGAACTGGTCGTGCAGTTGTTGGAGAACCCTCGCCGCGGTCATTTGGCCGGATTTGAGGCTCCTGAGTTGGCTGATATTCTGCGTGCGTCTGTGCCGGGTTTTTCGGTATTTGCTCTCTTCTATCGGTGGGATGGCGAGACGTTGACGGTTATCACTTTGGAGCATACAGCCCAAGATTTGCCGTCTCGACTTGCGGGTATGGCAGCGTGTTGATCATCAAGCCGCGAGCGTGCCCGTATTAAAGAATCAGGCCACGCAGTCTCATTTTGAAAGCTCATGGGAATTAGGGTGCAACTTTTGGCGGTTTGCGGTTATGAATAAGGGACTTTATGCCGCAGTTTTCATATCGGGCCCGCCGCCGCTCCGGGGAATTGGTGGAGGGCGTGCTGGAAGTGGCCGACCGCAGCGCCGCGCTGGTGCAAATCCAGCGTTCGGGGCTGTTTCCCATTGCCGTGGCGGATGCGAAGGCCGCCCCGGTGACGGCGGCCAAACGGGACGCGGGGGTGAACCTGATGGCGTTCCTGCCGCCGAGCCTGCAGATGCAGTTGAACAAGCCGCGGCGGCCCAAGCTGCAGGAACTGGCGACGTTCACGACGCAACTGGCGAATTTGCTGAATTCGGGCATGCCGCTGACGGTGGCGCTGAACAGCATGACGCACCTGGCCACGAAGGGGATTCCGGCGGCGGTGGGCCGGGAATTGAAGCAGGAGGTGACGGAGGGGCGTTCGCTTTCGGACGCGATGACGCGGCAGCCGGTGATTTTCTCGGATTTGTACGTGAACATGGTGCGGGCGGGGGAGCAGAGCGGGGCGCTGGTGCCGGTGCTGCGGCGGATGGCGAACCATTTCCAGCAGTTCGCGGAGGTGCAGGCGAAGTTCAAGTCGGCCATGATTTACCCGGTGATGGTGATTTGCGTGGGCATTGCGCTGATCGCGTTTTTCATGACGGTGATGATGCCGAAGTTCATCGAGATTTTTAACGGGTTCAACATCGAGCTGCCGCTGCCGACGCGGATACTGATCGGGATCAGCACGCTGTTCACGTCGTATTGGTGGCTGATGTTGCTGGTGGGGATTGCGGTGGTGGTGCTGTTCAAGCGGTTTCAGGCGAGTCCGGCGGGGAAGCGGAAGCTGGACGAGTGGCGGATGAAGCTGCCGGTTTTCGGGAACGTGATCCAGATCAACCTCTACGGGCAGTTTGCGCGGACGCTGGGGACGCTGCTGCAAAACGGGGTGCCGGTGCTGATGGCGCTGAAGATCACGGAGCAGGTGATGGACAACCAGCTCATGCGGGAGGCGATCGCCAAGACGCGGGAGGCGGTGACGGACGGCAAGACGCTGGCGCAGCCGCTGGAGCAGAGCAAATTGTTTCCGCAGCTCATGATTGACCTGGTGCGGATCGGCGAGGAGACGGGCGATGTGCCGGGCGCGCTCAACAACATCGCCGACACGTACGAGAATGAACTGGCCATTGCCCTGCGGGTGATGAGCGATTTGATCGGGCCGGTGCTGATCATCGTGATGGCTTGTGTGGTGGGATTTCTGCTGCTGAGCATCTTCCTGCCGCTGTTCCGGCTGATTGCGTCCATTCACTAAGGCGGAACAATTCAGTCGAAAAATGAATTCACCACAGATGAACACAGAGGAACACAGATTTGAAACCGGAACGGATTGGTCCAGAGTGGTGCGCCAATTAGTGAGTGGTCCTCGTGCTCCAAGAAAGCCCCGGCAAGCGCATTTTCATCTGGGTCTATCTGTGTGCATCTGTGGTTTAGATGAATCATTCCGGCCAAGATGAAAACGAAGGTGTGCCGAGAGAAGTTGGCCGTCCGCCGCTGGCAAAGCGGGGGGGGGACGGGGGCGTTCACGCTGATTGAGATCATGATCGTGGTGGGGATCATCGGGCTGGTGGCGGCGATGGGGCTTCCATCCATCGGGAAGGGGATGCAGAAGGAAGGCATGCGGAAGGGGATCAGCGACGTGGAGGACGTGTTTTTTTCGGCGCGAGAGCAGGCGATTTTCAACAACAAGAAGGTGGCGGTGCTGATCTATCCGAAGGAGAACCGGTTTGGGGTGGAAGGGACGGCGGTGGCGGGGGGGGCGGGGGACGGCGGCACGGTGGTCAACAGCCATTCGGGGCGGGCGGTGGTGGCGACGCTGCCGCCGGGGGTGGTGTTTGCGATGCTGGACATTTACCGGCAGGACTACATGGAGTCGGAGCCGGCGCGGATCTGGTTTCAGCCGGACGGGACGGCGGACGAGGCGGTGATTGTGCTGTTGTGCAAGGGCGACCGGCGGAAGATCACGCTGGAATACGCCACGGGGATGCCCGTAGCGACGGACGTGGACCAATGAAGATCAAGTTTTCCAATGCGGCGGCGGCGCGCTCCTTTCCCGGAGGGGAGGCGGCGGGGCGCGGGGCGTTTTCGCTGCTGGAGGTGATGGTGGCGATCGGGATTTTCTTCGTGGGTTCGTTTGCGATTTTGAGCCTGATCTCGGCATCGTTGGCGAACGTGGCGCGGCTGCAGCGGCCGTCGGTGGACGCGAGCCCGGTGCTGGCGCGGTATGCGGCGACGAACAGCCTGGTGGAGGGCACCTACCAAGGCAGCCTGGGCGACCCGGAACTGCTGGGGAAGGATTATCGGGATTTTAATTACGTGGTGGACATCGAGGAAATCGCGTCGAACCACTTGTACAGTGTGCGGTGTGTGATTTTGCCGGCGGCGGGGCGGAAGAACCCGGTCTCGGACATGACAACGGTGCTGTACCGGCCGCAATCGCCGCCGGGGTCGCTGGACGGCGGGATCGGACTGCCGGGACATTGATATGAAAGTGCGCACAGCCCAACGCCCCGCGGAGGCGGGAGAACGGTCGGCGGCCTTCACCCTGGTGGAGATCATGGTGGCGGTGATGGTGTTCAGCATGGTGATCGCGTCCATTTATGCGACGTGGGCGCTGGTGATGCGGGCGACGGAGGTGGGGAAGGACGCGACCGGGCAGGCGCAGCGGCAGCGGGTGGTGTTGCGGACGATCGGGGACGCGCTGATGGGGATCGAGTCGTTCCAGGCGTCGCAGCAATATTACTGGTTCAAGCTGGATAACGGGGAGGCGCCGATGCTGAGCTTTGTGGCGCGGCTGCCGGAGACGTTTCCGCGCAGCGGGAAATTTGTGGGGGCGGCGAACGGGAAGGATGCGAGTTCGCGGCGGGTGACGTTTTCGCTGGCGGCGGGGGCGGACGGGGAGAAGGACCTGGTGTTGCGGCAGAACCCGGTGCTGACGGACATGGACGACGACGAGAAGCAATTTCCGCTGGTGCTGGCGCGGAACGTGAAGCTGTTCACGGTGGAGTGGTGGGGGACGAACCAGATGAACCAGCCGGAGTGGAGCACGGAGTGGGATGACACGCAGACGAACTCGATTCCGCAGATGCTGCGGGTGCACCTGGTGCTGGGGGCGAACACGGTGAACGGGAAATCGGCGCCGGACTTTGCGGCGACGCGGATTTACACGGTGCCCTCGCAGATGATGCCGGCGTTTGTGCAGCGGGGCGTGGGGGGCGGGCCGGGGGGGATGGGCGGGCCGGGCTTTCAGGTGGGAGGACGAAACATCCGATGAAGATTACGCGGTCAAAACAAGACGAGGGCTTTGCGGTGATCATCGCGCTGGTGGCGGTGACGGTGCTGACGATCATGGCGGGGGAGTTTGCGTATTCGATGAAGGTGGAGACGCGGCTGGCGGCGAACACGAACAACGACGAGGAATTTTATTGGATCGGGCGGGGGGGCGTGGAGCGGGCGTGCTGGTGGCTGGCGCTGGAGGGGGGGCAGCCGTACAGCTCGCGGATGCAATATTGGGCGGGCGGCCCGGGCGACGGGCCGGAGACGAACAGTCCGCTGGCGGGGCTGTCGCTGCAGGATTTTCAGATCGGCGAGGGGACGGTGTCGCTGAAGCTGGAGGAGCAGGAGAGCAAGATCAACATCAACACGGCGGACGGGCCGCTGCTGCAGCAGGTGCTGAGCGTGCAGGGGGCGGACCCGAATTCGATTGCGGTGGTGTCGGACTCGGTTTTGGACTGGATAGACGCGGACGACAACACGCGGCCGGCGGGGGCGGAGAGCGATTATTATCTGGGGCTGACGCCGGCGTATTATGCCAAGAACGCGCCGATGGACAGCATCGAGGAGCTGCTGCTGGTGAAGGGGGTGACGCCGGAGATGTTCAAGGGGACGCCGCCGGAGGACAGGCCGGAGCACCAACTGGGGTTTGGCCATGCGCCGGGGCAGGAGGCGACGTACGCATTTGGGCTGCGGGACGTGTTCACGCCGTTTTCATCGGGCAAGATCAACCTGCTGACGGCGGATGACCAGGTGCTGCAGTTGATTCCGGGGCTGGACACGGCGGCGGCGCAGGCGATTGAGAACGTGCGGGATTCGGACCCGCCGGTGCGGAATATCGCGCAACTGCTGAGCGCGGGGGGGGTGAACCCGGCGGCGGCGGGCCAGATCATGAGTTACGTGAGCATCGTGGGCAACACGTACGAAGTGCAGGCCACGGTGACGATCGGGCAGTTGTCGCACACATACACGGCGATCGTGATCCGGAACGGGCGGAGCATGCAGGTGGTGAGCTATTACCGGTCGCAGTAGGCGGCGGGGGCGAGAATTTGACACTGTTCTTGGCCGGAACGCCGCGGGCGGAGCAGGTTGGCCGAAGCCCAAAAACTTAATCCACGACGATTCAGGGGTTCAATGCGCGAGATGGTTCGGGGAATTCTCTCCCCGACGGGGAGGGAAACTCGTTTCCGCGTCTCGGCAAATGCTCGCGCTGGATCCAACCCTGAACTGAAAAAGAAACATTCAACATTCCACATTCAACGCCCAATATCGAAGGGGCTCGCGCTGCCGCCTTCGTTCAGGTTTGGAAGTTGAATGTGGAATGTTTTCTGGGCTCATGGGCGGGGCGGTCTTCCCGCCACTGACATTGCCTTTGGGCCAATCAAGAACCGGTCCGCCCGGCGCGATTTTGGTTTGAAATCGGGCGGTCGCCCGGTATTGTTGGCCCATGCGCGCACTCCTGATTTTGCTGGTCTCGCTGGGCGTCTGGGCGGCCGCCCGCGGGGACGGCGTGACCGGCCGGGTGGAGAAGGTGCTGCCATTTCTGGTGGACCAGCAGGGGCGGGTGGCGCGGTCGCCGAGCTTGTACGACCGGGACGCGTACCAGGCGTATTTGCGGGAGCACGGGACGAACGTGACGGCGATGCGGATTGACGTGTTGTGGAAGGCGACGCGGGCGCCGGAGGCGAAGCTGAAGCTGGCGGTGGAACTACGGGGGATGACGACGAACAGCGCGCCGCGGGTGACGACGCTGGAGACGAACGTGGCGCCGGGGCGGTTCCGGCAATGGACGGCGATCCCGCTGGCGGGGGCGGACTACAAGGAATTCGGCAAGGTGGTGGCCTGGCGGGTGACGCTGTGGAACGGGCCGGAGCTGTTGAGCGAACAAAAATCCTTTCTCTGGTGAACCCTCCGCCCATCCCCATCAAGATTTATTGCGCCTGCGGGCAGAAGTATGCCTTTGAGGTGCACCCGGACCACGGGCGCATGCCGGTGCCGGTGCATTGTCCGGTGTGCCATCGGGAAGGGACGGAGGAGGCGAACCGGATCCTGGCGCGGGTGCTGAACGGGGAGACGAAGCAACTGCCGCCGCCGGGCCTCAACGCGCTGCTGAACACGGTGCAGGCGAGCCTGGCGCCGCATTTGGTGGAGGCGCTGAAGAGCGCGGTGGTGCAGGAGCTGGCGGCGCAGCGGCGGGAATTGCTGGCGGCGCAGCAGGCGGCGGCGGCGGAGCTGACCGAGCTGGCGCGCCGGCTGGAAGCGACGCAGACGCCGCTGCTGGAGCGGCTGCACGCCTATGAGCGGCGGATTACGGAGCTGGAGGCCGAGCTGGGGGAACAATCGCGGGAGAACCGCGAGCTGCTGAAATTGAAGATTGAAATGCTGCGCGAGCAGGTGGAGACCGAGCGCACCCAGAGCCGGATGCGATTCAATTAAGGGGAACGTTTCGCGCACGATTTTGTCGCCAGTGCGGGGTTCCGGTTGTATGTTGGCGGCATGGAGACGACGGACAGCGGAAACCCCCCGGCGGCGGATCCCGCGGGCCCGCGGCAGCGGCTGACCGCGTTGCGGGAGGCGCTGTTGCATTTGCACAAGGCGCTGCTGGAATCCGAGCGCATCAGCTACGAGGCCACCTTCGGGCCCATATCCTCGCCGTATCAATTCCTGCACCTGGTGACGAGCGACCCATGGTTTGCGTGGCTGACGCCGGTGACGCAATTGATTGCGGCGGTGGACGAGCGGCTGGACGCGGAGGGGCCGGTGACGGCGGAGGCGGCGGCGGTCTTGATCCTGGAGGCGGGGACCCTGCTGGTGGCGACGGCCGAGGGCAAGGGCTTTTCACGGCATTACGACGAGGCGCTGCAGCGCAGCCCGGACGTGATCCTGGCGCACGCGACGGCGGCGCGGGTGATCCGGGCCAAGTGGCCGAAGGCTTAAGCTACAGGCCGAAGGGGCCGGCGAGGATGCCGATGACGCTGAGGGGGCCCTGGTCTTCGAGGCTGTCGGCGGCCTTATCGAGCTTCTGGAGGGAGACTTTGGCGTTCTTGTAAAATTCCTGGTCATTGACGAGCTTGCCGATGGTGCCATTGCCCTGATTGATCTTCAGGAGGATCTGGTTCAGGTTGGTCATGGAGCTGGCGGTGGAATTATAGAGCGCGTCATCGGTGAGCAATTTGCCGAGGGTGCCCTTGCCGGCGCTGGCGTTGGTGACGACGAGCTGGATGGAGGCGATCATGTCGTCGGCGTGGGCGGAGGCGGTTTGGAGATTGCTGACGGTGGTGAGGGCGGAGGAGTAGAGGTTGTCCTGGTAGATGAGGCGGCCGACGGTGCCCTGGCCGGAGGCGATCTGGCCGGTGATGTTGGTGATGTTGCCGATGGTGGCGGCGAGCTCATCCTGATGGCTCTTGAAGAAATCGCCGAGGGGGCCGAAGAGGTTGTGAATGTCATCGCTGGCGAAGGCCTTGGTCATGCCCTGGATGCCGTCCACGGCGCCGTCGAGCTTGATCATGAGGGAGCTGAGATCGGGCTGCTCGTAGGTGGCAAGTTCGGTGCCGTCCTTGGCCCGGGAGGCGTCGGGCGAGCCGAAGTCCACGGCGACGAAGTTCTGGCCCATGAGGCCGGTGTATTTGACGGCGGCCTTGCTGTCGGTCTTGACCATGCTGGTGTCGCGGATGCGCATGGTGACGCGGACCTTGGTGTCGGTGAGACCGATGTCCTCGACGCGGCCGATTTCGACGCCGGCCATTTTGACGCGGTCGCCGGGCTTGAGGTCCTGGACGGTGTTGAAGAGGGCGGTGACATGGTAGCCGGGGTGAAACCAGTCGGTGCTGCCGAGCGTTTCGACGATGGCCCAGCCGGCGAGGATTGCCAAAAAGACAAAGATGCCCAATTTGGTTTCGAGAGAATTTTTCATAAAATCAGTGTCTGCTGTTCAAATGTTTGAATTGTCGGCCATAAGTGGCGGGAGGCAACCCGGATTCAACTGCCGCGCTTGAAATCGGCCTGTAAAAAGCTTTGGACCAGCGGGTCCTTGAAGCTTTTGACCTCGTCCGGGGTGCCGATGGTCAGAATTTTTCCGGCGGCGATGACGGCGATGCGGTCGGCCACGCCGAAGGCGAGGTCGCGGTCGTGGGAGACGATGAGCGAGGTGACGCGGATGCGGCGTTTGAGGTTGAGGATTTCATTGCCGATCATGACGGAGGAAAGGGGGTCCAGCTCGCTGGTGGGTTCGTCGTAGAGGATCATTTGGGGCTCGATGACGAGGGCGCGGGCGATGGCGACGCGTTTTTTCATGCCGCCGGAGAGCTCGGCGGGCAGTTTATCCATGGTGTCCTTGAGGCCGACGTCCTCGAGCACATCGGCGACGATGCGGTCAATTTCGGCCTGGGGCCGGAGGCGGTGTTCGGTGAGGTAGAGGCCGACGTTTTCGCCGACGGTGAGGGAATTGAGGAGGGCGCCGGACTGGAAGACGAGGGCGAGGCGGTATTGGGCGGCGGTCTCGGGGTTGTTGATGGACTGGCCGTTGATGAGGATTTCGCCGGCGTCGGGGGTTTCGAGGCCGATGAGGTGTTTGAGGAGGACGCTTTTGCCGCTGCCGCTGGGGCCCATGATGACGAAGATTTCGCCCGGGCGGACCTCGAAGTCAATGCCATCGAGGACCTGCTGGTCGCCGAAACTCTTGTGGAGCCCGCGGACGACGAGGCTGACGCCGGAAACCTGGTGGTTGAGACTGTCGGGCTGGCTATTCATTCAACAAAAGGCGGGTGAGGAGGTAGTCGAAGATGACGATCAGGACGATGGAATTGACGACGGCCTTGGTGACGGAGCGGCCGATGCCGCGGGGGCCGCCGATGGTGGTCAGCCCCTGGTGGCAGGAGACGACGCCGACGATGAGGGCGAAGCAGAAGCTTTTGAAGACGCCCTTGGCGACGTCCTTGACCGCGACGAGGTCCTTGAGGTCGGCGAAGAAGGCCTTGAAGGGGATTTCCATGTGATTATTGAGGTCGGCGACGACGGCGCCGCCGAACCAGCCGACGAGGACGGAGAAAATGACGAGGAGGGGGAGGGCCAGGGCGATGGCGATGACGCGGGGGAGGACGAGGTAATGAATGGGGTTGATGTTCATGGTGCGGAGGGCATCAATTTCCTGGTAAACGCGCATGGAGCCGATTTCGGCGGCCATGGCGGAGCCGATACGGCCGGCGATGAGGATGGCCATCATGACGGGGGCGAGCTCGAGGGCGATGGCGAGGCCGACGACGCCGCCGACGGCGTTGGTGAAGCTGCGCTCGACGAGGGGCGGTCCGAAATTGAGGGCGATGACGCCGCCGATGAAGAAGGACAGCATGCAGACCATCAGCAGGCTGGCGTTGCCGATTTCGAAGAACTGCTCGAAGACTTTCTGCCGCTGGCGCCACGCCTGCGGCAGAGCCAGCAGCGTGCGCCAGAACAACAAGACGATGTCGCCAATATTTTCAAACATAGGACCCCGATCCAACGGGCGCGGGCCGTTCCGGCCCCGGCGCGTTTTTGACGTGCCGACCGCACGCTGTTTGTCAAAGATATAAGCCCCGGTGGAATATGTTAAGCAATAAACGTGTGACGGAGCGGAACGTGTCTTCGCAAGCGGAGGGGCGGCCGCCGGCGGTGTTCTGGTTCAACCCGTTTGCGGAGGGCCGGCTGGCGGCGGGGAAGGCGTTCAATCCCACGCGGCGGCAGGCGGAGCTGGCGGGGGATCTGGAGAACCTGCCGCAATTTCTCTGCCGGCGGGACGACGTGGTGCTGACGAGCCGGCCGCCGGCGGCGGGGTTTTTGAGCCGGGTGAAGGCGGCGGGTTTTGCGCTGCCGGAGTTTGTGGAGCTGGCGCGGGGCGGGACGGCGCGGGAAGGCCTGGCGGGGCGCAAGCTGGGGGCGCTGCGGCCCTGGGCGTGGGCGCCGGACAGTTTTGAGCTGCTGGGCCCGGTTTTCGGCCAGGTGACGGGCGAGGCGCGGACGGCGGAAGCGCGTTTCAACGCGGGGCTGGCGCGGCTGTATGGGAAGTCGTGGAGCGCGGATTTCCTGCGGAAGCTGCTGGCCGGCGGGCCGGGCGGGCGGGAGTGGCTGTGCACGGAAAACGAGGCGGGCGTGGCGGTGACTTCGCTGGAGGGGGCGCTGGGGGCGGTGGCGGCGATCCGCGCGCGGGGGCATCACCGGGTGGTGGTGAAGCAGTCGCTGGGGGTGGCGGGGGGCGGGGCGTTGCGGCTGTTTGAGCCGGAGATTGCGGAGGCGCAGCGGCGGTGGATGGCGAAGTCGCTGGCGCAACAACGCGAGTTGGTGGTGGAGCCGTGGCTGGAGCGGGTGGCGGATTTCTCGGTGCAGGTGGAAATGACGGCGGGGGGCTTGGAGCTGTGCGGATTCACGGGGTTGGTGAACGACGCGCGCGGGCAATTTGAGGCGAATTACGCCGAGCCGCATTATCCGCGGCGGCTGCCGGCGCGGGTGGTGGGCGGGTTCCCGGGCCCGGCGGACATTGCGGGCCGGCTGTTGGGGCTGTACGAGGAGATATTGGCGCGGCTGGAGACGGAATTTCGCGCGGTTGATTTCAGGGGGCCGGCGGGGATTGACGCCTTCATTTATCGCGCGGCGGAGGGCGGGGTGCGGTTGAAACCGGTGGTGGAGATCAATCCGCGGTACACGATGGGGCGGGTGCTGGTGGAGCTGATGCGGCAGACGTGCCAGGACAGCGCGGGCGTGTTCGGGCTGGTGAACCTGGCGGGACTGCGCGCGGCGGGGGCGGCGGACTTTGCCGGCTACGCGCGCCTGCTGGAGGCGCAATTTCCGCTGGTGCTGGAAGGCGGGCCGGCGGGGCGCATCCGCGCAGGGGCGCTGTGCCTGAACGATCCGGCGACGGCGCAAAGTGCCCTGGCGGTGTTCCGAGTGGGGAGAAGCCGCCCCAACGAAGCCTGCACCGCCGCCCAAACAGAGTTTCTTTAACCAATGAGCGTCCCCGGGAGGTGAATGCTGGCCCAGTGCGTGGCGCTAACGGACCCGCCGGACGCGTCGTCATTGCGCGGGGCGTCTTGGACTGCGGCGGGAAGCGGAGCGCCACGCCGCTTTCGTGCGGACGACGGTTTTCAAACGCTCGCGGCTCGGGCGTGCGGGCGAAAGCGCCGTCGCCGCTGCGCTTTGCCGGCGCAGTCCATGACGTGAACGGACTCGCCGGGCGTCTGGGAATTGTGCGGAGCGTCATAGCAGTGCGGTGACACGTCATCTCCCAAACTCACTGCGCGGCGCCGGGCTGCTGCCCTGATTTATTTCGTCTGGCTGAACAGCATGAACACGCGCGGACCGCGCGGGGTGGCCAACTGGTTCTGCTTTTCCTCCTCGGTGTGCGGCACGGCCAGGCCGTCGGAATTTTTATCGGCGGTGGGGCGGCCGTTGACGAAGAGCATGTAATTGTGGGTGCGGTTGCCGGGGATGTTCTCGAGCGTGAGCTGCCAGGCGTTGCTGGCGCGGTCGTACTTGAGGGGCGCCTTTTGCCAGCCGTTGAAGGTGCCGGCGATCTCGACCTTGGCGGGGAGTGGGTCGGCGGGGTTGGGGGCCTGCCAGCGGAAGACCTTGCTAAAGACTTGCGGGCGTTTGGCGGAAACGTGAGGGGACATGGAATGCGATAATGGCGTCATGGTTCAAAAAGGCTTGCAGGGAATAAGAAAACTCCGGCGGATCAGGCTTCGAGGCGGGCGGCCAGCGTGACTTTGGCGTTGAGCAGGCGCGAAATGGGGCAGCCGGCCTTGGCGCCGTTGGCGAGGGCGGTGAATTTGGCTTCATCCATGCCGGGGATCCGGGCGGTCATATCGAGATGGGAAGCGGTGACGGTCCAGCCGGCGTCGGTTTTATCGAGGGTGACGGTGGCGGTGGCGTGGATGGCCTCGGGGGTGAAGCCGGCGTTGCCGAGTTCGGCGGAGAAGGCCATGGCGAAGCAGCCGGCGTGGGCGGCGGCGATGAGTTCCTCGGGATTGGTGCCGCTGCCGTGTTCAAAGCGGGTGGCGAAAGAGTACTGGGTATCCTTGAGGACGCCGCTCGCGGTGGAGACGGAGCCCTTGCCGGATTTCAAATCGCCGTGCCAGACGGCGGAGGCTTTGCGCTGCATAAAATGTTTTCGGGCCGGAACGGACTGGCCGTGCCGGCTGGCGTCAAGCTAGCGCAAATTCGGGGCAATCTCAAGGGCCAGGGTGCGGTTGGGTGAATCATTTAAGGGTGGTTAATCATGTGAATAACTTTTGCGACTCCAGGCTTGCCAGGGGGCCTTGCTTTCGGCATGGTTGGGAACGGCTTGCGAGAACCCAAAGGTGGCCGTGGAACACCCAGCAAAAAGCGAGGTTGAGTCATGCCCTTATCCGGTCGAAGGGGGCCAGTTGGCGGACGCCATGGGGGCTTGGAGAGGCTGGGGGAAACGGCGCCAAAAAACGACCGGCCGTCGTGGGAGGTTGTCACGGAACTGTTTCCCAATCGTCACGCCGGCTCCGCAAAGATCGCCTACACTTCTATCGTCCGTTTGTAGCTGCAACCGGATGAGAGCAAGTGTGAAACCTGAAGAGACCTATGAACGCCAGCGCCAGAACGGGATTTTGCGGGTCTGCGGGCCGGCCCGGGACGCCACGACCGCCGGCGGAGAGAGTGGCGGCGGCCTGGGCGCGGGCACAGAAGAGGTCACATCCAATCACCAACCGTAGTATTAAGCTTCCCCAAAACCAAAACACCCTATGAAAAAATTGTCAACCTTCCTTTGTTTATCAGCCCTGACAGCGCTGACCGCGCGGGCCGACGCGCTGTTATTTCAGGACTCGACGAATTATCCAGCATACACCAATGGCTGCATCGAGGGCCAGGGCCAGTGGTATTGCTATTCTCCGGCCACCCCTTACCTCGATGCGCTGATAACGAATAACGTCCTTTACCTGAGCACGTCCAACCATGATTCGGTGGCGGCGCCGGGTACCAAAGGGGGCACCAACGGCTGGGCGATCCCGAACCAATATACGTACGCCAGTTTTACGGTCAATGTCAGCAAGTTGCCGGGCAGCACCAACGGCGGCTATTTCTGCCAGCTCCAGACCACCAACGACTCGTATGATGTCTGCCATGTTTTCGTTGATACGCGGGAGACGCTGACGCCGGGAACCTATCGGCTGGGCATTGCCAACTATGCAACGGGCTTCGGTGGGGCGCAGTCTGCGCATAATTTTCCCATGGACCTAGCTACAAACGCAACCTACACGGTCGTGATTTTGTGGGACAACAGCGATGATATTAACGATCCGCTGCTGGGCGCCACGCTCTGGGTCAACCCCTCGGAGCAGGATTTTCAGAACGCGGCAAATGACGATTGGGTTGGCAGTGGCCAGGGCATCGGCTACGGTTATGCCTTTGGCACCGATACGAGTGGTAGCACGGTGCTCCCGACCTTGCAAACCACACAGATCGGGTTCAGCCCCTACATCAATGCGGGGATCAGCAATGTGATGGTGGGAACCAATTTCACGGATGTCAACACCACCAACCTGCCGGTGATCGGCATTCAGCCGCAACCCAGCACCAACTATTCCGGCAACAGCGCCGGGTTTGCCGTGGTGGCTTCCGGTGTGGACCTAACGTATCAGTGGTATGCGAATGGGAGCGCGTTGCAGGATGACGGAGTGAACGTGATCGGTTCGACCAGCAACCTCCTGGTTATCAACAACCTTTCGGGGCCGGACAGCAACTATTATGTGACGGTGACCGATGCCTACGGGAATACCACGAACAGTCAGACGGTGACAGAGACGGTCATTACCACCCCCACGCCGGTGTTCTTCCCGGCGTCCGCCGTGCCCGCTATCCTGACCAACAACCTGTTTGGCACCGTCAGTGCGACGAACATAGCCATGGGCACTGGGCCTATCCAATATCAATGGTATGTTGCACTATCGAACAGTCCCGCTTCCTTCACGGCTTTGCCGGGCCAAACCAGCCCCGTGTTGAGCTTGTACCTGGCTGATTACACATATGCCGGAGCAAGTTTCTACGTTGCCGCGACGAGCCAAGCCAACGGTGGGAGCACGGCCAACGGTCCCACCTATACTCTCGACGAACTCACGCCGCTGATTGCCAGCATGCTCCAGTTGCACAACTACATGTTGGCCGTGACAAACCAGATTGCCGCCAACAAGACCAGCGGCTTTTATATCAATAACAACAATCTGACAGTCGGCGGTTATGTCGTGGACTATGGCTGGACGAATGGCAGCCAGTGGATTGGCGGTTATGGCAATGCTTACAGTGGTACTCCCTATGTTAACTTCTTTATCGAAGATGAGTCGGGCCTGGGGGTCGAAGTTTATCTCAAAACGATAGGCAACGCTAACACGAGCGCGCCGCCGGTTGGCGCTTATGTGACGGTTATCGGACCGCTTGAAGTCTATGACACTGAATTGGAAATCACCCCTGCGAACGCGGCAGCCATTACCGTCAGCAGCGCGCCCGTCATCCCGCTGACCGCCAAGCTTTTCAATCAGGCTGCCTTCAACAACGTGATAACCAATTACTTGGGAACCAATGCCCTGCTGTACGATTGCGGTTTGGTTACCCTGACGAATGTCTATTTTTATGGAAGCAAGACTGGCGGCGCCCTGGGCACCGGTGGAACCCATTCCGGTGTCGGCGGAATATTTTATTCCAATGGCTATACCCTGTTCTACTGCACGATCGGCCAATATAGTGCCAGCAACACGAACATCTGGGAAGTCTTTCAACCGACCTATAATTATTATGGATCGGCCGGCAACCTGGTGGAAACGAATCCGTTTAACTTGCAGCCAATCCCGGCGAGCTGCTATCAGTTGACCGGCATCTTTGAGAACTACGAGGGGACACCTGAACTGGTACCATCGCGGCTGGCGGATTATGTGGTCAACCCGCCGTCGTTCACGACCACTGTGACGACGACGAATTTTCCGTCAGGCAAGAAGAATGTGCCGGGGATCAGCTTGAACTGGACACCGGCGGCCGGTTCCACGTATAGCGTGTACAGCGCGGCGTACCTGCTTGGCCCGTGGACGCAGGTGGCGACTAGTTTGAACTACTATCCCGCCAACGGCACATTCACCGACACCAATGCTGGTGCGGCGAGGTTTTATCGCGTCAGCACTCCCTGAGTTGTTCCATGAGCCTTAAGAATTCACAGCCAGTGAATGTACCCCGCCGCCAGGAGGGTGCATTCACCCTTATAGAATTGCTGGTGGTTATTGCCATCATCGCCATCCTCGCGGCCATGTTGCTGCCGGCACTGGCCAAAGCCAAGGAGCGAGCCAAACGGGCGAGTTGTCTGTCCAGCCAGCGGCAGTGGGGATTGGCCGTCCAAATCTATTCGCCTGACAGCAACAATGGCATGCCCTCCGATGGTTATTCGCGGCCTTCCGACGACCCGCGTGCCCCGGAATGGTGCAACCCTATGGGCGCAGGAGACCCTCATAGCACGTTGAGTGGCACGGTAGGCGATCCAATTGCTTGGTTTACCGTTCTGCCGACATTGGTGGGCGAAAAGACGTTGCAGAGTTACGTTCTCTCCATGACCGGTGGTCGCGGGGGCAGCAGCGCCAGCAAAGCGTCGGAATACATGCCCTTCCCCGGCGGCAAGGGGCCGATGTGGGAGTGTGCGAGCGCCAGCATGTCCCAGAACACCATTCAATCCGTCTTGGCACAAGCCGACGGTTCACCCAATGGAATGCCTGGTGGCGCCGGCTTCTTTAGTGTTGCCATGAACATTGATCTGAAAAGGGCTCCCAATGGCACAAGTATTGCCGCATCCATGCCCCCAATGACCTCCTTCCAACAGCCGGCAGCCACGGTGTTCATGTTTGACATGGTTTTTGATCCGGCCACGGAAGTTGTGAACGATGCGCCTCAATATAATTCGGTCAATCCGGCGGGCCGTCAGCGCAGTTTTGCCGCCCGGCATGCCGGTGGTGGAATTATTGACTTCCTGGACGGCCACGCTGCCTACTTCAAAGACACCTATGTGACGAATAACCCGTCCAGCGGGGGATATAATGAGCCGCTGCTGCCAGATGTCATTTGGGATTGGCCGTATCGCGCCAGCAACCCTTAAGACTGGTTTTTAAACGCGGGGGGACAGGCTTCTGCCGGGGCAGATTCGGATCGGGCCGAAGCTGTGCGAATCGTGAGCGCAGGGCCGGCGTGCGAAGTGCCTCTCCGCGTTTCCGCCGGGGGGGCTTAAGTGCCTAGCTCAGCGGCGTGATTCTGCGTTATTTCTGGGATGGAATAACCCGCTGATAATAACCAGGTTGATGCTCGCCATCACGTTTATCCCCGCGGCTTCTCTTAACTCACACGCTTGGGCTGGGAACCCCGTTGGGGTTCCAAGCCGAATCCCCGCCCTATTGTTCCTGGATGACGAAGAAGCCGCAGGGCTGGGAGGCGTTTACCGCGTTGGTGGCGGTGAAGGCGATGGTGCCGGCGGCGGCGGTGTTGGTGGCCACGGGGGTCCAGTTGTTTCCGGGCAACGCGAGGCTGGTGGCCGTGAGCAGCGTCAGGACGGCATTGGTGGCGCAGTTGGACAACGTGACGACGAGATTGGCTCCAGCCGTGCTGACGCCGCTGATGGCTGGCGCGGGCAGGGGCAGGGCATAATCGGCCACGACGGGCAGATGGTCGCTGGCGTTGGTGAGGTCGAGGAGCAATTGCGAGGCGGGGATAAAGACGGGGCCGTTGGTGACAAGGCGGCCGGCCAGGGCGGTGTTGGCGGCGTTATTCACGCTGCCGTAATAGGCCGTCGTGCCGTTGTTGCCAAAGACGTGATAGGTGCCCGGAACATAGGCCAAGCCGCCGGGGGCGCCGTAATAGACATTGGTGGTCATCACCTGCAAATCATCGCGGTATTCGAGGTCGTAACTGTGCTCGGTTTCCATGGCCAGGAGATTGGTGCTGGTGGTGGAGGTGGCCCAGTTGATGGTCTGGCCGGCGGGGTTCATGGGGTCAAGGCCGGCGCCTTGCGCGATGCCGTCGGGCGCGGTGGCGGCCAGGATGGTTTGATAAGAGGCCTCGGAACTGGAGCTGATGTTGAAATCCCCCACATAGATCACGCGGGCGCCGGCGGGGAGGGCAAGGGCTTCGTTGGTGCGGATGATCTGGGCCTCGCCGGTGCGGGCGGTCAGATCGGTGCTGGTGGTGCCGGATTTGTAGTGGCTGACATAGACGTAAAAGGAGTTGGCGGGAGTGGCCGCAACGCCGGCGGGGGCGAGTTCATAGCGCATTACTTCGCGATACTCCCCGCTGTGGCTGCCGAGATTGGCCGTGCCGCCCGACGGGTCCACGGGGGTGGAGGCCAGCAACTGCAACGTGTGCGTGTTGAAGACGAGGGCGTTGGGCCCGTTGCCATCGGCGGCGTTCCCACCGCTCTCCGTCGCCTGATAACTGCTGTTGGAATACAGGCCGGGGATGCCGTAAAAGGCGTTCAAGGCGTTGACGATGGGCGCGACGGTTTGGGGATTGCTGGTGGTTTCCTGCAGGGCGAGCACATCGAGCGGCTGGGCGTGGCCGTTGCGGAGTTCTTCGCCAATGCCTTCGAGCACGCCGCCGGACTGGTAACTGGTGGTATTGCCGGGCGGCGCAATGAGGCCAGGGAGCGGGGAGGTGGCGCCATTGATATCCGCCTCGATGTTATAGGTGACAATGCGGAGGGTGCGCGTTTGGGCGGGAGAAGGATCCACAGCCAGAGTTAGAATGGCTGCACCAAGTGATAATGGGAGTAACATTGCCTTCATTATAAGAGCCTAGAGCATCCGGTACGGCCGGCAGTTTGCCAAGTGACAATCCGGTAAAATTCAGGGGGCTTGGCCGCTGACGGGGGCATTGGCACATCAACATCACGAAAATAGAGAGGTAATTCATTGTAATAAAGGGACAAGTATTTGAACCTCCTGACACAGGACTGTTTCAAGATTGTAACAACCGGAATTGGGCGGTTTATGCTACAAGTAGGCGGGTATTCTAAGAATTTCGATATGATATCTGTTTCCGTTACAAGCTCCAATCGTTTGCCTTGCAGACGGTTTTACTCCGCATTCACCTTGATTGAATTGCTGGTGGTGATTGCCATCATCGCCATCCTGGCGGCGATGCTGCTACCGGCGCTATCTGCCGCCAAGCAAAAGGCGCAGAGCATCAAGTGCCTTTCCAACATGCGCCAATGGGGTCTGGGTTTTACGATGTACTCCAATGACAATCAGGACGTCGTTCCGGAAGAAGGCAACACGGGCAACGCGATTGACGATCCAGGCAGCTCGACGACGGCGGACAACTTGGACACGGCGTGGTACAACGTGGTGGCGCCGATGATCTCGCAGCCCCAATTGGTGGCGCTATACGGCGGCTTTCGCCATGCGTTTAACCCGCCGCTTCCCGGCACGCCGTCCATTTATTCGTGTCCCGGGTGTCCGGATCCGAATCCGCTTTATTATCCGAACTTGACGGCCGGTCCCAAGCAGAACGTGGCGCCGGCGTTCTTCATGTACGGGGAAAACTCGCGCATTTGTGTGAACTTCGGCACGCGGGCGACGAAGGGGGCGGCGCAAACGAAGCTGGGGACGGTGGTCAAGCCGGCGAATACGATATTTGTGGCGGAGAACGACCCGAATGCGGCCCCCAACGGGAAGGTGTCGGCGTCCGAGTCCAATGTGACGGGTTTTTATGCGATAGCGCGGCACAGCCACAACAAGCTGGGCAATTTTTCGATGGTGGACGGGAGCGCGGTGGCGGCCCGGACGAATGATTTTTGGGAGTCGCAGAGCCTTGCGGACGGCACCAGTTCCACGCCGCCGAACACCGGCCAGGCCGAATGGGCCACGTCGCGGACCATGTACTGGTATCCGTCCCCCACGACGCCCAATTGACACAATCTTTCACCGGGATTTCACAACCCAAACTGCGGGGCGTGATAAGCTCGGTGAATCGGAGATTATAAACCAAAATAACGCCTATATGAAAACAACTACGAAGCTCCTTTTTGCCGCGATGGCCGCGGCAATTTGCTCCGCGGCCAGCAGCGGCCTGGCGCAGCAATCCATTGCCACTTGGTGGGTGAATGGCCAAACGAACCTGCCGCCGCCGAATCCCTTTACCAACAACACGGCCAGCCTGTATGTGGTGGTGGGGCCGATGACCAAGGGCGCGGGCATCGGCGAACCTTCGGGCACGGCTGAATACGGCGGGAATAGCTGGACCAACGACGTGGTGGGCGGTTCCGGGGCGACAGACACGGAGGCCAACGCGATCGCGGGCGGGCACTATCTCACTTACTCGATCCAGGCGGCTCCGGGATACACGGTGTCGTTTTCGACGAACCTCATGTATTACCATGTTTCGGCGACGGGGCCGGGCCACGGCGAGTTGCAGTATTCGACGGACGGCATCAATTACACGGATATCTCGCCGATGAATTACGCGGGCGGCAGCGGCGGCAGCGCGGCGACGACGTTCATGACGAACAATCTTTCGGGCATAGCGGCGTTGCAAAATGTGCCCGCGACGGTGACGAATTTCTTCCGGGTGGTGAACTGGGGCGCCACGGCGAGCGGGGGCACCTGGTACATTTATGACAATCCGCCGGCGGGGACGCCCGCCGGCACAAACGGTTTCGCGGTGCTGGGGGCGGTGACGCAATTGCCAGCGTCTGAGTCGGTGGCCACGTGGTGGAGCAACCCGCTGGCCAACGGCGGCGGCGCGCCGCCGGCGGCCTTTACGAACAACACGGCCGATCCGAACGTGGTGGTGACGGCGATGACCAAGGGCTCGGGAATTGGCGCGATCACGACCAGCGGCGTGTACGGCGGCAACGCCTGGACGAACGACGCGGTGGGCGGGTCCGGCACGACGGACACGGAGGCCAATGCGATCGCGGGCGGGCATTACGTCACGTATGCCATCCAGGCGGCGGCGGGCTATACAGTGTCCTTCTATACGAACGTGCTTTATTACCACAATTCCGCCACCGGCCCCATCAATGGCGAGCTGCAGTATTCCACGGACGGCGTCAATTATGTGAACCTGGTGCCCATGACTTATGCCACTTCGAGCACGGCCGAGACGCTGGTGATGACGAACGGGCTGGCGAACTTCAGCCAGCTCCTGAATGTGCCGGCGACGGTGACGAATTTCTTCCGCATTGTGAACTGGGGCGCGACCGGCCCTACGGGCACTTGGTATGTGGACGATAATCCGCCGGCCGGCACGCCGCTGGGCACGAACGGCTTCGCGGTGATCGGCGGGGTGACGTCGCTGAACGGCGTGGTGGCCCCGACGAATCTCGTGATTTCGCCGCTGAGCATTGCCGCCAACGCGGGCCAGACGGTGAGTTTCAATGTGAGCGCCAGCGGCAGCCCGGCCACGGTGCTATGGTACCAGATGGCGGGCACAACGCCGGTTTTGGTTCCGAGCGCCACTTCCCCGACGCTGACGCTCTCCAATGTGCTGGGCGCCAATGCGGGCAGCTACTATGCGGTGCTGGCCAATTCGGCCGGTTCGGCCACGAGTTCGGTGGTGACGCTGACGGTGGCGGATCCGTTCATCCAGGTGGAGCCTTCCAGCGTGCAGGGCCTGGTGGATGGCACGGTGCAGTTTGCCGTGACGGTGGCGGGCACGGCGCCGGCTTACCAATGGTATTTCAGCGACGCGAGCGGGAACATTCTCTCGCCGGTGGCGAATGGGACGCAGGCCGACGGCTCGGTGGTTGCCGGCGCCACGGGCAGCGTGCTGAGCATTTCGAAACTGCCGGCCACGGAAACGGCGAATTTCGTGGTGGTGGCCGCCAACAGCCACGGCTCGGTGACGAGCACGGTGGCTTCGTTTTTGTCCGGGAACAATCCGCCGGGGACGGTGGCGTACACGGACGGCGTGCTGGCGTTGTGGGATTTTGACGGGATCCAATTTACGAACACGGCGGTGAATCCGAACTGCCTGCTAAGCCCGGCTCCGTTCATTGGCACCGGCGTCGCGTCAGTGGTGGGCACGCCGTACAACCCGGGGACGTCGCCGTTCTCGGGCGCGACGGATCCGAATGACGTGGGGTATGACGCGAACGAAGGCGGCTGGGTGTTCACGCCGTTTGGGTTTGAGCAGCCGTCCCCGAACTTCTCGTGGGGCACGGAGGATTACCCGGTGACGGGCACGAACAAGGCGAACGGCGTGCAGTTCAACGTGAGCACGGTGGGCGCCAAGAACATCCAGATAGCGTATGACTCACGGGTTTCGGCGACGGCGAGCGATTACGAGCGCCTGCAGTACACGACGAACGGGACGACGTGGATAGACTATCCGGCCAGCTCGACCTTCAGCGGGTTGTATGGCAGCGGCAACGCGGGGTACTATACGTTCACATACAGCCTGGTGGGCTTCCCGGGCGTGGACAACAACCCGAACTTCGGCATCCGGGTGGTGACGGAATACCAGAGCACGGCCACGTATGGCGTGGGCACGACCAACAACTGGGTGGGCACGGCCAATTCTTACACCTCGGGGGCGTCCGGCAACAACGCGGCGGGGACGGTGACCTACGACTTGGTGGCGATCACGGGCGATGCCGTGACGAACAACAACGTGGCGCCGGAGCTCAACCTGGTGAACCTGCCGATGAGCAACGGGCTGGCGGTGACGAACATGGTGGACACAAACACGCTGACGCTGAATTTCACGGCGAGCAGCGCGCAGATGCCGGCCAGCCTCCTGAAGTTTAACGTACAGACGGTGGACACGGTGGCGGCGGGGCAGTTCTCGCAGACCGTCAACCCCACCTTCAGCGTGGGGAACACAGGCTCGACGAACTTCCAATTGAGCATTTCGTTCCCGGGCAACTACATTCCGGACCCGCTGGATGCGGCGCCGGTGCTGATCACGGCCACGGACACGAACGGGGAAACCTCGGCGGCGTGGTTCCTGCTGACGGTGGGGGCCATCAACCAGCCGCCGACGAACTCGCTGACGACGTTGGGGGCGACGAACACGCTGGCGAACACGCCGCTGGTGATTCCGTTCACGGTGGGCAGCGCGCGGGATGGTTACACGAACCTGACCTACAGCGTGGCGTCGGACAACAACACGGTGATCCCGCCGGGGAATATCGTGGTGACCGGCAATACGAACACGGGCGCCATGATTTTGACCGTGACGCCGGCGAACGGCGGACTGGGGAATGCGCTGATCAGCGTCACGGTGAACGACAACGACCCGGATGAGCCGCGCAGCACGACCGCGAACCTCGCGGTGATCGTGCGGCCGAACCGGGGCGTGGTGGCGATTGACTACTTTAATTACGACAACAGCGGCGCGCTGGACAGCATTGCGGCCGGCTACTGGCAGCACCTGAGTGGCGTCAACCACCAGTTGCAGGCCGGCGGCGGGTTGGCGACGGTTTCGGATGGGAACACGGAGAACGTGCAGGCGCAGTTGCTGGGCAGCCCGTACAAGACCAACAGCGGCGCGGTGCTGTACACGAGCTTCACGGTGAACATGAATCCGAGCACGCTGCCGACCGGCGAGGGCTCGTACTTCGCGGCGTTCAACGACGGCTCGGGCAACACGGCGGACGTGGAGGATTGCCTGGTGGCGGCCACCAATGGCGCGGCCGATGGTTTCTACCGGCTGGGTATCGCCAATGTGGTGGGCGCCACGGCGGCCTCGGCGCAGATGTTTCCGGTGGACCTGACTCCGGGCGTCACTTACTTCGTGGTCACGTCGCTGACGCTGACGAACGGGTATTCGACGCTGTGGGTGAGCCCGACGAACCCGGCCGCGCAGAGCGTGACGGACACGACGCCGCCGGCGACGCCGACGAACCTGTATAACATTGTGAACTTCGAGCTCCGGGAATCCGGCGCCACGGAGGGCTCGATCAATGTGGGCAACGTGCTGGTGGGCCAGACGTTTGACAGCGTGTTCTATCCGCCGCAGGCGAATCCGGACAGTTTCGCGGTGACGGAGAACACGACGAACACGCTGGCGCCGCTGGGCAACGACGCGGGCTCCGCGCTGACGCTGGTGAGCGTGACGCCGGATGCCAACGGCACGGCGACGATCAGCGGCACGAACGTGGTGTTCAAGCCGGTCAGCGACTTCCTGGGCACGGCCACCATCGGCTACACGGTCCAAGACGACGTGGGCAATACCAGCAGCTCGACGATGACGGTGACGGTGACGAACCGGCCGCCGCTGGCGAACGCGGTCAGCTTCACGGTGGCGGAGAACAGCGCGAACAATCCGCTCAATCCGCTGGCCAGCGACGCCGTGGAAACGCCCGGCGGCACCCTGGGCTTGGTGAGCGTGACGCCAGACGCCAACGGCACGGCGACGATCAGCGGCACCAGCGTGCTGTTCACGCCCAACCCCAACTTCGTGGGCACGGCCAACCTGGGCTACACGATCACGGACAACATTGGGGGCACGAGCAGTTCGACGATCGCGGTGACGGTGGGAACGCTGTCGCCGATTCCGCTGAGCACGCAATACGCCAATGGCAAGCTGGCGATCTCGTGGACCAACCCGGCGTTCAGCCTGCAGTTCTCCACGAACGTGGCCGGCCCGTACGTGACCATCCCGGCCGCCGCGAGCCCGTACAATGCGCCCATGACCAACACCACCGGCTTCTACCGGTTGGTGCACTAAGCGCCAGGTTCCAATAAAATCGCAAGGGCGGCCAGCAATGGCCGCCCTTTTTTTAACACGTTCGCCGGGAGTCGCCGGCTGATTCTGAAAGGCGGTACGGGATCAGACGACGGCGGCAATGGCTTCGCCCATGGCGCGGGTGCCCACGCGGCGGGCGTCCGGCTCGGCGGGACTGAAGATGTCGCCGGTGCGGTTGCCGGTTTCGATGGCGTGGTCCACGGCGCTTTCAATGGCCGCGGCGGCGTCATTGAGGCCGAAGCTGTAGCGCAGCATGAGGGCGGCGGAGAGAATCTGGGCGATGGGATTGGCGAGGTCCTTGCCGGCGATGTCCGGGGCGGTGCCGCCGGCGG
>CAZHIM010000079.1:0-23700 GCA_964532525.1 uncultured Bifidobacteriaceae bacterium
TGGTCAACCCTGAGAGGACTCCCTTTTCTTCCGGCTCCTTTCGCCGCCGCAATTCCGCGCTCTGCCCGCAAACGCCGCCTTGGGCGGGCCTGGGGTGGGGACGGCTCGTCCCCACGTCTTCACTGTTTGATTTGTGGGGACGAGCCGTCCCCGCCCCGGGGCGGTTTCCGCGCTCGACTTTGGGGCGGCAAACTCCAAAATTTTCCGTGATGTCGCTGCCATATAAGATCGCCACGCTGCTGTATTGCTTTAACGAGCGGGAGGAAGTGCTGCTGCTGGAACGCGCGCACGAGCCGAACCGGGGTTTGTGGAGCCCGTGCGGGGGAAAGTTGAAGGCGGACCTCGGCGAATCGCCCTACGCGTGCGCGTGCCGGGAGGCGGGCGAGGAGATCGGCGCGGCGCTGACGCCGGCGGATTTGCACCTGGCGGGAATCATCAGCGAGCACGGCTACCAGGGCCAGACGCACTGGCTGATGTTCTTGTTCGAGGTGAAGGCGAAGTTGCGGTCGCTGCCGCCGCCGCACGCGGAGGGGCGATTTGGGTTTTTCCAGCGGGACGAGATCGCGGGGCTGAAGATCCCGCAGACGGACCGGGAGCGGCTGTGGCCGTGGTTCTGGGAATTTCGCGGGGGATTTTTCGCGGCGCACTGCCATTGCCACGCGGACGGGCGGAACGATTGGACGCTGGAGGAGAAATGCCTTTGCGCGGCGGCGCCTTTGCGCTAAAAAACGGGACACAAATGAAATCTAGTCCCATCTCCCGCAGCGGCCGCTATGCCAGCGGCCCGGCCGCCGACGTCGCGCAATTCACGGAATCCATCTCGTTTGACTGGCGGCTGTGGAAGCAGGACATCCAGGGATCCATCGCCCACGCGACGATGCTGCAAAAGATCGGGGTGCTCACGAAGACGGAGCTGGGGGACATCACGCGGGGGCTGCACCAGATCGGGCGGGAAATTGCGGCGGGGAAATTCGAGTGGCTGCCGGAGCTGGAAGACGTGCACATGAACATCGAGTCCGCCCTGACGTTGCGGGTGCCGGCGGGGGCGAAATTGCACACGAGCCGGTCGCGCAACGACCAGGTGGCGCTGGATGTGCGGCTGTGGCTGCGGGAGGAACTCGCGGCGCTGCAGGGGGAAATCGCCGGGCTGCAAGCGGCGCTGGTCTCCCTGGGAGATAAGTACGCCGACGTGCTGATTCCCGGGTACACGCACTTGCAACGGGCGCAGCCGGTGTATCTGGCGCATCATTTGCTGGCGTATGTGGAGATGCTGGCGCGGGACCGGGCGCGGCTCGCGGATTGCCGGGAGCGGGTGAATGTGTGTCCGCTGGGCAGCGGGGCGCTGGCCGGCTCGACGCTGCCGCTGGACCGGGAGCTGGTGGCGCGGCTGCTGGGGTTTGTGGACGCGCGGGGCCGGGCGCGGCTGACGCAGAACTCGATGGACGCGGTGAGCGACCGGGATTTCATGATCGAGTTCGCGGCGGCGGCGGCGCTGCTGGCGGTGCACGTTTCGCGGCTGGCGGAGGACATCATTTTGTGGTTCAGCGCGGAGTTCAATTACCTGACGATTGCGGACGAGTACACGACGGGGTCGTCGCTGATGCCGCAGAAGAAGAACCCGGACATTGCGGAGCTGGCGCGGGGCAAGACGGGGCGGGTGATCGGCAATTTGATGGCGCTGCTGGCGCTGCTGAAGGGGCTGCCGATGACGTACAACCGGGATTTGCAGGAGGACAAGGAGCGGCTGTTTGACACGGCGGACACGGTGCGGGCGACGACGCGGCTGATGGCGGCGATGCTGCGGAACACCCTGGTGAACCGGGGGGCGTGCGAGCGGGCGGCGAACGATCCGGCGCTGCTGGCAACGGACCTGGCGGATTACCTGGTGCGCAAGGGTCTGCCGTTCCGGGAGGCGCATCACGTGGTGGGGGCGGTGGTGGCGCGGGCGGAGAAGGCGCGCAAGGGGCTGAACCAACTCACGCTGGAGGAATTGCAGGCGGAGGAAACGCTGTTTGGCCGGGACGCGCTGGAGGTGTTTGACCTGAAACGGGCGATGACGAAGCGGAATCTGCCGGGGGCGCCGGGCAACCGGGAAGTGGCCAGGCAACTGGCGAAATGGCGGAAAGCGCTGGCATGAGGGGCGGGCGGGATTGGGGACAAAGTCGAGAGAGTGTTGGCGGCGAACGCCAGTTCGCCGCTGCGCGGCGGGCAGGGGGTGCAAATTGGTTTGGCAGTTCCGGGGTGGATGGATAACTTAGGCCCATGCGCTTTATCGGCAACGTCATTGAAAAGCTCCAGCGGCACCCCAAGCGGGTGGTGTTCCCCGAGGGCGAAGAGCCGCGCATTTTGCAGGCGGCGCGGCAGTTCCAGGCCTTGCGCCTGGGGGCGCCGATCGTGCTGGGGGAACCGGCGCGAATCAAGGCGGTGGCGGAGGAATTGAAGATTTCGCTGGAAGGCGTGCGGCTGATCAACCCGGTGGCGAGCGAGGACCTGGAGAATTTTGCGAACCGGCTGTTCCGGGTGCGGCGGGAGAAGGGGCTGCGCCGCACGGAGGCGCGGGAAGCGATGCTGCAGCCGAATTTTTACGGGGCGATGATGCTGGCAATGCACCAGGCCGACGCGCTGGTGTCCGGCGCGTCGCACATCACGGGCAGCGTGCTGCGGCCGCTGTTCCAGATCGTCCGGGCGGCGCCGGACATCGCGGCGGTGTCCAGCTGCATGGCGATGGAAGTGGAGGACACGCGGATCGGCGAGAACGGCGTGCTGTTCATGGCGGACTGCGGGGTGATCCCGGAGCCGACGGTGGACCAGTTGGCGGACATCGCGGTTTCCACGGCGCGGCTGGCGCGGCATTTGTTGGGCGTGAAGCCGCGGGTGGCGCTGCTGTCGTTTTCGACGAAAGGCAGCGCGGCGCATCCCTCGGTTGGCAAGGTGCAGGCGGCGACGGCGCAGGCGCGGAATAAGGCGTCGCAACTGAACGTGGAGGCGGATTTTGACGGCGAATTGCAGGTGGACGCGGCGCTGGTGCCGGAGGTGGCGTCGCGCAAGCTGGCGGACAGCAAGGTGGCGGGGCGGGCGAACGTGCTGATTTTCCCGGATTTGAATTCGGGCAACATTGCGAGCAAGCTGGTGGGGGTGGTGGGGCATGCGAGCTCGTACGGGCAGGTGCTGCTGGGGCTGAACCGGCCGGCGGCGGACGTCTCGCGGGGCTCGAGCGCGCACGACATTTTGGGCGTGGCGGCGATTGTGGCCGTGCAGGCGACGGATTACCTGAAGCTGTACCCGGGGGCGGACAAGCAACTGCCGGGGGATTGATTTCGAGCGACGGATGAATTTGCGCGCGGCAGAACGATGGTCGGGCGGCGGCGCGGGCGGCATTCGTGGCACACGCTTTCACCGTTCATGAACACGCCCCGCGTTTTCATCGCCGCCACGCGGCAGAATGACGGCAAGACCACGGCCTCGCTGGGGCTGATTGCCGCGCTGCAGAAGCATTTTCCGCGGGTGGGGTACATCAAGCCGGTGGGGCAGCGGTTTGTGCAGATCGAGGAGCAGATGATTGACGAGGATTCGGTGCTGATGGATTCGGTGTACCAACTGCACTGTCCGCTGGTGGACATGAGCCCGATCGCGGTGGAACCGGCGTTCACGCGGGAGTATTTGCAATCGGCCAACAACGAGGCGCTGGTCCGGAAGATCCGGGATTCGTTTGCACGGGTGGCCAGCAACAAGGATTTTGTGCTGTGCGAAGGCTCGGGCCACGCGGGGGTGGGGTCGGTGTTTGATCTGTCGAACGCGCAGGTGGCGCGGATCCTGGGATGCAAGGTGATCATTGTGTCGCAGGGGGGAATTGGAAAGCCGATTGATGAAGTATGCCTCAACCAGGCCCTGTTTGAGAAGGAAGGGGTGGAGATCATCGGGGTGATCATCAACCAGGTGCGGGAGGAGAAGATTCCGGAGATCGCGCGGTTTGTGCGGAGCGGGCTGCGGCGCAAGGGGCTGGAGTTGCTGGGGGTGCTGCCGCATGAGCCGTTGCTGGGGCACCCGACGCTGGATTTGATCCGGGACGAGCTGAACGCGGAAGTGCTGAACCGGCCGCCGACGCTGGACGTGCTGGTGGAGGACGTGGTGGTGGGGGCGATGGGGGTGCACAACGCGATGCGTTTTTTCAAGCGGGGCGTGCTGCTCATCACGCCGGGGGACCGCGAGGACATCTTGCTGGCGGTGGGAGCCACGACGGCGCCGAACAGCGAGGACAAGCTGGCGGGCATCGTGCTGACGGGCGGCCTGCGGCCGACGCCGAACGTGCTGAAGGCGCTGCAGACGCTGCCGGTGCCGGTGTTGCTGGCGCAGGCAGACAGCTACCGGGTGGCGTCGCGGGTGCACAACCTGACGGTGAAAACGCGTCCCGGCGACGCCAAAAAGATCGCGCTGATCCGCGACCTGGTGGCCCGGCACGTCAATGTTAAAAAAATTATCGAATCACTTTGAATTTATGTCACTACCATTCAATTCATTCCTGAAAACCTTGCCCACCTACCAGCCCGGCCGGCCGATTGAGGAAGTCGCGCGCGAACTCGGGCTGCCGGTGGATTCCATCATCAAGGTGGCATCCAACGAAAATCCGTTCGGTCCGTCGCCGCTGGCGGTGGCGGCGATGCAAAAGGCGCTGGCGGGGGTGAATTTGTATCCGGACGGCAACGCGTTTTATTTGAAGCGGAAACTGGCGGCCAAGGTGGGGGTGGAACCGGCGAACCTGGTGCTGGGCAACGGCTCGAACGAGCTCATCGAGTTCGCGGCCCACGCGTTGCTGGGGCCGGGAACGAACGTGGTGGTGTCGCAGTACTGTTTTGCGATTTACCCGATCGTGGCGCGGATGTTTGGGGCGGAGGTGGTGACGGTGCCGGCGAAGCATTACGGGCACGACCTCGCGGCCATGCTGCGGGCCATCACGGACCAGACGCGGATTGTTTTTGTGGCCAACCCGAACAACCCCACGGGCACGCTGGCGGCGCGGGAGGAGCTGGTGAAATTCGTGAATGACATCCCGGACCACGTGCTGCTGGCGATGGACGAGGCGTACGGGGAGTTTTTGGACGAGCCGGTGGACCTGGCGCCGCTGGTGCGGCTGGGGGCGCGGAAGAACCTGCTGCTAATGCGGACGTTCTCGAAGATTTACGGGCTGGCGGGCCTGCGGATCGGCTACGGGATTGCGGACGCGGAACTGGTGGCGGCGCTGGAGAAGGTGCGGCAGCCGTTCAACGCGAATTTGCTGGCGCAGACGGCGGCGATGGCGGCGCTGGACGACGAGGAGCATGTGCGCAAGACGCGGGCGAACAACCGCGCGGGGCTGGAGTTTTTTGCGGAGGCATTCCGGGCGCTGGAGCTGGAATTTGTGCCGTCGTGGGCCAATTTCATCCTGGTGCGCGTGGGCCAGGGGCAGAAGGTATTTGAAACGATGCAGCGGCTGGGGGTGATCGTGCGGCCCATGGGAGGCTACCAACTGCCCGAGTGGCTGCGGATTTCCGTGGGCACGCCGGCGGAGAACCGCCGCTGCCTGGAGGCGCTGAAGAAAACGCTGGATTAAGCGAATTATTTATTGAATCGCGCGGGAAAGCGTTTAGTTATTTCATGTTGAAATGAAACCGACCGATCTGCGGGGCATCCTGCAATACATTCCGCAATTTCGCGAGAAGACGTTCGTGCTGGCGCTGGATGGCGCCATTGTGACGGACGAGAACTTCGCCGTGCTGCTGCTGGATGTGGCGGTGCTGCGGTCGCTGAACATCCGGGTGGTGCTGGTGCACGGGGCGTCGGCGCAGATCCGGGCGCTGGCGGAGAAGCTGGGGGTGCCGGTGTCCAACGCGGATGGCACGGGGATCACGGACGCGGGGACGCTGCAACTGGCGCTGGACGCGGCGAACCGGCTGACGCATGAGATCCTGGAGGGGCTGTCCACGAGCGACCTGCGGGCGGTGTGCCCGAACGCGATCATCGCGCATCCGATGGGGATATTGCAGGGGGTGGACCATCTGTTCACGGGCCGGGTGGAGCGGGTGGACGTGGAGCTGCTGCAGACGCTGCTGGCGCAGGGGATCATCCCGGTGATTCCGCCGCTGGGCTTTGACGGGGAGGGCAACACGTACCGGGTGAATTCGGACAGCGTGGCGCTGGCGGTGGCGGAGGCGCTGAAGGCGGTGAAGCTGATCTTCATCACGCCGCAGGACGGGATCTTGGTGCAGGGCCGGCTGGTGCGGCAGATGCTGGTGGCGGATTTTGAGTCGGTGCTGGCGATGCAGAAGAACGACCTGGCGCCCGAGCAGCTCTCGAAGGCGCTGCACACGGTGGCGGCCTGCAAGGCGGGCATCCCGCGCGTGCACGTGATCAACGGCCGGGTGGACGAGGGCCTGCTGGCGGAGGTGTTTTCCAATGACGGCATCGGGACGCTGATTTACGCGAATGAATACCAGCAGATCCGGCGGGCGATGAAGAAGGACGTGCGGGCGATCCAATTGCTGACGAAGAAGGCGGTGGAGGCGGAGGAGTTGGTGCGGCGGACCCGGGCATCCATCGAGAAGAGCCTGGGCGACTATTTTATTTTTGAGACGGACAAGAACCCGATTGCGTGCGTGGCGCTGCACGTGTATCCGGAGCAGCGCAAGGGGGAGCTGGCATGCCTGTACGTGAATCCATCGAACGAGAACCAGGGGATCGGGCGGAAACTGATTCAATTTGTGGAAAACCGGGCGAAGGAGCAGAACCTGGACGAACTGATCACGCTTTCGACGCAGGCGTTCACGTATTTTCAATCCAAGGGCGGGTTCAGCGAGGGGACGCCGGACGATTTGCCGCCGGGGCGGCGGGAGAAATACGACCAGAGCGGGCGGAACTCGAAGGTGCTGGTGAAAAAACTGAAGTGAAAGGGAACTATTGGGCGGCGGCGGTGTTGTTTAATCGGTGGATTTTGTTGGCTGCAACGGACGTTTTCCAGCTAGACTGAGGCAGGCTCTTGACGGTTTGCAATCTGATGATTGAAGTCTCCAATTTGACCAAGCGGTACGCCGGGCGTACCGCCGTGGACGATATTTCGTTCACGGTGGCGCGCGGGGAGATCGTGGGCCTGCTGGGTCCGAACGGCGCGGGCAAGAGCACGACGATGCGGGTGTTGTCCGGCTTCATGCCGGCGACGAGCGGGACGGTGCGGGTGGCGGGGTTCGATATCTTTCACGATTCGGAGGAAGCGCGGCGGCGGATCGGGTACATGCCGGAGAACAACCCGTTGTACCTGGAGATGCGGGTGCGGGAATACCTGAAATTCCGGGCGCGGCTGAAGGGACTGGGGGGAAAGCGATCGCGCGAGCGGGTGGCCAAGGTGATGGAGCAATGCGGGCTGGCAGACGTGGGCCGGCGGGTGATCGGGCAGCTTTCGAAAGGCTACCGGCAACGGGTGGGGCTGGCGGACGCACTGGTGCACGACCCGGAGCTGGTCATTCTGGACGAGCCGACCATCGGGCTGGACCCGCAGCAGATTCGCGCGGTGCGGACGCTGATCAAGAGCCTGGCCGGAAAGCACACGGTGCTGATTTCGACGCACATCCTGCCGGAAGTGGAGATGATGTGCGGGCGGGTGCTGATCATGTTCAACGGGCGGGTGCTCGCGTCGGACACGCCGGAGAATTTGCAGCGGCGGATGACCGGGGGCAGCCAGGTGTTTGCGGAGATTGCGGCGCCGCTGGCGGCGTTGAACGCAGCGTGGGAGGGCCTGCCGGAGGTGGAGCACTTCGACATTTCGCCCAGCGAGGGGGAATTCTTCCGGTGTGCGCTGACGCCGCGGGACCGGGTGGACCTGCGGCCGGCGGTGTTCAAGCTGGTGCAGGAAAAGGGCTGGACGCTGCGCGAATTGACGCGGGGCCGGTATTCGCTGGAGGACATCTACGTGCAGGTGACCCAGCCGAAAACGGAGGAGCCGGAATGAGCATTTTCTGGGTGTTGCTGCGGCGGGAACTGGCGTCCTATTTTTTCTCCCTGACGGGGTACGTGATCATCGCGGCGATCACGTTTTTGACCGGGGAAAGCTTTGTGCAGTTGATCAGCGCGCTGGGGAGCGATCCCTGGCCGATGCCGGTGACGCAGATGTTTTTCAGCTCGTTTTATTTCTGGATGATCGTGCTGCTGTCGGCGCCGGTGATCACGATGCGGCTGTTTGCGCAAGAGAAGGCGGCGGGGACGTTTGAAACGCTGATGACGACGTCGGTGGGGGATTTGCAGGTGGTGGCGGCGAAGTTTGCGGCGGCGTTGGTGTTTTATGCGGTCATGTGGCTGCCGCTGCTGGCGTGCCTGTTCATTGTGGGGCATTTCACGAACCAGGCGGGGGCGCTCGACGTGGGGACGGTGGGGGGCACGTACCTGGGCATTTTCCTGGCGGGCGGCTTTTTCCTGTCGTTCGGCTGCCTGGCGTCGGCGCTGACGCGGAGCCAGATGGTGGCGGCGATGGTGTCGCTGGCGTTCGGGGTGAGCCAGTTCGCGCTGGCGTGGTGGGCCAAGAGCGCGCCGGTGACGGACCAATGGCAGTCGCAGCTTTATGGCTGTCTCAATTTGTTTGACCAGATGAACGACCTGGCGCGGGGGGCGGTGGACACGCGGGCGCTGCTGTTTTATATCAGCATGACGCTGCTGTTTTTGTTCCTGACGCTGCGGGTGGTGGAAAGCCGGCGGTGGAGATAAAATGAGCACCCCGGCAAAAAACCAGCCCAGCTTTTCGGCCGCCAACCGGTGGCGGATCGGCTTGGACGTGGGGCTGCGCACGCTGCTGGTGCTGGCGGTGGCGGGGATGGTGAACTACCTGGGCGCGAGTTTTTACCACCGGTTTTACCTGAGCGCGCAGACGCGCATGGCGCTGTCGGGGCGCACGCTGGCGGTGCTGCATTCGCTGACGAACCAGGTGGCGGTGACGCTGTATTACGACCGGAAATCGGATTTTTACCCGGACGTGACGGCGCTGTTGAAGGAATACCAGGACGCGAGCAAGCACATCTCGGTGCAAACGGTGGATTACGTGCGGGACGCGGGGGAGGCGGAGATCATCAAGGAGAAATACCGGCAATACTTCGCGTCGCAATCGGACAAGGACCTGGTGATTTTCGACAGCGGGGGGCGGGTGAAGGTGTTTCCGGGATCGGCGCTGACGACGTACGAGACCAAGCTCAAGGGCGCGCATCCGCGGGAGGACGATCCGAAGAAGCAGGAGCTGGAATTTGAGCGCCGGCCGGTGACCTTCAATGGCGAGCTGGCGTTCACGTCCATCCTGCTGTCGCTGGCCAATCCGGAGCCGCTGCGGGCGTATTTTTTGCAGGGGCACGGGGAAGTGTCGCTGACGGATTCGAGCCAGGTGGGGTACGAGAAATTTGGGGCGGTGCTGCAGCAGAATTACATCGCGGTGACGAATCTTTGGCTGGGCAACACGGGGGTGCCGCTGGACTGCAACCTGCTGATCATTGCCGGGCCGGCGGGGGCGTTTCCGGAGACGGAGCTGGCGGCCATCGGGCAGTATTTGCATGAGGGCGGGCGGCTGCTGATGCTGTTCAATTACGCGTCGCAGGGGCATCCCACCGGCTTGGAACCGGTCCTCCAGCCGTGGGGCATCGGCGTGCTGGACGACGTGGCGCAGGACACGCATACGATCTCCACGCGGGACATCGTGGTGAATACGTATGGCAAGCATCCGGTGGTGGACTCGCTGTCGCAGGTGGAGCTGCAACTGTATCTGCCGCGGCCAATCCTGAAGCTGGACGCGGGCAACCCGGCGGCCAACGCGCCGACGGTGACGGAATTATTCGCGACCAGCGGGAACGGCACGCTGGCGGGCAACCGGAGCGAAGGGCCGCACAACTATCCGCTGGCCTGCGCGGTGGAGGAGAAGCCGGTGGCCGGGGTCACCCATCCGCGGGGCAACACGCGGATGATCGTGGTGGGCGACGACGTGTTTTGGGGAAACTACTACATTGACTCCGGGGGCAACCGGGACTTTTTGAACGCGGCGGTGAACTGGCTGTGCGACCGGCCGCAGTTGCTCAACGGCATCGGGCCGCGGCCGGTGACGAATTTCCGGCTGCTGATCACGCGGCACCAGCAGCGGCAACTGAGCTGGCTGCTCCTGGGGGCGCTGCCGGGCACGGTGCTGTTTTTCGGCTGGCTGGTCTGGCTGGTGCGCAGAAGATGAAATCCAAAACCACGATTTACTGGCTGGTGCTCGCGGTGGCGCTGGCGGCGGCCATCTGGACGCTGAACCGGTTCGCGCAGCCGGCGGCGGGGGAACGGCCGGTGTTTGCCGGCCTGCGGCCGGACCGGGTGACGAGCCTCCAAATCATTCCGGCGGGCGCGCGGGAAATCAGCGTGATCCGCACGAACCAGATGTGGCTGCTGGACAAGCCGATCGTGTATCCGGCGCAAACGGCGGCCATCGAGGGTCTGCTGGGGGCGCTGCAAAAGCTGACGCCGGTGTTGACCTTCACGGCCGGGGAGATGAACGGGCGGAAAAACGCCGATGCGGAGTTCGGGTTTGACAATCCGCAGTACACGCTGGACGTGGCGGCGGGGGACGAAACGTGGCACCTGCGGGTGGGGAACAAGACGGCGCCCGGAGACGGGGTGTATGTGCGGGTGGTGGGAACCACGGGGGCGTTTGTGACCGGGACGGGCTGGCTGCAATATTTGAAGCGCGACGCGAACGACTGGCGGGACACGACGCTGGTGACGGTGCCGGACGCGCTGGACTGGCTGGTGATCACCAACGGCACGCAGGCCATTGAGCTGCGCCAGGACGTGACGAACCGGCTGTGGCGGATGGTGCGGCCGCTGCCGGCGCGCGCCAACAACCTGCGGGTGGTGATGGCGATCCAGCAGTTGCGGAGCGCCCGGGTGTCGCGGTTTGTGAATGACGATCCGAAGGCCGACTTGACGGCTTACGGCCTGGAACTGGCGGCCGTGGCCCCCGGGAACCCGAACCCACCGCTGGACATCTGGCTGGGCAACGGCACCAATCTGGTGGCCGCGGCCCATGCGGGCAAGGCGGTGAGCGGGCTGGCGGGCGAACTGTTTGCCCGGCGCGAGGGCTGGAACGCGGTGGTGACCACGCCGCGGGAGCCACTGGCGCAGTGGCGGGGGACGGTCAACGATTTCCGGGACACCAACCTGCTGGAGCTGACGGTCCCGGTGGCGGCGATCGAGGTGCGCAGCGACAACAGTTTCACGCTCCAGCGGGCGGGCTCAAACGCGTGGGTGGTGGCCGGGGAAAAATTCCCGGTGGACCCGGACCAGGCGGGGGCGTTCATCAAGCAGCTGGCGGGGCTGCAAATCACGGATTTTGTCCAAGACGTGGTGACGGCGTCCGGCCTGCAAACGTACGGCCTGACGAACCAGGCGCGGGCGATCACGCTGCGGTCGGCCGTGGGCAGCACCAACAGCGTCATTGCGCAGATCCTGTTCGGGGGGGTGACCACCAACGAAGTGTACGTGAAGCGGAGCGACGAGGACTTTGTGTACGCGGTGTCGCTGGAACAATTGAACCGGCTGCCGCTCAAGGCGGACTATTTCCGCGACCGGCAGGTCTGGAATTTTTCGGAAGCCAACGTGGCGCAGGTGACGCTGCGGCAGAATGGCAAGACCCGGCAGCTCCTGCACACGGGCACGAACGAATGGTCGCTGGCGCCCGGGTCGCAGGGCATCATCAATCCGCCGGCGGTGGAGGAGACGGTCCACCAGTTGGGCCAGTTGACGGTGGCCGGGTGGCTGGGCCGGAAAATCCCACCGGAACAGCTCGGGCTGACGACGAACAGCCTGTCCGTGACGCTGGAACTGGCCAGCGGCACGAAGTACACGGTGGATTTTGGGGGCGTCGTATCTTCCCAAACCGCAGTGGCGGAAGTGACGCTGGAGGGCGAACCCTGGGCGTTTGTGTTTCCGCCAATGCTCTACCCGATGGTGCAGGACTACCTGGCCCTCCCGGCGGCCGCACCGTAGCGGAATCAACCCGGCTGCCGGACCGCTAATATCTTGAGTTAACGGCGGTTTGGGGCCAATTTTCCCCGACATGAGTTCCAAGCCCGGATTTTGGCGCAAATGCCGCATCGCTTTCCGCTGCGCGCGTTTCACCGTCTGGGGCGCGGTGTTCCTGCTGATCGGCGCCTTCGCCTGGCTCAATCTCATCGGGCTGCCCGACTTTCTGAAAACGCGGCTGGTGACGGCGCTGCAGCAGCGGGGGGTGCAACTGGAGTTCACGCGCATGCGGCTGCGGATTGCGCACGGGCTGATTTGCGACAACGTGCGGCTCGGCGCGGCGGAGGGCGGCAATGGACCGGTGCTGACGGCGAGCGAGGTGCAATTGCGGGTCAATTTTCCGGCGCTGCTGCATTGGCGCCTGCAGGTGGACGGGCTGGTGCTGCGGCAGGGAAAATTCGTGCTGCCGGTGGCGGCGAATGATTCGCTGACCCTGACGAATGTCCAGGGCGAACTGCGGATTCTGCCGGACGAAACGTGGTCGCTGGACCAATTGCGGGCGGGGCTGTCCGGGGCGACGGTGGCGCTGGGCGGCGAAATCGCCCACGCGCCGGAGTTTCGCAACTGGAAGCTGTTTGCGACGGCGCCGACCCCGAACCGGGGGAGCGTCCAGTCATCGTTGCAGGGCATTTCCGAGACGCTGAAGCAAATTCATTTCGAGGGCCAACCGCTGTTGACGGCGCGGCTGAATGGCGACGCGCGGGACGTGCATTCGCTGGTGCTGCGGGTGAGCGCGCAGGCGCCGGGGGTGCAGACGCCGTGGTTCAGCGTGAGCAATTTGGAATTTGCGGCGCGGGTGGTGGCGGCCGCCCACGCCGCGCCCAAGGCGGATCCGGCCTGGGGATTCTGGACGAACCTGCAGCCGTTCCGGGTGGACTGGCTGGCCCGGGGAACGGACCTGCGGGCCGGCGGCCTGACCGTGAATGCGCTGGATGGCCGCGGGCGGTGGGACGCGCCGGAAGTGACGCTGACGGGATTATCGGCGCGGCTGGGCGGCGGCGGCCTGGACGCGCACGCCCAGCTGGACGTGGGCTCGCGGGAGCTGGCTTTCACCGCCAATTCCGGTTTTGACCTGCACGCGGTGGCGCCGCTGCTGACGGACAAAACCCGCGACCGGCTGGCGCAAATCACCTGGACGCATCCGCCGCGCTTGCGGGCCGACGGCACGCTGACACTGCCGCCGTGGGCCAACCGGGCGGCGGGCTGGCGGGACGACATTGAGCCGAGCGTGCGGCTGCAGGGAGACCTGGCGTTCACCAACGCGCTGGTGGCGGGCGTGGCGCGCGTGGATACGGTGCGCACGCATTTCCGCTACGCGAACCTGGTGTGGAACCTGCCGGACTTGGAGCTCACGCAGGGCCGCACGACGCTGGCGCTGACCGGGGAGGAAGACGAGGCGACGAAGAATTTTCGCTGCACGCTGGGCGGCAACCTGGACGCGGAGAGCGTGCGGTCGTTTTTAACGGAGAGCAACGCGGCGCGCGGCTTCGCCGTCCTGCGTTTCAACCAGCCGGTGGCGGTGGAGCTGGACGTGACGGGCAGCTTGCGCGATTTGGCGGCGCTGTCGGCCACGGGCCGGGTGGTGGCGACGGACTTTGCCATTCGCGGGCAGACGGTGGACCGCCTGGCGGCCACGCTGGCCTACACCAATCTCACGGCGGAGTTTTACCATCCGCAAATGGTCCGGGCCAACGGCGGCGAGAAGTTTGCGGCCGAAAAACTGACGCTGGACCTCGCCGGGCGGAAGCTGTGGCTCCAAGGGGGCCGGGGCCGCATTACGCCGATGGCCGTGGCCAGGGCCATCGGGCCCAAGACGGCCGAGGCGTTTGCGCCGTACCAGTTCCTGGCGGTTCCGGAGGCGACGGTGGACGGGTGCATTCCGCTGACGTTTCGCCACGGGGACCTGGTGACGGATGACGCGGACCTGCAGTTTCACGTGATCGGGACGCTGCCGTTCCGCTGGCGGAAATTCGAGACGCCGGCGATGGCGGGGACGATTCGCTGGCTGCGCAACGATTTGATTATTACGAACGTGACGGCGGCCTGCTACGGCGGGACGGCGGACGGGTGGGGCGTTTTCGACGTGCAGACGCCGGGGGCGGGCACGGATTTCAGCTTCTTCATGGAGGGCACGAACGTGGATCTGAACGCGATGGGGCTGGCGCTGTGGAGTCCCACCAACCAATTGCGCGGCGGGCTGTCCGGGCAGGTGACGGTGACGAGCGCCAATTCGGCGGACTGGCGCACCTGGAACGGCTACGGGCAGGCGCAGGTGCAGAACGGGCTGCTGTGGAACGCGCCGGTGTTTGGCCTGGTGTCGCCGGTGTTGAACACGATTACGCCGGGGCTGGACGTGGGGAACAGCCGGGCCACGGAGGGGGCCGGGCGATTCACGCTGGTGAACGGGGTGATCTTCACCGACTCGCTGGAGATCCGTTCGCTGACGATGCGGCTGGATTACGTGGGGACGGTGGATTTGCAGCAGAACGTGGCGGCGCGGGCCCGGGCGCAGTTGCTGCGGAACACGCCGGTGGTCGGGTCGTTCTTCTCCCTGGTGCTTTCGCCGGTGAGCAAGGCGTTTGAATGCGAGGTGACCGGCACGCTCAGCGATCCCCAGATCACGCCGGTTTACATCCCCTTCTCCCGCGTGCTCACGGCGCCGCTGCATCCGATCCGCACGGTGGAAAAGATGTTTGCGTCGCCGGCGACGAATGCGCCGGCCAAGCCGTGAACGGGCGGGCGGCGCTCAGGGAAAGACCGCGCGGTAGTAGCGCTGCGGGAAGTTGGTGGCGAGGAGATCGGTAAACAACAGGCCGCCACCGGTGGGGTTGGTGTAAACGGGCAGCCAGCCGGCGGCGGAGGCATCCAGGTTGGTGGCCGCTTCCACGCGCCAGGCCAGATTCGTCCATGGCGTGGTGATATCAAACCGGAAGCCCCGGCCGAGGCCGCCGGCGTTGAGCGCGGAGGCGTTGGTGAGCCCCAGTTGCGTAGCCAGCGGCAACACCGTCACGGCGAAATCATTGGTGGTGAGAATGGGCGGCACGCTGTCGTCGGTGATCCGGACGTACAGGGCGTAAACGGCCGGCGGCAGGGACTTATTCGTCCAAGCCAGTTGCCCGTTGGCGACGGAGCCGTTGGTGGAAACCCGGGCCAGGGCGAACTTGTAGGTGGCCGCCGGCAACACGCTGTTGGTGGCGGACAGGACATTCGTGAAAGTGCCGCCAACATAGACCGCTTCGTTGGACGACAGCAATTGCGGCGGACGGGGGGGCAGAAAGACCAGCGCGAAATGATTTGTGATGGCATTGGTCCACGCGCTGTTGTCCTGCGCGCGCACCGAGATGGTGTTGGTGCGCGGGGCGACGGAGTTATTGGTCCAGTGCAGCACGCCGTTGACGATGCCGGTATTGGTCCAGGTGAGCACGACGTTGGTGGGGGTGGCGCTGGTGAGGGACAGATTGGTGGAGGCCGACAGGAGGCTGAAGGTGTAGGTGGCGTTGGGCAGGACGCTGTTGGTGGCGCTGAGGACCATGGTCAGTGGCTGGCCGGCATAATTGGTCTGGGTGGCCGGAACGATGAGGGTGGGGCGGGGCGTGGCCGAGACGGTGACCTTGAACGTGTCGGTGGCGCTCAGGGCGTTGTCCTCGGTGGCGACCACGGTAAACGAGGCGGTTTGGGATTTATTGGTGGGCGTGGTCTGCCAGTACACTTCGCCGGAGCTGAATTTGATCGTGGCACCCGCGGGTGAGTTCGCGAGGGCGTAGGCAAACCCGCTGTCGGGGAAGGCGGGGTTGGTGGCCGAAATGAACACGTCAAGCGGCTGGCCGGCATATAGCGTCGGGATGGCCGGGAGCGAGAGCGCGGGCGCCGGGGGTTTGGACACGACCACGAGAAAACTGTTGGTGACGCTGGCATTCGGCCAGGAGTTGTCCATGACGCTGATGAGGTTCGTATAGGTGCCGGGGCGCTGCGTGATGGGGATGGGCCAGGCCAAAACGCCATCGGTGGCGAGGTCCGAGTCGTCCATATTGGTAAGCAACGGCGAGACGAGGGTGAAGGTGAAGGTATCATCCGGCGAGAAGCTGTTGGTGGCATAATTGGTCACCATCATCGTCTGGCCGGCGTAAAGCGTTTGCGTGGGCGGCACCGTGAGGGTGGGCAGGTCCTCGTTGATGAACGTCACGACAAAGCTGTTGGTGGCGCCCAGCGGCGGCTTGCTGTTGTCGGTCACCTCGACGGTGATGGTATTGGTGCTGGACGGCTGCTCGTAACCGGGTGCGTAGGTGAAGAAGCCTTGCGAGGTGATGGTGGCGCCAGCCGGGGGCGACAGCAATTTGTAGGTGTAGCTGGCGCCGGGCACATAAATGTTCGTGGCATAAATCTGCGCGGTCAATTCGTCGCCGGCAACCATGTTGGTATTGGCGGGCACGAACAACAGGGGCGCGGCCACGAGGGAGAGGTCGTCCAGGTACCAGCCGGGGGCCGTGGCGAGGCCGCCCGATCCGAAGCGGAAGGCCACCTGCACCGCCTCCCCGGCATAGGCGCTGAGATCCAGGGAAACGGGCTGCCACCCGCCGCTGGTGGCATCCTGCCAGGTGGGGGAAATCTGCGTCCAACTCACTTCGCTGGTGGTGACGGTGACGTTGGTGGTATAGGTGTAGGTATAGTTCGTGCCGAAATAGCCGACGGGAGTGTCGTTTTCGTTAATCATGGAAATCCACGGGGCGCCCTGCAACTGCATCGCATTGGTGGGGTTTTTGGATTGGGGAATGGGATAGACGACCTCGTTGCGATAGGCGATGTTGTTTTGGAATTGGCCAACGGAGGAAAAGGGTGCGTTGCCAGACTCGAAATTATAAGGAATCGCCAGGTCCGGCTCCAAGACAGTGCCGAAGACCTGGGTGGCATTGGTCCAGGCGCCGATAGTTTGATTCCAATAGAAGGGCGTTGAATAGTTGGTGTTCTCGGCGCCGAAGAACTGGTAGATGTTGGTGGTGAGAACGGCGGTGACGGTATTGGTGATAACGGTGTTGGTGGTGGTGGTGACGGTGGTGTAGCCGTTGTTGATTTCCACAAAGGCGACGGCGTAAGAGAGGCTGTACCATTGATAGAATCGGAGCGTCGCGTCGCCCGTGGCGGGCACAATGAAGTAGGGGCTGATCAGACGCGTGTCCACGTTGTAGGGGTAATTGCCCGCGAGGATGGTGGCGGCGCAGTTGCTGCCGGAGTGCGCGGCGTTGGGACCGCTGGTGGGCTCGCCGATCTGCCAGGTGCCCGTCTCCACCGACCAATCGCCCTGCCCCGCCTCGAATCCTTCCGGGAAATTCAAGAGCGGAACGCCGGTGACCACGGCCACATCATCCACGAACCAGCCGAGGCCGTTGCCGGAAGGCCCGCCGTAGAAGCGGAAGGCGATCTGGATGTCCTGCCCGGCGTAGGCGCTCAGATCAATGGAGGGGCGGGACCAGATGCCGCCGCCCGTGGCGGTGCCGGCGTAGGTGTAGGTGGGCGAGACCTGGGTCCAATCGGTGCCATTATTGGTGCTGATTTCGACGAAGCCCAGGGCGTTGGCCAGGCTGAACCAGTGCCAGAAACGCAGGCGGGGAAATTGGTCGGCCGAGGGGACGGTGAGGAAACTCGCCCCATTGTAACTGGTGCAATGGATGCGGGAGTCCTGGTCCACGGCGTAATTCTGGGTGTTGGCGCAATCGGCGCCGGAATAAGAGCGGTAGCCGGCGGCATTTTTGGCGGGGCCGGCGGTGGGCGAGGTGATCTTCCAGACGCCGCTGGCCGTCCAGCGGCTGGCGGCGTTCGTGTCAAAATTATCCGACCAGACGACCGTTTCGGCACGGGCCGAAACGGCGGCCAGCAGCAGCACTGGCAGGAGACCGGATAATAGTTGGCGCAAACGGTTCATGGGTTTGGGCCGGACGGGCATGGGCCGGGGTCCGGAGGGTTTCTGACGTTTTAATGGGACGGATTCGCGGGCGCATTCGTGGTATTCAGATTCAGCATCAGGGCGGCGGCGGCCTTTTGCTGCCGCGCGGGGGTATCGAGCGCCGCCGGAGCAGCGGCGGGCGCGGGGGCCACGCTGGCCTGCGGCGCGGGACTGGCTTCGTCCAGGCTGGCCGCCGGAACGGTATTGGTCGGTCCCGTCACGCTGTTGGTGTCACTGGCGTCGGACCGCTCAAAGTAATGGTCGTAGTCCTTGCTATTGTGTTTGGACTTTTGCTCACGCTTCTCCTCGGCGTTAATCAAGGAGCGCTCGTAGTCGGCGTCTTCGGAAGCCGCCTGTTGGACGCCGGGCAGCCGGTGTTCCTCGACGAGGGTGTGCTTGGCGGCGAATTCGGGCGTGCTCAAGACGGTGGGGCGCATGAGCACAATCAGCTCCTCGCGATCCTTGGAATCGGAGCGCTGCTTGAAGAGGTTGCCCAGCAGGGGGATGTCCGACAGGAAGGGCACGCCGGACTGGGTGTGGCTCTTGTCCGACCGGATGAAGCCGCCGAGCATGACGGTATCGCGGTCACGGACGGCGATTTCGGTGTTCAAGGTGCGCTTGATGGTGTTGGGGACGTTGCCGACGTTTTCAATGGCGGTGTAGCCGTTAAGGTCGTCAATTTCCTGCTGGATGTCCATCACCACGAGGCCGTCCGGGTTGATGAAGGGCGTGACATCCAGCTCGACACCGACGGAGAGCTGGGAGTAGGAGTTGCCGCCGTAGCCGCTGTAGCCATCGTAGGTGCCGGTGACGTAGGGCACGGTGTTGCCGACGAAGAACTGGGCGGGCTTGGCCTGCGAGGTTTGGATGCGCGGGCGCTGGATGATGTCGGCGTGGTTGTCGGACTCGGCGGCATTGACGGCGACGTCCCAATTGGGGCCGATGTTGGCGAAGTAGCTCAAGCCGCCGGGGAGGTTGTTGCCAAAGGTGCCGTTGGTGCCGGAGGTGGAGGTGACGGAACTGGTGATGGAACTAGGGACGGAGTTGCCGCCGACGTTGGTGTAAGTGGTGCTCACGTTCCGCATGAAGCTGATGAAGGGGCTGCTGCCGTTGACCATGCCGCCGCCGCCGAGGATGCTGCCGCTGGAGTTGAGGGAAGCGGGGTTTTGGGCGGCGGAGGCGCCGAAATTAAAGGTATTGCCAAGGGTCACGTCCAGGATGACGGCCTCGACGAGGACCTGGGCCAGGGGGACATCGAGTTTGCTGATGATGCCCTTGATGACCTCCATGTCGGCGCGCGTGGCATAAATGAGGAGGGAGCTGCTGCTCTCGTTGGGGATGATCTTGGTCTGGCCGAACAACTGGATCTGGTCCTGCTTGCCGCCGGCTCCGCCTCCGCCGCCGCTGCCGCCGGTGCTGTTGATGATGTTCTGGAGGCGCTGCTGGAAGCTGCTGCCGCCGCTGGGGGTGCCGTTGGGCGTGGTCTGGCCGGTATAGGAGGAGCGGGCGCCAAAGGCGCTATTGCCCGTGTTGCCGCCGTAGCCACCGGCGCCGCCGATGCCGTTGCCCATGCTGCCGCCCGCGCCGCCCAAGCCGTTGAAGCTGCTGCCGCGGTTGGCGATGCCGCTGATCTGCGAACTGCCGGAACCGCCGCCGATGCTCACCATGGCGCCGCTGCCGCTGCCGCCGAGGGCGTTCAACGCGTTGGCGATGTCATCCACCTTGGAATAGCGGATGGGGATGACCTCGGAGATATATTCGGCCGGCACGCTCACATCCACCTGCTCGATCATTTCGAGCATGCGCTTGACGTTTTCCGCATAGTCGCGGAGGACGAGAATGCCATTGCCATCAATGGGCAGGATCGAATTGGGCAGGCGGGAGAACGGCTGGATGACGGGGACCATCTCGGTGGGCTTGATGTATTTCAACTGGACCACGTGGGTGACGTAAGAGCCCAGGCCGGGAAGATTGGTGGAGCCGCCGCGGTCAATGTCGCCGCCCATGGCGCCGGCTTGGTCGGAGGGGACGACCTTGACGAATTTATCGCCCATGCTGACGAGGGAAACGCCGTTGAGGGCCAGGACGGCTTCGAGGGCTTGGACGGCCTCGGTTTTGGTCAAGGGGGTCTGCGTTTTGAGAATGATCTGCGCCTGCGGGAGGGCGGCGCGGAGGAGGGTGCGGTTGACGAGCTTGGCGTAAATATCGAGGACCTGGCTCAGATCCACGCCTTCAAAGTCAATCAAGCCGGGGGCGATCATTTCCTCGGGCTGGGCGGCGAAGGTGGAGGAGGCATTGTAGGCGGTGCTCAGGGGGGCGCCGCCGGGGGTGCCGGGGGCGGGGGCGGCTCCGGGGCCGCCGGGCAGGCCGCCGGGGGCGGGCGTCCCCGGGGCTCCGGGGGCGCCAGGAAAGCGGGGCATGCCGGGGGCGGTGTTGGTGCCGCCGAAGCGGGGCTGGCGGCGCGGGGCCGTGGGCGGCGGAGTCATCTGGGCCTCCAGTTGGAGGCCGACCAAGGCCAGCGTCAATGCGAGCAGGATCTTTTTCATTTTGCCTTTGCGGTTGCGATTTTGGCGGCGGCCGCCGGGGAACTCTTCTGATAGCTGGCGACGAGCCGGATGTCCGCGGCCAAGCGCTGGCGGGGGGAATCGGGCTGGAGACTGAGGTCGCGCACGCGGATCATGGAGGAACCGGAGCCGAGCTTGTACAGGAAATCCACCAGATTTTTCTCCTCGGCCAGGACATTGATGTTCTGGACCTGTTCCACGAAGAACTGGTTGGTATGCATGGTGGAGCGGGAGAAGTTCTGGATGCCGAAGCCGCAGCCCGCCGCCTGGGACTGGATGGTGCGCATGAGATCTATGGCTTGGTCTTCAGGGGCCACGAATTCTCCTTCGCTCTCGTAGGACTTGACCTTGGCTTGCAGGGCGGGCAGCTCCGCGACCTGGGTCTGGTATTTTTTGAGCTTATCGGTGGCGCTATCCCGGCGGACCCGGTAATTGCCCCAGTCCGAGAAATGCGGCCAGATGAACTCCCAGTTGAGCACGATGAGCAGCACCACGGCCACGCCCACGACGAGCCGGCGCTCCAACGGACGCAATTGGGAAAAATACTTTTTCATTTCGGCTCGTCCTCGTCGGGGTGGAGCAATTCCAAGCTCAGGTTCCAGGTGCCCAAGCCGCCGTTGGGGGGGAAGCGCGGATTGACCGTATCCCCCTGTTGCGGGTCAAAGATGGGCTGGTTGTTGAAGGTTTTCTTTTTCAAGGAAGTATTGAAGTCGAAAAGGGTGTTCACCTGGTCCTCGGCGACGGTGCCGCTGAGGGTCAGTTTTTGGCCGTCGGAGAAACTGAACCGTTGGAGGGTGACGCTGGCAGGCAGTTCCTGGGCGACGAGCTGCCAGAGGTCCAGGGCGGCGTACCGGAGCTTGGAGCGCTCTTCCAAGACATCGAGGCGGGCCTTGAGCTGGATGGCGTTGGTGTAACTGCCGCCGAGGGCGGCCACCTGGCTCTCCACGCCGCGGGTCTGGTAGCCCAGCCAGGCCACCGCGCAGAAATAAATCACCAGGCCCACCGCATAGAGCACGCCCGCAAAGCCCAGGCCGTGCAGCCAGAGGCGGTCGAAGAACTGTTCGCGGTAACGCGCGGAGTATTCCACGGGCTGGAGGTTCACGCGGGCCATGGAAGCCGCCGCCCGGGTGGCGGAACGGGCCGCGAGTTCCGCGGGGGCGGGCGGCGCCACCACCGCCACCGGCTCGTCCACGGCGGCGTGCAAAAGCTGTTCCCATTCCTTGGCGTTGACGGGATCGGCGACGAGATACCAGCGCGGCTGCCCGGCCAGCCAGCCTTCGACTTCGCCGGACATGGCCAGCAGGGAAAGCTGCGTTTTCAATTCCGCCGCACGGTCGCCCGCGGGCGGGAGCACGGCGAAGCTGAGGCTGCGCCAGGCACCGCCGAACCACCACGCCACCAGCGCGGCGTTTTGCCCGCCGACCGTCAGCGGGAAGAGCCAGACGCTGTCTTCCCGGGGGGCCACGGCTTCCAGTTGGTCCAGCATGGGCGCTTCGATGCGGTCGGACTGGAAGCCGTCGCGCTCCAGCCGGCCGAGGAATTCCTCCACGGCGGTGCGGGAAGCGAACACCACGATGACCGATTGCAGGCTCTCCACGGTGCCGTCGGCCTTGGCGGGGCTTTGATGCGTGCCCAAGACGTGCATCGTCCAGACGATCTGGGTGACGGGCATGGGCGAGAGCTTTTCCAATTGCAGCTCCACCATCGAGAACGTCTCTTCGGCGTTGGCGGCGGGCAGCTCGACAACCCGGAGGAAGACATTATCGGCCGGCAACCAGGCGACGTTTAATTTGGGCTGCCAGAGGGTGGTCCAGCTTTTGGCGACCCAGTGGGCCGGGAGCGGGTCGGCGTGCGGCACGCGGTGTTCCCGGGCGAGGACGAAGCCCTTGCCCTTGGCGTCGAACTGCCACAGGCGTTTGGCGTCGGGCGCGAGGTACAGGATGTTGCAGGTGGACCAATGCCGGTTTTTCGGCGGCGCCAAGGCCGGCAGCGGGGCGGGCGGCGCGGCGGGGACATTGAGCGGGGCGGCTTCCGCCGCGGCCGGGGACTTTTTCCAGCCTTTCGCCACCAGCCAGGTTCCCAGCCACAAGCCGACAAACGAGCCGACGAGTTTTCCGGCAAACCGCGCAAAAATGGACTCCCATTGGCGGTGGGAAAGCGAATGTCCCTTGGGGCCCGAAAAGGTGTGGAGCGCGGGCACCAAGGCCTTGATGATCCACACCATCAGGCAAAGGGAGGCCAGTGCCAGCAGGGCGCCGAATACGAGGCACACCCACTTCAACCAAGTTGGCAGGGGTTTCGAAGCGACTTTCATTTCTTCGGCCCGGGGTGCGCGCCGGCAGGCGCCCCGTCAATTTCGACGAGGGTGCTGATGTGTTCCTCGATTTGGGTGACGCGCAAGACCTCCTCGATGGTGGTGACGCCGGCCTTGACCTTGTTCCAGCCGTCAGTGCGCAGGGTGCGCATGCCGGCTTCCATGGCGCGGGCGGCAATGGTGGAGGCGGGGGCGCGGTTCATGATGAGGGGCCGCAGCGCCTCGGTGACGAGGAGCAGTTCGTAAATGCCTTTGCGGCCCTGGTAACCGAGGTGCCGGCATTCTTCACAACCGGCGCCGCGCCAGACCTTGGCCGTGGCGATGTCCGCCTCCGGGAAACCGATCCTTTGCAGATAGGCCCGGTCCACCTTCTGCTCTTCCTTGCAATGGGGGCAGATGGTGCGGATGAGGCGCTGGGCCATGACGGCCTCCACGGAGGAGGCCACCAGGAAAGGCTCGATGCCCATGTCTATGAGACGCGTAAAAGCGCTGGGGGCGTCGTTGGTGTGGAGCGTGCTGAAGACCAGGTGGCCGGTGAGCGAGGCGCGGATGGCGATTTCCGCCGTTTCGGTATCACGAATTTCCCCGACCATCACGACGTTTGGGTCCTGGCGCAAAATATGGCGCAAGCCCATGGCGAAGGTCAGCCCGATGTCCGAGCGGACGGCGATCTGGTTGATGCCCTTCAACTCGTATTCCACGGGCTCCTCGATGGTGATGATGCGCTTGTGGACGGAGTTGATGGCGCTCAAAAACGCGTAGAGCGAGGTGGATTTGCCCGAGCCGGTGGGGCCGGTCACCAGGAAAATGCCGTGCGGCTTGATGATGAT
>CAZHIM010000080.1:0-23325 GCA_964532525.1 uncultured Bifidobacteriaceae bacterium
AATGTTTCTTTTGCGGTTCAGGGGTTCAATGCGCGAACGCTTTCGGGGAATTCTCTCCCCGCCCTCTCCCTCGGGAACAGGGAGGCACGATCCCCGCTATGGGTTGCCTTCCTTGGGGGTAACTGAAAGCATTACCGCCAGCGAATCCATATAATCGCGCCAATGAATTATTTTGCGGTCTGCAATGGTGATAATGGAACAAAAGCGGTTGTCGTAAGCGTTTCCCGTACTGGGAACCATGCCGTGGACTTCATATTCTAAAATGACCACCTGGGGGTTTGTTGCTTTGTGCACCCGCAAATTATCGGCGGAATGAAGAATATTCGTATAACCTCCAAACCAGTCCATATAGGCTTCCCGCCCTTCAATTTTATTGGTGAATCCGGGAATGCTGTAGCGAAATTCAAAAACCGCATTTTCTGCCACCGCATCCCAAAAATGCTCGCCGTCCACTTCGCCTTTCAACCCCTCCATGATAATGCCATAAAATGGCTCCGCATTTTTATTAAATGCCGGATGCTTTCTATTCACTGCTTTAGCCTTGCTCGCTTTGGTCTTCATTTGCGTTTGCTTCAGGGTCGCCGGGATCTTTTTCCGCATTAATCTGCCCGGGTATGAACAAAATCATCCTCATCATCCTGTCGTTGTTTATTCCGCCGCTGGCGGTTTTTCTCAAGACCATGTCGCGAAGGACACGCTCATCAACCTCGTGCTCTGCCTCCTGTTCTGGATTCCGGGAGTCATCCACGCGCTTTGGGTCTCGCTCAAGTAAACCGCCGCACCCGCGTCACGGCCCACCGGCTTGCGCCGCCAGTTTCCCGGCGGCGGCGTGCAATTCGTCCTTGTAACCGGGCATCAATTCCACCTCCCGCCACGCGTATTTGTCCCGGGCCACCGGCGCCCAGTTCAATCTCCCGCAGTGCCGCCAGGCGTCCAGCGCGATCCCGCGGGCAAGATCCTGGCCGGGCCCGGTCACCACCACGCAACTGTGCTCGTGACGCCCGCCCCAGTCAGCCACGCCACGATGCAGGTCCAGCGTGTGCATGTCCAGCGTCATTAATTTCACCGTCAGCGCGTCGGCCCACTGGAAACAAAGTCCGCGCGGATGAATGCCCGCGTTGACCAGCACGTTGTTGAAAACGGCCGGCGGGGTGGCGTGCCATTCGCGCGCGAGCCGCAGCGGATAGCGCACCGCCGCGCCCGCCGCGCGCTCCGCTTCGGCGGGATCCACCTGCGGCGACAGCGCGCACAAATTGTCCGCGAGCGTGGCGGATTCGGATCTCTGCTCCGCCTCCGGGATCCTCACGGTCGCGCAGCCGCAGCACAATGCGCCGCCGGCCAGACACATGAGAACGACGCGCGCCATTTTGCCTTCAATAAACCGTGGTGCTTTCCTCGGCGTAAATCGGTGCTTCCAGCATGCCCGATGACAGCGTGAATTTTGTGTGGCCGTCGCCGGCGGCCACGCCCCGGGCGGTGATTTGGTACGTCACCGCTTCCTTCGGAGCGAGCCGGGGAATCACCGGCAGCGTCACGACCTGCCCCTCAATCTTGCCTTCGGCGCTGCTGACCGGCACGAGTTCCGGCGCAATGGTCACGACCACTTGGACGTTGGAATCGTCCGCCGTGCCTTGGTTGGTGATCTTGACGCTGTAGATGGTGTTGCTGCCGATGGAGACCGGATCGGGATTGTCGGCCTTTTCCAGCAGGATCGCGGGGATGCCGGCGACCAGGGTTTCGCAGGAGCTTTGCACGGGTGCAACGCGGGCGCTGCTGGCGGTGGCATCGAATTCCAGCGCCGTCGGCTTCAGCGTTTTCAAAATGGCGCACACCTGCTCCGTCGCGTTCGGCGGCACGTTCGCGAGGATCCAGGCCACGGCATGGTTGGTCACCACGCCGCCACCGATGGTGGCGGTCACGACCGTGGCGTCGGGAACCGGCAGCGTCACCACCGCCAGCGGCTCGGGGATGTTGCCGGTGTTGTGAACGTTCAGGCAGACTTTGACCGTGCGCCCGACCACGACTTGGTCCGGCACAGCGCAATCAATCGCCAGCCCCGCGCGCGGCTCCGGCCCGACGTCCTCTACAAAAAAATTGCTGCAAGGTTTGGGCGTGACGCAGCGCCAGATGCGCCCGTTGGAATGGAACGTGAACGCGTAGGCGTGAATGGGGTTCGTCCCGGCCCAGGTGACATTCCGCAGGCAGACGGGCCGGCCAGCCTCGCGCGACGACATGAACGGCATGGTGCCGCCCACGGGAATTTCCCATTCGCTGATTTCATTCGTCAGCCCGGCGGCCACAAAATCGTCCCATTTCCCCGGCCAGCCCCATTGGTGAAGAATTTCAGCAAAGTCCGGCCGCAATTTCTCGTCGCTCAAACGTGAGCGCAAATCCGCCGGCGAATTCAGCGGCCCGGCGAAGCGCGTGGCGGGATTACCGAGATGCGTGGCGCGGTGGTGTTCCGCCGGCGCGGTTTGGGCGGCGACCGACGAAACCAGGACGAGCGCGGCCAAGGCGGGGAAAAATCTAATCTTCATGGTCACAGGTGGGTTTGCTGGCAAGGGCAATTGTGTCATCGAGTTATCGCGCAATGAAAAAGGCCGCCAAATTGCTTTGGCGGCCCTGTGATTGGATCAAATCAATAAACCGTCGTGCTTTCCTCGGCGGTGATCGCCGACTTCAGCATATCGGACGTCAACGTGAACTTGGTCACGGCACCGCCGGCTTTCACGCCTTTGGCGATCACGGTATAGGTGAAGGAGTCTTTGGGCGCGAGCACCGGCACCACCGGGTAATCAACGACCTGTCCATTGATATTGCCTTGCGGAGAGCTCACGGGCACCAATTCGTCGTCCACCGTAATGACCACATGGACGTTGGAGTCGTTCGCCGAGCCTTGGTTGGTCACTTTGACCGTGTAGGTCGTGGTCTCGCCAACGGCGACGGGATCAGGATTGTCGGATTTCTCCAGCAAGATGGCCGGAATGCCGACGATCTTCGTTTCGCAAGAAGTTGAAACCGGGGCGGCGCAAGCGCCTTTGGCGGTCCCGGCGAAGTCATACGTGCCGCCCGCCGCGCTGGTGAACGTGGCCGTGACGGTCTGCGGCGAACTCGCGTCCACTGTGCCGAGGTCCCAGGTAACCTTGCCGTTGGCGGTCGCACCGTTGCCCGCGGCGGCCACTTCCAGCCCGGCGGGAACGGCGACTTCCAGCTTGGTGCCGGCGGCCGGCGCGTCGCCCGTGTTGGCAACCGTGTAGCTCACGTCAAACTTGCGGCCCATGAACTGCTGGTCGGCGGCCTTGCAGGTGATGGCGAGCACCGGCTGGTGCACGGTGGTGGTCGCGGACGCCTTGGCGCTCACGCCCTCGGCGGTGGTGACCGTCGCGTCGTTCTCAAATTTGCCGGTCGCGCTCGCGGCGGCATTGTACTTGAATTCCTTGCTTTCATCGGGGGCGAGATCGCCCACGGCAAAAGTCAGGCTGCTCTTGGCGTCGGACGTCAGGCCGGCCGGCAGCGTGTCGGCAATTTGCACGCCGGTGAGGGCGCTGCTGCCCGTGTTCTTGACGGTGAGCGTGACGGGTATCGGATCGCAGATTAGTTCATCCGCCGGTTCCGACTTGGTCAAGGTGATGTTGGCCTTGACCACGTGAATATCCTGGCAGACCACCGGATTATAGGTGGCCATGCCGCAAGTGGTCATGACCCCTTCATCCGGGCTGGAACCGCTGACCGTGATGGTCTTGGATTCTTTCGGCCCGAATGACCCGAGGTTCCATGTCGCGTTGCCACCCGACATGCTCGCGGCTTTGGGCGTGGAATCCGTCGCGGTAAAGTCGCCGCCCACGCGGTCGGTCACGATCACGTTTTCCAAGGTCGCGTCGGTCAGGTTGCTGACTTTATACGAATACTGGTAAGGCTGGCCGGCCAGAACTTGGGCGGGCGCGCTTTTTTCCAGCAAGAGCCCGCTGCCTTCAGCTTTGCCGCTCGGGAAATAAGCCGAAACGCTGCCGGCGGCCGGGGCGGGAGCCGGAGCCGGGGCGGCAACCGGGGTGGTTGCCGGCGCCTGGTATTTGCCTTGTCGCTGCTGTTGAGCGCAGCCGGCCAGCAGCACGGCGCACCCCATCACCGACACGATTTGTTTGAGGTTTGTTTTCATAGTTGTTTTGTTGTTTTTGAGCAAAGCCGCAATTCCTTTTTCCAAGGTTGACCGATCAAAATTTCAACTCTGCGAATTCTTAAAAACCCCCGGATTTTAATCGTAATTTCAACCGCTTTATTCCGCCATCGCATGAAAATTTTTGTCCTCTCGGGTCAGGCGGGTCGTCGCCCACACTCGGCGCTGGCGCCCTGCCCGTTTTCCCCATTTTCTTGCCAAGCTATATTAGGCCATCGGACCGCCCTCAACCATGGGGTGTTCACCCCATACGGAATCCCCTGGGGTTTTCCCCCGGCGCCCGGCAGGCCTCGCGCTCGGGGTGGCTGGGGATCAAGAGCGCGGCGACGGATTCACCGGGTTCATCCCTTTTTGCTCGAGTTCGTGCCGCCGCCGGGCTTCCACCCGGCGATGCCGTTGGCGCATCGCGGCCTGCGTTGGACCGCCTACGGGTTCTTGAACAAATCCAGCGGGTTCATTTTCGGCGCGGTGTTTGTGGCGGGCGCGTTGGTGGTCCCCGCCGGTTTCTGGCCGGTCAACATGCTGCCGACGCCTTGGAGAACACCGCCCGCGTTCCCGTCCACTTTCACCCCGAGCTTCTGCGCGATGCCGGTGCCCGCGTTCAGCAACAGTCCGCCGAGCGCCAACTTGTTCAGGTCGGCTTTGGGCGCGCCCAGCGTGCCGGTCACGGTCACGAACTGGGGAAGCGCCGCATAGGCCGCGTCCGCCGGGGTGTTGGCCGGAAGCAGGCCCGTCCGTTGCGCCAGGGACCGGCTCAAGGCGAAGCCGACCGGCAGCTTCAGGGGCGAATTGTTCAACACGTCCGCGATGGGAATCACCCCCGCGGTCGTTGCCTGGAACGCCGCGCTCTGGGCGTTAAACTGGGTCAGCTTGATGTTGCCGCCTCCCATTTCGGTTTGCGCCTGCAACCAGTCGAGCGGCGACTGCGTGATTTCGGGGATGCCTAACAACGTGGCAACGGGCACAATCACCTGCTTGGTTTTCGGGCCGTTCAATTGCAGGTCGGCGTTGGTGAAGTTGAAACTGGCCTGACCGCTCAAACTTTTCTGCAGGCTCACGCCCGTGATGCCCGCACCCTTGATTTGTCCCTTGGCGATGATGAGCCCCTGATACTGCCCGTGCGTGGCGGGAGAAAACGTGTCGGCAATCGGCTCCAGCGGCACCTGGTCCATCTGGAACGCCAGCGCGTAAGTGTAGCCCTTCACGCCAAGGTCCAAAGCCACCTGGGCGGTGACGGGCGCGCCGTTCAGCAGCCACCGGCACGGGTCGAGCGTGATCTTGCCGCCATCCACCTTGGCCGTGACCTGAACCTTTTGCAGGGTGATGTCGTGCAGGTACACTTGCCCGAGATTCACGTCCGCCGTGAGTTGCAGCGGCAGGGTCATTGGCTCCGGTTCGACGTTGCCGGCGGAGGCGGGAGCCGGCGCGGGGCCGGCGGGTGCCGCGGCCGCGTTCTTGTTCCCGGTGAACGTGTCGTAAAGCGGCGTGAGGTCGAGCGTCTCCGAATTCACCGTCAAACTGCCCTTCGTCATTCCGGGTGTGGAAAGATCAATGTGACCGGTCAAATTCAATTCGTTTTTCGGCGCGTTCGTCGTTGGCGTGAAAGTTACCTGCAACTGGCGCAGATCCAGCACCTGGTTCGTAAACGAGCCGTCGAGGTTCACGCCCACCGCCAACGGCGTCGCCGGGCCGCTGCCCGTCAAACGCGCCATGACCGCCTCGATCTGGGATTGGAGCTGGAATGCGGCGCCATCGTAACTGGCGGAACCGCTGACGGTGAGGGCCGGTCGCGCCTGCTGCGTGAGTTCCAGCCGGCAATCGCTGAGGCTGGCTTTTTTGAAGTCGTCCACCTGCGCGTTGAGCTTCAACTGCAGCGCCGCCTGCGTCAGGAGATTGGTGCCGATTTTGGCCGTGAGATCCGCGATCTGAGAACCGACGCCGAGTTTGAGCTGCCGGCCGCCTTGGCCGGAGTCCAGATGAAGTTGCGCGGACCAGCGCCCGGCGGAAATCGCGTCGCCGAGAACCGGCTTCCACGCCGCCAAATCAAAATCTGTCACCGCCAGGTCAAAGGCCGAATCGCCAGTCCCAGCGGCCGGCTTGCCCCAGGCGAAGGTCATCGGTTTCGCAAGGCTGCCGTGCAGGAACGGTTGCTGGTTCTGCGTGCCGTCCAGCGCGAAGCTTTGCACCTCGGCGGACTCGGCGGCGGTGTTGACCGTCATGTGGCACGCCAGTTGCAAATCCAGCGGCGGCGTGGTCTGGCCTTTTTGCGTGAGGCTGAACTTGGCGGCGGTGAACCGCGCGTTGACCGCGATCATCGTGCCGCCCTGCGTCAGCGTCACGTCGGTGGTGGCGCTGAGCGTGGTCGCGCCGAAATCAATGCCGAGCGGCGCCCCGATTAGATTCAGCACCTGTCGGTCAATCGCGGCGACTTCCAGCGTCAAGTGTCCCTCCTTCTTCGTGAGGTCGAGCGGGCCGCTCACCTTGGCTTCGCCGAGCACCTGCCCGCCCCGCAGAATGCGCTCGGAAAGCTCCTTGATTTCGCTGGGCGTCACCTCGCCCGTCAGCACGGTGCGCACGCCGGCCAGCTCGCTGAAGGATCCCTCCGCGCGCGCGATGTCCTGTTCGACGTCGGCCTTGAGTGATTGCGGCGTCAGGTCGGCGCCCAGGGTGAACTCAATGTTGCCGGTGCTCGTCGCTTCCAGCACGTCGTTGGTGGGACGGGTCAACTTGCAGGCCGCCGCCATGGCCAGTTTGCCCGGCTGCCCGTTCTTAAGCTGGTCGAGCGTGAGGTTCACGCCGCTCAATTCGGTGACTTCCTGGCCGCCGCCCTTGAGGTTTTTGGTGATCCGGACGGTCCCATTCTTCAGCGCGAAGTTTCTCAAATCAATCTGCGGCGTTTTCGCCCGGGCCGGACCGGGCGCGGGCGGGGCCGCCGGCTTTGCCGCTTTTTGCATCAGCGGATCCAGGTTGCTGCTGCCATCGGCGTTTTCGACGATTTGCACCACCGGCGAGTCAAGGGTCACTTCGTCCACCTTGAGCGTCCCGCCCAGAATGGCGAACAAGCTGTAGCGCAGCACCACCGCGTTCACCTGCAACACCGGCTCGGGACCGGTGGTCCTCACCGTGAGCTGGCGCAGCGTCACCTGCGAAACCGGGCTGATGGACGCCTCGGCCACGGTGACCTCGCCGCCCAACGCCTTGCCGGCCCTCGGCAGAATCACGCCCTTGAAAAATGCCGAACTTGTGACCACGAAATAGGCCACGATGAGCAGCACCAGCAGTGTGCCGGCGAGGTACAGCAGTTTGCGCCGCCACGAGGAACGCTGGCCGCGCTGGGCAGGGGCAGGGGTTGTCATGGGCTTGAGTGTCGTTTCATTTAAAGGGATCCCGCTTCCGGTTCAATGGCCGACCGCGCCGAATACCTTCTGCATAAGGTCGGTCGTGCGCGCCACGGGATTCTCGCGAATCTGCTTTTCCTGCTCGGCAATTTTCAGGAACAGGCCGTCCAGCGCCTTGTGCGTGACGTAACTGTCCAGGTCCGGCGCCTCCAAACCGGAGACGTTGCCGCCCAACCCGCCCAATCCCCCCAGCCCGCTCAGGCCGCCGCTGGTGGTCGCGGCCAGTTTTTTGTAGCTGCTCGTCACCCCGGTTTGCTCCGTGGCCTTCTGGACGATCGGGAGAAAGCGTTCGTAAAGATTCGTTTCGCTCGTGCGCCGGAAGTATTGCGTGGCGGCGTCGTTCGTGCCGGTGAGAATGGCTCCGGCATCGGCAATGGTCATCTGCCTCACCGAGTCGCCCAGCACGGCGGCCGCTTCGGGCACGGCCTGCTCCGCGGCATGGTTCATGGAGGCGATAAAATTGTCAGCCAGCCCGCCCTGGCCAACCGCCCGCGCGGCTTTCTCGAGTTTCTGGAGGCTCGCCGGCATGGGGATGCGGACCCCCAGATCGTTCAGGAACCCGCCCGACTTGCCGAGGTTGGTGACCGCGGTTTGCACGCCTTGGGCCAGCGCCTCCTTGAGGCCGCCAACCATCTGATCCTGCGTGAGCGCACTGCCCACGCCGCCAGCCGCCGGCGCATTGGTCGTTTGGCTTTTGCCGAAACCGAAACGATCGAGCAGGTTGTCGCCGTGGGCGGGGGGCGCCAGCGCCAGCGTGGTGCCGATCAACAGGGGAAATGAGATGGTGTGGATGGTCATCGTTTTGAGGTTTAGTGATGGCCGCCAGTGGAGATTGCCCCCGGCGGCAGATTTGGTCCGTGCGGAGCGAAGGTCAACCGCGAACCTTGAGAAGGTCGCGAATCTCGCCCAGCAGCTTCTCTTCCTTCGTGGGTTCCGGTGGCGGCGCCGGCGCCGCCGGGGCGGGCTTTTTCAAGCTGCTCATCACTTTGATGATCATGAAAATGCAGAAAGCGACAATGGCGAAGTCAATCACCGTGTTGATGAACGAGCCATAAGCGATCACGGCCACTCCGGCATCCTTCGCCTGGGCGAGGGACGTGATGGCCGAGCCGTCTTTGGCCAGTTTCGACGGATCGAGATTGATAAACAGGTCGCTGAAATTCACGCCGCCCATGAGTTTGCCGATGGGAGGCATGATGATGTCGTTGACCACGGAGGTGACGACTTTGCCAAAAGCCCCGCCGATGATCACCGCGACGGCGAGATCCACGACACTGCCCCGCATGGCGAACTCTTTGAACTCTTTGAGCATGCTCATGGTTTCGTTGGTTTGAAGGTTTTGCGTGTTTGCGGCTTACTGTTTGGGAAGTCCACCCGCGGCGTCCGCGGCATTTCCGGCCTTGGCGGCAAGCGCCTTCTGGATTTGATCCTTCAGGCTGTCCACGAGTTTCTGCTGGTCGTCCGTGAGGGATTGCCCGGTGAGCTGCTGGAGCACGGCGGCGGCATCCGAATACTTGCCGTCGGCGACGAGGCCTTTGGCCTTGTCAATCAAATCCGGGACCTTGCTGGCGTCCACGGTGTTCGTGGCTGCGACGGTGTTCGTGACTTCGGCAATGGCGTTCGTCGCCGCGGCGGCTGCCGTATCCACGGCCTTGTTCACGTCGCCGGCGGCAGGCGTGGTGGGCTCATTCTTGCTGCAGCCGGCCAGCCCAAGGGCGAGCGTGGCGGCGAAGGTAAACAGGACGGTTTTTGTTTTCATTGGTTAAGGTGGTTGCTTGAGTTAATCTCGCAGAATCCATCTTACGCCTTGGAACCGGACCGTGCCTATGGGGTGTTCACCCCATGGTACCAGCGGGAGCGATAGCCCCCGGTTTTCCCGCACTCCCGGCAGGCGGTGCCGGCACCTCCCGCTCGGAAGGTTCTGCCCTGCCCGCCAACTGGCCCGCGCCAAACCGCCGCACGTGGCCCCTGCAAGCGTCTGTTCCCCCGAAAACAGCGAAGAACCAAAAAAAAGAGGACCGGATTTTACTCCGGTCCTCTTGGTGATAAGGTTTTCATACGCCTTCACCAGGCGCTCAGAAGTGCGACACAGTCAACTTGGGGACGTTGCCCGGACTGCATCGCGAGCGAAACCTCTACGCCAACCCTAAACGGACAACGTGCGTTTAACATACACCAAGATAGCCGTATGACCAACCATCCTTTGCTATTTTTTACACGCTATTGTTCAACCCTCGCAAAACCAACCATTTAACCTCTTTATATATCACTATGTAATAACATTATTGAAAAAATCATTCCTATGTTCTATATTCATCCCTGCCCGCCCGCCAGCGGGCTTGGATGCAAGGGGAGAAAACATCTGAAATCACGACCACGCGCCCGTTCGTCGGCGCGCCGCTGCTCCTGTTCTCCGCCCGGCCTCCTTTCGCTCCGCTCCGGTCGTGCCGTTCCCACATCCCGCTCCCCGCCACGCCGGTCAACCTTGGTCAACCTTGGTCAACCCAAAAAATTACCCCCGCATTCCCGCCGCCGGACTCCCCTGGCCTCCCGCCGCCCCGTCGCAAACGTCCGCAATACCGGCCTGGTGACCAATTCCCCCCCGGACACAATCCAATCTTATTCCAAAGTTATTCACAATTTTTCCCCCACCCCCGCCGTCATCCTAAACTATCCCTCCGCGCCCCCAACCGCTATCCTCCCGCCGTGCGAACCGCCGATTTCCATTACGACCTGCCCCCTGAATTGATCGCCCAGCAACCCGCCCCCCGCCGCGATCAATCCCGCCTCCTCGTCCTCCATCGCGACACCCGCCAAATCGAACACCGTCAGTTCCAAAACCTCCCCGATTTTCTCCAAGCTGGCGACGTCCTCGTCCTCAACGATTCCCGCGTCATCCCCGCCCGCCTCCACGCCGTCAATCCTCACACCGGCGGCCGGTTCGAAATCCTTTTGCTCGAGGAGAACTCCGTCAACGATTGGTGGGCCATGATGCGCCCCGGCAAACGCGCCCGCATCGGTGCCAAAATCCAACTCCTCGACCAGGCCGGTCACCCCGCCGAACGCTTCGCCGAAGTGACCGAAGTTAACGATGAAGGCCATCGCCGCCTCAAATTTTCCGGCGCCGCCAACATCTTTAACGAACTCGCCGCCCTCGGCGAAATGCCCCTGCCCCCCTACATCCAGCGCCACGGCGAACAGCCCGCCGACCGGGAGCGTTATCAAACGGTTTACGCCCACCACGCCGGCTCCGTCGCCGCGCCCACCGCCGGCCTCCACTTCACTCCCGAACTCCTCGCCGCCATCCGCGCCCGCGGCGTCACCACCGCCTTCGTCACCCTCCACGTCGGCGCCGGCACCTTCCTCCCCGTCAAGGTCCAAAACCTCGCCGACCATAAGATGCACACCGAGCGTTTCGACGTCGGCGCCGACACCGTCGCCGCCATCCGCGCCGCCAAAGCCGCCGGCCGCCGCGTCATCGCCGTCGGCACCACCGTCACCCGCGCGCTTGAAACTGTCGCCCGCCAGAACGCCGGAACCCTCAATGTTCATGCGGGTAAAACCAACATCTTCATCTTCCCGCCCGCCCCCTTCCACGTCGTGGACGCGCTGCTCACCAATTTCCATCTCCCCGAGTCCACCCTGCTCATGCTCGTCAGCGCCTTCGCCGCCCCCGGCGAGGAAATCCGCGGACGCGACCTCATCCTCGCCGCCTACGCCGAGGCCATCCGCGAGCGCTACCGCTTCTTCAGCTACGGCGACGCCATGTTGATCTTATGAGTGCCTCCTCCCCGGCCAAAACGCGCGCGCTGCCCTTCCTGTTCCTCAACGTCGCCATCTCCGCCGACGGCAAAATCGCCACCGCCAACCGCGCCGTCCATTCCTTCGGCAGCGCCCGCGATCTTGCCCACCTTTACGAACTCCGCGCCACCGCCGACGCCATCATCTGCGGCGCGCGCACCGTCGAAATCTCCGAAGCCACCCTCGGCAACGGCGGCGAAAAATTCCGCCGCCGCCGGTTGCAAAACGGACTCGCCCCGTTCCCCCTCCGCATCGTCGTCAGCGGCACCGGCTCCCTCGATCCCGCCGCGAAGATTTTTCAGAACCATTTTTCCCCCATCATCTTGCTTACCACCAAACGCGCCCCGCAGAAGAATCTGCGCCGCCTCCGCCTGCCCTTCGTCACCCTCAAAGTCGCCGGCGCCACCCAAATTGACTTCCCCGCCGCCCTCCGCTGGCTCCGTTCCAAGTGGCACGTCAAGCGCCTCCTCTGCGAAGGCGGCGGCGAGCTCAATGACGCCCTCTTCCGCGCCGGCCTCGTGGACGAAATCCACGCCACCATTTGCCCCAAAATCTTCGGCGGCCGCTCCGCCCCCACCTTGGCCGACGGACTGGGCTGCCCCCGTCTCTCCGCCGCCGCCTCCTTCCAACTCACCTCGTTCCGCCGCCAAAACACCGAGTTATTCACCGTGTTTTCCCGCCGCTAATGTCATCTTTAAGTGACTCAAATCCACCCCCACTTTTTCCCGCCCGGTTCGGACGACTTCAGACGACAAAAAAAGGCGGGCGGGTCTCTCGTGAAACCCGCCCGCTTGCCTATAACCTTGGTGATTGATGACTAAGGACTTGTAACTTTGTAGAAGCGCGCCGGCTTGTTCGTCGCCCCCGCGTCAATGAACTCGTAGGCCCCGGCCGTGACTTCCGCCGGATGCCCCAGGTTCTGCCACGCGCTGAACGGCAAAGTCAGGTTTGTCGTGCTCCAGACCGTAAACTGCCCGCTCGCGCCCGGCGAATCGGAGAAGCCCAGCGCCAAGCCCGTGCCCGTGGCGCCGCCCGAGTACCCCAGCACCCCCAGCGATGGAGCCGTGATCGGCGCCACGGAAGCCGAGAACTTCAGGTTGTCAATCGCGTAACCCTGGCCCCCGCCCGCCCCGTAGTAGTTGATGGACCACACCAGCCACAGCGCCCCGCCCGGTGTCCAGGGCGTGGACAGGGCCATATTGTTTGTCTCCCGCGCCACTTGGTTCCCCGGCTGCGTCCCGTCCACCGGCAGCGTCCCCGTCGGATTCGTCGGGAAGCTGAACGCCAGGTCCGGTATCGTAATCGCGTTCGGCAGGTCTTGCGGCGTCAGGTTCGTCGTGTCCGGCTGCGTCAGCAACACGAAGCTGTCCGCCGTCGGATCCACCGCGTAGCTCAGGGACATCGTCCGCGTCCCGGTGTTGTTGCGCCATAACTCGCCAATGAAGCTCACGTTGATGTAATTCAGCGTGTCGGTCGAATTGTTCACCAGCTTCAACGCAAAGGCCGTGGAACCCGTCGTCCCGGTGGAGATCAATCCCAGCGCGCGATTCGTTCCCACAATCCCGCCTTCCTGGTCGTCCAGACCGAAGTCAATCACCCCGCCCGTGGACTCATCCCCCGCCTGTGCGCCAAAGCGGGTGATCCCATCCACGCCATCCGCCAGGTTCGTGTCCGCCGCGCCGTACCACCCGGGCATCGTGCTCCCCAGCCCCAGGCCCCCGATGTAGCTGTTGCCAATCACCGGGAACGCAAAGTCAAACGGATTGGCCAGCGAATACGCCGCGGTGCCAATCTGTCCCGGATCCAGCGGGTTGTTGAAGCTATTCACCGACGCACCGTTGCCGACCGCCGTCCCGTTGGCGGCGATCCCGGCCGTGCCCGGATCCGGTAGCGAATCAAACGTCTGCAGATAAACCTGGTTCGTATAACCCACCGATGAATGCGCCGGCGCCACTTCCACCGTCACCGCTGCCAGCGAACTCGTCACGCTCCCGCCCGCCGTGCTCACCACCAGGAAGTAGTTGTTCGCGGAATCCGCCGTCGTATTCGCCGCAATGGTCAGATTCGGCGTCCCCGTGCCGCTGTATTCCCCGCCATCCGTTAATAGCGTCGTCCCTTTGTACCATTGATTCGTCACCGGCGGCGAACCCCCGCTCGCGGTCGCCGACACCGTCGCCGGCACGCCCACAAACGTCGTCACCGGCTGTGGCTGGCCCGTGATCGAGGCCTTGTGATAGCTCACCGTCAACACATCCACCACGTTCGATGCCATGGCGCTCGATGGGTTCATCACCACCAACGTATAGTTGCCCGCATCCGCCGGCTGCAAATTGGAAACCGTCAGCGACGGCGTCGCCGAACCCAGATATCTGGTGCCGTCCGTCAGCGCCGCGCCTCCAAAATACCATTGGTAAGTATAAGGGTCCGTCCCGCTCACCGCCACCGGCGCAAACGTCACGTTTCCACCCACGAAGGCCGTCACCGCGTTCGTCCCGCTGGTGATCACCGGCGCCGTGGGGTTCACCGTCACTATCAAACTCGCCACCGCGCTGGTCACCGAACCGTAGTCGTTCGTCACCACGCACTGGTATTGATTCGTAAAGCCATTGGCATTGTAGTCGCTGATCGAGGACAGCACCGTCAGGTCCAGCGCCGCGTTGGTCGCCGTCGGCGTGGTGGCGGCATTGATCGCCGCGCCGTTTTGATACCATTGATAGCTCAACGCGTACGGGGATTGCGCCCCCACCGTAAACAGCGAGCCGCCCGCGCTGATCGTCGTCGCATAGGTGGCCGGCTGGGACGTGATCAACGGCCGCAGATCCGGCGTAAAATCAATCCCGCCGAAAAACTCGTTCGTCGTCACCGCCACCGCCAGCGTTTGCGCCACCACGTTCGTCCCCGGCGCCACGCCCGTGTCCACGATCTTGATCAGCCGGTTGTTGTTCTGATGGCCCGCCGCCGTGTTCACGCCCAATCCGCCGGGATAGTTCGTGGACCCGCCATTCTCCATCGTCGTGGCATAAATCACCGGATTGGGACCGCTGAAGTCCACGCAAACACTGAAGCAGCCTTGGTTGGCCGCGACCTGCGCCAGCGTATCCAGGTTCGTCGCGCTGAAATAGTACGGCGCCTGCACCCACGTGCCCGCATTGTTCGTGAATTTCACAATGCCATAGGTCTGGTCCGCCCCGTACGCCACCGTGTTCGCCGGATCCATGTCAAAGCTCGCCACCGTCTTAAACTTCGTGCCCCAGGTGAGGTAGAGGTTCGTAAACGCAAAATTAAAGTACGGATTGGGCGCGTTCGGGTCCCACGGCAACGGCACCACCGCGCCGCTCGCCGGATCCATGAAGTTATACAGGCCGCTGGCCGTCCCGCTGCCGGACTCGGTCGCAATATAAACCGTCCCATTCACAATCCGCGCCTCATATGCGCCTTGGATGAATTCCTGCACTTCCTGCAGGTTGCCATTGGCCGAATTGTAGAAGAGGGTCCCGTCCAGCTCTTCGCTCGTGCCTGAAAATTTTCCCGTTCCGTAAAAATTCGTGCCGTCCGTCGAGGCAATCCCCGTCGGATTGTCCTGGTTGTTGGCCGGAATCGCCCCCTCCGGAATGCCAAACCATGTGTTCACGCTCGAATAAACGCTGATCGCATTCGTAAACGCATCCAGCGTCACAATCCCGCGCGCCACCGACGGGTCCGTGGACGGCTTGGCCGCCGTCGCGCTCAAAATGTCCCCCGTATAACCTTCCAGGCAAAGAAACTGCCGGTTCACGCTGCGGGACAAGCCGCCGCCTTCCGATCCCGCGTGGTGATTGATCCACACCGACCCGGACACGCTGCTGTTCGTGGCCATCGGCACCGAAACCAGCGGGGCCGCCTGGTTGTTCGTAACCGGATCAAAGACTTGCACAAAACAAGGGGCCACCCGCGCCGTCACCATGGGCCACAGCCCGTCGCTGGTCCCGGCTTTGAACACCGCGATTTTCCCCGGTGGCAGCACCGGCTGGGTAACTTGCGCTTGCGCCGCGACGCAAAGCATCGCAGCCAGACTGAAGAATACGTTGGTTCTTTTCATTTTAGTTGGTCGGAGATAGTGCCTGCTCTACTCAACTGCTTTCTTTGGCAATTGAGGAGCGAGTATTGGCAATTCATGAAACAAACAAACGACTGTCGTGTTACAAAACTGTAACATCCGCCCAACCGCCGGCGCGAAACACCCGTTCCCCGCTCCGCGCAATCAGAATCCCCGCAACCGGTCCCCGCCGGGAACACCGCGGCTCCCCCGAAAGGAATCCATTATCATGCCGGATTCATTGGGCTTTTCCACACCGCCAGGATCCCCGCCGTCCCCGGCCGCACCGCCTTTCGCCCATGCGCATTTTTTTGAGGTTTGCTAATCCATTAAACGATGTTTCTTAATGGTAACAAACTTGACACACGATCGTAACATAAACCGATGACAATCCCCGCATGTTTAGATCCAATGAGGAACGGGGATTATTCGTCACGACCGGCCAACACCCGCCGTCCAGGCGGGCGTTCACCTTGATTGAACTCCTTGTGGTGATTGCCATCATCGCCATCCTGGCGGCCCTGCTGCTCCCCGCCCTGGCCAAGGCCAAGGAAAAGGCCCACCGCACCATCTGCCTCAGCAACCTCAAGCAATGGGGCCTCGCTCAATCCTTGTATGTGGAGGATTATAATCAAACCTTCCCCATGACCAAAATCCCCGTCGGCACCCCGGGCGCGGTCGGGGGCTATAACGAGGACAACCCCACTTGGGATGATCTCTACAACTTTTATTACTCCGGCCAGCAGGGCCTGGGCGCCTGGTTCAATGCCCTGCCCCCTTATGTCTCGTCCAAACCGCTTTATTATTACGCCATCCAATCCGCCGATTCCCTCGGCAACAAACCAGCCATCGATTTCTTCAACTCCGGCAACACGCTCTTCCAATGCGCCAGCGCGATTATTGATCCCCAGATCCTCGCCCCGAAATATGGCCGCATCTTCTTCCGCTATGGCATGAACTCCCAGGCTCTCACCGGCCTCAACGTCCCCAGTACCGATTATAACCTCAAGGTGCCGCAGATCACCGTCAGCCCCTCCAAGTTCGTCCTCTTCGATGAAGGCCGCACCCTCACCTCCGAAACCCCTTTCTACGGCGCCACCGCCAAGGAGATTGATATTTGCAAGCCGCAGGTTTACACCACCGCCCTGACCTCCCGGCACAACGCCGGCTCCAGCCTCACCTTCGGCGATGGCCATGCTCAATGGTTCAAATACAGCTACATGTGCCTCAACACCCCCGCCAAGGCCGCCGACCCCGGAGTTCCGGACATCTGCTGGACCGCCAATGGCACCCAGGTCCCTTAATCTCAATCGCAAAACCCCTGCTCTGACCCGATGACACTCCCAATGAAGGTCGTTTCGTTCCCGCGCGCGCTCATTTTCGCCGCGCTTCTCACCCTCTCCGCCACCGGCGTATTCGCCCGGGACTCGGCGCTCAACTACCTCAAGGACGGCAAGCCGGACGCCACCGCCCTGCTCGCGCCACCGCCCCTGCCTGGGTCTCCCGAACAGACGGCCGATTTGGACGAAGTCCGCACCATCTATCACGCCGCCGATAGCAATGACGTCGCCGCCGCCAACTCCGAAAAGACCTTCACCGTCTTCAACTTCGCCCAAGTCGTCGGCCCCTTCTTCGTCCAAAGCAACCTGCCCCAGACCACCGCCTTCTTTGCCCATGTCCAGTCCGATGCCACCGCCATTACCGACCAAGGCAAGGATTTCTTCCGACGCCCCCGGCCTTACACCACCGACCCCGCCCTCGCCAACGGCAAGCTCGAAAAAAGCTTCAGCTACCCCAGCGGCCATTCCACCGAGTCCATGGTCCTCGCGCTCATCCTCGCCGATTTATTCCCGGAAAAACACGACGCCATCCTCGCCCACGCCCGCACCATCGGCTGGCACCGCGTCCAAATCGCCCGCCACTACGCCACCGATATCTACGCGGGCCGCGTCCTCGCCCTCGCCATCGTCAAACAATTCAAGAAGAGCGACGCCTTTCAAAAGGATTTCGCAGCGGTTAAGGAGGAATTGGCGACTGCCCAGAAATAGGCCGCTGACATATATTACCGGTTGATAACCAATTCAACGCTGGATTGTTGCATTGATCGGGCACAGGACTGCCGTTACTTTGTGTTGGAAACACCAACCCCAAAAAAAGGAATAACATGAAAGCTAATTCAATCAAACTATCCGCAACCGGAAAACAAATGACCGCCCTGGCTGCGTTGCTCGTCGCTTCGCTGGCCGTGGCCCGGGCTCAAAGCACCATCACGTCGTGGACCTTCACCAGCACCGTGGCCGCCCCTGACAATAGTCCTGCTCCCACCACCGGTTCCGGCACCGCCACCATGCTCGGCATGAACAACAGCTACAACGGCGGTAACACCGCCAGCGGAGATGTCACCTCCACTCCCGGCACCGCCACCCCCAGCTTCAGCGAATACATGTGGCGCATTCGTGGCACCGCCAATAATGGCTGGGCCGCCGCCGCCCCGGAATATTCCCAGGGCATCGAGCTGGACGCCTCCACCGCGGGCTATCAGAACGTTAACTTTTCCTTCGACTGGTACAGCACCGCCCAGGGCATCCGCGACCTCCAGTTCCAATACAATCTCAACACGGCCAATGCCAGCGGTTGGCTCAACTACGGCGGCACCAGCCCCACCGGCACGTACATTGCCACTGCCAAGGACTTCTATAACGCTCCCGGCAGCCCCACTATCACCGTCAATCTGGATTCCATCCCCGGCGCCAATAATGACCCCAATTTTGGCATCCGCCTCGTCTCCGCCTACGATTCCACCGGCAATCTCGGCGCCGAATATGCCAGCGCCACCCTCAGCAGCGGTGCCACCGTCGAGTACAACGGCACCTCCGGCAACTGGCGCTTCGATAAGCTGACGTTCTCCGGCACCCCCATCACCGTTCCCGAGCCTTCCACCCTCGCCCTCGGCGGCCTGGGAATCGCCGCCCTCGCCCTCGTCCGGCGCCTCCGCAAAGCTTGAGTCCCCTCCTTAAACACCAAACGCGCCCGCTTCCCGCTGGCGCGTTTTTTATTTTCCCTCCCCACCGCCGGATTTCACGGCGCCCTGTCAATCTGGATCCGCGACGGGTCGTTCACCCCCAGTTGCAGCAGCACCGCATTTGTGTAGATGGCAAAGTTCGTCCGCATCGGCGGCACGTTCAACAACCGGCGCTGCAGCATCAGTTCCTTCAGCGCAATCGTGTCCAGCGCCACCGGATCGTGGCTGAACCACAGCTCGTCGCGGACGGTCGAAAATTGCAGGTAGCCCTCCGGCCCGCCCTGATATTGCGCCAGCAGCGCGTCCGTGATGTGCAGCACCACCCGGTCCCCGATCACCGGCAGCGCGTCAATCTCCGGCAGCGCCACCGCCAGCCGGTCGGGATTGCTCTCAAACCGCCGCGTGTTGTCCACGCTCCCCAGCGACAGGCTGTAAAAATGGCCGCACACCCCCGCCGCGTTTTCGTTCATCAGCGGCACCACCGAAACGATCTTCGTCATCTGCTGGCTCACCAGCTTCGAAACAAACGACTTCTTCCCCACGCTGGGTTGGTTCGTTTTGCCAAATTCCAGGTCCCCCCACACCAATTGCCCAATGACCGGCGAGTCCGGCAGGTAAAAACTGTTCGTGTCGTAGCCCGCCTCCGCCGCCCCCGCCACCCGTACGCCCAGTTGCTGCCCCAATTCAAAATACCCCGCCCCCCGCAAATCGCTCTCCCGCCGGTCCCAGATGATGATCTGGTCCGCCCGCAACCCCGCCGCCAGCAGCCCGTGCACGATCGCCGCCACCACCGCCCCCCGCGTCCCCGACACCGGCCCGGGCGTCGAAAACACCTTGATCCCCACCACGTCATTCGTCTTCACCAGGCTCCGCCACGCGTTGCTCACCGTGGCCTGCTCCGTGAAATACGTCAGCCCGCGGTTGAACGCCGCCTCCACCCGCGCCTCGGCCGCCAAATACGCCTCCAGCAGGTCCGCCTCTTGCACCACCACCACCCGCACCGCCGAATTCGTCCCATGCAACGGAAAATTCTCCTGCGCCCCGGCCGGAATCAGCCAGCCCAGAAGAACAAATATTAACCATTGAAATCGTGCGTTTCTTGACACTTGCAAGGTCTGATGTTACCACCATCGCCGATGCTGGCCAAAATATTTTCCATCCCCGCCGCCCCGGTCATCCTGGCGCTCGCGCTCTTGGTCTCCGGCTGCACCCCCGCCGGACCCCGCGCCCTCCTGAAAGGAAAACGCTGCCTCGACCGCGGCAACGTCGCCGAGGCCGTCACCCAGTTCCGCCGCGCCACCTCCCTCCTGGCCACCAACGCCGGCGCCTGGAATTATCTCGGCGTCGCCCTCCAACGCGCCGGACAGCCCGAGGAAGCCGCCGCCGCCTATCAAAATGCCCTCCGGTTCGACCGCGATCTCGTCGAGGTCTATTTCAATCTGGGGCAGTTGTCCCTCGAAGAAAACAAGCCCGAAGCCGCCCGCGCCGCCTTTACCGCCTATACCCTCCGGCGGCCCAACGACCCCGCCGGCTGGCTCAAGCTCGGCTTCGCCCAGTTGCGCGCCGGCGACACCCTCCCGTCCGAGCGCAGTTTCAGCACCGTCCTCTCCCTCAAGACCAGCGAGGCGGATGCTTACAACGGCCTCGGCCTCGCCCGCCTCCAGCAAGGCAAACCGCGGGAAGCCGCCCAATTCTTCGCCGCCGCCCTCCAGGCGCGCCCCGACTTCGCCCCGGCCCTCCAAAACCTCGCCACCGTCAACCTCCAATACCTCCACGATAACCGCGCCGCCCTCGCCAACTTCGAGTCCTATCTCGCGCTTTCGCCCCGCCCCGCCAATTACAGCGAGGTCAAAGCCATCGTCGCCAGCCTGACCCAAACCGACGCCGCCGCCACCATCATGGCCCCCGCCGTCGTCGTCAAAACTTCCACCCCGCCGCCCGAACCCAAGCCCAAAGTCGCCAGTGCCCCGCCCGCGCCCCGCCCTGCCCCCGTCTATCGGTCGGAGCCCCCGGAACGCACCGAACCCCAGGAGCGCCCTGCGCCCCAGCCGCGCCCGGAACCGGAAGAGCCTTATTTCACTCACATCACCCCCCGCCCCGCCGTCGCCCCGGTCCCGGCCGCGCCCGTCGTCACCCAACCGGTCCGCGTCCAGCCGGCACCCCAGCTCGTCGTGACGCCCAAGACCAACCGGCTCATGCGCCCCACCGTCATCACCACGCCGCCCCCCGCCACCAATGTCGTCGCCACCGGGGAATCCCTGGAAGTCCCCATGCCTGAAGAAGAAACCCACCATGGCTTCTGGCACCGCCTGTTCAACGCGGGCAAAACCAACAGCACCGCCAAACGCTATCGCGAAGATCTGTCCGCTCCCGCCCCCCCTCCCGACAACGACGCCGCCACTCCGGCAGCCACTCCGACCGCCACTCCGGCAGCCGCCCCGGCCACCCCCGCCCCCGCCGTCGCCGAGGAAATCGCCGGCACCAAACCGGAAGAAAAACCCGCCGAACCCAAGCCCGTCTTCACCGGCCCGCGCTACAGTTATTCGTCGCCCGCCAAGCCGGCGCCGGGCGACCGCCACGCCGCCGAAGGCCCCTTCACCAAGGCCCGCATGGCCGAACAGGACGAAAATTGGACCGAAGCCGAACAATGGTATCAAACGGCCGCCGACGCCGATCCCTCCTGGTTTGAAGCCCAATTCAACACCGGCGTCATTGCCCATCGCCTCCATAGCTATTCCGTCGCCCTGCCCCGCTACGAGCTCGCCCTGGCCATCCAGCCCGCCTCCGTGGATGCGCGCTACAATTTCGCCCTCGCCCTCAAGGGCGCCGGCTATGCCTTGGATGCCGCGGATGAGCTGAAACGAATCCTCGCCTCCAACCCCGACGAAGTCCGTGCCCAGCTCGCCCTGGCCAACCTCTGCGCCCAATCCCTCCACGACATCCCCCAAGCCCGCCAGCACTACCTGCGCGTCTTGGAATTGCAGCCGGATAACCCCCAGGCCGCCGACATCCGCTTCTGGCTCTCCGCCAACGCCAATCCCCCCAAGTGAAATATGGGCCTGAATTGCATTGACCCAGGGGCCACTATTGTGGCTATACTTACCAGTTCCCAAAATTAGGTCTGCTAAGACTGCGGCGACATCCCGGAAAGTCCGCCGATATCCAGTTATTTACTCAGCCAACCCGGGTGCTTGGGAACAACGAAGCCGTCTTGTGGTCGCAACCCTGGTCCACACGACGGCTTTTTGTTGTCCGGTCAGGACCCGGCCGGCGGCTCCGGCTTCGGACGATGCAGCACCATCACGTTGCCCACCCGCATCACCAGGTGGCTTCCGGTCTTTTCGGCTAGCAGGGGCGCCAGTTCTTTCTTTTGATCCTTCAGGTCGGCAAATTTGATCTTCACCAGCTCGTGCAGGTCCAGCGTCTCGGAAACCGTCCGGACGAAGCCCTCGCTCAACCCGGCCTTCCCCACCTTCAGCATGGGATCCATTAGTTGCGCCGCCGCCTTGAATTTGCGGATCTGCGCGTTCGTCAAAGGTTCTAGCATGGCTCGTTGCGTTAAGGATTGGCCGTCAAAAATCGTTCCGCGTCAATCGCCGCCGCGCAACCCGCGCCCGCGGCCGTGATCGCCTGGCGATACACATGGTCGGCACAATCGCCCGCCACAAAGACGCCCGCCACATTCGTCATCGTCCCTTTTTGCGGAACAATAAAGCCATTTTCGTCCGTCGTGATCTGATTTTTGAAAACCTGCGTGCTCGGCATGTGCCCGATCGCCACAAACACCCCCGCGCACGACAGCACCCGCTCCCCGCCCGTCTTCAAATTCTTCAGCTTCACCCCCGTCACCTTCCCCTGGCCCGCCTCCAGCACCTCCGTCACCACCGAATCCCAGACCGGCTTGATCTTCGCGTGGCCCAGCGTGCGTTCGACCATGATCTTCGACGCCCGCAGGCTGTCCCGCCGGTGCACCAGGTGAATCTCCGACCCAAACCGCGTCAGGTACATCGCCTCTTCGCAGGCCGAGTCCCCGCCCCCCACCACCACCAGCGGCTGGTTCCGAAACACCGGCAGCGCGCCGTCGCACGTCGCGCAATAGGTCACCCCCTTGTTCTCCAGCTCGTGCTCGCCCGGCACGCCCAAATGCTTGTGGCCCGCCCCCGTCGCAATGATGACCGTCTGCGCCGTCACCGGTTCCCCATCCACGATCAACGTGAACGGCCGCCGTGAAAAATCAACGGATTCCACCGTGCCGAAGCTCGTCCTGGCCCCAAACCGCTCCGCCTGCTTCTGCATGCGCGTCATCAGCTCAAACCCGTCCATTCCCTCCGGAAACCCCGGGAAATTCTCCACAATCGTCGTGGTGGTGAGCAAACCGCCCGGCTGCCCGCCCGTGAGCACCAGCGGCGCCAATTGCGCCCGCGCCGTGTACAGCGCCGCCGTCCACCCCGCCGGCCCCGATCCAATGATGACAACTTTTTCCATAATATATGCCGCGCAAGGTAATCACTACCCGCCCCCCTGACAAGGCGCTTCCCTGACAGGCGCTTCCCCAAATGCCCGAAGTGAACGCTGAAGGCGTTCCAGAAAGCAGCCGGGGGTTAAGCGACCGGGGAGCGATTTGGAGTGGGGACGGCTCGTCCCCACAAACGGCACCCCGGCCGGCGGTGCCAGCAGATGCGTAGAGGCGCACGGCAAAAAGGCCCATGAAAACGAGGCGGACGGGTCTATGCGATGCATATCTACTTGCGCGGAAGAAACTTGGACGGATAAGCCCGCCGTCCGATGGCCCAAGAGGATTTCAGTAGAGTAGGCAGGAGAGGCTGGGTTGAAAGGCGTTGCCGCCAATGACCAG
>CAZHIM010000081.1:0-23320 GCA_964532525.1 uncultured Bifidobacteriaceae bacterium
AAGGGAGAAGGTGCCCGAAGGGCGGATGAGGGGGAAGGGACCTTGGCAAATCCAGGTGCACCGAGTCGCCGCCATCCTCCATCTTCAATCTTCCATCCTCCGTTTTTATCTGTGTCCGTCTGTGTTCATCTGTGGTTTAAGTGAATCCTTCCGGCTCAGGTGCCCTTGCTGATGCCGAGCTTCTCCATCAATTCGTAGAGCGTCGGGCGGCTCAAGCCCAATTCGGCGGCGGCCGGAGCGATCTTGCCGCCGTGTTTTTTCAACGACTGCTGCACCATCTGCCGTTCCACCGCCTCGCGCGCGTCTTTCAGCGTCACCACATTGGGTCCCAGCCCCGAGACGTTCAACTCCAGGTCGGCGGCGGTCACGCGCCGGCCGTCGGCCATGATCGCCGCGCGCCGCACGCAGTTTTCCAGCTCGCGCACGTTGCCCGGCCACGTATGCCGGTTCATCGCGCGAATGGCGTCCGGGTCAAAGGCCAGATGCGGCTTGTTGAGCTGGGCGGCAAACCGGCCGAGGAAATATTGTGCCAGCAGCCGCACGTCGTTTTCGCGTTCGCGCAGCGGCGGCAGCACCATTTGCACCACCGCCAGCCGGTAAAAGAGATCCTCGCGGAACGTGCCCGCGGCCAGCGCCTTTTTCAGGTCCGCATTGGTGGCGGCCACCACGCGCGTGTTGATGTTGATGGGCTGGCGCCCGCCTACGCGTTCGATGGTCTGCTCCTGCAGGAAGCGGAGCAGTTTCACCTGCAACGGCAGCGGAATCTCGCCGATTTCATCCAGGAACAGCGTGCCGTCGCTGGCGCTCTCGATGCGGCCTTTGCGCTGCATGTGCGCGCCGGTGAACGCGCCCTTTTCGTGCCCAAACAGCTCGCTCTCCAGCAGCGTCTCCGGAATGGCGCTGCAATTGATCGCCACAAACGGGCCGCTTTTATTGTGGCTCCGCAGGTGAATCGCCTTGGCCACCATTTCCTTGCCCGTGCCGCTTTCGCCCAGGATGAGCACCGGTGCGTCCGTGGTGGCCACCTTGCGGATGGTCTCAAAAACAGGCCGCATCTGCGAACTGGACCCGAGCATGCCTTCAAACGAATCGCCCCCCATGAGCTGCTGCATGGCGGCATATTCCTGCTCCAGTTGCGCCACGTGAAAGCAGCGCTTGAGCAGGAATTTCAGCTCGTCCATCTCCACGGGCTTGGTGAGGAAATCGTAGGCGCCGGCGCCGATGGCGCGCAGGGCGTTCTCCTTTTCGCCCTGGCCGGTGATGATCACCACCTTGACGAGGCGTTGCTGGGCCAGGACCTCAGAGAGTACAGCCAGGCCTTCCTCCGGGCTGCCCGGATGTGGCGGCAGGCCGAGATCCAGCAGCACCACCCCCGGCGGATTTGTGCGGAAGCTTTCCAAGGCACTCGCGCGGTCCTCGGCCAGCGTGACTTCGTAATCATTCGCCAGCGCCCATTTCATTTGGGTGCGAATCTCCTCGTCGTCATCAACTATGAGCAGCCTTGGATTCATGCCTGGTTCAATCGCAAAATACCCTAAAGAAAAGGCGTTCACAGGCAATCAAAATCGCCCGGCGACAGCAAAAACGGGCGCGGCCTTTCTGGCAATCCCAAGGGGATTGAGTCCTCCAGCCCGGGGTTGGCGAGTCCGCGAGCCTACCCCGGGTCCGTGTCCAAACGAAATCATCAACCGCAACGCGGTTGCGGCCTTTCCCCTTTCCCGGCCATGGGCGACGCCGGCCACAACCGCGTTGCGGTTGAAAAACAAATCGTTTGCGTGGCTTACCCAGGGTAGCTCGTGCCTCGCAACCCTGGGCTTTGGGCCGGAATCCCTTTGGGATTCGGTGGAACCGTGCCAACCTTGATTGATTGGTTTGAGGCAGATGCGTTTAAGGTGCAGTATCGAACCGCGCCCGCCACATTCTGGTTTGAAGAATAATCTTTGACAGAAATTCGCCAGTGCGCTTTGATAACGGCATGGCAGCAATCGGAATGAAAAAATCACTCGTGAACGGCCTGTTGTTCAATCGTTAGGCGTCATTCGCGCATCATCAAATGGAACCACCAAATGATAACAAGCCGAGTCGTAATATTCCGGCTATCGTAACTGGCTTGGCACTTGCGGCTTGGGGATTGTATGGGATTTGCGCGGGCCATATTACTGTTGGTGGTAAAAGGTCTCCGGAGCATACGTATTTTGTTGCACACGACCCACATGGGTTTTGGTTTAGTGTTTGTGTTCTATTTGCACTTTCTGCACTTTGTATAATTTGGGGATTTACAGGTAGAAGATGACCATGATGCCTACCATTCTCTGAAGCCATCCGCCGTTGGTGCCATCGGTTTCGCTACGCGGTCAACGCCAGAAGTCGGCGGCTGCTTGCCTCATGGTCGTTAGGTCAATCGCGTCATGGCCTTCACGCCGCGGGGAGCGGCAGGAAGACCCGGAACGTCGTGCCCTTGCCCGTTTCGCTTTCCACTTCGATCTTCCCCTTGTGCGCCTCCACAATCATCTTGCTCTGAAACATCCCAATCCCCAGCCCGTTCTTCTTCGTCGTCTGAAACGGCCGGAACAGCGACCGGCGCAAAAATTCCGGGCTCATCCCGCAGCCGTTGTCCGAAATCGCCAGCACCACCCACCCGTTCTGCCGCCGTGTTTGGATTTGCACCTCGCCGGACGCCGCCGGCACCGCCTCGCGCGCGTTGAAGATCAGGTTCGTCGTCACCTTCAGCATCTGTTCCGGATCGAAACTCACCTTCGGCAGCGGCGCCAGGTCCTTTTTCAGATGGATGCCCGCCACTTCCTCCCAGCCGGCCAGCGATTTGGCCACCAGCTCGTTCAAGTCCGCCACCACGGGCTTGATCTGCAATTCGTGGCGGATGGACCCCAGCCGGCCGATCAGGTGGTTGATGTGCGCCACGGTCTTGGTGATGCCCCGGAGCGCGTCGGCCCGGAACGCCGGGTCGTCGAAATGCACCGGCAGGTTCTGGAGCATCAGGTTCAGCGTGTTGGCCGTGTTCTTGAGGTCATGCACGAAAAAGGCGGACATGGTTTGAAACGCCTCCAGTTCCTTGGCCTCCAGCAGCTTTTTCGAAAGCCGCGTGTTCAACAGCCCGGCGGCGATGTGGTCGCCGATGCACTTCAGCAGATCGAAATCCTGCCAGGTGAACCGCGTGGCGCTCACGCGGTCGCCCAAAATCATCAGGCCGATGATCTCCTCGCCCACCCGCATCGGCACGCACACGCGATTGCCGCCTTTGCGAAATTCCTCCGGATGACACCGCCGCAGAATCTCCGCCCACTTCTCCTGGGCCGCGTCAATATCCACCGGCTCGTAATGCCCCCGCAGCGTCCCCAGGATTTCCGCCAGTTCCTCTTTGCTTGGACGCAGCGTCTCCGCCTTGCCCTCCGTCAGAAACGTGGAAGCCGCAAACGCCAGTTGCGACTGCGGCTCGTCCACCAGCCAGATGGTGACCGACAGCGCCTGAAAAATGTCCGTGACGGCCTTCACGGACACCTGGCACAGATCGGACTGGTTCACGCAGGAAGCCGTCGCCTCCGTGAACCGCCGCCAGACCATGCGATAGTCGTACAGCGGCCGCTGGAAATGCCGGCTCACAAAACGGCTCAGGCGCAGCCGCACGCGATCCGAGAGCAGCAAAATGGCCAGCAGCGCCGCCGCCACCAGGAACACGAACCACTGGATGAGCACCGCCTCGCCGAAATGGAGCAGCGACACGATCTTGGCAAGGACCCCGATGGCCAGCAGATACACGCCCGCCAGCAGCACCGTCAGCGAGCCTTGCAACACCGCGTGGGAAGGATACACGTCCAGTTCGAAGTGGCCCGCCCGGAACAGGGCCCGGAGAATGAGGAGGCAGCCCACAAAGACCGCGCCCACTTCCACCACTTGGAACCGCAGGTCAATCGTGTGGCTCAATAAAATCTGGCTGCTGATGCAAAACCGCGCCGCCAACAGCACCGCCAGGCCCAGGATCATGAACTTGATCCGCCACCGCATCACCCCCACCGACGCGCGAAAGGTCTTTTCCAGGTTGATGCCGGCCAGCACCAGGCCCGCCAGCAGGAGCAGAAAGAGATAAAAGCCCGCCGGGCCCAGCCCCAATTCCCCCCCGGATGCCGTCCGGCTGGCCTGGAGAATCAAGTCCCGGTCGTCCGCAATCAGCAGCGCCGGCGGCAGCAGAAACGCCGCCAGCAGCAGGTATCTCCAGCGGTTCAGAAATTCGCGGTAATTCCCGCGCCCGTAGCTTAACGCGAAAAACAGCCAGACGCCCGGCAGCAGCGAGTCGGCCCACAGTTTGCAGCGCTGCCAGTAAACCATCCGTTCCACCGACGTCGCCAGCGCCGCCCAGGACAAGCCGCAAAAGACACACTCCAGCGCGAGCAGGACCATGCCCGCCACAAACGCCAGATGCACCACCGAGCGGCGTTCGTTCCAGACCACGGCCAGGGCCACCACGCCACAAAAGCTGGCGCTCACAAAGGCAAGCATGGCAGCGGTGTTCATCACAGGATCGGCAACTCCAACTACCCCAACGCTCTCATAATCCCTCCCCCAGCGCAGCAACAAAACACCCGCCGACCGCGCGGCACCGCAAGAATATGGGTTTCGACGTTTGCAAGGGGTAAACGGAGTTGTCGCGAAAGCGACATCGGAAATTAGCCAGCTACGAAGTGGCTGGTCTCGCGCCAAACGAATTCATGCGTCCTGAAAGGACGCCGGATTTCCAACGTCCCGTCACGACGGTTTCATTTTGGGAACCTTCCTCGATCCTTTAACCCACAATCAATGTCGAGAAGCCAAAAAAAAACGTCAGGGCAGGGATCGCTCCCTGCCCTGACGGCGCTTTTTAAATTAATCCAAGCTCACGCCGCCAGCTTCTTCCGCAGCAACGCCGCGCCGGAAAGCGCCAAGCCCAGCAGCATCACCGTGGCGCCGCCGTCCGGAACCGCCGTCGAATTGGCCGACGCCGAGAACGTCCATGAATCCGGATTGGTGCCGGACTTCGGATCCTGACTGGTGAAGCTCCAAGACATAACCGTGGGGCTGTACCCGTTGCCGGACACAGTGCCCGTGCCATTCACCACCACAAAGCCGCTCCCAAGAGAACCGCCTTGCGCCGTGATCGAAGAAGACAGCAACTCAAACGTAAACCCGCCCGCCGACCAGAAATTATTGATCGGAATCGAGGTCACAAAATTCCAAACCGACGACGTAAAGACCGCCGCCGTCCCGGGCGCAATCGCCGCAAACCCGCCCGAGTCCAACGTGACCGACGGACTGATCCACGACGTCACCGCCGTGGCCGACCCCATCGAACTGGAATTGATCGTCACGCCGCCCGTAAAACCGATCGCACCGGTGATCGGAACCGCCTGAAGCGACTGAGTCAAGGCCATCGCCAAGACCGCGGCGCCCGCAAATTTGATCATGTTTTTCATGTTGTTACTTATGTTAAATGTTTGTGTTGGACCGCTGTTGCCCATTCAAGAAGCAATGCCAGTGCCAACCGGATTTCCTGGGGATGTAAACTTACAACACGTTTAAAAACGGGCACTTATGCGTTTCAAGAGATTGCGATCAGCCCCCGCCTCAAGAGCTAAAGTGTAAGGGATTCCGACAAAAAATCAAATCACCGAAAAACCCATGACCCACGAGGTGGGCTCCTCTCTCTGTGAGCTTCTGCCTTGGATCACTTCCTGCGGCACGGCAATGAATTGCGGCGCCGCCGAGGCGATAATCCCGATGCACAGCGCGCCAGCCGCCCGTCACCGGTGCGATTCCAGCAGCCGGCGATACACCGGTTCCGGCACATATTTGCGCACGATGCGCCGCCACCCCGCCGGTCCGATCAATCCCTTCACCATGCTCGAGCTCACTTCGGCGATGTCCCGCGGCGGCATGAGGAACACCGTGCAGATCTTGGCATCCAAGTCGCCGTTGATGTTCCGCATCGGCCGCTCGTACTCGTAGTCGGCCGCCGACCGGATGCCCCGCAGAATGTGCGTGGCCTTCACCGATTGGGCGTAATCAATGAGGTAGAGATTGGAATAGGCGGCCACGGACAGGTTGGAAAATTCCGAGCAGCTTTCGCGCAGCATCACCAAGCGGTCCTCCGCGTTGAACGTCGGCTTCTTGTCCGGGTTTACACCCACCGCCAGGATCAAATGATCGAACAAACGGACCCCTTCCCGGATCATCCATAGATGGCCCACCGTGGGCGGGTCAAAAGTGCCCGCATACACTCCCAATCGTCTGGTTCTGCTCATGCGCCAAAGGGTAACAGGCCCGGGCGAATTGTCAGGCCAGGAAGCAGGCGGGCTGAAATAACCACCGGCAGCCGCGCCACCGGGAAAATTTCCGCCTCCGGGCACTGGACCCCCCCGCCCGGTTTTCGCATGCGAAAACCTCCGACTCACGGACCCTCATTCGGCCGGCCCGGTCAGTTCTGATGGGTCTCGCACTGCTGCCGCTGCACCCGGTCCAATTCCGCCATCGCCTGGCAGATCGGACAATTGCTGGTCAACTGCCGGCAGTGCGCCCGATGCTCGTGCTCGACCGCCTCCGCCACGGCGCACAAGGCGTCGTATTCTTCGTCCATCTGGGAGGGGGCCACCACGTCATTGCCCATGTCGTCCGTGATGTGCGTTCTGATCTGGGGTTTCATCGTTACCAGAATACACCTCCGCCTTGGAAGTTTCAATCATGATTCTCCCGAAGACTAACAAGTTATGATAATCCGATTCTGCGTGGCCTGATGGCCAAACCGGTGGTTGGGAAGCGCTTCGTTCCCAACCACCGGCCGAAGGTTGACTGGCTTGGCGGCATGATTCTTAAATCCGGGCGCCTGCCCGTATTCAAGATCCAAGCCATTTAGTGGAGTGCGGTGCTGGCCGAGGAAAGCCAGATCCAGTCGGCCGAAGGGTTCGGCTGGGGTGGCACCCGGGTAAAGTTCGGATTGCCCCAAGGGATGTTATCCCAGCCATGCAGCACCGCCCCGTCCAGCCACTTTCGGATCTCAGCGTGGCCGTCCGTAAAGGCGATGCCGCCCGCGTTGTTATGATAGGAGGCCGGACAATCAATCCATTCCTGGATGTCCGGCTCGCAGACGAATGAGCCGTCATTGATGCTCCGCGGATTCTCGTCAATGAACAGCCAGATGTTGGCCGAGCCCGGATTCACGAGGTCGGATTCCTTCTTGTAGGAAATCACCTTCGTGTTGCTTCCATAGGGCGCAATGGGCCCCAGCCACGCGTTCATGGACATGCTGCGCACGTGTGGATAGCTGACTCCGCCGGCCGTGTACGCGCTCTGGTCCGCCGGACACTTGTAAATGGCCACCGTGTTCACATACGGATAGATCAACCCGAGTTTGATCCACTGCGCGCCAATGTTCGATGACAGCGTGGCCGGACTCAGCTCCGTGGAGGAATTCTGCTCGCCGGGACACCATTGGGCGTCGGCGCCGCCCGCCTGGCCCGCCGGATCGAACAGGCTGGCCGGCTGGTTGTTTTCCCCGCCGTTCGGACACAACCGGTCCTGGTTGTCGCCCGAATACATCTTCCAGCCCAGCGCCAGTTGCTTCAGGTTGCTCATGCACTGGATGCCCTGCGCCTTTTGCTTCGCCTTGCCCAGCACCGGCAGCAACATCGCCGCCAGAATCGCAATGATGGCAATGACCACCAGCAACTCGATCAGCGTGAACCCCCCGTGCGGCCGCCGGCTCCGCCGGCTCCAGCCTTGCTTCGTTGTTTCCATTTTCATGCGCAATGTGTGACTTTGCTTCGTTTGCTCCACGGACCGTTCCTATTGGGCCAGGACCCGGTAATAGCCCTGGCTGCCCCCTCCCGCCGGCGTGATCGTCTGAATGCCGCCATTACCCGTGATACCACTCGTCACCAGCGTCCAATTCGCCGGCTGCAAGCTGCTCGAATACCAAACCGAATAGTTGTGCCCAATCTGCGTCGGAATCGCGATGCTCAACTGGTTCCCCGCATACGACGCCGAAACCCTGAACTCGGCCGCCGCCTCCGCCGGTGTGAGCATGAAGTACAAGGCGTTCAGCCCGCCGGCGGACGGCGTCGCATTCGTCGGCGCCGTGAATCGCAACGTGGCCACGCCCCCCAGTTGCACCACCGCCATGTCCCCGTTCGTATCCAGCATCGGAAGGGTGTGGTAGGCCTGCCAGCCCGCCGGGCTCGGATCCGCGAACGTGCCCAGCACCTGCGTCGTCTGGTTTGAAGTGCCCACGCCGCTGGTCACCTGGCTCAGCGTGGCCCCGCTGAAGGCCCCGTTGCCACCCGCCAGGCGCGCCCAGATGTTGAAGCGGCCCGCCGGATACGTCCGCGTGTAATTCATCCAGTTCGAGGCGTAGAAATAACCGATGTTATACTGGCAGATCGCCGGATCGCTCAGGTTGGTCTGCGCCAGCAGGAACTTGTAGCGCAGGAAATCCGTCGCCACCTGGCTGCCCACCAAGTCCGGGTTCCGGTACGCCGCGTTGGCGTTGCCCTGGCCCTGCGTGGCATTGGTCGGCCAGTAGATATCCACGCTCTGCTGGGCGATGGCCCCGTAACCGTCGTTGCCGACCGTCCACCCCGTCGGCCAGGACCAATAGCTGTTCGGCTGCAGCGTGCCGTTGTTCGGCACTTCGTTCGTGTCGCCGCTGGGCACCGGATTGTCTATGAACTGACCGCCGTACCAGCCCCCGCCCGCCGTGCCGCCCACGCCCGTGCCGTTGTTCGTGCTGAAGTCGTAGTCCACGGCCTCCCATTGAAAGTTGTTGGCATTGAACGTGTCGAACGAGATCGTGACGGTCGTTGAAAGCCCCGCCGTGTTCGTTACGTTGATCGTCGCCGTATAAACCTCGTTGGACGGAATCGCATAAGTCGCCGTCCACACCCCCCCCACCTCGCTCAACACCAGCCCCGTGCTGACCGTCACGCCATTCAGCGTCAGGCCAATCCCGCTGGCCGCCACCGACGCCCCCTGCGCCGGCCCCACCGTGAAGGTCAGGGAGTTCGTCGCCGCGAACGGCACCGAGCCATTCGGATTCACGTTGAGCACCTGCGGCGTCAGCACCGGCGCCACCGGCGTCAGCATGTAAAACGCGATGTTGGGATTGCCCACCACCGTGCTCTTGAACGTCTGCACCCCGTTCGTCACCGTCAGCGCCACCCGGTTGCCAAACTGGTCCAGCAGCGGCACGTAAACATAGTTGTTGTAGCTGTTGTCGCTGAACGCCGCCGAGCCGAAGCTGCCCAGAATGTTCGTCATCTGGCTCCCCTGCGTCGAATCGCTCGTCACTTGCGAAAACGCGAGCTGCACGCCCGACCCGCTCGTGGCCAGGTAGCACCACACATTGTAAGTGCCCGCCGGAGCCGATCCGCCCGGCCCGAAGGTCCGCGAGTAATTCAGCCAGTCGCCCCCGGAGTTGTAGCCCACTTCCTGCTCCGTATCCACCGTGTCCCCGTCCGCCGCGGCAATCACAAACTTTTGTTCCGTCAGACTCGGCGACACTGGATTCGCCGCCTGGATCACCACCGCGTCGTTCGTCCGGTAATAGCTCTTGGTCCCCGCCCGCGCCGCCTTGTTCTCATCCACCCCCGGCACGCCCACCTGGTTGAAGTACAGCGCCACGCCCCCGTCCGGCGGCGTGTCAATGAACTGGCCGGACGAATAATTGAAGTCCGCCGCCTCGAACACCAGCGCCGGCGCCAGCGTGTCAAACGCCCCCACCGGCAGCGTGACACTGAGGCCGTTGGCGTCCGTCACCTTGACCATCAGCGAATTATAGACCGTGTTCGTCGCCAGCGCATAGGTGATGTTCGCCGTCGCCGTGCCCAAGCCCGACACCGTCAGGCCGGCCGATCCCACGTTGTTGGTCGTGTACACGTTCGTAAGTCCGCCCAGCGTGTTCGTCAGCGCAACGACCTGCACGTTCGCAATCGTGCTCACCAGCGAAGCCGCCGTGAACGTCACCGCCTTGTTCGTGCACAAGGTCGCCGGCGTGAAACTCAGCGGCGAGAAATAGGGATAAGTCGAGCTGGTGATCGTCAATACGATTGAATTGCCGCTCACCGAAAGGTTCCCGGTGACTCCCGTGGGCAGCACCGCCACCGGCGCCGTAAAGGCCCCGCCCGTGAACGCATTGAAATGCAGCAGCGGCAGGACCGTGCCCACCGTCGCCGTCGGCGGCAGGTTGCTCACCACAAAAGTCAGCGCACTGTCGTTCGCCGGCCAGACCAGCGTGTTCACCGCGATGGCCGCCTGGTTGTTGGCCGGCGGCGTGGTGTATTGCAGGCTCGAATTGACGTCCAAGTTGAGCTGCCCGATCGGCACACTGACCGTTCCCGCCGTGCAGCCCGGGCCCAACACCAGCGTGCCCGCACCGATGATATTAATCACGTTCGTCTCCCCGGCCGTGCTCGTGGCGTACGTGCCCGTGCCGTCCGCGGCGTTGGTCGCCACCGTGATGTTCCCGTTGCAAATCACGATGCCGTTTGAAATGGTCAGCGTGCTCGAACAGATGTTACTCGCCGTTTGGTTCAGCAGCGAAAGGCCGCCCGCGCCGATCCGCAGCACCGCGTTGGCGCCCACGGTCACCGCCGAACTCGCGGCCGCCAGCCCGCCGGCGGCACTGGGCGACGAGTTATACGCCATCACCATGTTCGTGGCGTCAATCACGCCCGTGTCAAACTGCAGCACGCCGTTGCCCGAGAGCCCGGCTGTCCCGCTCGGCCCCGCCGTGTTCGGCGCCTCGCCCACCGTCAGCGTCGCCGCCAGAATATTCACCGCGCACCCGTTGAGCAGCATCTGGCCCGTCGTGGCGCCGGTGCTGCTGGCCACGTTCCGGTTGCCGATGGTGATGTTCGCGCGCGATGTGGCCGCCCCGCTCACGCCACGGATCTGCAGGCCGCCACCGCTGTTGCTGATGGCGAACGAGCACTTGTTGTTCGCCACGCTCAAGGTCCCCACGTTGATGATATTCGTCCCCGGCCCCAGCGTCAGGTCCCCCATCGGCCCGGCTTGCGCCGACGTACTGGTGCCCAGGTTGATGTTCGTCGCCGTGATGAAGTTGCTCACCCCGGCCAAAAACACCGTGCCCCCCAGCCGCGTGTTGCTGCCGGGATTGTCCGCAACGCTGATCGTTCCCAGCGCATTGCTGTACACAAACGTGCTCAGCCCTGAGAGGTTCAGATAGGCCATGGAGTTTCCCCCGCTGCCCGAGTTGTCGTAATTCTGCACCATCAGCGAGCCCTTGCTGATGGCCAGCGCGCCGCCGCCCGTGAAATAGGCCTGGGTGGTCAAATTCGTATTTCCCCCGTTCGCCCCGCCCACCAGCAGCGTCCCCGTCACCCGCAGCGTCTGGCCCGCCCCGATCTGCGTCACGTTATACGCCGCCGTGCCCGCCGAATTATAAGTCGAATTATATGTCAGATTGGAAATCGTCCCGGCAAATCCGGAATCCACGATGTTGTTCACCGTCGCCGGGCTCGCCGTTGTGAACCCGGACCCAAAAATCGCCGTGTCCGCCGCCAGCGGCCCGTTCGGCCCCGTGGTGTTCGGGGTCCAACTCGTCGGCGCGCTCCAGTTGCCACCCGCCACGCCCCACGTGTAGGACGCCGCGCCCGCGGGGCACGCCCCCGCCAGCAGCGCAACCAAGCCCGCCGCCAGCGCCGTCCGCATTGGCTGGCTCATTTTTCCAGACCGCGCCCAGGCGCCCGTTCGCAAGTTATGGTTCGTCATTTTCATAGTGGTTATTGTTGGCATCGTTATTATCGGCAGATTCTGTTGGTGATTAATCGTTCGCTGCGAAAGTCCCTGAACTCGCCGGCCGCCCTCCCCGCCCGGAAAATGCGTTGTTCACGCATGGCGCCTGGGATAAATTGAGCGACATATAAGTTCAACTTTAAGTGGATTGATTGAAGCAACTATACATGCTCCGGCGAAATCGCCCACCCCTCTTTGGAGGGGTGGGCGGGGCGCCAAAAGAAGTTACTATTGGTTTCAGCACCCATCCGTGTCTGCCATGATTAAGCCGGCCAGCGCGCGCAGCAAACAACCTTGTCTCGCCGGGTTGTGCCTCTGGCTTTGCCTGCTCGCCGCCGCCCCCGCCGCCCCCGCCCGCGATCCCCTCACCAATGCCGCCGCCGTCCTCGCCCTCTCCGGCACCGACGCCCTGTCCGGCGTCCCCGTTTCCGTCACCGGCGTCGTCACCGCCGCCGAAACCAACTGGTCCGGCCGCTTCTTCATGCAGGACGGCACCGGCGGCGTCTTCGTCGAAAATCGCCTCAGCCGGCAGCCCCGGCCCGGCGACGTCGTCCAGGTCTCCGGCCTCAGCCATCCCGGTGGCTATGCCCCCATCATCACCAAGCCTCACTGGAAAAAAATCGGCACCGCCCCGCTGCCCCCCGCCCGGCCCGTCACCAGCGAACGCCTCATGTCCGGCGCCGAGGACAGCCAGCGCGTCGAAATCTCCGGCATCGTCCGCACCGCCGAGGTCAGCGGCAGCCAGATCGGCATCGAGCTGGCCACTGGCGGTTACCGCTTCCGCGCCTACTTTCCCCCCACCCCCGGCTTGGACCCCGCGTCCCTTGTCGGCGCCCAGGTCCGTTTGCGCGGCACCGCCGCCGCCGCCTTCAACGCCCCCTTGCGCCACTTCGTCACCGTCACCCTCTTCGCCCCCCAGCCGGACGATTTCTTCATCCAGGATCCCGCCCCGCCCAATCCTTTCGAGGACCCCTCCGTCCCCCTCAACAGCATCGCCCAATTCCGCAAGGACCCGCCCCCCGGCTATCAGGTCCACGTCACCGGCGTCGTCACCTATCAGCGCCGCGGCGAATCCCTCTTCCTGGAGGACGACACCGGCGGCTTGATGATCCAAACCATCATGACCAACGCCGTCGTCCCCGGCGATGTCGTCGAAGCCGTCGGCTTCCCCGCCGTTGAAAACTTCCTCCCCGTCCTCCAGGACGCCGTCTTCCGCAAAACCACCGCCCCCCGCGCCAATCTCGAACCCAAGTCCGCCACGATTGGCGGAATCCAAAAAGGCCTCCACCATGCCGATTTCATCGTCCTGCGCGGCCGCTTGATTGATCGCCTCGTCAAGGGCACCGGGCCCGGCATTCAAACCAGCCTCATCCTGCAGGCCTCCAACATGGTCTTCGTCGCCGAAAAGGACACCTCCGAATACAACCCCTTTCTCTCGGCCATCCCCATCGGCAGCCTCGTCGAAGCCCGCGGCATCTGCCTCCTGGACGCCAGTTCCGACGGCAAAATTAAATCCTTCCGCCTTCTGCTCCCCACTTCGCACGATGTCCGCGTCATCGAAAAACCCAGTTGGCTCACCCCCCGGCACCTCCTCGTCACCCTCGCCTCCGTCCTCGTCGTCCTCCTCGTCGCCATCGGCTGGATCATCTGGGTCGCCAAGCGAAACTTCATCCTCGAATCCCTCGTCCAGCAAAAGGAGGAGGCCCAACGCCAGCTCCAGCAGGCCCATGACCTGCTCGAAGAACGCGTCCAGGAACGCACCGCCCAGCTCAAGGTCGAAATGACCGCCCGCAAGGAATCCGAACTCCAGTTCCGCGCCGTCCTCACCGAACGCACCCGCCTCGCCCAGGAACTCCACGACACCCTCGAACAAACCCTCACCGGCATCGCCCTCCAACAGGACCTCGCCGCCAGCCAGTTCGACAAAAGCCCCGACCAAGCCTCCCATCACCTCAAGCTCGCCCGCAATCTCATGCGCCAAAGCCAGGAGGACGTCCACCGCTCCGTCTGGGGCCTCCGCAGCCGCGCCGACGAAAATTTCAACCTCCCCAGCGCCCTCCTCACCAGCGCCCACCAGGTCACCGGCGACACCCGCATCCGCCTCCAGTCCGCCGCCACCGGCGACGCCGACTCCTTCTCCGAAATCATCGAGGAAAACCTCCTTCGCATCGGCCAGGAGGCCGTCACCAACGCCGTCAAACATTCCGGCGCCACCGCCATTGACATCCAGTGGCAGTTCACCCCCGGCCAGGTCGTCTTGAAAATCAGCGACAATGGCCATGGCTTTGACCCCAATGCCTGCGCCGGCCCCAAAGACGGCCATTTCGGCTTGCTCGGCATCCGCGAGCGCACCGAGCGCCTCGGCGGCCGCCTCCAAATCACCAGCCGCCCCGGCAACGGCACCACCATCGCCGTCGAAATCCCCACCACTGCCACCGATGGCCAGACTCCCGCCCCGGCTCCGCCCGTAAATCATGAAGAAAGAGTCTAAAATCCGGATTCTGGTCGCCGACGACCATTACGTGGTTCGCATGGGCGTCACCGCCATCATCAACAATGAGCCGGACATGGAAGTCGTGGCCGAAGCCGCCAACGGCCAGCAGGCCATTGACCTCTTCATCCGCCACCAGCCTGACCTCACCCTCTTGGACTCCCGCATGCCCCTCAAAAGCGGCGTCGAGGCCGCCCGCGAAATCCGCCGCCAGCGCCCCTCCGCCCGCATCGTCATGCTCACCGCCTTCGACGGCGATGAAGACATCCACAAGGCCCTCACCGCCGGCGCCCAGGGTTATATCTTGAAAAGCTCCACCGGCATCCAGCTCGTGCCCGCCCTGCGCGCCGTCGCCGCCGGCAAAGAGTGGATTCCCGAGGAAGTCGCCAGCCGCCTGGCCAAGCGCAAGGAATATGAGACCCTCACCCCCCGGGAATTGGAAGTGCTCCACGAACTCGCCAAAGGTCTGGCCAACAAGCAGATCGCCGACACCATGAGCATCTCCCAATACACCACCAAGGGGTATCTCAAGAACATCCTCACCAAGCTCCACGTCGCCGACCGCACCGAAGCCGTCACCGTCGCCATCCAACGCGGCCTCATCCATTTATAGAATTTTTTCCACGCCAGGCCCCCTCACCCGCCGCACTGCTATAACGCCCCGCGCAATTCCCACGCGCCCGCCCATTCCGTTCGCGTCTTGGACTGCGCCGGCAAAACGCCAGCGGCGACGGCGCTTTCGCACGCACGCGTGAGCCGCGAGCTTTTGAAAACCGTTGCCCGGGCGAAAGCGGCGCGGCGCTCGCCGCCCTCAAACCGCAAAATCCCCCGGCAGCCACCCGCGCTCCGTGCAGTCCCGGAAATTCCATTCCCCCCCATGCTGCATCTTGTAGCTCCAGAAAAACCACCCGCGCGTGCCCTCGTAATTCAACAATTGCGTGTCCCCATACGCCCGCCTTACCGACGCCACTTGGAACGGCGACAGCCCCTGCATGGCGTGCCCCGGCAGCGACAGCGACCATTCCCCCACGATGGTCGGCAGTTCCTCCCGTTGCATCTCGTCCAGCGCCGTCTTCCGGCGGATCGAAAACTCCAATTGCTCCCGCGCCGTCCGCAACCGCGCCGCCTCGTCAAAGCACTGGTACAAATGCGTGTCCAGGATCACATTTGTAAACGCCGGCTCCTGCATGAATTTCTTCCACGCCAGCGGCCGGAACGAATCGTGGAACACAATCGCCACCTTCGGGTCCAGGTGCGTCCGCAGCCGCGCGTAGGCGTCCTGGTAAAATTGCTGCAAAATGTCCAAGGGCACCTCGTTGCGCGGCTCGTTCAGCAGCTCGATGCCAAACAGCGCCGGATGCTGGCCGTACTTTTCCGCAAACGTCTCCAGTATTCGCACCGTCTCCGAAATATTCTGCGGGTCCTTCGGCCAGTTGATCGGCCCCACCCGCCCGCTGTGGTCCCATCCGTTCTGGCTCCCCGGCGCCCCGTGCAAATCCAGCAGCAGCTTCAAGCCGTTCCGCTCCGCCTGCGCCAGCGCAAAATCAATGAACTCGGACGATGCCACGTACGGCTTCGGCGCTTCCAGCGCCCAGTAACCCACCGGCAGCCGCACCGCGTTCAAACCGTGGTCCCGGATCCAGCGAAAATCATCGCTCGTGATGAACGTTTCCCGGTGATGGTTCAGCCGGCTCTTCGCCTTTTCGCCCAGCGTGTCACACAGCGTGTACTCGTCCGGCGCCTGCGTGCCGCGATAAAGGTCCGGCACCATCCATTTCTCCAGCACCAGCCACGCCCCCAGGTTCACCCCGCGCAATTTCGTCACCCCCGCCGCGCCGGTGTCCTGCGCCTTGCCGGCCCCGTTGGGCCCCAGTCCCGCCGCCAGCGTCATGCGCGGCATTCCCGCCGCCAGCACCAGCGCGCCGCCCAAAGTCGTTTTCAAAAACTCTCTTCGTTGCATAATTTCAGCCGTGTTCAGTGGTTGGCCGGGATCAAACGCCGCCCGCGTTCTAGGTTCCCGGTTCAGTCGGTCAGTCCAAATCCATACGGAAACGCCGGTGCCTCCGCCGTGTCCCCCGCGCGCGCGTGCTCGTTGCTCCGCGGCCAGGTGCGCGGCAGCTTGCCCGTGAACTTCGCCTCCCCAAACAGGTCGTCCGCCACTCCCTGCCCTTCCGTCCCCGGCAGCCACGCCGCCACCAGCGCCGTGCTGTCCCCCAGCGCCGAGTTCAGGATCAACGGCCGGCCGGACAATAATATCGTCACCACCGGCTTGCCCGACGCCCGCGCCTTCGCCACCAGCGCCGCATCCGCCGCCGCCAAATCCAGCTTCCGCCGGTCGCCCTTCATCTCCGCGTACGGCCCCTCGCCCACCACCACCACCACCGCCTCCGCCTTCCCCAATTCGCTGCCGTCCGCCGAATACGTCACCTTCGCCCCCGGCACCGCCTGCCGGATGGCCGCCAAAATCGTCGTGCCCCCGTGCGTCACCTCGCCCTTGCGCCCCTGCCAGTCAATCGTCCAACCGCCGCATTGCACCCCCAGGTCGTCCGCCGCCTCCCCCACCACCGCCAGGCTCCGGATTTGCTTCGACAGCGGCAGCACGTGGTTGTCGTTCTTCAACAGCACCAGCGATTCCCGCACGCATTCCCGCGCCACCGCCCGGTGCGCCGGCGATCCGATGGCCGCCGTCAGCCGCGGGTCCGTCGCCGGGTTTGCAAACAGCCCCATTGCGCTCTTCACCCGCAAAATGCGCCGCACCGCATCGTCAATCCGCGCCTGCGACACCTTCCCCGCCGCCACCAGGTCCTTCAGGTCACCGATGAATTCCACATAGTTATTATGATGCCCCGGTCCATACGGTATCATCACCATGTCCAGCCCCGCGTTGATGGATTTCTCGATGTCGGCCTTGAAATTCGGCGAGATCTGGTCAATCGCCGCCCAGTCGGACACCAGGAAGCCCTTGAATCCCAGCTCGCCCTTCAGCACGTCTGTCAGCAGATATTGGTTTCCATGCATCTTCTGCCCGTTCCAACTGCTGTAGGAAACCATGATGGACCCCGCGCCCGCCGCGATGGCCGCCTGGTACGGGGGCAGATACCGCGAACGCAAGGTCGCCTCATCGCAAATCGCGTTGCCCTCGTCCTTGCCGCCTTGCGTCCCGCCATCGCCCACGAAATGCTTCGCGCACGCCAGCACGCAGACCGGATCAGCCGAAAGCCGGTCGCCCTGAAATCCATGAACCGCCGCCACGCCCAGCTCGCTCACCAGCGCCGTGTTTTCGCCGTAGCTCTCATAAGTGCGGCCCCAGTGCTCGTCCTCCGCCACCGCAATGCACGGCGCAAAGGCCCACCGGATGCCCGTCCCCGCCACTTCCTCCGCCGTCACCCGTTCGGCCCGCTCCACCAGCTTCGCATCGTGCGTGGCCCCCAGCCCCACGTGATGCGGAAATATCACCGCCCCGTCTATGTTGTTGTGCCCGTGCACCGCGTCTATCCCGTACAAAATCGGGATCTTCAGCCGCGTTTGCAGCGCCTCCGCCTCGAACCCGCTCACCAAATTCAACCACGACTGCGCCGAATTCCCGTCCGCCGGGTCCGAACTGCCGCCGCTCAGCACCGAGCCCAGAAAATAATTCTTCACGTCGGCCTGATTCGTCAGCGCCCCCGAATCCACCTGCACCATCTGCCCCACCTTCTCGTCCAGCGTCATCTGCCCCAAGAGCGCCTCCACCTGCGGATCCCGGCTGCCCTCGGTGGCCGGGGCGCCGGTCGCCATGCCCCCCAGCAGCAGGGCGGAACAGCCGCAAAGCAGCAAAAATGGTGTCCGGCGAAACCGGTTGTCATTTTGAAACATGGCCGCAATAAAACAGATTTTCCGCCTTCCAACCACCCCTCTTTGGAGGGGATGACACACCGCTCGCCGTCTGTCACACTGCCCACAATCCAAATGACCCCCTCCGTGTTCGCCGGCCACTATCCGCCGTCGTGCGCTCCGGCGGTTCAACCTCCAGTCACCCAATGATATCATGAACTACCTCGTCATCCTCACCTTCATCCTCGGCTCCCTCCTCTCCGCCGCCGGCGCCGGCTGGCCCGCCCGCGTCTTCGCCCCCTATATGTACATCGGCTCCGGCGATAACTTCAAACTCACCCAGTGCGACGACGCCTGCGGTCAAAAATTCTACACCCTCGCCTTCATCATCGCCGACCAACACGGCAATCCCGCCTGGGACGGCCACGTGCCCATGGCCACGAATCTCTACGCCGACCAGATCAATCTCATTCGCAGCCGCGGCGGCGATGTGATCGTCTCCTTCGGCGGCGCCGACGGCACCGAAATCGCCCTTGCTGAAACCAACGTGCTCGCGCTGACCGCAAAATACCAGGCCGTCATTGACCAATACCAATTCACCTGGCTGGACTTTGATATCGAAGGCGGCGCGCTGGCCAAAACCGCCGTCAACGAGCGCCGCGACCTCGCCCTCGCCGCCCTCCAGGCGAAATATCCCGCCCTTAGGATTTCCTACACCCTGCCGGTGGACCCCAATGGCGTCTCCCGGGAGTCCCGAGCCGTCCTCGCCGACGCCAAGGCCAAGGGCGTAAAGGTCTATTCCGCCAATGTCATGACCATGGATTTTGGCAAGGATTTCTCCCAGGGCAAAAAAATGTGCGACGTCTCCATCGCCAGCGCCCTCAAGGCCCATGAACAATGCCAGGCCATTGACCCCGCCATCCGCATTGGCCTCACCCCCATGATCGGTCAAAACGATGAGCGCGGTGAAATTTTCACCCTCGACGACGCCCGGGCCCTCAAGCAATGGGCCGACTCCCAGCCCTGGGTTTGCAGCTTGTCCTTCTGGGCCGTTAATCGCGACGCCGGCAAGGACGACAAACAGAAAAACGGCAACACCACCAGCGGCATCGAACAAAAGCCCTGGGACTTCACCCGTATCTTTGAACCTTTTACCACCGCCCCATGATTTCCTCCACTGGAGCCACGCCATGCATCATCACTCCTTCCCTGTCGTTCCCGCCATTGCCGGGCTCCTGCTGATTCCGCTGCTGGTTCTGCTCCCGGCCGGGCCGGCCCGCGCCGACCAGTTCGACACCTTGCGCCTGGTGTGGCAGACCAATCTGATCAACGGCGGCGGGAGCCTGTCCGGCATCGCCAGCGCGGCCAATGGGGACTGGAGCAGCCTGAACACCAATGCTTCCCGCACTTACCTCTGGAGTGATCTGCCGTTGGGGTCGGATTCCGCCAATATCACCCCCACTTACCAGCGGCTCCAGGCCATGGCGCTCGCCTGGGCCACCCCCGGCTGCTCCCTCCAAGGCAATGCCAGCCTCGCCGCCACCGTCGCCGGCTGCCTCGATTGGATGAACACCAATGTCTATACCACCAGCACCACCGAGTACGGCAACTGGTATGATTGGGAAATCGGCAGCCCGCAAGTCCTCAACAATACCGCGGTCCTGCTCTATCCCGCCCTGACCGGAACCGAGATCACCAATTATAACAATGCCGTGGACCACTTCAGTCCGGGCGCCCCGGCAGCCACTTATGGCTGGATGACCGGCGCCAACACTTCCGACAAGGTCCTCGTCATGGCCATCCGCGCCATCCTGGGCAAAAGTGCCGGCCTGCTCACCGAGGCCCAGACTAACTTGAGCCCCGTCTTCCTTTATGTCACCAGCAGCGACGGGTTTTATCCGGACGGTTCCTTCGTGTTTCATTCCAAAATTGCCTACACCGGCCATTACGGCCTCGTCCTCTTCGGCGACATTCCCAACCTCGTCAACCTCCTCCACGGTTCGGCCTGGCAGATCACCGACCCCAACCTCACCAACGTCTATAACTGGGCCGTCAGCTCCTTTGAGCCCCTCATTTATAACGGCAACATGATGAACATGGTCCGCGGCCGCGCCGTTTCCTGGTCCTATGAAACCGAAGCCCAAGACGGCGCGAGCACCCTCTCCGCCATGCGGAACATTGCCCAATTCGCCCCCGCGGCCATCGGCCTGGCCTTCACCAATTTCTCCAATTCGCCCCGCCTGCCCTCCGGACAGTTCCACTTTGCCAGCATGGATCGCGTCGTGGCCCTCCGCAGCGGCTTCGCTTTCGGCCTCAGTATGTCCTCCTCCCGCATCGCCAATTACGAATCCATCAACAGCGGCAACTTGCACGGCTGGTTCACCGGCGACGGCATGACCTATCTCTATGTCGGCAGCGGCGAGAGCCAGTTCAGCGGCGATTTCTGGCCCACCGTGGATCCCTATCATCTCCCCGGCACCACCGTGGAGACGAATTCCCACGCCAACTCCGCCGGCGAAGCCACCACCACCGATCAAAATTGGGTCGGCGGCGCTCAGGTCAAAAGCACTTACGGCGTCGCCGGCATGTCGCTCCACGCCTGGAACACCACCCTATATGCCAGGAAATCCTGGTTCATGTTCGACAATGAAATCGCCTGCCTGGGCGCCGGCATCTCCTGCGGCGGCACGTCGGCCGTCCACACCGTCGCCGAAAACCGCCGCCTTGGCTCGCCCATCACCAACGGCTTCACGCTCAACGGCACCGCCATCACGCCCGTCGTTGGCTGGAGCTCGAACCTTCCCAGCGCCACCCCGTCCTGGTGCGCCCTCAGCGGCACCGGCGGCTATTACTTCCCGGCCGGCCAGACCAACCTCCAAGCCGTCTTCACCACCAACAGCGGTGCCTGGTCCCAAATCAACTCCGGCGACGATTCCACCACCTACACCGATAACTATCTCAAACTCTGGTTTAATCACGGCCTCCAGCCCACCAATGCCAGTTACGCCTATGTGATCCTGCCAAACGCCAACGCCGCCAGCGTCAGTAACTATTCCCTCAGCCCGGACCTCATCATCCTCACCAACACCCCCTTCGTCCAAGCCGTCAAGAAGCCGATCTTGGGCGTCGTCGCGGCCAATTTCTGGACCAATGGCAACAGCACCGCCGACCTCATTTCCGTCAATAACAAGGCCTCGGTCATTACCCTCGAAACCACCAATGGCATTTCGGTGGGCATTGCCGACCCCACCCAGACCAATTCCAGTCTCACCGTCACGCTCAACCGGTCGGCCCTGGGCATTCTTTCCGCCGATCCCGGCATCACCGTCCAGCAACTGTCCCCCATCACCCTTTCCGTCAATGTCAGCGGCTCCCTGGGCAAGAGCTATCAAGCCTCGTTCAGCTACGCCGGACCCGGCATCCCGCTGATCACCGGCGTTTATCCCACCGGCGCCACCCTCCTCCAGTCCACCAACACCTTCGCCTTCAATGTCGCCTCGGGCTTCGGCGTCGCCACCAGCAATATTCTCGTCTCGCTCAACGGCGTCCTGATGACCAACCTTTCGTTCACCGGCTCTCCGACCAACTGGATCGTCGCCTGCCCCCTCCTGCCCAACACGCTCTATTCGGCCACCGTCACCGTCACCGACGTCAATGGCAACGCCGTCACCACCGCCAATTCCTTCGACACCTTCAGCCCCGCCAATTACACGTGGGAGGCGGAGGATTTTGACTATGTCGGCGGTCATTTCTTTGACAATCCCCAGATCAACGCCTACGGGGGAATGGTTGCCTACACCAACGTGGACACCCACCAGGTGAACTTCGGCGGTAAATTCCTCTACCGCCCCACCGGCATGGACACCGAAGTCAACGGCGACACGGTTCGCCCGGCTTACAATGGCACCGGTTACACCGATTACAGTATCGGTTACTTCAGCGCGGGTTCGTGGGCCAATTACACGCGCCATTACCCCGCCGGCAGCTATCATGTCTATGCCCGCCTGGCCACGGGCGGCGCCGCCACCACCTGCACGCTTTGCCAGGTCACCTCCGGTTGGGGCACCACCGCCCAAACCACCAACCAACTCGGCACCTTCGCCCTGCCGCTCACCGCGTGGGAAAGTTACGGCTACATTCCCTTGCTCGACCCCTCCGGCAATCTCGTCACCGTCGTCTTCAACGGCTCCACCAACACCCTCCGACTCGGCCGCCCCAGTTCTGCCACCTCGGACTGCAACGCCAACTTCCTCATGCTCGTCCCCATTTTCGCCGTCTCCTCGACTTTTGACGGCACCAACTTCAACGTCTCCTTCCCCACCCAGCTCGGCTTCAACTTCCAACTCCAATACAAAAACAACCTCTCGGATCCCGCGTGGACCCCGCTCACCGACCTCCCAGGCGACAACACCGTCAAGACCGTCCCCCAGCCACCGGCAAGCACCTCGCGTTTCTACCGCGTGCTGGAGCATTGATAGAAAAGCGGTTCTTCGACGTTTGTAATGGGCAAAGGGAGTTGTCGCGGAGCGACAGCGGAGATAAGCCGGGGGTTGGGCGACCAGGGAGCGGCTCGGGGTGGGGACGGCTCGTCCCCACAAACGGCACCCCGGCAGGCGGTGCCAGAAAAGCCCTGCGGGGAATCACCACAACCACCCGAAACTGGAATCGCACCCCAGCCCGCGCACAACCCGAACGCACCGCCGCCGTTCCTTCTCCTCGGGGGAGAAGGTCAGAATGAATTCCCCGAAACCGTTCGCGCATTGAACCCTGAACCGGGGTAAATCCAGCGCGAACATACTGCCGAAACGCGGAAACGAGTTCCCCCTCTCCCCGGGGGAGAGGGCCGGGGTGAGGGTTAGCGTTAAACAATTTAGCACACAGGGTTTCCAATACTTCAATGCTCAAAATTTGGAACGGGGGTTCATGGAAAGGGCGAGCTAACCACCAACTTTGTCCCCAATTCCCTCGATCTGCCAGCCGCTTCAAAAGTCGGCGCCGACGTCATTCACGCCAATCCTGACAGGATTGAATCATCCCGCCCGGCGTTGCCGCCCAGCGGCTACGCCGAGAAGGGGTCAGCAGGGGTCAGAGATGACTATTGATGCATTTGGCGCGAGTGGCCCGCTTTTGGGGCACGCCGGCCAATGCGGTGCGGCTGCAGAAGCAGAGGGCGCATGACGTTTTTCAGGAAAGTTCTGGAAAGCGCTTTTTTTATGGCTTTGG
>CAZHIM010000082.1:0-23098 GCA_964532525.1 uncultured Bifidobacteriaceae bacterium
GGCAACAGGAAATTGCCGACATTTCCAGCGGCATCAAGGCGCTGGCGAAGGAATTAAACGTGCCAGTGCTCGTGCTGAGCCAGTTGAACCGGGAGCTGGAAAAGGACAAGAACCGGAAACCGCGCTTGAGCGACCTGCGCGAATCCGGTTCCATTGAGCAGGACGCCGACTTGGTGGGCCTGCTGTACAAGCCGGATGCCGGTGACGACGATGACGGGGCCGCGCCCGAGGAAAGCGAGGGCGTGGCGGTGAATTTTCTGATTGCCAAGCAGCGCAACGGACCGACAGGTGACATCAACCTGACATTCTTGAAACCGTACACGCGGTTTGAAAGCAGATCGAAATTTAGCGACGAAGACATGCCTGCAAGCCGGTAAATAATGCGGTAAATAATGAAATCAATCATCAAACCACTGGGCGTATCCATGGTGCTGAGCTGCGCCACCGTTGCGCTGGCCCAGGGCACCGGGCCGAAAATTGACCGCGTGGACGTGAAGTTCGTCGGCCCCGCTTCCGTCAGCGAGGAATACATCCGCGGCAACATCCGGCTGCACGCAGGCTCCAATTACGCGCCCAACCTCACCCAGGACGACGTCCATCTGCTCTACGGCACCGGCCAGTTTTACAACATCCGGGTGCAGGTGGACCAGGCCGATGACGGCGGCGTGGTGCTCACGTACGTGGTTCAAGTGCGCCCGCGCATTACCGAAATCCGGTTCGAGGGCAACAAGAAACTGAGGGATTCCAAACTCAAGAAGAAGGTCACTTTCAAGGTGGGCGAACCGCTGGATGAACAAAAGGTGTTCACCGACGTCCAGGAAATCAAGAAGCTGTACGAAAAGAGCGGTCTGTCCGACACCAAGGTCAAATACATCCTGAATATCGAGGAACTCACCGGCCACGGCGTCGTGATTTTCCACATCGAGGAAAGTCCGAAGTTCAAGATCAAGGACGTCGAATTCTTCGGCGCGCCCAGCTTCAAGCAAAAGGAACTGCGCAAGCAGCTCAAAATCCGGCGGCGCTGGGCGTTCTCCTGGCTCACCGGCTCCGGCTATTTCCAGCAGGATGATTTCGACGGCGATCGTGACCGGCTGTCGGATTTCTACCGCAACCACGGCTTCTTGGATTTTGGCGTCCAAGACGTGAAGCTCGACCGCCCCGCCACGAATTGGATGTACATCAAGTATTACGTGGACGAGGGCCGCAAATACAAGGTGGGCAGCGTGAAAATTTCGGGCGCCAAGCTGTTCACCGACCCGGAGATCGTCAACGGGTTGCATGCCGTCCATGATTTCCAGCATTCCAAGGCCAAGCTCGGCGCGCACGGCCTGCCGATGGACACCGGCGACACCTTCACCCCGGATGGCCTCACCAAGGACACCGAGCTGATCGAGGACCTTTACGGCAGCAAGGGCTACATCGAAGTTTCCCAGGGCCAGGCCCTGCACATCAGCCGCGTGCCCAACGTGCAGACCGGGACGATGGACCTGGAGTTCACTTTGGATGAATGCGAGAAATCCCACGTCCAAAAAATCGAGATCCGCGGCAACCTCAAGACCAAGGACAAGGTCATCCGGCGTGAACTGGCGATTTCTCCCGGCGACGTGATGGACATGGTGCGGGTGAAGATCAGCAAGCAGCGCCTCGAGGGCCTCGACTATTTCGACAAGGTGGACACGCGGCCGGAACCGATTGACCCGCCGACCCCCGGCCAGAAGGACCTGGTCATCAACGTCGAAGAAAAGAACACGGGCAACTTCACGGTGGGCGCCGGGTTCAGTTCCGTGGATTCGCTGGTCGGCTACGCGGAAGTTTCGCAGTCCAATTTCGACCTGTTCCACCCGCCCTACTTTACCGGCGGCGGCGAAAAGATCCGCCTGCGCGTGGACTTGGGCCTGGTGTACCAGAACTATGAATTGACCTTCGTCGAGCCGTGGTTCTTGAACCGGAAGCTGTCCCTGGGCGTGGATCTGTACCGGCGCGAGCTCGATTTCGAGAGCCCGAACAACATTTACGACGAAACCCGCACGGGCGCCAAGCTGAGCCTCACGCGCGCCTTGGGCAGCGACTTCCTGATTGGCAGCGTCAGCTACACGGCCGAAGACGTGGGCATCTCGCTGAACAACGGCTGGCACGGGTTTCAACCCTACGCCGCCACCGCCGCCGGCCAGGACCGCAACGTTCCCAATGCGATTCTCGAACAGGTGGGCGACCAATTTTTCCAGCGGGTCGGCGCTTCGCTGGCTTACGACACCCGCAACAGCGTGCAACTGCCCAACCACGGCCAGCGCACAGAACTGTCCGGCGAAGTCTCCGACGGCAGCAGCCAGTCCTTTTACAAAGCCGAAATCACCTCGTCCTGGTATTTCCCGGGGTTCTTCAAGGGACATGTGCTGGAGGTCGGCGGCCGTGCGGGCGTGGCCGACAGCATCAGCGGCGGGGACGTGCCGTTTTACGACCGCTACTATTTGGGCGGCCTCTATTCGCTGCGCGGCTTCCAATACCGCAACGTGGCGCCCCGCGAGCCCTACGACCCCAACAACCCGAGCGTGCCGACCGAACCTATCGGCGGCGACACCTACTGGTTCGGTTCGGTGGAATACAGCATTCCGATCTTCGAGCAGGAAGGCGGCGTGGGCCTGCGCTTTGCCCTCTTCTACGACATCGGCGAAGTGGATGCCGCCCCCTATACGCTGTCGGGCGATTACGACGACAACGTGGGCGTGGGCCTGCGCCTGAATATTCCGCACCTCGGGCCGTTGCGTTTGGATTACGGCGTGCCCATCACGACCGACAAGTACAACGGCCCCAGCGGCCACTTCCAATTCGGCGTCGGCTGGTCCCGTCCGTTCTAACCCGGAATCTTCCCTCTAATTCTCCGTCGGGGGCGGGGGCACGGGTGCCTCCGGCGCCGGCGGGTCCATCGCAGGCGGGGCGGGCAGCGGCTTCGGGGCGGCAACCGCTGCCGGCGCCGGCGCCGCCGTCGTCGAGACGGTGTCGGCGGCCGCGAGTTCATCCGGCAAAATCGTGATGGCAATGCGCCGGTTCTTGGCGCGTCCCTCCGCCGTGGAATTATCCGCGATCGGCCGGTATTCGCCGTAGCCCACCGCGCCCACGCGCCGCGGGTCCACCCCGGCCTTCTCCGTCAGAAAATGCACCGCCGCCAGCGCCCGCGCCGTGGACAGCTCCCAGTTGCTCGCAAACCGGCTGCGAATGGGCACGTTGTCCGTGTGGCCGATCACATGGATCTTCAGCGTGGGATGCGCCGCCAGCAGCGCCGCGATTTTCCGCATCACCGTTTCGCCCGCCGGTTTCAGGATCGCCTCGCCGGAATCGAACATCACGCGGTCGAGGATGTTCACCGTGAGCTTGCCCTGCAGGCGGGAAATCGTCACGTCCTTGGATTCCAAATCCGACCGCATTTCGTCCTCGAGCCCCTTGGCCGATTGCGCCACCGAGTCCTTCTCCTTTTGCAGATCCGCCACCTGCCCCGTCAGGGCGGCAATCTGGTCCTTGTCCTTGTTGACCTGGGCCAGCGCACTGGCCAGGTTGGCTTCGCTGTCCTCCAGTTGGGACCGGACGTGTTGAAGGCCGCGCAATTTGCCCACCGCCGTGGCCCACAGCAACAGCGCCGCCACCAGCAAGGCGGCCAAAATGCCGGCGATAATCCATGGCAGCCGCGCCGGATTGGCGTTGGCCGGCTCGCGGTTGGCGCGGATCACCTGCTCCGTAAATGGTTGATTCGGTTCGCTCATCTTACAGCCGATGGAGCCGGCCCGGGCGCGTCGTTTCGCGCACCGCTAACCGTTTCCATCCTTCCCGATATAACAAGAACTGCCCGACAACAGAAATCATTTTTGGGGGAATCTGGTTTCGCCCGCCGGCCCGGCGGGCCGTCCCAAAAGATTCTGGCACCGTCTCGCGGCCTGGCATATCGGGACATTTAACGACCTCCACCGCACCGTCATTCGCCATCGCAACCTCCCGGTGCGACGGCGCTGACTCGCGCGGGCGCCGTCCTTCTTGGCCCAGCGCCGCGAGCTGGCGCCTCGCCTCGCGCCGGGCATCCCCATCCTCCAGCCCCGCCGGCTTCAGGTCGCGGCACTTTCTAAGTTCGGCTAACTCCGGCAATAGGCGAGGTCTTCCCGCGGATTCAGCGTAATGGCCGTTTCGGCCTCGCGCTTGAACAGCAAGGTGTTATCTTATCGCCGGGCCGGAACACCGGCAATGGCGGGCGGACCGAGGGCGGGGCAGACCACTTACAACCCCCGCATTTTTACTGCATTTTTTCCTTGGACTAAGCGGCATTAATTGCTATAAGATGCCGCATGAGTTTAATCAATCTAACTCCAGCTCAACTCCGTTACGCAGCGGATCTCAAGGAAAAAATTGAGTCTCTGCAACAAGAACTCGGCCGTCTGCCCGGCGTCCCGGCGTTGCCGGCCGTGGCCGGAAAACGCGGCCGCCGGAAGATCAGCGCCGCCGGCATTGCCCGGATTCGCGCGGGGCAAAAGGCCCGCTGGGCCCGCGTGAAAGGCGCCACTGACGGCACCCCGGGCAAGACCCCGGGCAAGCGCGGCCCCCGCAAGATGAGCGCCGCCGCCCGCGCCGCCATCGGTGCCGCCGCCCGCGCCCGCTGGGCCCGCGTCCGCGCCGCCAAGGCTGCGGCGGCCAAATAACTCCGCTTGGTTCCCAGGCCGCCGTTCCGGGCGGCTTTTTTTTTGCTGCGCACTTAAGGTTATAACCGCTGAAGATAGCGGGGCCGGCCGGGCTCGGCATCGTCACATTCTCGCTGCGACGAGCAGCGTTGATGAACTAACCGTCGCCGCTTCGGGCCAGGCCGGGCAGCGGCGACCGTGGCAGCCAATAACACTGTCACCGCATTATCTTTGTTTTCTGGACGCAACTAAGTGGCCTGATTCTTGAACGCGGGCACGTTCGTTGCGTCGAATTCGGCCTGTGGCGAGGTGCGAGGAGGAATGGTCAGGTCTTGCCGTTGCCGGATAGTCTCCAGATGGCTTGCGCCATCCCCCAGGTGTAAGTGGAAACCAGCCGGCCTTTGTTGCAAGGCAGAAAAGAAAGCGTCGGACCCTGACATCGCCGGCGACCGGTCAGCCGGGGGGGGCGCGTGAGGCTCGACAGGGCTGGCGGCAAGCGTTAATTTTTCGCATGAATTTTCTCGTGACCGGCGGCGCCGGTTTCATTGGCTCCCATGTCTGCGAACGTCTCCTGCGGGACGGTCACCGGGTCTGGGCCTTCGATGATTTGAACGATTTTTACGACCCGCAGATCAAGCGGCGAAATCTGCGGGAGATCCAGGCTCTGGCCAAGCCTTTTGAATTCGTTCCCGGCGACCTTTGCGACGCCGCGGCGGTAGCCCGCGTGTGCTCGTCGGTCAAGTTTGACCAGGTCATCCACCTGGCCGCCCGCGCCGGCGTGCGCCCCAGCCTGGAACAACCCGCACTGTACCAGCGCGTCAATGTCGAGGGCACCGTCAACGTCCTCGAAGCCGCGCGCAAATCGGGCGTCAAGAAAATCACCATTGCTTCGTCGTCGTCCGTGTACGGCGTGAACTCCCGGGTGCCGTTCCGCGAGAGCGATCCCATTTTTTCCGCCGTGTCGCCCTATGCGGCCAGCAAACTGGCGTGCGAGGCCCTGGGCCACACCTGGCATCACGTGTACCGGATGGACGTGGCCATGCTGCGCTTTTTCACCGTGTATGGCCCGCGCCAGCGCCCGGACCTGGCCATCCACAAGTTCACCCGGCTGATTGACGCGGGCCGGCCCATCCCCGTTTTCGGCGACGGCAGCACGGCGCGCGATCACACGCACATCACGGACATCGTCGAAGGCGTCATGGCCTGCACCCAGCGCGAGTTCGGCTTCGAGATCTTCAACTTGGGCGAGTCGCACACAATCCAACTGTGCGAACTGATCGCGCTCATCGAGCAGGCCCTCGGCAAGACGGCAATCATTGACCGGCAGCCGCTCCAGCCGGGCGACGTGCCGATCACTTTCGCCGATATTTCCAAGGCCCGCGCCCGGCTGGGGTACCATCCGCGCATGACGGTGCAAACGGGCATACCGCTTTTTGTTGATTGGTTTCGCCGGAACGGGCAGAAATAGGCAGATCCCATACCCATGAGCACTGCCAAATTCACCCGCCCGGCGCTCGACGAAGCGCTGGAAGCCTGGAAACAATGCCTGACGCGCCACGGCTTCCCCACCGACCTGCGTTGGGTTTTTTCGGAAAACCTGTGCATCGAGCGGTCCCCGGCCGTGCCCGGCAGCCTCCGCGTTGCCTTCCAGACGAAATTCACCCCGCCGGGCGACGACGCACTGGACATCGCCTACGAACATTTCTCCGAGACGGAGGCGCGGCTGGTCTTTTACCGGCTGGGTTCGCTGGCCCGCGAGTCCGTGTGCATTCTGCTTGGCGACACCTGGTTTGAGGAGAAGACTGCGCTCGACGGTTTCGAACGGCGGGACGGCTGGGGAATCTCATTCCGGCCGGGCCACGCCGGCGAGATCGAGGAAATCACCGATTTCGCCCGGTGGGTCCACCGGGTGCAGCACGACCGGGCGTTTCACGACTTCGATTTCGGGATGGCGTTGGAGACGATTGACGAGATCCGGACCCATGGGCGTCCCCTGCTCCCCTACGAGCGCATGGCCCAAAGCATGTTGCGCCGGCTGCGCCGGATATTGGGCCAAACCGCCTGATGACGCCGCGCCGGCGTCCGCCCGGCTCAGTACGTCACCGCGTTGTGCACCTGGTTTTTGCCGGTGCCGTCGTGACAGGTGAGCGTGCACGTTCCGTGGTTGCCGCCGGTTGAGAGGTAACGCAACACGCCGTTGTACGGCAGCACATACGTGGTGTTGAAGTTGATCAGATGCGGCTGGGTGGAGGCATGCGAGTCGTGGCAGGTGGTGCAGGCGGCGCGATAATCTTCGATGTGCTGGCGATGGTAGGCCCAACTGTTGTTGGCGTTGCTATCCACGGTGACGGGGCTGTGGCATTTATAGCAGAGCGCGAAGTTGTCCGGGTTGTACGGCGTGCCGTCCGTGAGCAGCAGCCGGCGCTCCAGCAGCGGCACGTACGCCGAACCATGCGGGCCGTTGGCGCCGCTGCCGCCGTTCTTCGGCCCCTGGTCGTTGTTGTGGCAGTCGGAACAGCCAATCAGGCTTGAGGTGGTCAGCGGCTTGAGCAGGCTGGGCGTGGCGAGGTTTTTGCCCACCGATTCCACCGGGTGAAACGACGTGCTGCCCGGATTGAACTGCCGCCGCGTGTCCGTCTCCACCACCTGGCGCGTCACCCGCGCCGGGCCGCGCGCCACGCTGTCGCCGTGGCAGCGGAAACATAATTCGTATTCATGCAGCACATTCCGGATCACCGTCCCGCCCGCCGTGACGCCGGTGACGCCCGTGAGCGAGCCGGCCACTTTGGCCGTGCTGCCGATGGAGTTGTTGACGGCGTGCGGATTGTGACAATCCACGCACGTCACATGCCGCTCCGGCGGATTCACGGGGTCCTCCTGCGGGCTGTGCGATTGGGCGTTCAAGTAAATGGGATGCGCGCTGATCTTGCTGAAATCCGACATCACGGTCTGTCCCGGGCCGGTGCTGTCGTGGCAATAGTCGCAGTTCTTTTCCGGGTCGGCAAAGCGGGTCAGTGCCGCCTTGGCGCCGGCGGCGTGCGGCACATGGCAGCTGGCGCAGGCCGCGCCCGACACGGTGCGGGCCTTCACGGTCTTGGCCTTGGGATCGGCGGAGGCGGCGGCCAGCGCGTTGACCACCACCGCAGGCAATGGCTGGCCTGAAATCGCGTGCGCCGAGGTGGGCCAGTTGATGATGTTATGGCAGGTGAGGCAGAGCGCCGAACCGGTGTTGTCCACCACCAGAAAATTCCCGTACTGGTCGTTATGCGGATCGTGGCACGCCGTGCATTGGAGTTGCCCGCTGCGATCCAGGCGCACCGCCTGCGGGAGGGCGCCGGGATCGTACAAATTGCCGTCGGCCGCCGCGAGCGCGCTGTCATAGACGAACGAAATTGGATGGTCGCCGGTCAGGTCGGTTCCGAGGTTGGCCGGACCGGTGGGCAGGGTGGCCGTGTTCATGGCAATGCCGTTGGCGCGGCTCTGAACCATGCCCAGCGCCACGGTGCCGTCGTGGCAGCTCAGGCACAGCCGGGAGGCGCCCGTGGGCTGGCCGATCGTGGCCTTGATGGAGCCGCTGGCATAGGGCTTATAAACGGCCGAGGACATCTGATGGTTCCACAGCGGACCGTCGCCGGTGGCGAAATGCGGCGTGTGGCAAAACACGCAGATTTCCGTCTCGGTGGAAGCGTGGATGGTGCCGGGGCTGCTGACCGAGAGATTGTGGACCGAGTTGACAATGCTGTTCGGGTTTTGCGATTGGGCCAACGCCCCGGAAACCGGCAGGAAGAGACCGGCCAGCGCCAGGAGGAGGTGAAGGGTGGATTTCATTCTCGGCCGGTGTAACGGAACATTTGCAGGCGATGATTATAGGCATCCGCCACGTAGATTTCGTTGCGCGCGTTGATCGCGATGGCGTTGGGCAAACAGAACTCGCCCGCGGCGGAACCGCCCTGGCCAAAATCCAGCAGCAGGCGGCCCTGGTCATTGAAAATCTGGACATTGCCGAACACCGCGTCCACCACGTACACGTGGCCGGAGCCATCCACCGCCACGCCCTTGGGGCGGCTGAAGTGGCCGGGCGCGTCGCCCGGGCTGCCGAACATCCGCACGAACCGGCCGTCCGCAGTAAACACTTGAATGCGGTCGTTCAGGGAATCGGTGACGTAAATTAGATTGCGGTCATCCACGGCAATGTGCGTGGGAAAATTGAATTCGCCCGGTTCGAGGCCGCGGCGGCCGAACTTGGAAAGGAAATTGCCGCGCAGGTCATACACGGCCACCTGGTGCAGCGCCGAATCCACCACCAGCAACCGGTCGCCCAGCAGCGCGAGCCCGGCCGGCCGGGCGAGTTCCCGGGTGATGCCGAACTGGACGTGCGCCTTGTCATCGAAGGCCATCACCCGGCCCCAGCCGGTGTCGGCCACGTAAAAGGTCTGGCCGCGATGCACCGCAGCCACGGGCGAAAGGAGCCGGTGTCCGTCCAGCGCGTTCCAGCGCAGCCATTTTTTGCGGGCGAGATCGAGATAGCAAACCATCCCGGCGCCGGTATCCGTGACGACGAGGTTGCCGGTATCATCCAGCGACAGGCCGAAAGGGTGGTTTAGGTTTTTGGCCTGGGCGCTGACGCCGGTGATGGCGTTGGCCAGCCGCGTGAAGAACGGCGCCTTGGCGCCGATGTCCTTGGGGCCGTCAATTTCGCGCACATAGACCACATAAGGATCGGCCGGCGGCGGCGGCCAGGCGGGCGTGCCGGCGAGTTGGCCGGCGCTGGCGCCCCACCCCGCCAGCAGCCAGAAACCGGCGGCCAGCACGACGCGCAATCGAGGTGGATGAAAGCTTTCCGACATGGCTTAAAATGTTCGCTTAAGGTAAACGAAGAAGAGGTTTTTCTCGAATTCTTCCGAAAAACGCCCCGACGTGGTGTTTTGCGTATGGTATTCGTAGCCGGCCCGCACGCTCAGCTTGCCGCGCGTCCAGCTAAACCCGGCCTCGGCGGCGCCATCCGTCTCTTCGGTACCGAGCACGTTCTGGAACGAACAGCCGCCCTGGATAAAGCAGGAGAACGAGGACCAGAGCTGAAGGTTGTAACGCGTCGTAAATTGGTAAAGCGTTTCGTCCCCGCTGCCGGCGTAGTGATAGAACGTCTCGTTGAAATTCAAGCCCAACGAGGAGCGGCTGTCCAAGGCGAAATTCAGGTTCTGGAAGAACCGGAGGGCGTCGTACTGGCTGAAATTGGAATCGTAATCCTCGTATTCGGCGCCGGTGCGCAGCCAGCGCCAGTTGTAATCCACGCCGCCGACCAAGTCGGTGAGCGTCTGCGTGAGCACCTGCGGCGGCGCGTCGTTGTCCAGCCAGTTCAGGCGGCCGTAGATGCCAAAGCGGCCGAACAGATCCAGGCGGATGTCAAAATTGGACGTGAGCGACTCAAAGGACGCGTTGTTCAGCCCTTCGCTCTGATAGGTGACGGCAATGGCCAGACTGTCGTTGCTGCCCAGCAGGGATTGCAGATGGCTGCTGGGCGGAACAATCAGGCGCACTTCGGTCAACTGGCCCGAGGAAATCACCTGGTAATCGGAGCCCTCAATGAGAGCCTGGCCGGCGGCGGTCACCTGGATGGAGCCGGTGATGACGTTGGGCCGGTTCAGATAGACGGGCCGGAATTGCGAACTGGTGGGCAGATAAACCGTGTGGGATTCATCAATGCTGGTGAAGGTGTCGCCCAAGGCGCTTTGGTCCTGATGATCGGCCACGATGCTGCCGCCGATGCTCAAGTGCCCCCAGGACTGGAGCCGCTTGACGTAATTCTCCGCCAACCCCACGCCGTAAAGGTCCGTGGTGCTGGAACCGGTCACGTCCGAGTCCTCCTGATAGCTGCCGTGAACGTCCAGCGTGGAGGTGAGGCTCTCATAGAGCTGGTGGCGGATGCCATAGGAGCCTTGAACATAGGATTCGGACGCGGGGTGCAGATAGTTTTGATCAAAATCAAAAATCAGGAAGCTGTCCAGATTCGGGCCATGGTTGATATTGACGTTCTCGGTGGCGTTGATGGTGTCAATGGTTTGGCTGCCATATTCGGCATGGCTGAACGTGACACCGGTGGCGGCGGTGATTTGCTTGCGGCTGCCGAAGGTTTCCGAATCGGCGATGCCCACGGACTCATTCACGCTCGTCAGCGAGTTGCCGAAGTTCAGGATGTTGTCGAACATGTCCCACCGGGCGGTGACCGTGGTTTGGCCGTACTTCCGCTTGTGGATGCCGAGAAAATCGGCATAGGTTTCCTTAACCTCGGAGGAATCAATCAATCCGGTGTCGGTTTCATCGGTGTAACCGAAATCGCTGGTCAGGGTGAAATCGCCCACGTCCCAACTGAGGCGTCCGCCGTAGCGGGTGCTGTCCACGGTGAAGGTGTCAAAGGAACCGTAGTCGCGATAGGTGTGGTCCTGGGAGGCGAAGAACGAGGCGTTGTAAGGCTTCTCCTGGAGGAGATCAATCTGCAGCAGGTATTGGTTCAGTTGATCGTTTTCGTTGATGGCCTGGCGGTAACCCGGGCTGGTGGTGGTCATCTGGTCCAAGCCCCACCCGAAGCTGCCGTCAAAATTGAAGGAGAGCAGATTGGGGTGGTAAACGTAACCGGAGGTTTTCAGCCCGATGGTGGGCGTGATGAACAGGGTGTCATAGACGGAATTAACGCCGTTGAGGCGGGTGGTTTCCTCGGAGCCGTCCACGTTCAGGCCGACGCTGGGCTCGGGCCAGCCGTTGAGATGGAACCAGCCCGGCTCATCGGCGCGGGCCCAGGGGGCGAAGCGTTGAATCAGGCCCAGGACGAGGAGACCCGCAAGGAAGCGCCAGCGATAATACCAAGCGATGTTCATTTCGCAGCGCCCGCCTCCTTCCCGGCGGCGGCTTTGAGCAAAAACTTGTCCTTGCCGACGTGGGGGTCATGGCAGACGACGCAGGATTTGCCTTCAGAACCGGCGTGCGCCTTGACCGCCTTGAGATCCTTGTCGTCATGGCAATCGCCGCAGAGCTTGAAAATGTTCTTGGCCAGGAGATTGTCCTCCGCCGAGCTGTGCGGCTTGTGGCAGCCGGTGCAGTCTTCGACCACGTCGTGTTGGAATTTGGCCTTCTCCAGAAAATTGTCATGGCAGTCCCAGCACAGCGCGGGCGTGGATTTCTTGACGAGCGCCTTCTTGTCGGTGGCATGGGGATCATGACAGGCCAGACAGTCGCCATCGCCAACGGGCTGATGGACGTCCCGGGCATTTTTGGCGGGAACATCATCGTGGCAATCAGCGCAGGTGTCCTTGACGGATTTCTTTAACAAGCCCTTGATCTTGCTGGCGTGTGGATCGTGGCAGTCCAGACACTCCCCGTCGTCCACGGGTTGGTGAACGACCTTTTTCTTGCCAATGAGGTCGTCGTGGCAGTCGAGGCAGGTCTCTTTGACGGGCTTTTTCAGGAGGCCCTTGAGCTTGCCGGCATGGGGCGTGTGGCATTCCATGCAGTCGCCGTCGTCCACGGGCTGATGGATGAATTTTTTCTGCGCGGTCAGGTCGTCGTGACAATCGCCGCAGGTGTCCTTGACGGATTTTTTGAGCAGGCCCTTGAAATTCGTGGCGTGGGGAGCGTGGCAATCGAGGCAGTCGCCGGATTCGACCGCCTGATGTTTGATCTTGCCCGCCGCCAACGGATCATCATGGCAGGTGAGGCAGAGCGCCGGCCCGGTCTTGACGAGCAGCTTGGCATTAACGGACTGGTGGGGAGCGTGGCAACTGACGCAGTCGCCCTCCTCCACGGGTTGGTGTTTCACCTTGCCCGCCGTGAAGCTCTTTTGCAGATCCGCGTGACAACTGAAGCAGACCTCGCCGGGCTTGCCGCGCATCTTCTGGGAGAATTCGGATTCGTGGCAGGCGGTGCAATCGCGCTGCGCGTAGGGCGGATGCACGTCCAATTTGGGCCGGACCGGTGCCGCATTGGTAGCCGCCGCCGGCAGGCCGGGCGTCCTGACCCGGGACGTATGAGGGACGGGGACCGCATTGGTGGCGCCGGGTGGCGGGACGCCGTCAAAAAAGAACGTCAGCCATTCCTGCTTGGTGTCGGAACGGCACCCGGCCAGGAAAGCCACCGCACCGGCCAAAGCCAACAGTCCCAGAAGGGACCGGAACCAATACCGGTGGCATCTAGTTTTGGACGACAGCCTGTTCATTCCAGGAGAGTCAGGGCAAAACATTTCGGGGGTGGTGAACCTGAAAGCTACGCCCGGACCGCACAACATCTGCCGGCCCATTCATCGCCGGTATTGTTTGCTGGCGTTGCGTTTGCATAAATCATGTTCAGCGGAACAATGCCGCCGGCGGGCCATTCCAGCTACACCCATCTTGGTCTTTGCGAGCCTTTTGTTGTTGTTTCTACAACAACAAATGGCAAGCCATTGTCATACGGCACGTTCCACAGACGAAATCACCGGCGGCGACGACCTGGCGGCGCGCTTGCCCCCCCAAGTTTCCCTTGGAGCGGAAACCCTGCGCCCGCACCGGCGACGCCGCCTTTCCCATCAAGCCGGGAATCCCCACCTCACGGAGAGGTTTGAGCCCCGGGTTGTTTCAGGAAGCCATACACGCTGACCTTCTGACCGCCGAACTGGCTGGTGACGAAGATCAGATAATCTAGCTGGCGTCCGGGAGCGACAAATTTTTGGAAGTAGCCCAGGTTGTCATAGTCCACCTTCACGACGGCGGGCAGAACGACATCGCCTTGTGTGCTGGCACCGGCTTCGGCGAAGAAGAGCAGGAGGCGGCCTTCGGTATCAAAGATTTGGACCACCTGGGTGACGGCGTCCACGACGTAAGTCAAACCTTGATGGTCCACCGCAATCCCCTTGGGCCGGGCAAACATCCCCGGAGCCACGCCGGCGCGGCCGATGCTGCGGAGGTATTTCCCCTGGAGATCATAAACCTGAACCTCATTCGCCCCGGTGTCCGAGACGAGCAACCGGTTGCCCGCCTGATCCAGCGCGAGATTCGTGGGCGATAGAAGTTTGCCCTTGGCAGCCTTGTCGTCCGCGGGAATGGAGAACAGGAACTGGTGGCCCGGCTTGGCATAGACCCGCACGCAATGATTCAAGAGATCGGCGATATAGATCCGGTCGGCCGAGAGGGCGACGTCCGACGGTTTCATCTCGTCCTTTTTCCCCATGGCTTCGAGAAACGTGCCTTGGGCGTTGTAAATGAGCACTTGGGCGCGCCCGGTGTCGGCCACATAGCGGGTGCCGTCCCGGTCAATGGTGATGTTGATGGGCAGCCGCAGCTTCCCTTCGCCTTGCGGCGCGAAGTAAGCGGCTCGCCGCTTCTTCAGGTCAAACGCCAAAATCGTATCGGCCACGGTGTCGCAGACAAAGATTTTGCCATCATGGATCGCCAGTCCATAGGGCTTGACGAGGGGATCGGTGGTTTTCTGGTCCCCGACGATATAATCCTCGAAGGTCCGGCCCCGGCCGAGGTCGGCATCCGAGGCAAAGGTGGTGAGGAATTGGATGCGCGGCTCATCGGGCGACGGCGGAAAAAACGTATAAACCTTCGGCGCGGGGTGGCGGGTGGCGCACCCGGCCACGGCGACCAGGAACAAACAGCCGGCGAATGAGAGCCATCGCCAAGGAGTCATTTTTAACATAAAATCAAATGCGTTAATCCATCAGCCTGCCTTACCGGGCACCGCGCACCATACAAGGGCGGCGCGTGAAAACCAAGTGTCTTTTGCACCTCTCCATCCGGCCGCCCGCCCGTGACAAAAAGAACGGGCTTTGGCCACCTGGCGGCCAAAGCCCGTTTGGAATTGAATCTCAGCGCGAAGCGATCACTGGATGGTAATGTTGTTCGTGATGCTGGCGCTGCCACCGGGGCTGCTCGCCTTGAGCAACACCGGATAATTGCCGGCGTTGGTGTAGGTGAACGCGGCGGTCATGCCCGATTCGCCCAGGAGGCGATGCGTGCTGCTCATGCTGCCGGAATTGTCGTAGAACGACCAAGTGCCAAACGTGGCATTGGCGCTGGAGTTGGTGAAGTTCACCGAAACCGGGTGCGTCAGCGTGCCGGGCGTATAGGTCATGCTCGGGGTCGGCAAGACATAGACGTTGATGTAATTATTGCGCGTCAGCGACTCGGTGCCGTTGGCATCGGTGGCCACGAGCGTCACCGGGTAGGCGCCGGCCGCGGTGTAAGTATGCGTGACCGTGGTGGCCGTGTTGTTGACCAGCGCGGAGCCGTCGCCGAAGTTCCAAGTGGCGGCGGTCACGTTCGGATTAAGATTCGTGAAGTTTACCGCTCCGTTGACCCCGATGGTCGTGGAGTTCGCCGTAAACTTGGCCGTGACGAACTGGCCGAGGACCTTGGTTTCCGCGTCCTTGAGGAGCAGCGGGATGAAGGTGGGATTATGCACGCCCAGGCTGCCGTCGTTGCGCACCATGTACACATCGAAGCGGGCCTGCTGGATGACGGCGGGCAGTTTCAACTGATCCGCGGAGGAGGGTCCGGAATTGGTCAGACTGGCGAGCACGCCGGGCGAAGTATATTCCCAGCTATTCTGGAGATACTTGTGGTAGTTGGCGCCCAGGATGGCGGGCGCGTTATTGGTGGCCCAACGGTTCAGCAAATCCACGTCACTCGCAATCTCGTTGGTGGTGGTAGTCTGATAATCGGGATAGTCCGGGTAACCGGAAGTATGGCAGCCGCCCAGGGCGCAGCCATTGGGATCCATGTTGAACGTGTGCCCGGTGACATTGGCGCCATTAAGGGTGTAACAGGGAACGTGGCAGGTGGCGCACTGGTTGGTGTTATAGGTGCCGCGGGCCGCGATGCCGCTGTGCGTGGCATAGATGCCCATGCCATTGTTGAGCACCCCGTTGGTATAGACGGTCTTGCCGTTGGTGGTATTCAGGTAATCCGGCTGTAGGATGCCGATCACGATGTTGTACTGAACCGAATTGTGGGGCGCGCGGCTGAAGCCGTTGATATTGGTCGTCAAACCGGTGACCATGGCGAGATAGTTGGTGACGACGTAATTGGTCACCGTGCCGCCGGTGGGATATGCATTGGTGGTGACCCCGACAAACTGGCCGTAGCTGTTGTAGTTGGTCGTATAGACGTAGATGTAAGCGGGAGAGATCACCGCATTCGTGACCGGGATGCTATTGGAGAGCAGACCGTAGCCGCGTCCGTCCCAGCGGGCGCCGCGGGTGTTGTGGCACTGGCCGCAGACGTTGACGGTCGGGTCATACATGGTGGCAAAGGTCGTGTTCATGTAATACGGATTGCCGAAGGAGTCGAAACGCTTGTCCGACTGCGACGCCATGGTGAAGAAGTTGGACGACCACGTGGGATTCCGCAACTGGAGGTACTGGGGTGCCACGGCGACCATGGCATTCGAGATGTCCGTAAAGACGGGTGACGGATGGAGCGCGTGCGGGTCATGGCAAACGCCGCAGGTGGGGCCCCAGGCGCCGGCATCGTCAGCGGTGGGCAGCACGAGCGGATTGGTGACACCGGACTGGCGGGCGAGATAATCATTGATCATGGCCATGCGGGCCGCGCCGGAGTGGCAAACGCCGCAGCTCGTCTGGCGATCGTCGCCGGAATCAATGGAGGAACCGGGGACATGGCTGCTGCTGAAGATGCCCGTGGTGGCATTGGTGACGAGGGCGCCCAGCGAGTTGGTGGTGAGATAGTAGCCGTAAAGCGTGTTGGTGCCAACGACCACGGTGTTGGTGTAATAAATGCCGCCTTCGACACCGTACTTGATGGTGTCGTTCACCTGATCGTGGAGGGAATTGGTGTACTCGTTGTACTGGGGATTGAAGCCTTGATGGCAACTGCCGCAGATTTCGGGGGCGATGCTGACGGCGGGAACGATGAGCGAATGATCGCTGCTCTTATGCCAGCCGGCGGGGCCGTGACAGTTTTCGCAGCCGACGCCCTCGAGATTGGGAGTCAGGGTGGCATTGGTGAAACCGGTGGGCTGGCCAAAGCCGACGGTATGGCAAAGCAGGCACTCCGAATTGTTGTTCATGTGGCTGTTCACCAAGGCGTTGTAAGCACTGGCATGCGGGGTGGCCGCGTAGGTGTTGTATTGGGCGCCGTGGCAGCCGCCGCAGGCGCTGGATCCGGCGAAGGAATTGGCCTGGCTCAGTTGGAAGAAGGAATAGTTGTTGCTGGTGTCCGGAAGTGGCAGGGTGGTCTGCCAGGCGTTGGCGGAGGCGGCCACGGTGCTGATGGGGCTCCAGGGGCCGGCGGGACTGGTGGCGCCCAGGATGGTGTACCAGCCTTCCATGCCGTACCAGCTCAGCGTGTAATTGGTGCTGGTCACGAGCGGCGCATTCTGCACGGGCTGCGCCGGAATGCCGCCGCCGGAACCCAGGGCCATCCGATACATGTCCTGCCCGGAAGCGGTGCCACAAACACCGCCAAGGGCGAGGCCAACCGCCAGGATGGCCAGCGCACGGTGCGCCCGATGGAAATCAATCGTTTTCATTTTGATATATTTGGTTGGTTGTTCCTGCACCGTTATGAATGATTCGCGCGAGCCAGGCGAAGACCGACGGGATCAACGGCGCGGGCGCGGTTCATAACCTCAAGCACAACGGAGGTCGGGATTACTTGTTATGGCAACTGCGGCAAAGCAAGCTGCCCTTGCCACTGGCGTCCACCCCCACGATCTTCACGAGCTTGGGATTGTTGACGATGTCAAACGGCGTGCCCTCCTGGTTGTGCACATCATGGCAGGAGGTGCATTCGAGCGAGTTATTGCCGTTCAGCAAAAAGCCGTTAATGGTCATGTCATTGCCGGGAACAAAAGTGCCGCTGACCGGAGTGAGCACGGGCGTGGTGTTGGGATTGTACAACCATTCGTCCTGATTGGGGCCGGTGCCGACGAGCGCGGGGTTGTAAACAATGGAAATGGGATGCGAATGCGTGAGGTCGGTGCCGAGATTGGCGCTGTTGGTCACGTAGGTGGCCGTGCCGTGCGTGGTCATCACCCCGCCGAAGGCCGGCTGGCCGCCGTAGGTGTTGATGGCCACCGTGCCGTCATGGCAGCTCAAGCACGCCTTGGAGATGCCGTTCGGCTGCGCGGCCGGGAGGGCCACCATCTGGGAAGACGGAACGTTGGCCTGATTATACATGGTGAACGTGGACACGGTGGTTTGGTGCGCCCACAGGGGAACAACGGTGCTGTCCGCATGGTGCGGCGTGTGGCAGGTGCTGCAAACGGTCGCCGGATCCGAGGGATCAGTATTCCACGATTGCGAGGAAAAATCGTGGGGGCTGCCGACAATGCCGGCGCGGGCGGTTAAGGTCAACAGGGAGCCTGTGACGACGGTTAGCGTGAGGAGGGACGGGATTTTCATACTTCGGTTTGAGTTATTCGCGCGTGTTGTGGTTGTCTGCTCGGTCAGGAACGGCCCGATGTCAAGGCCTGGTTTTTACCGGCCGCCACCCGGCGCCGGATTCCAACAGCAGACGCACTCAGCGGCAAGTGAGTTGTTTCGCATCCACCGTTAAATTGTTTTGCGGACAAGTTGTTCATCATCTCAGAAGGGATCAGACAGTGGCGCTCTCCTGCACCCGGCCGGGCACGATCTCAACCGGGCCGGGAAAGCGGCGCGCATCCCAGCGGGCCATCAAGGCCGCCACGTGGCGCGCGATGATCTGGTGGCAGACCGCCAGTTCCTGCTCGCGGTTTTTGGTGTTTTCACGGACGACCGCTTCGAGATCGTCAATGTCATAGAGAAAAACATTCGGGAGTTCGGCGACGGCCGGATCAATGTCGCGCGGCACCGCGATGTCCACCAGAACCAGCGGGCGGTTGCGCCGGGCGGGCAAAATCCGGGATATATCCTCGCGGCGCAAAACGATGTCCGGACTGCCGGTGGAACTGACGAGGATGTCCGCCTCGGTCATGGCGGCGGCGGAATCTTCCAGGCGGACGGCGCGGCCGCCGAATTCCGCGGCGAGCTTCTCGGCGCGCTCCACGGAGCGGTTGGCCACCAGCACGGTTTTGGCGCCGCGCTTGGCCAGGTGCTTCACGCACGCCTCGCCCATTTTGCCGGCGCCCAAAATCATCACGGTCTTCTCGCTCAACTTGGCGTCGAAAACCTTTTCCGCCAGCTCCACCGCCACGCTGCCGACGGAGGTGGCGCCGCGGCCGATGGCGGTGTTGGTGCGGATCTCCTTGACCACCGAAAGGGCGGTCTGGAACAGACGGTTCATTTTCTTGCCCACGAGGCCGGCGTCCTTGGCCAGTTGGTAGGCGTTCTTCACCTGGCCGGTGATTTCGGTTTCACCGATGACGAGGGAATCCAGGCCGCTGGCCACGGCGAACAGGTGCCGGGCCGCCGCGGCGCCTTCCTTGACATAGAGATACGGAGTGAGATCAAAATCGTCACCGACAAGTTCCTGAAAAAGCTGGTGCACGCGGCCGTGAATCCACGGGGAAACCCCGTAAATTTCCACCCGGTTGCAGGTGGAGAGCAGGACGACTTCCTCCAAACCGCCGCGCAGCTTGAGGCGGCAGCCGCAACACTGGAGACGGCCCCGCTGCACCGCGAGCTTCTCGCGGACTTCGACCGGCGTGGTTTTATAGCTCAGGCCTGCAACAAAGATTTTCATGTTGATCCACCGTTTTCATTGTCTGGGACAACTTTAAGGCCAGCCAGACCTTTACGCTTACCCTTTCTTGTTATTTTTCACGCAATCTTTGGCACGCTTAATCTTTTTGGCTTGGCTGCACGAAAAGATCAGATTTCCTTGCCACTGACCGGTGGGTCGGCGCGGCGTTGCCCAACTTCGGGCTCCAGCGGATGTTCATGGGCTTGGAACTCCTCGGAGATCCGGCCGTCCAGGCAGGCGGTGTTCAGGGGGTAGATTTCCGGATCGAAGATGACATGGTAGAAATGCCAAACAATGATCGCCAGACACGCCAGCACGGCTTCGTAATAGTGAATGGTGGTCGCCACGGCCACGACCCAGCGGGGGAAAAACCGGGTGACGTCAATTTTGAACCAGATGGCCAGGCCGGTGGCGCCCATGATGATGGTGCCCCAGACAACCGCCCAGTATTCCATCTTTTCCGCGTAACCGAAGCGCCCGATTTGCGGCTTATGTGACGACAGGCCACTGAGATAACGCACGGCCTGCCAGACATCCAGGGCATCTTTCTTCACCGGGAACAGGTCGGCAAGAAGCTTGCGGCCATCCCGCGTCGTTAGCAGATAAACCAAGTGATAGGCTCCAATCAGGAGCATGATGATGCCGGCGACGCGGTGGGCCCAGCGGCGGAAGGGTTCGCTGGAGCCAAGCGCCTTGGCCAGCCAGGAATCAGGGAATTTGAGGGCAAAGCCGGTCAGGGCCAGAACGATGAAGCTGCCGGCCAGCACAAAATGCTGCCACCGCTGCGCCACGGTCATGCGCACAATCGGACGTTCGGTGCGGCGGAGGCGGGCGGCGGTTTTCTTGATGAAGAGTGTGCCGTTATGGGCCAACATGGCGCCAATCGTGGCAAAAATGAGGAAGAGATAGACCCGCCGCACCCAGCGGTTCAGGCGGCTGCCAAAATCCGCACCGCCGGCCTGGCCATCGGGCGCCACGTGGATCTTGCCGAGGGAAAACTCGGTATTGGCGCCGGGATGACATTTCCCGCAGGTTTCGACCAAGTGGGCCTTGTTGATGGTGGAATTGGTGTCCGCGGAGGGCAGGACTTTATGAAAGCCATGGCAACTGGCGCAGTTGGCGGCGACGGTGGAACCGTATTGGGCCGCCAAGCCGTGGTAGCTCTCGAAAAAGGTTTTCACCCGGTCATCGGGCAGATTGTATTTGGTATTCAGACGCTCGGAGGCATGGCACCGGCTGCAGACATCTTCCGAGATGACGATGGAAGAGCTCTTTCTCAGCGACCGAATCTTGTGTTCATCATGACAGCCGGTACAGGTGGGGGCGTCATGGGCACCAGCCAGAACAGCCTTGCCGTGAACGCTCTGCTCCCAGTCGCGCGCCTCCTTGTCATGGCACGCGCCGCACGTTTCGGCCTGGCGCGAGATATAGATGGGGGAAGTGGGTGAATTGTCGGAGATGATGTCATGGGAATCATGGCAGTCGCTGCACGTGGGCGCGTCGTCCCGTCCCGCCTTCAAGGCGAGGCCGTGCACGCTGGCATTATAACTCCCGGCCTGGCGGGCATGACAGCGACCGCAATTGACGGGCGCGAGGAGCCGGTTGTCATCCGGATGTTTGACCGTGACATCCGTATGGCAACTGATGCACTCATTGGTCCGGTGGGCCGACAGTTTCAGGCGCGCCACGTCCACGAACAGCGAGATGGCCTTGCCGGCCGCGTTGGTCTTGCAGAGCGTGTTATCGCCGTGACAATCCAGGCAGTCACTGTTCTTGACGCCGGCGAAGGCCGGAACCGCCGCCAGCAACAACACCGATAACGCGCAGAACAGGGAGCTACCACGATTCATCCCCCCATGTTCCGGTCGCCGCGCAAATAACACTCCCCTTCGGTTGGCAACTTTTTGCCAATTTTTGGCCATTTGAAAACGATCCAAATTTGCGGCTTTGCAACCTCGCGGCTTTACGTTGAAATGAAAATGTGGAATCGAGATCATTCATGCTCATCGCCGGCGAGGCCAGCGGGGATTTGCTCGCCGCCGAACTGGTGGCGGCGTTGCGCGACCGGCTGCCGGAGGCGGATTACTTCGGCGCTGGCGGACCCCGGATGGCTGGTGCCGGCGTGGAGCTGGTGCATGACATGTCGCACCTCGCGATACTCGGCGTCACGGATGTGCTGGCAAAGCTGCTGGAACTCCACCGGCTGATGAACCAACTGCTCGCCACTGCCATCGAGCGGCAGCCGGACGTCATTATCGGCGTGGACTACGGCGGATTCAATTTGCGGTTTGGGCATGCCATCAAGGAACACGTGCGGAACAATCCCTTTTCCAAGTGGAACCCAAAGCTCGTGCAGTTTGTGTCGCCGCAGGTCTGGGCGTCCCGGCCGGGCCGCGCCTGGCGGATCGCGGAGGATTATGATCTGCTGCTGAGCATCTTCCCGTTTGAGAAGGACTGGTATGCGCAGCGCGTGCCCAACCTGCGCGTGGAATTTGTGGGGCATCCGATGGTGGGGCGATTTGCCCGGCATGGTTTGTCGCCGGCCGGCCGCGAGACCGTGACGACCGTGGCGCCCAACCGTCCGGCACAGATTGTCTTGCTGCCGGGCAGCCGAAAGAGCGAGTTGCACCGGCATCTGCCTGTGATGTTGGACGCCTTGAACATCATTCAGGGGGAATGGCCGCAGGTCAAAGCCAGAATGATTTTGCCGGGCGAGCGTCTGTTAAAAATTGTTTCGCGGGAGCTTGCGCGCAGGGCGGGCGGGCAGCCGGGTTTCAGCGGCGTGCCCACCCTCGCCGATACCGAAAGCCTGGCGCAAAGGGTGGTTCCAAACCTGGAGATTCAGATCGGGAAATTGCCCGAGGCCCTGGAGCAGGCGGACATCGCCATTTCCAAGACCGGCACGGTGACGATGGAATGCGCGTTTTTCGGCGTGCCGGCGGTGACCGGCTACAAAACCTCGTGGCTCAATTATCAAATCGCCCGCTGCATCATCACCGTGAAGACCATCACGATGCCGAATCTGCTGGCGCAGGCGGAGGTGTATCCGGAGTTTCTGCAGAACGATTTAACGGCGGAGAACGTGGCCCGCGCCGCGCTCGAGCTGTTGCGAGATGAAGGGCGGCGGCAAAAAGTAAAATCGCAACTGACCCGGGTCATCGCCTCGCTGGGGGAACCCGGCGCGCCGAAACGCGCGGCGGACGCAATTTTGACTTTGCTCGAAGAACCACCATCCGGCCGCCGCCAAGTATCCTGATTCTTGAATATGGGAACGTTCGCGGCGGGGGGGGGGTGACGCGAACGCCAAGCCGTCCCCGGGAAAGCGCTTAAGCGAGGGGCTTGCGCGGCCGGGCTTGGCGGATGACGGTGACGGCGCGACGGGCGTTATCGGAAATCAACTGGAGGTCGGCGCGGAGCGCCCGGTTTTCACCATGCTTCAAGACCAGGCGATCGGAATAGCCTTGGATGATGGTGAGGATATTATTCAATTCGTGAGCGACTTCGCGGCCGATTTGGTGCTCGGGATCAAGCTGGGGCGGCTCCGGTTGCGGGGGAGCCTGCGGTGACGGGGCCGCGGCAGGCACCGTCTTCGGGCAAATATCGTTCAATGATGACATAACAGTCTCGGAGCAACCTGCGCGCCATGGGCGCCCAAAGAGAAAGGCACAGTTGCCACCCCGCCATTGTACGATTGATTGACAGCATTGGCAAGATAGCGGACAACGAAACAGCAATTCCGTAATGTGGGTTACGTTGCCACCTTTTGGCCGGGGCGCTCAATTT
>CAZHIM010000083.1:0-20827 GCA_964532525.1 uncultured Bifidobacteriaceae bacterium
CAAAGTTGGCGGTCAAATCGCAACCGCAGCACACGCCCGGCAATGACCTGCCGCACGGCGACCGTCAATTCCTGACGAATAGCCAGCTTCAGGAAATCCTGCCGCTGTCCCGCCGCTCAATTTTCGAGTGGCGGCGCAAGGGGGTTCTGCCCTCAATTCGAGTCGGCTCGAAAGTTCTCTACCACCGTGAAAGCGTCATCGCGGCATTACTCCGGCGGCAAAATGGAGGAGTCGCACAATGAAAACCGATGACCCCCTAACCGCTCAAAAAATCGCCGCCAAACGCGCCGGACGACTGGCCACGACGCCCGACAGGTTCAAGGGGCATTTCGTCGCTTCTTGGTCGTCGAACTGCTCGCCTCGGCGTGCTGTGAAGGCATTTTGCTTGGAGTGTAACGGCTTTGACCCGGACGCAATCGCCGGTTGCACCGCCTACGCCTGCCCGCTCTGGAATTTCAGGCCGTATCAGGGAAGTGAGGCCCGCAATGGCTAAATCTGCAATGCGCTGGAGCAAAGCATCCGCCAGCACAAAACGGCGCGTTGAGATCATCATCCGGCGCGGCTGCCACCGCAAACGTCACCGGCATCAATCCGGGAGGATTTGTGAATGTCAGTGAACTGCGCGAACTGGTAGGCCATGACGTGCTTTTGCTGGCATGGCCGAAAAGAAGCAAGGGCACAAAAATAAAATGGGGACACTTGACCGTTGCCAGCATGACGCCCGCCTATATCAAAAAATTGGAACGTGGAAACATCGGCGTCGCATTGGGCGCGAAATCAGGCAATCTGATTGCGCTGGACGTGGACGACGACACCTTGGTTGCACCGTATCTGGCGCTAAATCCGTTCCTGAATGACACCCTGCAAACGCGTGGGGCGCGCGGGCGCGTATTCTGGCTGCGGATGGCTGGCGACTACCCGGCCAAGACTGTGAAGCTTAAAACGCAATCTGGCGACGATTGCGGAGAGTTTAGGAGCAACGGAAGTCAAAGCATCATTCACGGCATACACCCGAACGGGGGTCCATATCAAATGGTGAACATGGTCAAGCCCCTGCCGGTGGATTTCGCCCGCATCGTCTGGCCAAAGGAAATCAGCAACCCGCCTGCCCCCAAAGCTGAATTGCTGGTGAATGATACAGAGAGACAGAGCGACGGAGTGACAGAGTCACAGAGCAACAGAGACACAGATGTTACCGATGATACTGACGCTATTGTGGGTGGTTCGGCTGTTTCTAAAGCTTTGTTGCCTCTGTCGGAACCCGTTTGCCGCACCATTGACGAGGCTGTCCATTTGGCATTGCCTAACAAAGTTCACCAGAACAACGACCACCTTTTCACGCTTGCCCGCGCCGTCAAGACTTTGGAAAAGCAGTCTGGAAAATTTACCCCGGCCCAACTCCGCGACGTATTCAGCCGGTGGTATGAATGCGCCACAGAATTTTTGCGACCCGAACAAACCCGCGATGACTATATGACCCAGTTTTTAAACGCTTACGCATCCGCCAAAGTTCCACTCGGCGATGGTGCCATTACGCAGGCATGGAAACAGGCACAGGAAAACCCATTGCCGCCGGAAGCCGTTGACAATTTCGAGGATCAAAACTTGCGCCTTGTGGTTGCCTTGTGCCGGGAACTTCAAATCATGGCCGGACAGGAACCGTTTTACTTGTCATCGCGGACGGTGCAGCGATTGACCAAACAGGAAAGCCACGCGACGGCGGCACGGTGGTTGCGCTCGCTCTGTGTCCTGAAAATCCTCGAAGAAACCGAAAAGGGGTGTGGCATCAAGGCGTCACGCTATCGGTTCAACTTTTCCAATAAATGAGGTTATGACAGTGAGGAAACTTTCAGCAAAGCAAAAAGAATTGGCCGACCGTCTTGAATCCGCGCTTGGCGTTCAATGGGTGAACGACGCGGGAAAGTGGGTAAACCGGATTAAAAAGCGCTTCGGTAAAAGCGAGCGCGTTGCCGGCGAAGTCGAATCTGCATTAAAGGAAAACCGAATCAATACGACACCGGCACAGTATGCGGAACAAATCTGGAAAGAGTTTACGCCATGAAACCCAAGAATCCGCCAATCATCCGCACCGGTCAGCTTCGCCCCTACGTCAAAGGCACAGAGGCGCAAATTGACCAGCGGCGCGGACTCGTCGCCCGGATGCTGGACGAAGGCGCGACCAAAACGGAAATCCATAGCGCCATCAGGGAGAAATTCAACATCGAATGGCGGCAATGCGACCGTTATGTGGCCTTTGTGACGGGCACCGGCACCCGCGCGGATACACGACTCGCGCACGCGCACGCGCAAACATATCGTCAAATTACTATGCGCGACCACTACCTGAAACTCATAAAAATGTATCAGGACGCGGCAAAGCGTTGATACAGCCTCATTTCGTAATGAACGCAATGCATGACAAAATTAACGGTTCCGCATGACTCGCGCACGCGGCCGCGAATTGAGGTTAAATTGGGATTGTCTCTGCCCGGCTTCGGTGGTTTAATCGAATCGTCAGCAAAAAAACAGGACCAGAAACCAAACAACAAACCAATTTGCGTAGCTTCGGCTGCTGTCCGCAACAAAACTGGTAATTTTGACTCAAGGATAGCGCAGAGGTCACGCCCTCATCGGGCGTGTCTGAAAGCGTTCCTTGAGGGCATACCAGTGCCTGTTGCGGGGCGTGAGTATGGCACGCCTTTTTTGTTCGCAGCAGCGCTTTTGGTTGCGCCGGGGAAAATTATGAAAACATCATTGCTTGTGATCGCTCTGCTTGTTTCCGCAATGCCTGTTGCTCGCGCCCAGCGTGGGGTGCCTTCGTCAGGGGGGGTTTTGGAGGGTAATCCAACTCAAATGACACCAATGCAACAGATGCAAGCTAATCAGGCCAATCTGCAATGGCAGCAGCAACAAAAATTAACCGCAGCCCAAAAGGCAGCCGCTCAAGCTGCTGAGTATGCAAAACAAGCCGCTGTTTACAACAATGATGCAGCCAAACAGGCTGCTTACTATGCTGCTCAAGCTGCCGAATGTGCCAGGGCGGCTGCCCAACATTCCCCGTATCTCAGTCATCCGGAATGGTTGCAAAGCGATGTTTTCAATGCCCAAAAAGCCGCCGCTGGAGCCAAAGAAGCCGCCAAGCAAGCTGCCGTCCAAGTTGAAATTGATTCAGCAGTCGCAAAATTAGCAAGCGAGAGGGATGATGCCGTCGCAAAGATAAAAGCGAAATTTAGTCCAAGCATCGCAGATTTGGAATCACAAGCTGAGATTCCTAGCCAAAAAATCCAACGGTTGGAACAAAAGGCCACAGAACTTGACAGCCAAAGGAGTCAATCGGAAGCGGAAAATGCCCGTCTTCGTGCCAAGCAATTATTCCAGCCCAAAGACCCATGGCGGAAGTTGGACGGAAAAGTGTGCAACGCGAAAGACGAATCATGGTTCCTATTCACCGGGAAAATTTTGGAAGTCAGGCCAAATGGGATTTTGGTTGATGGAGATTTTGGCCCGCCGCTGGAAGCGGGCTTTGGCGAGCGGGAGTTTTTTGTTGAAAATTTTCCTGTTCAAACCTACCCGTTAGCTGATGGAGAAGCCATTACGGCAACCATGAATTTGGTTGCGCACATGAGCGAGAAGGCGTCAACCTACCAATTTACCAATACAACCATTGATCTTCGGGTGAATACTGTAAGAAGGCTGGACTACGGAAAAATCGTCACTTCTCCTCCTTCCGATTTAGCCCAAAAATGGAATAATATCTTGATTGGCAGCGGCGACAATCCCGAGATCACAAAGGCATTGGCCGACAATCAGGAACAGCAGGCCGAAGCAAAAGAGGAGCTGGGTGCAATTGAGTCAAAACTGGCACAGATAAACAGCGATCTTGACAAAGAATGTGAACCCATAGTTGCCGAGTACGAAGCGAAAATAAAGGACGTTCCAAATGTGGTTGCGAAAGAAGTGAAGGCTGAGGAAAATGCCCAAAAGCAGGCCATCACCGATAAAGTCCTCAAAAACAATCAGAACTTGGCCGACAAGGGCGACGCATACGGACTTCTCCGCATGGGCGAACGCTATCGCGATGGCGAGGGCGTGCCAAAGGACGTGGTGAAAGCGCGCGATTATTTGACCAAAGCCGCCGCCGCCGGTTCACCCACAGCCGCAGAAGAATTGAAAAAGCTGGCGGCGAATTGAAGTTGCTGTGCCGTATTTGCGTTTCCAGCGGCCGGAAATTTTTTGGGAAACCCGTTCTGGAAAACTCGCCAATAGGCGGAAAAAATGCTCGTGGTCGTTCGTATTTAGACAAGGCGGCACCCCTACTTTTTATTTAACCTGTCAGCCATCGGCCCGCCAGTTCGCCATAATGCCCGGTGCCGTGCGCTACGCTGGATTGCAGCCGTCTTGCCCGCGTCCGTGTCATTCCCCGTCGTGCTGGCAGCGTCCAACACAATGCCCGGCCCCGCCGTGGCGTCTGCGGCGCGTTTTGATTCGTTCCGTGGATAAAAGAGCGGGGGAAAGTCTTGCACAAGCTTGCACAGAATTCGGGGCGAGCGTAGTCTTGCACAAAGCTTGCACACCCGGTTTCCCTGCACACGTTTTACACACGGTTTCCTTCCTGCCACTTCCCACAAATGCACACAATATGCTTGTAAACACTGCTTACTTCTGTTATTCTGCGGGAAATGAACACACTAAACGAGGCAATCATGGGAAGTGGTGAGAATCACCCGTTAATAGGTTCAAGTCCTGTCGTGGGCACCACTCCCGCCTTTGGCCGATCCTCCATCCACTCCCCCGGCATACGCCGCCGCCCGCACCTGTTTCACTTCCATGGCCAGCAGGCAGACGTCATCCGAAAACTCCGCATGACCCGAAAACTGCCGGATGGCGTCCAGGACTTTGGCCAGCATTTCCTTGGGCGGCAGGGCGCGGAGACTCGCAATGGTCTCGCCCAACCGCTCCTGACTGAAGATTTCCCCCTCCCGCCCCTCCTCCTCCACCAACCCGTCCGTGTAAAACACCACCAAGTCCTCCGGAGAAATCGGCCGGCGACAGGTCGGATACACCGAATCCCGGAACAATCCCAGGGCTCCGCCCTTCTTGCTGCCCGGATCGCACCCCAGCACCTCCACCGTTCCTTCCGGACGCTTCAACCGCAACGGATGCGGATGCGCGGCGCTGGCATAGCACAATTGCCCCGTCGCCACGTCCGCCACCAGATAGCACGCCGTCGCAAACATCGTCGTCCCCGCCTGCCGGAACACCTTGAACAGCGCCAGATTGATTTCCGCCAGCAGCTTCCCCGGATCCTCCGCCGTCATCCGAAAATCCTCCACCAGCGCGTGAATCATCGCCGTCACCAGCGCCGCCCGCACGTCGTGCCCCATCACGTCGCAAATGAAAATCCCCACCGCCGTGTCCGACAGTTGAAACACATCGAAGAAATCGCCGCTCACCGCCCCGCTCGGCATGTAGTAACTGTAAAACTTCAGCGCCTCCCCGCCTTCCGGCCCCGCGGCGAGGCACGGGAAATCCTGCGGCAGCATCGCCAGTTGCAGCTCCCGCGCCATTTTCAGCTCGTCCTCGATCTGCTGGTTCTTCTTGTGCAATAACTGCGTCTGCTCCGCCAGCGCCAGTTGCGCCTGCTTGCGCGCCGTGATGTCCCGCGAAATCCCATACGTCCCCACAATCCGCCCCGACTGGTTCCGCAACGGCATCTTGGTGGTCGAAACCCAGGTCACGCTGCCGTCCGGCCACGTCTCGCTCTCCTCGATGCCCTCCATCGGCTGCCCTGTGCGCATGATCGTCTGTTCATCCGCCAGCGCCTGCTTCGCGTGCGGCGGCGTGAAATAGTCCGCGTCCGTCTTGCCCACCGCCTCTTGCGGGTCCGTCAGGTGATGCTTCCGGGACAGCGCCCGGCTGATCACCAGAAACCGGCTCTGCGTGTCCTTGAAATACACGGCGTCCGGGATGCTGTTCATCAGCGTCTGCAGCAAAAATCCCTCGTGGTTGTGCGTCAACTGGCAATAATGCCGGTCCAGCGTCTTCCGGATCGCGCCCCGCAGGCTTTCCGCCGTCAATTGCGACTTCACCAGGTAATCCTGCGCCCCCAGCGAAAGCGTCCGCGCCGCGATCTCCTCCCCCGCCGCCTCCGTCACCACCACCACCGGCGTCTGCGGCGCGGCCATGTGCACCTGGTTGAACGCGTTCAACCCGCCCCCGTCGGGCAGCATCAGGTCCACCAGGATCAAATCCTGCGCGTGCGCGCTGATCTTTTCCAGTCCCGCCGCCAGCGTCTCGGCCCGCAGGACTTCGTAGGGAGCCGATCCCAGCAACTGGGCGCAGGCGGCATCATTTTCGATCAACAACAATTTGGGCGTGACTTTGGACATTTTCTGAGTGATTTGGTTGCACTTCACGCTAACGGTTCCCACCCCGGTTGTCCAGTGCACGAATTCAATTTCCACAGCCCGGAGCCCCTCCCCGGCCTCACGGCTGCCCGCTCTTCTTCAGCCAGCGCTCCATGGCCGCCAGCGTCTCCGGGCTCACATGGTGCTCCAGGCCCTCGGCGTCCAGCGCCGCCACGTCTCGGGGCACACCCAGCCGGCGCAGGAACGCCAGCACCGTTTCATGGCGCTGTTTGCATTCCACCGCCAGCTTGTGCCCGGCCGGGGTCAGAAAAATGGCCCGATACGGCTTCGTGTTCACATAGCCGGCCGTACGCAACCGCGCCAGCGTGCGGTTCACGGTCACGTGCGTCACGCCCAGCCGCCGCGCCAGGTCCGTCACCCGCGCCTCCCCCAGCGCGGCCGAAAGTTCCGCAATCGCCTCCACATAGTCCTGCGCAATCTCCCCCGCCCGGTCCTGCCGCGAACGGTGAAAACTCTCCGCCGGCGGCAACTCCCCCCGCCCCGGCGGCAAACGCAATGCAATCCTGGACATGCCGCCAGTGAACCGGATGCCCCAAATTGAGTCGAGACTTAATTATGTATCCGATGCTACATTTTGCCGTTGACAGAACCCGCCCGGCTTGTAACCTTGGCCACATAGTTTTGATTATGACCGTAATTACGCTCACTTGGTTGTTGCGCCGCCGGCCCCGGGCGGTGGCCGGGCGCCTTGCCCCATGAACGAACCCAAACCGGCCGACCCCGCCCCGGCCGCCTCCAGCTGGCGCAAGCCCGCCTCGGAGGCCTCCCTGTCCGAGGTCCATCATAGCATCTTGGTGCCCACCACCGCCTCCTTCTGGCGGAAACTCTTCGCCTTCTCCGGACCCGGCTTCCTCATCGCCGTCGGTTACATGGACCCCGGCAATTGGGCCACCGACCTCGCCGGCGGTTCCCAGTTCGGCTACACGCTCCTCTTCATCGTCATGCTCTCCAACCTCATGGCGATCCTCCTCCAGCACCTCAGCATCAAGCTCGGCATCGCCACCGGACGCGACCTCGCCCAGGCCTGCCGCGACCACTATTCCCAGCCCACCGTCTGGTTCCTCTGGATCCTTTGTGAAATCGCCATCGCCGCCTGCGACCTCGCCGAAGTCGTGGGCTCCGCCATCGCCCTCCAGCTCCTGTTCGGCCTTCCCCTCGTCTGGGGCTGCGCCATCACTGCGCTCGACGTCGTGGTCATCCTCTTCCTGCAATCGAAGGGCTTCCGCTATATTGAAGTCCTCGTGGTCGTCCTCATTGCCACCATCGCCACCTGTTTCACGCTGGAGTTGTTTTTTTCCCGGCCGCACGTCGGCCCGCTCCTCCTGGGCTTCCTCCCCAGCCCGGAAATCCTGAAAAACCAGAGCATGCTCTACGTCGCCATCGGCATCATCGGCGCCACCGTCATGCCCCACAACCTTTACCTCCACTCCTCCATCGTGCAAACCCGCAAATATGAGCAAACCACCGGCGCCAAACGCGAGGCCATCAAGTTCGCCACCATTGACTCCACCGTCGCCCTCATGTTCGCCCTGCTCATCAACGGCGGCATCCTCGCCCTCGCCGCCGCCGCCTTCCACTGGTCCGGCCATCAGGATGTCGCCGCCATTCAGGACGCCTACAAACTGCTGACGCCCTTGCTGGGCGTCGGTGGCGCCGGTATCCTGTTCGCCGTGGCCCTCCTCGCTTCCGGCCAAAACTCCACCCTCACCGGCACCCTCGCCGGCCAGGTGGTCATGGAAGGTTTCATCAACCTCCGGCTCCGCCCCTGGCTCCGCCGCCTTCTCACCCGCCTGCTGGCCATCATCCCCGCCATCTGCGTCATCGGCTTCTTTGGCGAAAGCAAGACCACCCAGCTCCTCGTCGCCAGCCAGGTCGTCCTTTCCATGCAGCTCGGCTTTGCCGTCTGGCCCCTCATGCGCTTCACCAGTGACCAAAGCAAAATGAATGGATTCGCCAATGCCCTCTGGCTTAAAATCCTGGGCTGGACCACCGCCGCCATCATCATCCTCTTGAACCTTAAGCTGCTTTTTGACATCTTTATGCCCACCGCAATATTGCAGGCGTTCTACGGCCACTTGGGATTGCCCGTGCCGACCCAATGAAATCCCCGGCCCGGTTCCGGCCGTCATCCGCCGCGCGTTGAACATGTACCAACACATTCTCGTCCCGCTCGAAAACAGCGCCACCGACCGCGCGGTGCTCGACCATCTGCGCCCCTTGGTCAAGCTCACCGGCTCCAAGCTCCTCCTGCTCCACGTGGCCGATGGCTGGGTCGCCCGCAATTTCCACCGCCTCAAACTCGCCGAATCCGAGGAGATGAAACTCGATCGCGAGTACCTGGAGAAAGTGGCCCTCGAACTTCGCACTGAAGGCTTCAACGTGGACGTCGAGCTCGCGCTCGGCGACCCGCCCGGCGAAATCGTCAAGGCCGCCGAAGCCGGCCACTGCGATCTCATCGCCATGGCCGGACACGGCCATCGTCTCTTTGCCGACTTGTTCCACGGCAGCACCATCACCGAAGTCCGGCACCGGACAGCCATTCCCCTCCTCGTGGTGCGCGGGAAGAAAAAATAGACTACCCCAGCTTGAAATCCTTCGGCCGTTCGACCAAATGCAGCAGGTTCCCCTCGCCGTCCGCAAAGAACAGCACTTTCCCGCCGCCGGCCGCCGGCCGCGGTTCCTCCGCCCACATCACCCCGCGGCCGGCCAGCTCCGCCTGCGCCGCCTCCAGCGACGCCACCCGCAACGCCAGGTGCCGGAACCCCGCCAGCTTGTTGTCCGCCGTCTCCGGCAGCGACGCAGTCGCCGGATAAATTTCCAGCCATGCGCCGCCGAGCGACAGCAGGCTCGTGGGCGGATTCTGGCCGTTGTCCCAAATCGGCTTTGCGCCCAGCACGCGCTCGTACCAGGCCCTTAATTTGCACGCGTCCCGCGCCGGCAACCCAATGTGTTCGATGGAGATGTTCACGCCCCCATTAAAATCGAAATCCTTTCCAAGAAAAGGGCAAATCCCGATTCTCTCCGGGATGCCCGCTGAAAAGATCATTTTTATGGACAGACCCTGCTGGCAATTCCATCGTTGAATCAAATGATCCATTCGTCCCGCCATCTCCTCCGCCGCGCCAAAACCCTGCTCTGGGCCGGCCTGGCGGCGCTGGCGCTGACGTGGACCAGCCGGGCCGACCTCATCACCAATGGCGGCTTCGAAGCCGGGTTGGACGGTTGGCGCCCACTCTGGACGCGCGAAGTGCAGGCCGGCACCTTGGCGCTGGACTCGGCCACCGTCCACAGCGGCCGTTTCGCGGCCCGCATCGAGCATCGCGGCGAGCAGGATTGGAGCTTCGAGCCGGCGTTGCGCGTGCCGGTGCAGGCGGGCGACGTCTTCGAATGGACCGCCTGGCTGAAGCGCGAGGGCGAGCGTGGCGGCGTGACGCTCTGCGTCTCCACGCACGACGCGCAAGGCCGCGCCCTTGACTGGTCTTATGGCGCTCGCTCGCTGCAAGGCACGGCCGGCTGGCAGCAAGTGCGCAGACGCTTCGTCGTGCCGCCGGGCGTGGCGGAAATTCAGCCGCGGCTCATCGGCCACGGGCCGTTGACGGTCTGGCTGGACGACGTCGCCCTGGAAAAAACCGGCAATATCAATGCGCTGCGCCCCGCCGAGCTGACGGGCACCCTGGCCATCACCAACTCCCTGCTCGAGGTCACGCTCAACACCACCAACGCCGCGCTCTCGGTGCTCGATCATCGCAGCGGCCGGCGATTCGAGCAGCGACCGGCTTCCAGCGACGTGATTCTCACCAGTGCAACGGCGCGGGGAGACACGCTTCAGCTTAAACTTTTCGCCGTGGCCATGGGCCGGGAAATCGCCGCCACCGTTCGTCTGGAACCGGATTCGCCCGAGCTGGTTCTGGAATTGCAGGCGCCCGGCGAATTGCCCGGCGCGCTCGAATTTCCGCCCCCGTTCGCCTCGCACCGCGGCGATTATCTCGTCGTCCCCATGAACGAAGGCATTTCCTATCCGGTGGATGACCCGGCGATTCAGCCGATGACGCTCATTGCCTATGGCGGCCACGGCATTTGCATGGCGTTCTGGGGCGCCACGGATGGCGCCCGCGGATGCATGGCCATCATCGAGACGCCGGATGACGCCGCCATCCGCATCGAGCGGCAGGACGGCTTGCTCGACATCGCGCCGCAATGGGATGCCCAGCGCGGCCAGTTCGGCTGCGCGCGGCGGCTCCGCTATGTTTTCTTCGACCACGGCGGCCATGTCGCCATGGCCAAGCGCTACCGCGCCTACGCCCGGCAGATCGGCCGGTTCAAGACGCTCGCCCAAAAACGCCAGGAGAATCCCAACGTGGACCTCCTCGTCGGCGCCGTGAACGTCTGGTGCTGGGATCCCGACGCCGTCTCGCTCGTCAAAGAAATGCAGGCGGCCGGCATCCATCACATCCTGTGGAGCAACGCGCAAAAGCCGGAATCCCTCCGCACTTTGAACGATCTCGGCGCGCTCACCAGCCGTTACGACATTTACCAGGACGTGATGGATCCGGCGAACTTTTCCAAGCTCCCCTGGCAATCCGGCGATTGGCCCACCGCCGCCTGGCCCGGGGACATCATCCGTCAACCCGATGGCGACTGGCTGCGCGGCTGGGGCGTGGAGGGCCGGCAGGGCGAATGGTTTTATTGCAGCGTGATGTGCGACCGCCGCGCGCTGGACTACGCCCGCCAACGCATCCCGCCGGAGCTGGCCACGCACCCTTACCGCTGCCGGTTCATTGACACCACCACCGCCGCGCCCTGGCACGAGTGCTATGATCCCCGCCACCCCATGACGCGCACCGACAGCCGCGAGTGGAAGATGAAACTGCTCGACTACGTTTCGCACGACAACCGCCTCGTCACCGGCAGCGAAACCGGGCACGACGCGGCCGTGCCGTTCGTGGACTATTTTGAAGGCATGTTGAGCCTCGGCCCCTACCGCGTGCCCGACGCGGGCCGCGACATGGCGCGTATCTGGACCAACGCCCCGGAGCCGGTGGTGAAATACCAGCTCGGCCAGCAATATCGCCTGCCGTTGTGGGAATTGGTCTATCACGATTGCGTGGTGGCCCAGTGGTATTGGGGGGACTACAACAACAAGCTGCCGTCGCTCTGGGACAAACGCGATTTGTTCAACGTGCTCTACGGCACGCCGCCCATGTTCATGTTCGACCGCCGGCTCTGGGAACAAAACCGGGCGCGCTTCGTGCAGAGCTACACGAACACCTGCGCCAACCTCCGCGCGACCGGCTACTCCGAAATGACCGACCACCGCTTCCTCACGCCCGACCGCAACGTGCAGCAAACCTCGTTCGCGAACGGAACCTCCGTCACGGTGAATTTTGGCACCAACGCCTTCACACTTCCCGATGGCGAAGTGGTGGCACCGATGAATTTCCATTGGCGGGACCGGTGGCGCCGGAGTGCCTTTCATGGCGAAATTTTTGGATTTAGCTGGTTTAATTGAAAATGTAAGCACAGGATAAGCCATGATAAAAACCAAGGCGGCCAGTCGCATGGTTCAACCCCCTTTGGAAACGGGTCAACTTTGGCGCATGCCGGAAGCGCATCTGCGTGTCGGGTTGGTGGGCCGGTTGCTTGTGCATTACAAATTGGGCAAGCCGAACGCCATCCGCACCCCCAGCTCCTGCAACAGCATCAAGACCATCCAGGCTTATTTGAAGGCGAACAAAGCGGTCCTGGCCCCAGCCGAACCGGATCACTCCGCTCCCAAACCGGTTGACGTCATTCGAACCAATTCCGGTCGGGATTGAATTATCGCCGGGCCGTCGCAAAGCGACGCCATGAAAATAGGCCGGCATTTCAATGCCGGTTGGCATTCGGCATTGCCCGGAGCGTTAAGTCGCCAGCCCTCGTCATCGCGGAAAATCGGCCCGCGGCAGTCGCCCCGATTCAGCACGCTCGTTTCGCTGTAGCCTTGCCGAAGGCGAGTGCCAAATGAACCACGCGATGGTTCGCCCCTTTTGCCGACCCGGTTTCACTGCAATCGCAGGCGATAAAATCGCAGGGGCGCGTTGGTTGACGACGGGTCGCTGAGGTAGCCCGGGCAATTGTAGATGAAGTTGGTGGCGAGTGGATTCCAATCCACTAGATTGGTCGAGTCGTCAATTTCAACCGTTGACCCGGCACTGCCGCTAATGGAGCAACCAAATTGATTGGTCCGACAACCGAAATTGCCATCGTTGGTGATGAACTGGGGCACGGCTTTGGGATAGAGGGTTTCAACGAACCAGGATGAGCCATCGAGGCGGCCGCCGTTCACGAATCCGCGGGCGCGGACCATGGCATCGGCGGATGCCACCACGTTGCTGAGCGCCCAGCCGCCGCTTATCCGGACACCATCGCCCGCGTACGTCCAATTGGTGCCAACCATGGAGGTTTCGAAAGTAGTGCGCCAGACTTCCGGGCTGGCACCGCCCCGCAACCAAATGATATTGGTTCCATCGCAGGTGAGAGACTGTGTGGCCGATTCGGTGTTGATCAGGCGCCCCAAGGAATTCCGGAGTTGACCGGCAAGTTCGCCCATGGTTCCTCCCACCAAGATTTTTCCGTCAGGCTGCAGTGTCGCAGAATACGCCATCCCGTTCGCGCAAAGATCGGTGCTGAACGTCGGGTCCAGAGTCCCATCGGAGTTCAACCGGGTCAGCATGGGAGACCGCACGCCATCGAAAAACAGAGCGTCATGACCTACCAGTATCCGGCCATCTGCTTGCAACGTCAGCGTCTGCACGCCCCAGCAACCAGACGAATCAGTCTGCGCGTTGAAAGTCGTGTCCAGCGAACCATCCGCACTTAGCCGTGCGATGTTCGTATGAGCCTGGCCGTTGATCTGATTAAACATTCCTCCGACCAGGATTTTGCCGTCCGGCTGGACTAACACGTCGTCAATGGCCAACCCAAACCCCGTAAACGCTGACGCCTGGAAGCTTGTGTCCAGGGAACCATCGGAGTTCAGTCGGACCAGATTCGTGATGGCTTGGGAATCGACGGTGGAAAAGGTTCCCCCCACTACTAATTTGCCGTCGGGCTGCAACCCGACCGAAGAAATCCCGCCGCTGACTGGCGCGGTAAATAGCGCCGTAAAACTTGTATCCAGCGTTCCGTCGCCATTGAGCCGGTATAAGAAGCTGTTCGACGGTGCCGCGCTCGCAACCGTGCAACCCACGACGATCTTGCCGTCCGGCTGTAGCGTCAGGCTGTCCACCCCAACACACCAGTTGGTATAGCCATGATCAAAGCCGGTGTCCATCGTGCCATCCGGATTCAGCCGGACAATTCTACAGCCCCAATCAGATGTGTTGAAGCCGCCAAAAGTGCCCCCCAGTACCACCTGGCCATTGGTTTGAACGGCGATACAGTTGATATAGGGCGTGCCGTCGCCGGTGGAGGGAGCGTTGGTAAAGGAAGAATCCGCCGTACCGTCTTGAAACAGGCGGGCCAATCCTCGATGAGTTTGGCCGCCGATCGCACCAAATTGACCGCCGACCAGAATGCTTCCATCCGGCATCGGAACGGTAGCATAGACCAGATTGTTTGGCGCCGGGTTGAATGAATCGGCGGTTTGCGGATAAGCCGATAGCCCCGGCAGGGCTGCCAGCGCTCCGGCCAGCATGTAACTCCAAGGAATAATTGATGCCTTCATGACCTGATTAAAATTACTCTAGCACGCCGCGCATATGATACAATAAAAAATACGCAAGGCTATTCGCCAGGTGCTGGGAGGTGTCAGTTAATGATATTTTCTTCTTTTTGCAGACCCCATTTGAATTTGTCGCGGACGCTCGGATTTCCTCCCCTGCCCTTCCACTGTTAGCCGCTAACGAAAAATCGGGTTCTTCGACGTTCATAGTGGGTGGGAAGATTTCCAATCGAACGTTTCAAGGGGCGACAGCAAGCCCGGATAGTCTCTTGAGCAGCCATGCGCCGTTCCCCCTCCCCGGCCCTCTCCCTCGGGGGGAGGGAGGCACGCTCCCCGCTTGGCAAGAAAACCTGCGACGGGATTAGTGAGAGGCGCTTTCGATTTCCACGCCGGCCACAATCCGCGTTCCTTCTCCCCGAGGGAGAAGGCCAGGATGAGGGGGAAGGGGGTCTCCAACGGCCCAGCCGCGTTCTGCTCTTTGAGAACCCACTGCCTTGGCTTTACCCATTAAAAACGTCGAGGAAGCCGATATGACAACCCGGGGCAACGCCCCGGGTATTGGCCCCCACCGACATCAAGCTCGGTAAACGCGGCCCAAAGCGCGGTCAAAAACCGAATTCTTAAACCATGAATGGGGCCCCCCGCCGCTGCGATCACCAAAAAAACCGCCGCCACGTCGGACGTGGCGGCGGATATGGAACGGGCAAAATCAAACAATTACTTCCGGCGACGACGGAGGAACAGCCATCCCAGCCCGCCCACGGCGGCCAGCGCCACCGAAGCAGGTTCGGGCACCACCTCAGTTCCCAGCAGTCCGGCGGCATCGCCATTCATCGCCGAATCATAGGTGCCGCCGATGGTCGTCAAAAAGCTGCTGCAACCTTCGTCACCGATCATGGTGCTGGTGGAGGGGGTGCCGGCGGCAACGTCATAGACATACAACCGGTAGGTGACACTGCCGGTCACGGTTCCCACCGGGACCATGAAATTCTGGAGGTTATAATAGGAACCAGAGAGATCCGCGATGGAGGTGGCGTAGTTATCGAGGCTGGACCGCAGGCTCACCAGGCAGGAATTCTTGGCCAGGTTGAGAAAAAAGGTGCCGTCATAGACGGTTTCGCCGGCCCCAAGGTTGATGGTCCAGGACAAATAGGGCGCCGTGGTGGTGTCGAGCGTGGTGGCGTAGTTGATGCATCCCCACAGGCCCCGATCGTCGTTAATTCCATACAAATTGGAGGCATTCATGATGGCGCTGTCAACGGAAGCACCGGTGGCGGTGGCGGCGTATGGGAAGGTCTGGGAAATGGAGTTGTAGTCGGCCCATCCGGCGACCAGCGTGGTTTGCGCCGAGGTGGTGGCTGCCGCGCCCAAGAGAGTGAGTCCGCAAATGAGTTTTAGATAATTAACTTTCATGGTCGTTGATAATTTATGCAGCTAATTGATCGGCAGATTCTCTTGCGGCTTTAGAAATTTTATGGGTTTATCATTAATGCACCAATAAACATGCTGCTGCTGCCCAGGATCGCCTTCCGTCTTTGGCAAGTTGATTCCTGGCATCGGTGAACCCTCGCCTGCCGCGATGTCTTTGTCCTCCCCCACTGGCTGCGTTCGTGAAAACGCGGGCTCTCTGCTCCATCCGCAACCCTCCATCCTCCACTGCTCCGTCCACGCCCGTCCCTCAAAACCGACACCATTTGACACCGCCGCCCCGGCTCTTTAGCCTTTCCCAATGTCTCGATTGCCGTTTGAACTGTTCTTGGCCCTGCGTTACCTGCGGCCCAAGCGGACATTCGTATCGGTCATCACCCTCATTTCCATCGTCGGCGTGGCGCTGGGCGTCGCCGTGCTCATCATCGTCATCAGCGTCATGAGCGGGTTCGACCACGACCTCCGTGAAAAGATTCTCGGCTTCAGCGCCCATCTCACCGTGAAGGAAGCCGGCAGCGTCATGAAGCAATACCCGCAGGTCGCCGCCGTCATCCGCCAAAACAAGCATGTCCTCGGCGTCTCCCCGTTTGTGCTGGGGCCGGTCCTCGTCGAAACCCAAGGTGACTCCAACCGGGCTGCCATGCAGGACGCCCCCATGCTCCGCGGCGTGGACCCGGCCACCGAGGGCAAGATCAGCAAATTGCCCAGCCAGATCCAGCCCGGCGGAAAATTCGACCTCAGCGGGCGCGGCGTGCTCGTGGGCGTGGATTTCGCCGATAATCTCCGCCTCCAGGTCGGCGACACCCTTTCGATCTTTTCCATCAACGAAATCAAGGAAATGATGAAGGCGCGCGAGGAGAAGCGTGACGTGACCTTCCTGCCGGACGACTACGAGGTCCGCGGCATCTTTGACACCGGCTATTACGAGTACAACGCCCGCGTCATCGTGACCTCCGTGGCCAACGCGCAGGACTTGTATGACCTGGAAGACTCCGTCCACGGCCTGTTCGTGACGTTGGATGATCCCTACCAGGCCGAACCCGTGAAGGCCCAGTTGGAGCAGGCCTTGAATTATAAGCTCAATGACGGCACGTTCTACGTGCAATCCTGGATGGATGAAAATTCCGGCATCCTCGAGGCGCTGGTGGTGGAGAAAAACGTGATGTTTTACCTGCTTTTCTTCATCGTGCTCGTGGCGGCCCTGTGCATCTTGAGCGCGCAAATCACCTTTGTCATCCAAAAGACCCGTGAAATCGGCATGCTGAAGGCCCTCGGCGCCACCCAGCTCCAGATCTCCAGCATCTTTCTGGGCCAAAGCGCCATCATCGGCGTCATCGGCGTGGCGGCCGGCTACGGCCTGGGCATGCTGGCCGTGACGTACCGCAACGAGTTCCTGCACTTCATGCGCCACGCCACCGGCTGGGAATTGTTCCCCCGCTCGGTCTATGGCTTCGGCGAATTGCCCGCGCTCATCACCCCGCACGACATCGCCATCATTTGCATCAGCTCATTCATCATTTGCCTGCTGGGCGGCCTGTTGCCCGCCTTTCGCGCCGGCCGGTTGAAGCCGGTGGAGGCCCTGCGTTATGAATAAAATCCCCCGCCACTGTCCCCGAAACGCACCGCCGATTTCCAAGTCGCCGGCCCGTGGCCAGCTCGAGTGCGTCGAATCGGCAGCCCTCCGTGGCGCAGGTTTCCAAACCTGCTGTATCGCCGATTTCCAAATTGGCAGGGCGTCGAAAAGGCGCGACGCAAGCGGGTTGGAAACCCGCGATACGGCAGACTGGGAAGTCTGCGCTGCCAGGAATCTCGTCTCACGCCGCGGAGGTGTTCATGAGTGATATTCTCCTGGCCGCCCGCGGCCTTCGCAAGACCTACGTCATCGGCAAGCGCCAGCTCGAGGTGCTCCGCGGCGTGGACGTGGAGATCGCCCGCGGCGATTTCCTGGCCCTGCGCGGCGCCTCCGGCACCGGCAAGAGCACCCTGCTCCACCTCCTCGGCGGCCTGGACACCCCCAATGCCGGCGAGATCTTTTTCGACGGCCAGAACGTCTCCCATTTTTCCGACAGCCAACTGACCCATTTTCGCAATCATCGCGTGGGATTTGTCTTCCAAGCCTATCATTTGCTGCCCGAACTCACCGCCCTGGAAAATGTCTGCCTGCCCGCCCGCGTGGCCCGCGTGGCCAGCCGGCAAGCCGCCCTCCGGGCCGAGGAACTCCTCGCCCGCGTGGGCCTCCAGGGCCGCCTGGACCACAAACCCTCCGAGCTTTCCGGCGGCGAACAGCAGCGCGTGGCCATCGCCCGCGCCCTTATCAACGACCCCGAGCTGCTCCTCGCCGATGAACCCACCGGCAATCTCGATTCCCATACCGGCGGCGAAATCATTGAATTGCTCAAGACCCTCCGCCCCGAAAAACAGATGACCCTCGTCATCGCCACCCACGACGCCAAGGTGGCCGCGTCCGCCCCCCGCGTCATCGAGCTGGTGGACGGCCAGATCAACCCGAACCCATGACGGTTTTCCCCCAACTTCCCGTTGACAGACTCGCGCCGACCCCGGAGGGTTAGCCCGCGAGCAAATTGTTGTTCCATGAGCCGCGAATACTGGGAAGCCCGCTACCAGGCCAAAGACATGCCTTGGGAGAAGGGCGCCCCGTCGCCTGGCTTGGTGGATTTCCTGGCCGCCCATCCCGGACTCCCGCCGCAAACTGTCTGCATTCCCGGCTGCGGCACCGGTCACGATGTCCGGGAATTCGCCCGCGCCGGCTTTGCCGCCTTCGGCTTTGATCTCGCCCCCAGCGCCATCGCCCTGGCCCGCAGCCGCACGCAGGCGGCCGGCCTGTCGGCCACCTTCCAGCCCGCCGACTTCCTCCACGACGATCCGCCCCGGAAATTTGACTGGTTGTTTGAACACACGCTCTTCTGCGCCATCCAACCCCCGGAACGCGATGCTTATGTCCGCGCGGTCCTGCGGTGGCTCCAGCCGGGCGGCACTTACCTGGCCGTGAATTATTTGGATTGCGACCCGGACGGCCCGCCGTTTCCCACCTCCCGCAGGGAGCAGCTCGAACGGTTTTCGCCACATTTCGAGCTGCTGGCCGATTGGACGCCGCGCTCGTATGCCAACCGCGAGGGCAAGGAACGAATGTTCTGGTGGCGCCGCCAGCCGGCCGCCGCCCGGCGTTGATTACTGCCGCGGGAAAGACTATTATAAAACATGCTCGAAGATCGTGATTACATGAAACCGGAGTTCAGCGAACACCGGTGGCAAGCCCCCTTCCGGCTGCGCTGGACTTGGACGATGATTTTGGTGGCCGCCTACGTGGCCGTGCTCGTGGCCGAACAGATCACCACGACGTTCTTCCAGGATAAGGCCTTCATCTTCAGTTATTTCGAGCTCAGCCGCACAGGGATTGAGCACGGCTACGTCTGGCAGTTCGTGACCTACCAGTTCATGCATGCCGGCTGGCTGCACCTCATTCTGAACTCCTGGGCCATCTTGATTTTCGGCAATGAACTGGAGCAAGCGCTCGGCGCCCGCCGTTATCTCACCCTGGTCTTTTCCAGCGGAATTGTCGGCGGCGTTTTTCAGGTGCTGGTGGCCATGGCTTGGCCGTGGTTTGACGGCCCGGTGGTGGGCGCCTCCGCCTGCGCCTTCGGCTTGGTGGCCGCCTTCGCCACCCTGTACCCGGAACAGGAACTGACCATGCTCCTTTTCTTTGTCATCCCCATCCGCCTGCGCGCCAAGACGCTGCTCCTCGGCTCCATCGTCATCGCCCTCGTGGGCATCGTCTTTCCGTGGGACAACGTGGCCAACGCCGCCCACCTCGGCGGCATGGCCATGGGCTGGTTCTATATCAAAAAAATCCTGAAAGGCGGCATCTTCCTCGGGATTGCCGGCGAGCCGGCCTATCGCCAGGCCCAGCCCGCCGAATCCGCGGAAAAACCGGATGACGGAGCCGAGAGCGCCGACGTGGATGCCGTCCTCGACAAGATCTCCGCGCGCGGCATCAACAGCCTCACTTCCCGCGAGCGCGCCATTCTCGAAGCCGCCCGCAAAAAAATGGCCCGGCGGTGACCGCCCCCGGGCCGGCCGGGCGCCTTCCGCCCGGCGCGCCCGATTTCCGCCTTTTTTATTCCCCGTTTTTGCTCTTTAATGAATCAATGATTACGCGCTATTCCCGCCCCGAGATGCGGGCCATCTGGACCGACGAGAACAAACTCAAGCTCTGGCTCCAAATCGAGCTTCTCGCCAGCGAAGCCCTCGTGAAGGAGAAGGTGGTTCCCGCCCGTGATTTCGCCCGGATCAAGGCCGGCTGCGACCGGTGGTTCGCCGACCTCCCCGGCCTCGTGGCCCGGCAGCGCGAACTGGAAAAGGTTCTCAACCACGACGTCATCGGGTTCACCACCGCCGTCGCCGAAAAGATCAACGACAACGCCAGCCGCTGGTTTCATTTCGGGCTCACCAGCAGCGACGTGGGCGACACCTGTTACGCCGTGCAAATGCAGCAGAGCGCCGACCTCCTGATTGCGGACGTCCAGCAGCTCCTGCCGGTCATCAAGCGCCGCGCCAACGAATTCAAGTTCACCCCCTGCATCGGCCGCAGCCACGGCATCCATGCCGAGCCCACCACCTTTGGCCTCAAACTCGCCCTCATGTACGACGAGTTTGGGCGGGCGCTGGAGCGCCTCCAGCGCGCCCGGGAAGTCGCCTCCGTGGGCAAGGTCTCCGGCGCCGTGGGCACCAGCGCCCACTTGTCGCCGCGCGTCGAGGCGTATGTCTGCAAAAAACTCGGCATCCGTCCCGCCCCCATCGCCACGCAGGTGGTGCAGCGCGATATCCATGCCGAATTTCAATTGGTGCTGGCCCTCGTGGGCGCCAGCATCGAGCGCTGGGCGGTGGAATTCCGCCATTTGCAGCGCACCGAGGTCCTGGAAGCCGAGGAGCCCTTCACCAAGGGCCAGAAAGGCTCCAGCGCCATGCCCCACAAGCGCAATCCCATCACTTGGGAGCGGCTCACCGGCCTGGCCCGCGTCCTCCGCGGCAACGCCCTGGCCTCGCTCGAAAACGTCGCCCTCTGGCACGAGCGCGACATTTCCCATTCGTCCGTCGAGCGCATCATCTTCCCCGATTCCTGCACGCTGCTCGATTACATGTTCGGCCTGCTCACCCGGCTCATGAACGGCTTGAACGTCTATCCCGAAAACATGAAGCGCAACCTCGGCCTGAGCCTGGGCATGTGGAACAGCCAGACCGTCCTGCTGGC
>CAZHIM010000084.1:0-20704 GCA_964532525.1 uncultured Bifidobacteriaceae bacterium
TGCGACACAGCCGCGGTCCGGGCGCGGGTCCAGCAACGGAGCGCGGCGGGAAGCGAAGCAGTGACAACGCAGGCCGGGGCGGTGGCCATCGGCTGGACCAAATTGGCCAGAAAAAAATTCACTTTGATTAGGTTTGATTGGGTCGGAGGACAAGAGGCTGGGAAGTTGGATTTTTCGGGGAGCACCGCGCGAAGAAAGAGGACAGGCTCAACATGGGCTTGGTAGCGATAGTAGGGATGGTGATTCAATTGCTTACAGGGGAATGGCGCTTACTCAGGCGTAACCTGTTATTTCGAAGCAGGTCGCGATCTGTGCCGGCCTTTCAGGCCTGAAGATTTCATTGTGGGGGCGGTTCCTGGGGCTTCACCCCAGGCTGTAACATTGCGGGCTTTCAGCCCTATACTTTCAGGTTGTTCCCTGTTGTTCGCTGTTGTCTCCTGTCAGACCTTTATGCGCCACATGACTGTCATCCCCTTTTAGTTTTGTTTGCGGCCAAGAATTATCAAGGTGCGGACGGGAATGCTGAAATCGTCGTCCGCAAAGCGAATGCCCAGTCGGGAAAGATGCTCTGGGGGCGCGGCCGCCAAGAGCGCGCGGATTTTTGCCTGCGCTGCGGGGGGCGTGCTCCCGATTTCACACCAGCGCCGGACGGTCAACCCAGCGGGCATCTCCGTCTGGCCGGATTCGAGCGCCTCAATGGTGAGGCCGGCCGCTGCAAAGAACTCCCGCCAGCGGGCGGCCGTGTAACTGCGGACGTGCGTTGGGTCGTGCAGCACTTCAATTTGGTGGTTCAGGTCATCGAGGATCGGGTCTTCGTCGCCTTCCAAATCAATGACGGCCACAAAACCGCCGGCCTTCGCCAGCCGGGCCATTTCCATGACGGCTTTGGCGGGGTTTGAAAAGTGATGCGGCGCGAGCCGGGAAACGACGGCGTCAAAGGAATTGTCCGGGCATGGGATGGCCTCGGCGTAGGCGTGAACGGTTTCCACCCGCACCCCGCGCTCCTGGGCCAATTTTTGAAACTGCCGGAGCATGTTGGGCGCCGCGTCCACTCCGACCATGCGGGCGGCTTTGCCGGCGAAGGACAAGGCCAGGTGTCCCGCCCCACACGCCACGTCGCAAATCGCGGCGGGCGGCTGGCCCGACAGCAACTCTTGCAGCCGGCGGATCGTGGGGCTGTTGGCGTGGACTTCACTGCGGGCGTACTGGCCGGCAATGGCATCGAAGTGTTTTGGGGCGGACGGTGTCATCAAAATTGCCTTTCAACGAAGGGGAATTTAACCAAGCAGTTCAATCAATTGCAACCGCGGCTTGGATTTTCGCCCGGCGATTCAAATGAAGCTGAGTTGAGGGGGCAGAGACGGCGGCGAACACCAGTTCGCCGCTACGGGGTTGAGCATGCGAAGGGCTCGGCCCAAATATCTTTTCCCTTGACCGGGCGGCTCCCTCTCCATTAGACATCTATTTCCACAACCCTTATGACAACCCAAACTCTTTGCACCCTTATGCTCGGCTCCCTATTCACCGTTTCCCTCCAGGCCTCCGAAGTGATCCAGATTGACGTGCGCCCGGTGCTCACCGGCCGCGCGGTGACCACGCTCACGGACGGCAAATTGGTGCCCTGGACCCAAGGCGTGGACGGCGGCGGCCGTGCGGACGGCTACATGACGCGCGAAGCCTCGGCGGCCAATGGCGATAAGAATGCCCTGGCGCTGCCCGGCAATGGCACGTTCGCAGCCACCGCGGCGCATCCGCTGGTGCGGCTCAACTTTTCCAACGCGGACGGCACGGGGTTCCAGACTCGCGGCGTCACGGGAGCCGGGGCGTTCGACTTTTCCGTTCCCGCCAAGCATTACCAGCGAATGCTGCTGTTCTTCACCAGCGCCGAAGGCCCCTCCCAACTTCATTTCAAACTCACCTATGCGGATGGCGCGGTGGAGGAACGCGACATTCTGCTGCCGGATTATTACTACGACGCTCCCGCGGGCGACACCAATGTCTTTTCCCTGGCCCAAAACCTGCCCAAGTGGGACGCCACCGGCAAGATGGCGGAGCGGGATCACCATTACCTCCACGGCGTGGATGTGCACCCGAACGCAGGGAAGGATTTGGTCTCGGTGCAAGTCACCAAGCCCGCGCCCGCCTACCTCGTGTTCTGGGGCGCCACCGGCGTGACGGCGGAGTAAACACAACTGCAGTCTCCTCCTCGGCTCCGCAGACTCCGCCGACGCGGAGAGGGAGAAACGTTTCCAGCGTCTCGGCGAAACCTGCCCCCGTTTATTTTGTGGATTTTTCACATGGCGGCGAACGTCCACCCTCCGCAGTGCTACGGAGGACGGGCCGGTTGGCCGCTACGGGGTTGATCAGATGTTTTGGAAGATGTTACCCGCAGTTGACAGGGTCATTTCCGGGGATTCGTCTTGCCGCGGGGCCGATATAGTTTCGCCAGGGTCCAGACGGCGGTGGCGGAAAACGCGAGCCAAAACAGGGCGCACGCCAGGCGCCAGTGCCACGGGCGGTACGTGAATATAATGTGATAATCCCCCGGACGATCAAGATACAGGCCCTTGAAAGCACGATTGACCGTCAGCACTGGCCGGGCTTCGCCGTTGGCCGTGGCGGTGAAACTCCGCGCCTGGCCCTCGGTCAGGCAGACCACGCCGGCCGCCGGTGCGTGGATGTCGAAGGCCGTGGAATTGGCCAATAACCGGTAATTCGTGGCCGGCACCATCGCCGACCCGGGCCCATCCGCCAGCGCCTGCAGGCCCGGTTCGGACCGGATGACCGCCGGCGCCAGCGCCACAAGGGGCGTCTGCGCATTCGCCTCCAGGTCGTGAATGAACTCCCCGACGCTGTCCGCGGGAATCACCTTGTCCGTGAAGAACGCCCGCGGCCAGACATCCAGGTTTTCCAACACCGCAAAGTCGCTTCGGTCCGTCACCCGAAAGCGCGCGTCCGCGGAGGTGACGATGTTGGTCGGGGCCAGGATGTATTTGACGTTGAGCAAATTCAGCAGCGGTTGGGCGGCGGCGACGTTGGTCACCTCCAGCACCCACTGGTAACTGAAATCAAATCCGGGAAAACTCCGCGTCAGCTCCAGGTAGTCGCCGCTGGTCAACGGCGCGCAGGACCGAATATCCTCGAGCCCATAGACCGCCGCGTAATCCCCGTACAAACCATGGTGCAAGGTGTCCACGCGAAAGGGGCCGGAGGCGTCGCGCTGGATCTTCTCAATGGCGGGGCTGGGCGCGTCCAACTGGAGGCGCGGCCCGACCAGCAGCAGGAGGTCGCGATTTCCCGCGCCATACAGTCCGAAGCGGAATTGTGCGGCAAAGGCCAGCAGGAGGATCACCAGCCACCCGGAGAGGGACCGCGCGCGGCCCTGCGCCTTCAAATAGACAAACATGGCGGGCGCCCCCACGGCTCCCGCCGCCGTCAGGAGAAAATAGTTCCACGGAACCGGCCGGTGGTGCAGCGAATAATTGTAACCCAGCAGCATTCCGCCCACGACCAGCGCCATGGCCAGGAGGTCGGTGGCGGCCCGCCGGGCGGTGGCGCCCTGGCTGAGCGTCTTGAAACCATAAGCGCATTGGAGGGTCAGGTGGAGGACCAAGAGATAGGAAAAATCCGTGAAGGTATGCCCGTCGCGGTTCAGCAGGGGAATGCAGTTCAGGAGCGGGCCGGGGATCCAGCCAAAAATGCACCCGCCCCAAACGGCGAGGGCGGCGAGGTTGATCCAAAAAAACCGTTCGCCCCGGGATTGGCGCCAATGCAAGACCGACAGCACGCAGCCGGCGAGCACCAGCAAACCCGTGCAGGGCGCGATGGCCGGAAAGGCGTCGCCCGGCACGAGCAACAGGTACAGCAGGTCGTCGAAGGCGCCGGGCAGGCTCCGCACCGGCAGTTGGTAAACGTGGGCTTCCGTGTGCACGGAATACGATCCCGCCAGGGCCCCCAGGAAGGACATCCAGACGGGCGCGGTAAGCCCCAGGAACGCCAGCGTGCCGAGGCTCATGCGGCCCACGACCGGGGCCATTCGCGACCAACCCACGCTCGCCACCGTGGCGGCCAACGCGACGAAATTCAGGCCGCCAATCAGGATCACCGCCACCTCCACGTGCCCCGCGTTGAAGCAAGCGAAGTTTGCCAGCAGCCAGGCCAGTGCCCAGCGAGTGCCATGGCCATTCCGCGGATCCAGCCACTGGAGCGCGCACAGCAGAATCCACGGGGCATAGCAGAAAACAAAGAAAACCGGATGGTTGTTGACGTAATAGAACGCCCCGCAATACGCCGCCAAGGCGGCAAAAACCAGCGCCAGCCGCTGGCTCCCCACAAGGCGCCAGACGAGCAGGCCGAATCCGAGGCAAAACAGGAATTTGGCCGTCAGAAACTTGATATCCCACGCCCAAGCGGAGCCTCGGCCGCAGATGACGATGAGTTGCAGCGGATCACCCAGCATGTAGATGGCCTGGCCGATGAACGTGCTGCCCGCGTGGCCGTAGCGATTCCACAAGGGCAGTTCACCATTTTGCAGCAAACTCCGCGATTCGATGAACCCGGCCGGCACCTCCCCGGCCATGGTCGCATAGTTGTCGCTGCCATGGACCGACACGGCCTGCCCGGGATCGAGGCCGGGAAAAAAGGGCGGCCAAGGATAGACCAGGATCCCGGTGCACGCCGGCGACACCAAGCTCCGGCCCAGGAAAAGGAGGGGATGGCAGTTGATGATCACCGCCAATAGCGAAACCAAAACCAGCGAGAAAACCGGGTGGCGGGCGTTCCATGCAGAAACACGGCCGGCCCGGCTCGAGGGCTGCGCACTGGATTCCATCGTTGGCCGGATATTAGAGAAGGCCCCGGCCCGCGTCAAAATTTAGCTGCCGCGGAATCCCAACGTGCAATTTGCAGAATGGAAATTCAGCGGGAGTTGGCGCCGGCCTGAAACCCGGTGTCCACGGCAAAGGCGGCGTAGCTGTGGGGCAGCAGATGCACCGGGAAGGATACGCGGTCTTCGACCAGGCCGGGCGGGCGGCCGGGGCGCGGAGCGGGAACCTGGCCGTCCAGGATTTCGCCGGTGGCGAGGTTTTTTAGACGCGTCGAGTCATCCAAGACGAAAACTTTCACGTCGGCGGCCATCGGCAAAAAGTTTTCGACGATGAAGGTGTGGTTGTCGTAGGCGAACAGGGCGACTTGGGCGGGGCCGTCCAAACGCACGGGGAAGCCGCGCAGGAGAAAGTTCTTGAAGGCGCCGGTGACTTCCGGCGGCAGGGAGTAGAGGTCGGTGAAATTGTCCGGCATGGTCCAGACGTAGAGGACGCCCCGGGAATAACGGTTCATGAGAAGCAAGGGGAAGCTGTTGCCGTTGGCCTCGGCGCGCACGAGCGACCAGGAGTCGTTGGTGAAGAAATCAATTTCCGGGAAGAGGGCGTCCGCATTGGTGGCGGCGGCGAGCGCGGAGAAATTGCCGGCGCCAAAGCCGGCGGAGTAACCGTGGGCAAGGAAGTGGCGGCCGGTGAATGAGACCTCGGCGATGTCCTCGATTCCCCTGCCCTGCAAGGCGCGCAGCAGGCCGGAAGTGATGACGACGGATTGGCCGGCACGCAACCCGGCCTTGATCTTATCCACGATGGCGGGGTCGGCCTGGGCGGATTCGGTGAGGAGGACGACGGGGGCATTCGTGGGGAATTCAGGGCTTAGCTCGATGGGAATGCCGATCATGCCGAGATAATTGTGGAGGAAATCCTCGCCGTGGGATTGATAGGGCTTGTAGGCGGCCAGGCCGATGGGGTTGCCGAGTTGGCCGACAATGGGGTCCACCTGTTCGAGTGAATAACCGGCGACGCGGGCGATGGTGGGCGCGGAGAGGCCGGGCGGCGGGCTGGCTTGGAAGGAGGCGAGCAGTTGCCGGTAATTGAAGCTGGTGGGCTGGGACTCCCAGGCGGCGCGGTCGCCCACGGGGATGGGCCGGGTGAGGGCGGACCATTCGAAGAGCATCATCTGGTGGGCCTTGGCAAACATCGTATCCCAAAGCTGCTCGGCGTAGCGGTCCACGTAGCGGGTGCTGTAGGTATCCACCCAGCCGCCGCCGTTGCGGCCGGGGGCGATGTTCTCGAAATAGCGGATGATTTCGTAGCTTTCGTAGGGCTGCAAATGCTGGTCGGTGACGACGGGGTCGCGGGTCTCGGTACCGGTGTAGATGCCGTCGAAGATTTTTGGTTCGCGGTCCAAGTCGTAGCCGGAGGCTTGGAAATGCTCATACCAATTGGGAAATTTGATGATCATCCGCACGCGCGGGTTGACGGCCTTGGCGGGCTTGACGATGAGGTTTTGGGCGGCCTCGTCGAGGAGGTCCAGGCGAAACTGAGTCCAGCTCCGGTCGCCTTTGGCGGCGATATCCGAATCGGTCTTGGTGCTGTTGAAGAAGAAGTCGTCTTGGATGACTTCATCGAAGTGGCGGGCGGCACGCTCGGCGGCGGTCTTGATGAAGGCGCGGGCCTCCGGGTCGGTGTAGCAGAAGGATTTGAACTGGCCGCCGATGCCGCCATCGGAGAGGGCCATGCCGCCGGCGACTTGGACGTGGCGGTCGAGGAAGAATGTTTTGACGGAGTCGAGCAATTCATCGGAAGCAAGATCGCGGTTGCGCTGCACCTCGATATAGACCTTATCCACCTTCAACTGGTGGCTGATAATGTCCCAGTCGGTGGCGAGTTTTTCCGGTCGCTGGAAGGTCTGGACGACGCCGACGGGAATGTAGATGGCGACGTTGAAGTTGGTGTAGTTGCCGGCCGGGCAAAGGGCGGTGGCGCCGAGAAGGGCGACGGCGGCGAGAAAGGTTTTACGGGTATTCATGGATCAATGAAGTTCGGGTTGGGAGATTTGCCAGGAGACCCGGCCGGCGAACGGGTCGGCGGCGAGCTGGAAGGCGCCATTTTGCCGGGCGAGAGTCAGGACATGCGACTCGGTGTCGCCGGGCAGGAACAGGGAGCCGGTGGCGGTGGCGGCGTCCTTGGCAAAGACGGCGAGCTCGATTTTGGACCAATCCATGGCGGCGGTGGATTGCGCCAGGGCGATGCGCGGGATGACGGTGCCATCGCGCACGAGGATGACGGCGGGAATGTCCCCGGCGGCGATCTGCTGCCAGCCGCCGGAATAGGTTTTGCCGGTTTGATAATCATCCCAGGTGCCCGGCGGCAGATAGACGGCGCGGCTGGTCTCGTGAGCGTTCAGCAGCGGGGCGACGAGGACGCTGGAACCGTAGAGGTATTCATCGTCCACATTCCAGGCGCCGGGGTTGTCGGGGAATTCAACGAAGAGCGCGCGGACCATGGGCAGGCCGCGGAGCGAGCAGTCTTTGGCTTGGGCATAGACGTAGGGCATAAGCTGGTATTTGAGACCATCAATGGTGCGGAAGCGGTCCATGAATGCCGGGCCATAGAGCCAAGGTTCCTTGGGGGCGATGCCGTGGCAGCGGCTATGGGAACTGAGCATGCCAAAGGCCAGCCAGCGGGCGAAGAGATCCTGATCCATGCCCGCAACGGAGGTGGCCGTGAAACCGCCGACGTCGTGGCTCCAGAAGGAGAAGCCGCTCAGGCCAAAGGAAAGTCCGCCGCGCAGTTCGGCGGCCATGCCGTCGTCGGTGCTTTCGGCGTCGCCGCCCCAATGGACGGGATAGCGCTGGCTGCCGGCCCAGGCGCTGCGGGCCCAAATGATGTTTTCGCCGGTCGTGCGTTTGGTGATGTCGGCCACGGCCTTGTTGTAGCGGAGGGGATACAGGTTGTGTTCATAGAAGCCCGTGCGGCCATCGGCAAAGATGCCGGCGTTGGGCGCGGCCTCGCCAAAATCCACCTTGATGGCCGAGACGCCGAGGCCCAGAAGCCCGGCGAGTTTGGCCTGGTACCAATCCACGGTTTTGGGATTGGAGAAATCGAGAACGGCGTCTTCGTAGGGGAGATTCCCTTTGGCGTCGCGGACGACGAGGTTTTTCTCGACCAGCTCGGGAAAGAGTTTGTTCTTGGGGACGAAGTAAGGGAGCTGCCAGCACGAGATGTGGAAGCCCTCGGCCTTGAGATCGGCGAGCATTTTTTGCGGATCGGTGAAGCGCGTCTTGGAGAACTCATAATCACACTGCCAATCGGTCTCAAACCAGCCGGTGTCCAAGTGGAGCACATCGCAGGGGATTCGGTTTTCGCGGAGCTTGGCGGCGACGTCGCGGACCTGGGCTTCGGCGTTGTAGGTGCAGCGGCTCATCCAGAGGCCGAACGACCAGAGGGGCGGGAGCGGGGCTTTGCCGGTGAGGCGCGTATATTCGTCCAGGATGTCCTTGGGGGAACCGAGGAAGATGAACAAATCGAGCTCATCGTCGCCCACCATGAGCGAATTGACGCCGGCGAAGGCGTTGCCGAAATCGCAGGTGACGGGCGTGGTGGTGTGCAGAAACATGCCGTAGCCGCGGTTGCTGAGGAAGAAGGGGATGGGCTTGTAGAGCCCCTGGTTTTCGATGCCGTTGGCGTCGTCGGTCCAGAGGACGATTTTCTGGCCGCGCTTATCGAGGGCGGTGAAGGATTCGCCGCAACCGAAGATTTTCTCGCCGGGGGCGAGGGTGAAGGCGGCATCGAAGCTGCGGGAATAGTCGGCGGAGCGGCGGACGAAGGAAAAGGGGACGATGGGCGTGAAGGAGGAGCGGTTGTCTTCGGCGTGGTCGGTGGCGGTGAGCAGGCGGCCGGCGGCGTCGCAAAATTCGAGATGGAACGGATTTTCGCGGAGGGTCACGGAGCCGAAAGCGCTGGTGTAACGATGGCCGCCCGGGATTTTTTCGTAGCGCCAGGAATCATCGGTCGGCACGGGGCCGGCAAGCATCAGCTCCTCGACGGGCGGGTGGACCTGCGGGCCGCTGGTGAAGCGGAGGCGGACGGTGCGGGGCGAGACGAACTCGAGGGAGAACGGCAGGGAAGGATTGGCGGCGTACTGATTCTCCGGGAACTCATTGGGCTTGGCGGGGGCGACGACGGCGAGTTCATTGTTGAAGGCGTGGCGGGGAGTCAGTTGCGCGCGCTGGTAGATGATTTTGCCGGAGTGGCTGGCGGGCGAGAAATCGGCCACCTGGTCAGCCAGGTAGAGATAATTCTCGAGGGCATGGAAATCGCCGCTGACGTCAATGGGATCATTCAGGAGCGGCGCGGGCGCGGCGGAGAGGGCGGCGGCGGCCAGGCAGGCCAGCAGGAGGGCAAGTTTTCGGGCGGGGTGCATTGAGCCATTGTCGAGAAATGAGGGCCGGCCTGTCATGTCCATAAAAGACATGACGGGCGGAGCGAAAATTCTGTGGGCTGAAAGGAAGTATTTTGCGGAGGGAGCCGGGACGGGAGGAAGTCTTTTTAGGTTGACTCGCGTTCGAAGCGCGGAGCGGCCTTTGAAGGCAAAATGGAGAATCCAGCATGCAGAAGTGCGGCGATCGTGACGATACGGGGATGCGCGGGGACGCGGGCTGCGTCCGGCTGAACGCGGCCATTCCATCCCGCGGCTGCTGGCTGGCAGCTTTCACCTGACCAGCATGACACAGTTTTCGAGGGGGCGTTAGTTAGCCGCTAACGCAAAACGCACTTTTTTGACGATTTTTCGTAAGCGGCTAACGGGCGCAATGCCACGTTGACACGAATCACACCAATTTTCACAAATTATTGGGGAGGGCGGGACGGGGATAAAAGCCGGGGTGGAAGATTGAGTGCATTCCTGATGGTTCGCATTCTGGCATTGCCTGCCGGGGTGCGAAAAAATTTCGCGCATGAATACCGGAGGTTGAGCGACGAAGGAGCGATACCCCCGGAAAACGCCCTTCCAGTTTTCCCGCATCCCGGCAGGGAGTGCCAGCAGCGCCCGCTGGAAATGTTCTGCCCTATCACCTTCGCATTCGCTGCGGCAAAGGTTCGTGAATCCATTTGGATAAACCGCTGGTAATATACTTATTGCCAATAACATCCGATGGACATAGGTCGAGACTCTGGTTCGCCCCTTTACCCCCGTTCGCTTTGGTTAACAGACTTGCAAGTGGCTATAGGCGAAGACAATCTAACCAAAGCTTTCGCCTTTGTTACAAACCCCCGCCCAAAACTCACCTGAACCCTTAATGCATACGCGCTGAGCGAATTTGTATGTAGCAAATTTATTATTGACTTATTTGAATGATTGTAGCAGAATCTATTACGTACTCAGGTTTTCAAGGTGGTCGAACAACTCAAAAACAACACTGTATTGAATATGAAAATGGTCTCTATTCCACGGTTTGTACAAAAAAACAGGACGACAAAATGCGTTCGCTTGGTCGGTGTTATCTCGGCCGGGGTTCTCTTTTTGAGTGCGGGGCTGCTTCAGGCTCAAACGCTCATCAATGTCGATTTTAACGGCAATTCAGTGGGCACCGCGTACGGCGGCGGTGGCGTTGGGACTGGGCCGACCATGACTGGTGCGGCGGTGCTCGGTTCTGCCGGGGATCAATGGAATGGCTTTGGTGACAGTGCTTTCACTTTTGCGAATTATCCCGGCGGGATGAGTGGCAGCGGGCTGGCGCTTAATTATGCTAATGGCAGCGCGTCAGGCGTCACCATGAGCCTAACGGCTGATGGCTCTTACAATGCGAACGAGCCAGTTTGGAATAATCATAGCCCGTTCACCACAGCGGCGTCTCCGTACGCCAATCTGATGCAGGACTTGATCTACGCGAACGTTCCTCAAACCCTGACCTTAAGCGGTCTGGCCCCCAACCAAGCGTTTAATTTGGTGCTTTACAACGCGGGCGATCAAAATGTCGGGGCTGGCCGTACCAGCACCTTCACGGTGAACGGGGTTACTCAAACCTCCGTATGGGACGGCACCACCAGTACCCTGGTCGCCGGCGTGGACTATGTTGATTTTGCCTCAGCCACGTCTGACGGAACCGGGACCTTGGTTATCAATTATGGGGTACCTGGTGGCTCCGACGGCCTGGAAACGGATTTGGATGGTTTTCAGTTGTTGTCGTCCGTCCCCGAACCAACGACTTTAGCCTGTCTTGCAGTTGCCGGAACGATGGGTCTGGTCTGGCGGCGACGGCTTGCCCGATCCTAAACTCAAAGAACTCCCAAATTTGAGGCCAGCCTTCGCACGTCGAGGCTGGCTTCTTTTTTTGCCGTTTGGTCCCATAAAGGGGGTGTGGCGGCGGGTATGGGCGCCCCGCAGCCACTTCATGCCCACCATCAGGTTGGGCTGAGGCGTCTCCAGCACCGGATGAAAGTGATCGCTCATCAGGCAATAATGGGTGCCCCCTTTTTGTCCATAAAAGACATGACGAGCGGGGCGCAAAAAATCCAGGGCGAACCAAAAAAAAGCCTTGCCAATCTGTGGAGCAGGCCGAGTATCACAATACAGGTCCACGCTGGCCGTGGGCTGGAAAATGTCAACCAATATGAATAAAGGACGCAACTCCAACGGAATTAGCCGCCGCCAATTCTTGCAGACCAGCACGGAATTTGCCGCCTCTGCCATGTTCCTGAGCCTCGGCAGCGCGCAGTCATTTGCCGCGCCAAATACCAGTACCCAGGAAAACTCGATCCCGCTCGTAACGCTCAATAACGGCCTGCAGATGCCTCGTCTTGGATTGGGCACTATGACGCTCAACGGCGACGTCGGCATAAGGTGCGTGGCCGAGGCCATCTCTCTGGGTTATCGTCTTATTGATACCGCCATGATCTACGACACGGAGGCGTCCGTAGGCGCCGGGATCAAACAGAGTGGCATCAAACGTGAAAAACTCTTTATCACCTCAAAACTGTGGAAGGCCGATATGGGGTACGAACAGGCCAAGAAAGGATTTCAAACTTCCCTCGATAAGTTGGGTACGGATTATTTGGACCTCTACTTGATTCATAGGCCTGCTGGCGATGTGAAAGGCTCCTGGAAGGCCATGGAGGAACTCTATCATCAGGGCAAAATCAAGGCCATAGGCGTGAGCAATTTCAACCACGCCCAACTTGAGGACTTGATGGCGAGTAGCGACGTGAAACCCGCAATCAATCAAATCGAAACCCATGCGTTTTTCCAGGAAGGCAAGTCGCTGGAATATTTAAAGCAACATGGCGTGCAAATGGAAGCCTGGGCACCTTTTGCGGAAGGCCGTCACGGGCTTTTCACCAATGCCACGCTTGCAGCCATCGGAAAGAAGTACAACAAGACGATTGCGCAGGTGAGCCTGAGATGGCATTACCAAAGAGGAATTATTGCCATCCCCAGATCCTCCCAGAAAACGCATATCGCGGAAAACTTGAATATCTTTGATTTTAGCCTCGAAGATTCCGACATGGCCTCTATTTCCACGTTGGATTTAAATACCACTCAATTTCCTGAGTGGAGTTAAAGGCTGGAAAAGAAAAGGGGGCAACCCTCCGACTTAAGGGGGGGCAGTTAATGAGATTGTCATATTTCTTGCAGACCTCGTAATTTCGATGTGGCGAGGACGTCCGGGGTTCGCCGGCTCAACAACCAAGCCGCATAGCCCCGGCTGCCCATGGCCAACCGCCCGGCAATCCAAGCGGTTCCTGGGCCTCCAGTCCAGGCTGTAACCTTGCGGCCTTTCAGCCTTCCCGCCGCAGTCCATGACGCCCCGCACCCTCCGCGGGCTTTCAGCCCTATATCCCCATATTGTTCCCTGTCAGAGTTTTATGCGCTGAGTACGCGCCATCCTCGATCTTCCACCCTCGCCCCGCCCCACCCCGCCCCGCCGCTTTTCCCGGCGGTTTGGCTTGCCATATGTTGGTGGTGAAAACAAAATCAACGCGATGTCCACCTCAATGATCACGCCCCGGCGCCTGCGGCTTGGGCTGTGGCTAGCCCGGATGTTTCATAGTTGCATGGGCGGACGAGGGCAACACCAGCGTAGCGCAGGTTTCCAAACCTGCCGTATCGCCGATTTCCAAATCGGCCGGGCGTCGAAACAGCGCGGCGGCTGCGGGTTTGGAAACCCGCGATACAGCAGACTTGGAAGTCTGCGCCACAGGATTGCCTGGGAAATATTCGGGCTGGCGGCGGTGCTTCTGGGATTTTTGCAGCCGGCGGCGGCGGGAGACACGCCGGAGGCGCGGGTGCCGAATTATTTCATGCGAAACTGGCGGGCGGAGCAGGGCCTGCCGGACAACGCGGTGACGGCGGTCTTGCAAACGCGGGACGGGTATTTGTGGCTGGGGACCTACGGGGGGCTGGCGCGCTTTGACGGGGTGCGGTTCACGGTGTTCACCAGCGCGCAGGACGCGGGGCTGCAAAGCGACCGGATCACCAGCCTGGATGAGGACGCGGACGGGGCGTTGTGGATTGGGCACGAGCGGGGCGATTTGACGTGTTATCGGAACGGGCGGTTTGAGCCGCAGGACGCGCGGGAGCGGGGGGTGCGGCGGAAGATTTCGGCGAGCGGGACGGATGCGGCGGGGGACGTGTGGATGTTGAACGAGGAAGGGACGCTGGTGCGGGTGCGGGACGGGGCGATGTGCGCGCTGCCGAACTCGGACGGGGTGGTGCAGATGGCGCGGGACCGGCAGGGGCGGCTGTGGATTGCGAGCGGCGGGCGACTGGGCGTGCTGGAACACGGGCAGTTGCGGACGAATGACCCGGCAATCTACGGCAGCTACGTGCTGGGCTTGTGCAGCGCCCGGGACGGCGGCATCTGGGTGGTGAGCAACGGGGACATCCGGAAATGGAACGGCGGGACGGTGACGGCGGACCTGGGCACCAATCCGTGCAGCGTGGTGGTGGCCACCATGGTGGAGACGCGCGCGGGCGCGCTGGCGATGGGCACGAGCAGCGACGGCCTGTACCTCATGTACACGAACGGAGCGCTGTTGCATTTCAACCACGAGAACGGCTTCCCCAACGACTGGATCCGGTGCGTGGTGGAGGATCGCGAGGGCACGCTGTGGGTGGGCGCGGGCAGCACGGGGGTGATCGCATTGCGGCCGGGGAAAGTGAAGACGCTGGACGCGCCGGATCATTGGCGGGGGCGGGTGATCTTGTCCACGACGGTGGCGCGGGACGGGACGATCTGGGTGGGGAGCGAGGGGGCGGGGCTGTATGCGTACCGGAACGGCGAATGGAAGGTGTTCGGCAGCAGCTCGGGATTATCGAACCTGTACATTTGGAGTGTGTCGCAGGATCTCCGGGGACGGATCTGGGCGGCGACGTGGGGGGGCGGGATTTTTGTGGAGCAGGACGGGCATTTTGTGCGGCCGCCGGGGCTGGAGAACGTGACGGTGCCCATGGCGGCGACGTTGCAGGCGGCGGACGGGGCGACGTGGATTGGGATGGAGAACGGGCTGGCGCGATACCAGGACGGGAAGACGGAATGGTACGGGGAAAAGGACGGGTTGAAGCTGGCGGACGTGCGGGCGATTGCGGCGGCGCCCGACGGGACGATCTGGTTTGGGATGATCGGCGGGGGGCTGGGCCGGCTGCGCGACGGCGGGGTGACGCAATTTCAAAAGAACACCGGGCTGGGCAGCGATTATGTGCAATGCCTGAAGGTGACGCCGGGGGGGACGCTGTGGATCGGCACCTACGGGAGCGGGCTGATCCGGCTTAAGGACGGAAAATTCGCGAAGGTGGCGATGACGGAGGGATTGCCGAACAATTTCATCTGCGCGATCGAGGATGACGGGGCGGGGAATTTCTGGATCAGCTCGCACAACGGGATTTTCCGGGTGGCGAAAACGGCGCTGGAGGCATGTGCGGACGGAAAGACCAACCGGGTGGCCTGCCTGACGCTGGGCGAGGGCGATGGGCTGACGTCGGTGGAATGCGCGGGGGGCTTGCAGCCGTCGGCGTGCCGGCTGGCGGACGGGCGGATTGGTTTTCCGACGAGCAAGGGGCTGGTGCTGCTGGAGGTGCGGGACACGGAGATCAACCGCCGGCCGCCACCGGTGGTGATCGAGGACATCGTGGCAAACGGGCGGGTGCTGGCGCACCAGCCGGGCACGAACGGACCGCTGGAGATCCCGGCGGGGGAGCACCGGTTTGAATTTCATTTCACGGGGCTGAGCTTTGTGGCGCCGGAGAAGATGCAGTTTCAATACCAACTGGCGGGGTGGGACAGCGACTGGGAGAGCGCGGCGACGGACAAGCGGGTGGCGGAATACAATTACATCCCGCCGGGGACATACACGTTCCGGGTGCGGGCGTCCAACAGCGACGGCGTGTGGAACGAGGACGGGGCGGCGGTGGCGCTGGTGGTGCTGCCGCATTTCTGGCAGACATGGTGGTTTTATTTGCTGGAGACGGTGGCCGCGGCGGCGCTGGTGGCCAGCGTGGTGTGGTACGTGTCGCGCCGGCGGATGCGGCGGAAACTGGAGGCGGCGCAACGGCAGCAGGGCATCGAACGCGAGCGCACGCGCATCGCCAAGGACATCCACGATCACCTGGGGGCCAACCTGACGCGCATTTCGCTGCTGAGCCAGTCGGTGCACGCAGAGCTGGGAAACCCGGAGCGGGCGGCCACCCAGTTGGACCGGATCTATGAGACTTCCCGGGAACTGACCCGGGCGCTGGACGAAATTGTGTGGGCGGTGAACCCGCAGCACGACACGCTGGACAGCCTGGCCAGCTACCTGGGGAATTTTGCGCAGGAATACCTGGGGTCCATTGGCTTGCGGTGCCGGCTGGACATGCCGCTGCAACTGCCGCATTGGCCGATCACGGCGGAGATGCGGCACAACGTGTTTCTGGCCTTCAAGGAGGCCCTGCACAACATCGTGAAGCACTCGGGCGCCACCGAGGTTTCCGTGGTTTTGGCGACCGCGGACAACAGCTTTGAGCTGAGCGCGCACGACAACGGGAAGGGCTTTGACCCGGCGACGGTCTCCACGCGGCCGGGGCGCGGCAACGGTTTGAAGAACATGCGTCAACGCCTGGAAAAAATCGGGGGACGCTGCGAGATTGAGAGCGCGCCCGGGGCGGGCACGGTGATCAAGTTTTTCGTTTCGGTGGCGGGGAGCGGGGACAAGAATTTGTGATGAAAACCGTGTCATCAAATAACGGGACAAGACATTACGGCGCCGCTTGAAGTAAGGTATGGCCAAAGAAAAAAAACCATTGAGCATTGCGGTAGCCATCGTGGAAGACGACGTGCCGGCGAGGGAAATTCTTGCGGGCTGGATCCGGAATGCCGACGGTTTCCGCGTGGCCGGGGAATATGACGACGCCGAGACGGCGATTGCCAAGCTGCCGATGGAGAAGCCGTCGGTGGTGCTGTTCGACATCAACCTGCCGGGAATGAACGGGATTGAATGCGTGCGGCGGCTGAAACCGACGATGCCGGAGACGCAGTTTGTGATGGTGACGGTGTACGAGGATGCGAACCACATTTTCAATGCGCTGTCGGCGGGGGCGTCGGGCTATTTGCTGAAGCAGATGCGGCGCAACGAGTTGTTGGATGCGCTGAAGGATGTGTATGCGGGGGGGTCGCCGATGAGCAGCCAGATTGCGCGCAAGGTGGTGCAGAATTTTTATCGCACGGACACGCAGGCGGGGTCGGGCATGCCGGAATTGTCCGGGCGCGAGCGGGAGGTGCTGGAGCTGCTGGCGCGGGGCTATCTTTACAAGGAAATCTCCGAGCTGCTGAAAATCAGCGTGCAGACGGTGAACACTTATATCCGGCGGGTTTACGAGAAGCTGCATGTGCGCTCCCGCGCCCAGGCGGTGGCGAAATACGCGCACCTGCCGATGGGGTCGCCGAAATAAGAACCCAGCGGCCGCCGCCCGGGCGCAAATCTGCGCAATCGTCATGAAACGCATCCTGATCCTATTGATCTGTCTCGCGGCCACGGCGGCCGGGGCGCAAAAATTCACCGGTCTGGCCCTGACGCCGCCGATGGGCTGGAACAGTTGGAACAAATTCCGCGACGCGGCGGACGAGGCGATCATCCGCGCCATGGCCGACGCGATGGCCACCAACGGGATGAAAGCCGCCGGGTACCAGTACATCAACATTGACGACTGCTGGCAGGGCACGCGCGACGCGCAGGGATTCATCCGGCCCGACCCCGTGAAATTTCCGTCCGGCCTCCAGGCGCTGGCGGATTACGTGCACGCGCGGGGGCTGAAGCTGGGGATTTATTCGGATGCGGGGTTCCTGACGTGCGGGGGCCGGCCGGCCAGCCGGGGCCGGGAGTTTCAGGACGCGCAGACCTACGCGCAATGGGGCGTGGATTATTTGAAATACGACTGGTGCGGCTGCGGGGATCTGCAGGCCGAGGGGGCCTATCGGACGATGCGGGACGCACTGTACGCGGCGGGGCGGCCGGTGGTGTTCAGCGTTTGCGAATGGGGACAAAACCAGCCCTGGCGCTGGGCGGGCAACGTGGGGCAGCTCTGGCGGACGACGACGGACATCTACCCGGGGTTCGACGGCACGGTGAATTACACCAACTGGCACGCCTGGGGGGTGTTGCAAATTTTGGACGCCCAGAAACCGTTGCGCGCAGCGGCCGGGCCGGGCCATTGGAACGACCCGGACATGCTGGAAGTGGGCAACGGCATGAGCGAGAACGAGGACCGCGCCCATTTCTCGCTGTGGTGCATGCTGGCCGCCCCGCTGATCTCGGGCAATGACCTGGCGCACATGCCGGCGGCCACAATCGGAATTCTCACCAACCGGGAAGTCATCGCGGTGGACCAGGATGCGGCGGGGATTGAAGGATTTTCCTACGCCACGAACCATGGCGTCGAAGTTTGGTTCAAACCGCTGGCGGAAAGTGATTGGGCCATGTGCGTGCTGAATCGCGGGCGGGAGGCCAGGCGATTTTCCTTTGATTGGCGGCGGGAAAAAGTGAGCGATGCGTTGGCCAAGCGGGAGGCGAATTTTGCCACGACCGCGTACGAGGTGCGGAATTTGTGGACGGGCCGGCCGGCCGGCACGACGAAAGCGGCGCTGGCCGCGGAGATTCCCGGGCATGACGTGCTTATGTTGCGGCTGACGCCTCCGGGCCCGGCCGGGAAAATCATCCGCTTGAAGGCGGGCGCGGACAGTCCGTTTACGGATGCGGACGGCAATGTTTGGGAGGCGGACCAGGGGTTTGTGGACGGGGCCACGATGACGCGGGACGAAAGCCTGCCGATTGCGGGCACGACCAATCCGGCGCTGTACCGCAGCGAGCATTACGGCATGACGGCGTTTTCCTGGCCGCTGGCGAACGGCCGTTACACGGTGCGGCTGCATTTTGCGGAAACGTTCGACCAGATCACCGGCCCGGGCCAGCGGGTGTTTTCGTTCAACGTGGCGGGCCGGGAATTCCGCGATTTCGACGTTTTCGCCAAGGCGGGCGGGGCGCAGCAGGCGTATATCGAGACCGTGCCGGTGACGATCACGGAGGGGAAGCTGGCGATCACGTTCACGGCGAACATCGAGAACCCGGAGATCAATGCGATTGAGATCGTGCCGGCATTCTAGACGCATTTCGGCGGTCGCCAAGCGACGCTGGAGATTAGCTACGAAGTGGCTGGTCTCATGCCCAACAAAGTCATGCGTCCTGAAGGGACGCCGGATTTCCAACCGTTCACTAATGATTGCCAGCTTGACCACGAGCGCCCAGCCCGTCATTTTCTGAGCCGGTGGAAACGCGCAAAATCAAAGCTCTGGTTGACGCCCTATTGCCGTGGTATGCGGTGAACGCCAGGGACTTGCCATGGCGGCGAACAAAGGACCCCTACGCAATCCACGTTTCCGAAATCATGTTGCAGCAGACGCAGGTGAAGACCGTGATTCCGTTTTGGGAACGGTGGCTGCGCGAGTTGCCCACCATTGCCGCGGCGGCCGATGCCAGCCCGGACAAGCTTCACAAGCTCTGGGAGGGGCTCGGCTATTACACCCGCGTGCGCAACCTGCAAAAAGCGGCGCAAGTCATCGTGCGCGAGCACGGGGGAGAATTTCCGGAACGCTTTGAAGACGTGCTGGCGCTGCCGGGCATCGGCCGCTACACGGCGGGCGCCATTTGCAGCATCGCCTTCAACCAGCCGGTGCCGATCCTGGACGGCAACGTCATTCGCGTGCTCACCCGCATCTTTGGCATCGGCGCCAATCCGAAGGCGAAAGCCACCAATCAGCGCCTATGGAAACTGGCGGAGGCCTTGGTGTCGTCCGCCGCCCGCGGTGCCGCCGCCACCGACGCCTGCTCGCGCCTGAACCAGTCGCTCATGGAACTCGGCGCGCTCGTATGCACCCCGCGCCAGCCGCAATGTCCGCTGTGCCCGGCGCGGCGTTGCTGCGTGGCGTTCCGGGAGGGGCGCGTCGGCGAGTTGCCCAATCTCGGCGAACGCACGCGCACCACCGCGCGGCATTTTACGGCCTTTGTCATCGCGCGCGCGGGAAAATTCCTCGTGCGACAGCGCCCGGCCGGCGTGGTGAACGCGCACTTGTGGGAATTTCCCAATGTGGAAACGAACGGCCGCCGCGTGCCGGCGGAAGCCCTCTTCCAGGCCGAGTTCGGCGCGGCCCCGCGGAGCCTTGTGCCGCTGGCCACGGTGAAACATTCCATCACGCGCTATCGCATCACGCTGGAAGCGTTCACGGTGGACGTTGCCCGGGCGAAGCTGTCCACCCGGGGCGCGGTGTGGAAGACGCCGGCGCAGATGCACCAACTGGCCTTCACCAGCGCGCATCGCCGCATTTTGCGCGCGGCAACCGGGGGCGTGTGAGAGGGGCGAAGCAGAGGGAGGCAGGATTCACAGGAAGAGTCAGTATGAGGGAGGCTCGCCCTTTCCATCAACCCCTGTGCCGAATTTAAAACTTTGAAGTAATGGAACCATGTTGGCTAAATGGTTTAACGCTCGCCCTCACCCCGGCCCTCTCCCCCGGGGAGAGGGAGAAGTTGTATCCGCGTCTCGGCGATGGCGCGACGGTGGATTTGCGTGTGGTTCAAGGGTTCAACGCGCGAACGGTTTCGGGGAATTCTCACCCCGGGGAGAAGGAGAAACGGTTTCCGCGTCTTTGGAAAATGTGAGTCGTGGGATTGGCCGGACTGCCATTCGAATACCCCAAAGGCGTGGCAGCAGGAAGTCCTCGCCCCGGGGGAGAGGATTTAGGTGAGGGCGAGCGTCAAAACAAACTTCAATTTTCCGGCCGGCCGTTTACCATCGCTTCATGGCCGCAATCGAACGCGCCCGTCAGCTTCGCCAGGCGGAAACCTGGGCCGAAATACGCATGTGGGGTTGGCTGCGTGACCGGCGCTTCAGCGGCTATAAATTCCGCCGCCAGCATCCCTTGGGTGATTACTATCTGGACTTCTTTTGTGAAGAGGCGGAATTGAACATCGAACTGGATGGCCGCCAACATGGTTTTCCCGCGCGGCAAAAACATGACGCAGAACGGGAAAAGTTCCTGGCGTCGCGCGGCATCAAAACCCTGCGGTTTTGGAATTCACATTTGCGCCGCAATGCACAATCCATTCGGGATACGATTTTCGAGGAACTGCAGAAGCGCGCACCGCATCCGTTGCCAGAATACACGCGGCCCATGGCCCAAGGGCGATGTTAGTTAGCGAAGACCGCCCTCCCCATCAACCCCTGTGCCGAATTTAAAGCTTTGAAGTAATGGAACCATGTTGGCTAAACGGTTTAACGCTCGCCCTCACCCCGGCCCTCTCCCCCTCGCCGTCTGCCAAAAGTGACTGTTACCCGAGAGCGGGTATCGTTATGCCAAAAG
>CAZHIM010000085.1:0-20461 GCA_964532525.1 uncultured Bifidobacteriaceae bacterium
GGTTTCCAAACCTGCTGTATCGCCGATTTCCAAATCGGCAGGGCGTCGCCATTGCGTGGCGTAGGCGGGTTTGGAAACCCGCGATACAGCAGACTTGGAAGTCTGCGCTACAAGATTGCCCGTGAAATATGCGGACCAGGAAGATTGGCGCGACGTTTTTTGGGGGGAGTGGCTGGGGTTGGGCTGGCGATGCTGGTGATGATTTCCACCACGGTTCGCGCGGGGGTTACGTTGGAGGATTTCAAGCTGACGGGAAATCTGGGCGGCGACGTGGCGGCGTTTACGTTGACGGCAACCGCCCAGGTGGACGAAGCGAAGGGCGGCACGTTGAAATTGCTGTCGGGGCCGGTGGCGCTGACGGGGCTGGAGGAAAAGCAACGCTGGCAGATGGAGGCCAACCAGGGGCGGTTTGTGGCGCGATTTGAACGCGGGGGGCGGTTTCCGATTGAAGTGCACTTTAACGCCGCGGTGACCCGGAGCAACGACTGGAGCGCGGTGAATTTTCGCGTGGCCACCAGCGCGTTGCAGCCGGTGGTGCTGCAAGGGCTGGCGGCGGACACGGAATTTCAGTTTGCGAGCGCCGCGCGGCCAGAGCGTTCGGGCAGCAATTTCGTGAGCTACCTGCCGGTGGACGGCTCGGTGAGTTTCGCGTGGAAGCAGGCGCGGCCGGAAACGGAGGGAAAGCTCTTTTACGCCGCCGAAATGCTGTCGCAGATCACGGTGAGCCCGGACGTAATGCGGCAATTGGCGCTGGTCAACGGGAAGATCATGCAGGGCGAAATGAGCCGCCTGCGCCTGCGGCTGCACGGCGCGGGCGAAGTGACCCGCGTGCAGGGCGACGCCGTGCTGGCGTGGAACGTGGAGCGGGCGACCAATGCGGACGACCCCGAGCTGGTGGTGGAGTTCAACCAGCCGCAGAAGGATGCGTTCGCGATCCTGGTGCAAATGGAGACGCCGCTGGGGGCGTTTCCGCAGACAGCCGAGGCCATGCGTTTGCAGCCCGAGAACGCGACGCGATTTGCGGGGATTTTCCGCATTGTGAACGACGGGGCGGTGCGGCTGGAGGTGTCATCGGCAAGCGGCCTTTCGCAAATCTCGCCGGACCAATTTCCGGAAGTGAGCCAGCTCCAGGCGACGGGCACCCAGCGATTCGCGTACCGGTTTTCGAGCGCGGATTTTGCGCTGCGAATCCAGGCGGACCAGATTTTGCCGGAAATCGGCGTATCGGAGGTGCTGACGTACAACCTGGGCGAGAGCGAACTGGCGGTGGACGCGGACCTCGAGCTGGACATCCGCGACGCGCCAGTGCGCGAGCTGCGGCTGAACATCCCGAAAGGCTACGCGGTGGCGCAACTGACGGCTTTGGGCATGAGCGATTATTTCACAGGCGAGACGCCGGATCATAACGGCGCGGAACTGCGGCTGGTTTACGGGCAGCCGATGGCGGACCGGCAGGTGATCCAGTTGCGGCTGGAACACAACGGCGCGCCGGGTGAAACAAACTGGACACTGCCCCGGATCGAAGTGGCGCGGGCCAAATCGGTGCGCGGGTTTGTGGGCGTGTCGGCGGACAGCGGTTTCCGGCTGACGCCGGAGCGCACGCAGGCGCTGACGGAAATCGCAACGGCGTTTTTTCCGCAGGCCGCGCCGGGCCTCCAGACGGCGTTCCGGCTGAGCGAGCCGGATTGGGCGGCGACGCTGCACGTGGAGCGGCTGCCGCAAACGGTGCAGGCAGATGTGTTTCATCTTTTCTCCATCGGCGAAGGGATTGCCTATGGCAGCAGCGTGATGAATTACGTCGTGAGCGGCGCGCCGGTGTCGGCGTTTCACGTGGAGCTGTCGGACGAATATTTCAACATTGAATTCACCGGCAAAGACATCCGGAACTGGGAGCGGACGACGAACGGCTGGCTGGTGCAATTACATACGCCGGTATCCGGGGCGTACACGCTGCTGGCCACGTATGAGCGGCCGTTCAAGCCGCAGGGAGAGACGCTGGCGTTCACGGGCGCGCGGCCGCTGGACGCGCAGTCGGAATCCGGGCACACGATCATCATCAGCGCGTATCAGTTCCAGGTGAAGGCGGCGGACGTTTCGCCGGGGCTGCTGGAGCTGGAGCCGGGCGAGGTGCCGCCGGAATACCGGCTGTTCTTTGACCAGCCGGTGCTGAAGGCGTACCGCTATGCAGGGCGGCCGTTCAATTTGCGGCTGGCGCTGAGTCCGCTGGCGCAGGGGGATTCCCTGGCGCAGGTGGTGGACCGGGCGTCGCTGACCACGCGAATTTCCAAGGAGGGGCAGGCGATCACGGACGTGCGCTATTTTGTGAAGAGCCGGGGCAACCCGGATTTCCGGGTGACGCTGCCGGCGGGCACGGAATTGTGGTCGGCAAACGTGAACGACAAGCCGGTGGTGCCGGTGACCGACGGGGCGGCCAACCTGATTCCGCTGCCGCAACACACGGATCCGGACGCCGTGCTGAACGTGGACTTGAAACTGGCCGCGCGGTCGCCGGAGGCAAAGCGGGTCAGCCTGACAACGCCGCAAGTGGCCGCGCCGGTGATGCTGGCGGAGTGGCGGCTGGAACCGGATGATGGCCGGCAATTGCAATTTCTCAGCGGAAACCTGACGCCAGTGGGCGGAGCGGCGGACGTTTCGGGCTTTGCGCAAATCAGGCAAACCGTGCGCGGGACCAATGCGGGCGCGTTTCTATTTTCGACGGCCATGACCTTGGCGTTTGCGTTCCTAGCCCTGGTGCTGTGGCACTGGGCCGGCGGTGTGGGCGTGTACCGTTTCAGTCCACGGCAGATCATAGGCGCGCTGGCCGGATTGCTGGCGGTGGTGATTGCGACGATTGCATTTGTCCAGATGCGGGCGCTGGTGGAACCGCTGCCGCTGACAACCCCGGGCGCGCTGACGTTTCTGGCGCCGGTGCAGCAGGCGGGGAAAGCGCTGGCCGTGCAAGTGGCGAATGTGACGGCGGCCGCGGCCCGCCCGAGCACGCTGGGCCGCGCGTGGCCGGCGTTGTTCGCGGTGGTGGTGTGGCTGGTGGCATTGGGGCGGGAAGACAAGGTGACAAAGGCGGCCCTGGGGATTGGCGGCTGGCTGTTGCTGGCGTGGGCAACGTTGCGGATGCCGAACGGCGCGGTGTGGTTTTTTGGGGTGATCGCCGTGTTTCTATGCTGGCAGGTGGCCATTCCCCCGTTGCAACGGCTGGTGCGCCGGCCAGAAAGGCCGAAGACAGAGTTACCGCCCCGGGCGGAGGTGCCGCCGATCACGGCCACATTGCTGGCAGGCCTGCTGTTCCTGGGTGGCGCGGAAGCCAGCCGGGCAGCCGCCGCGATGCCGCAATCCGTGATCCAAGAGGTCCGCGTGGCGGATGGATTTGCCACGGCCACGGCCAGGATCCACTGGCAGGCGGAAAAAGGCGAGGTCCTTCCCCTGCTCTACGAGCCGGCGGTGCTCACGCACGTCAATTATCCGAAGTCGGTGAAGCTGGAACCGGCGGCGCCCGGGGCGCGCAGTGCGCAACAATTGGTGGCGCAGTCGCGCGGCGAATTCGACATCGAAGTCCAATACCAAATTCAAACAACCAAGCTGGACAATGACAACGGAATCACCCTGCCGGTGGCGGGCGGCCTGATCAACCGGGCCACGGTGCGGCTGCTAAACCTGGACGTGGATGTGTTTTCGCCGCAGGCGGTATCCGTGCAGCGGAGCACAAGCGGGAGCAACACGGTGGCCACGCTGGTATTTGCGCCGGGCAACACCTGGGTGGGCTGGCGCCCGCGCAGCCGCGACGTGCGGAATGAGAAGCCGGTGTTCTATGCCGAACTGGCGCAGTTGTACGTGCCGGCAGCGGGCGTGGTGGAGGGCGTGCACCAGGTTTCGATCCGGCCGGCGCAAGGCGAGCTGGGCGAACTGATTTTCGACGTGCCGGCAGGCGCCACCATCACCGATGTGGCGGACGGCCCACACGCCAGCCCGCAGACGGCGGCGGACGGCCCGTCGCCGATCTCGCTGTGGCGATTCGATCCGGACACGCGGAAATTGCGCGTGACGCTCAATCCGGCGCAATCCCGGCCGTTCACGCTGGTGGTGCGGTCACAAGTGGCGACGGGTCCCCTGCCCTTCCAGCAGCGGGTGGGTTTGCTTTCGGTGGAAGGCGCGGCGAACCAGATCGGGTTGCTGGGCGTGGCCACCGGGAACGAGGTGCAACTGGACGACGTGGGCGCGGAGAAATTTTCCGCGATCAACTTGGAGGATTTCCCGAGCGCAGTGGGCCAGCCGCTGGCCGGGCAATTTCCGGGGCTGACCGTGCGGCGGACATTCCGCTATGCCGATCCGCAGGCCGTGGCGCTGCTGGCGGCGTCGGCCGTGGAACCCGATGTGCGGGTGGAGACGCAGGACACGCTGTCGCTGGGCGAAGACCGCACGGTGCTGGCGACAACGGCGGACGTGGCGATCAACCGGGCGGGGATTTTCAAGTTGAGTTTTGTGTTGCCGGCGGGCTTCGACGTGGAGTCCATCAGCGGCGCGGCGTTGAGCCATTGGACGGAGTTGAAGTCAGACGCGGGACGGATCATCACGCTGAACCTGACGGGAAAAACGGAGGGCCAGCAACAGTTCATCCTCAGCCTGTCCGGCCCGGGCGTGAAGACGGCCAGCCATTGGACGGTGCCGCAGGTGACCTTTCGCGAGGCGGGCAAGCAACGCGGGACGCTGCTGGTGGTGCCGGAGCAAGGGATGCGACTGGAAGCCGCGGCGCGCGAGGGCGTGACGCAACTGGACCCGCAAAAATCCGGCGTGCGGCAAAAAGGCGTGCTGGCGTTCCGAGTGCTGGAAACGCCGTGGAACCTGGCGCTGGACATCGAACAGGTGGACCCGTGGATTCAAGTGACGAGCCTGCAACACGCGACGGTGAACGAGGCGCAGGTGAAGGTGGCGGCGAATTTACAGTATCAAATCGAGAACACGGGGCTGAAGTCGTTCCGGGTTTTCCTCACCACCAACGCCGAGGGCGTGACGTTTCAAGGCGACCAAGTGGCCGATTTTCTGCCGGCCGCCGGGGTGGAAACGAACGGGTTGCAGGCCTGGGACGTGAAGTTGCACCGGCGCGTGATCGGCCAATATCTGCTGGGGGTGAAATATCAGACGCCCAATCCCGGGCAATCGCCGGAGACGCTCCTGCGGGGCGTGGTGGCGGGGGATGTGAACCTGCAACGCGGCTTTGCGACGGTGGAATCGGCGGGGCGGCTGCAAGTGCGCGTGGACACCCTCCCCGCTTCGCTGCAGCCCACCGAATGGCAGGCGATTCCGCGGGCGTTGCAGAAGGACTTGCCGGCGGCGGCGGCGAATTTTGCCTACCGCCTGGTGGAACCGGATTTTCAACTGGCGCTGAAATTGGAGCGGCACGAAGCCGCGAAGTTGCTGGAGGCGCACGTCAACGCGGTCACCTTCACGTCGGTGATTTCGGACGCGGGGGAAATGCTGACGCAGGCGCGGCTGGACGTGGTGCCCGGCGACAAGCGGCTGCTGTATTTGACGCTGCCGGCGGGTGCGAACTTTTGGTTTGCGTTTGTGAACCAGAACGGCGTCTGGCCGTGGCGCGAGGGCGACAAAATTTTAATTCCGCTTGAAGGGCAGACCCGCGGGGACCGGGCGGTGCCGGTGGAAATATATTTCAGCAGCCAGGCGGGCAAAGGCGGCGGCAAGACGCTGGACCTGGATTTGCTGGCGCCGAAATTCGACCTGCCGCTGGAGAATCTGACTTGGCGGGTGTTTTTGAACGATAAGTGGCGGGTGAAAAAATGGAGCGGCGCGCTGCAACTGGAGCAGCAGGAAGTGGTGGCTGGCGGGACGCTGGACGTGAACAGCTACCTGCAAAACGAGTCGTCCTGGAAAAGCTCGAAGACGCGCCAGGCGGAGGAGATGCTCGCCGCGGGAAACACGGCGTTGCAGAACGGCGACCCGCAAGCGGCGCGGCGGGCGTTTGAATCGGCCTACGGGCTGTCCACGAGCGACGAGGCGTTCAACGAAGACGCGCGGGTGCAGCTCAACAACCTCAAATTGCAGCAGGCGCTCATGGGCTTGAACGTGCGGCAGGCGGCGGCCGGCGAAGGCGGCGCGGCGGGCGGCAAATTGAGCGAACTGCGGAACAACAAGGACGCGAATTACACACAGCAGGACGCGCAGCAGATCATTGACAACAACAGCGACGACGAGAACGCGGCACTGATGAAGCTGGCGGGACGGCTGATCCAGCAGCAGGACGCGGCGGTGGCGAATCCGGCCGCGATCCGGGCGAACCTGCCGGAACAGGGGCGCTTGCTGACGTTCAAGCGCGCGGTGGTGGTGGACACTTGGGCGGATTTGAGCATCGGCCTGCACGCGAGCACGGCCGGTGCGGTGGCCTGGGGCACGCGTTGGGCGTTGTTGGGCCTGGTGGCGCTGGTGCTGGCGGGATTTACGTTGCTGGCGCGGGGGCTGGCCCGGGGCCGGCCGGCGTGAAAAAACGGCGGGCGTGGCCAAGTGATCCCAAACTAACTTGATGGTTTTGAGTTTGCGTACGGAGCCATTTTACCTACGATCACTGTCGATTCAGCACTTGGAAAAACCTGTCAGAAATATCAAAACCGCGTCGCCCGCTGCCACTGGCGATTACTCCGGCTTGGTTAGGGGCGTCAGCGAGTTGCTGGAGGCCGCGCGGCGCGCCAGTGTGCGCACCGTCAACGCATTCATGACGGCGACGTATTGGGAAGTAGGCCGACGCATCGTGGAATTTGAGCAAGGCGGCGAGAAGCGAGCGGAGTATGGTAAAGAACTTTTGAAGCAGCTTGCGGATGACCTGACCAGCCGTTTGGGACGTGGCTTTGGAGCTGTGAATCTCAGCTACATGAAGCGGTTCTACACTTCATTCCCTCCGGCATAAATTTTTCAGACACTGTCTGAAAAATCGTCGTCACCAACATTTCAGACACCGTCTAAAATATCCGGCGGGGAAAAACGAGCGACAGCGTCGCTCGAATCGCAGGGTTCTGAGAATTGCCAGACACCGTCAACCGTGAATACCTAACCGCGCTGCCGGATGAAAAAGTTCTCGCCGCCGAACTGGAAAAAACTCGCAAGCAGCTCGATTCGCGGAAATGAATGCGAGGCGCCAGCAACGACGACGCCTTGGGGCTCCCGATGGGCGGTATTGGGACTGGTGACGCTGGTGCTGGCGGGATTCACGCTGCTGGCGCGGGCGCTGGCCGAGGCCCGGCAGGCGGGAAAAAACGGCGGGCGCGGCTACGAATTGGGCGCGTCTTACGAATCCTTTAGCCCATTGGAACACCAAAGGATCCCTCCGCCGCCAAGAAAACAAGCAGACATCAACGCTTCTTTTAAGGCCATCCACAAACATCTCTTATCAACTCCGAGCGCGATTAGATCATTTCCAGACGCGGGCATAAATGCGGGACCAATTTTCAAGCCAGCCGGCGCTCCGGCGCGCTATGTCCGGGGTGGGGACGGCTCGTCCCCACAGGCCTTCTTCTCCTTTCCGGGGACGAGCCGTCCCCGCCCCGGACAATCTTGCGGGCTGCTTTGGCAGTGTAACTTGCTCCCGATTTCGTTTTTTTCTGCGGATCTTATTCGAATGCAATGGCTTCGCGCAATTCGGATGGTTTTTTTGCCGACAAAACGAACCCAAAACTTTCGGCAATGGGGAACCCCGGCGGCGCGGCGTCATTACACGGGGCGTCATGGAGCGCGGCTGTGTCCCGCGCGGCGCGGGATCAGCCGCAGCGCGTCGCCCCCCCCGAGCCGTGTTGATCATTTCCGGCGCGGTCATCCCTGCGAAGCGCTGCGGCTGGTCTGCGACACAGCCGCGGTCCGGGCACGGGGCGTCATGGACTGCGGCGGAAGCGTCACGCCGCTTTGCCGGCGCCGTCCAAGACACGAATGGGCTGGCCGGGCGCGTCGGAATTGCGCGGAGCGTCATGGGAAAGCCGCGTGCTTTTGCCTTCCTCACCCGCGGAAAATCCGCCATTCTGTCATTATGTCAGGACTCATTGCCATTGTTGGCCGGCCGAATGTCGGCAAATCCGCGCTGTTCAACCGCATCGTCAAGAAGCGGATTGCCATTGTGCATGACCAGCCAGGGGTGACGCGCGACCGCGTGAGCGTGGAAGCCGAATGGCGGGGCCGGACCTATACGCTCGTGGACACGGGAGGCATCGGCCTGCTGCGCGGGGAGAAGTCGAATGACGTCATCATCCGGGCCGCCGTGGAACAGGTGCAGATTGCGATTGACGCGGCGAATGTGATCGTGCTGGTGGTGAATGTGCAGGAGGGCGTGGTACCGCTGGACCGCGAGGTGGCGCAGCGCTTGCGCCAGAGCGGCAAACCCATCGTCGTGGCGGTGAACAAGGTGGATGACGTCGGCGCGGAGAAAGGCCTGGACGAATTTGCGCAGTTGGGATTTGAGAAGGTATTTCCGGTCAGCGCCATTCATGGCGAAGGCATCATGAACCTGATGGAGGCGACCATGGGGTTGCTCCCGGCGGAGGCCGAAACCAGCGCCGGGCCGGCGCTGGAGGCAAGCCCGGAGGAGACGGAACCCACCCGGGAAGAGGCGGCCGCGGCGCGGGCGGCCGAGCCGCGGAAGCTGGCGATTGTGGGCCGGCCCAATGTGGGCAAGTCGTCCATCATCAATGCGCTCACGCATTCGCAGCGCGTGATTGTCTCGCCCATTCCGGGCACGACGCGGGATGCGATTGACGTGCCGTTTGAAGTGGAAACGGAGGGGGTGCGGCAGAAATACATTTTGATAGACACGGCAGGCATGCGCAAAACGCGGCATGTGGACGATTCGGTGGAATTTTTCAGCGTACAACGGGCGCAGGATTCGATCCTCCGCAGCGACATCACGGTGCTGGTGATTGACGCCGAGGCGGGCATCACGGAGCAGGACAAGAAGATCGCCGACGTGATCGTGGAGCACCGCAAGGCGTGCATCGTGGTGGTGAACAAATGGGACCTGTTTGCCGGGGAGGTGCAGGAAGCGCGCGAGAAGGAAATCGAGCGGCGCAACAACAAGGTGCGGACGGAGGGACAGGCGAAAGAGCTGACCACGCTGGCGGAATTCGCCGCGTGGGTGCAGAAGAAGCTCTTTTTCCTGGATTACGCGCCGGTGATTTTCACGTCGGCCAAATCGGGCTTCCACCTGGACCGGCTGCTGGAGGCGGTGCGGTATGTGGCGGCGCAGTTGCGGCAGAAGATTCCCACGGCGATTCTCAATCGCACGCTGCACGACGCGGTGGAGCGGCGGCAACCGATCAGCGCGGCGGGGCACCGGTTGAAATTCTTCTATGCCACGCAGGTGCGGCTGGCGCCGCCGACGTTCCTGCTGTTTGTGAACCGGGACGAATTGTTTTCCGACCAGTATAAGAAATACCTCGCAGGAGAGATGCGCAAGGCGTTCGGCTATGAAGGCTGCCCGGTGGTGCTGGTGCCCAAGGCGCGGCCGAAGACGATTGAGCCGGTGCGCAAGCCCAAGCCGGGACATCCCAAGCCGGATGGAAAACCGGGAAGCCGTGGCGAACGGGCAGGCCGTGGCGAACGGCAGAAGGGCGGGCGACGTCCGCGCGGGGAGCGTTCGGGTTCCGGGAGGCGGCCGAACGGCCGTCGCGCGAAGGGACTGCGGTGAAAAGAGGGCGCGGATGATGAGAAATCCCGCGCCATTTCTACGGGATTAACGTTCAAGCATTTTCTTGTAGAAAATGCTTGAAATCCACAACCCATGGTAGCAAGATAGGTAGCGCTCCCCAATTAGTAGGGGGCCCAATTTTCCACTGAAAAGAGTAAAAAAGCCCGTTTTCTGTTGAAAATTGAGATATTTTTAACCGGAAGTTGCCAGTCTTACTGGGAGCCCGCCGGATTGAGGTTGGAAAAACATACTGATTACCATGATTGATGCACGCGAGGATGTTTCGGCTCCGTCTCCGAAGGTTGTGAGCCGCCGTCAACAGAAATTAGCCACAGGCCGATCCGTGAAACCCGCAAAATCCACCAACAAGAGGTTACTCCAAATCGAACGCATCTTCAGCGACGCCAAGGTGAAGCCGTTCGACCAGGTCGAATGGGAGAAGCGCACGGCGGAAATCACCGATGACGCCGGGAAGGTGATTTTCAAGCAGGAGAACGTGGAGGTGCCCAAATCCTGGTCGCAACTGGCCACCAAGGTGGTGGTGTCGAAATATTTTTACGGGGAACAGAACACGGGCGAGCGGGAGACTTCGGTGCGGCAATTGATCCACCGGATTGCGCGGACGATTGCGGACTGGGGCGCGGCGGACGGATATTTCAGCAAGGCGGACGCGGAAGTATTTTTCGACGAACTGACATGGCTGTGCCTGAACCAGCATGGGGCGTTCAATTCGCCGGTATGGTTCAACGTGGGGTTGTATCACCAGTACGGGGTGGGGAAAAAATCGGGCAAGGGCAACTGGTTTTTCAACCGCCAGACGCAGGAGGCGGAGCGGTCCGAGACGCAGTATGAACATCCGCAGGGCAGCGCCTGTTTCATCCAATCCGTGGCGGACAACATGGAGGACATCATGCACCTGGCGTACAGCGAGGCGATGCTGTTCAAGTACGGCTCGGGGACGGGCACGGACCTGACGCCGATCCGGTCGAGCCGGGAGAAATTGAGCGGCGGCGGGCGGCCGAGCGGGCCGATGAGCTTTTTGAAGGTGTATGACCAGGTGGCCAACGTGGTGAAGTCCGGGGGCAAAACGCGCCGGGCGGCGAAGATGAACACGCTGTACGACTGGCACGGGGACATCGAGGAATTCATTGACGCCAAGCAGAAGGAAGAAAAGAAGGCGTGGGCGCTGATTGAGCAGGGTTATGACGGCAGCTACAACGGCGACGCCTACGGCAGCGTGATGTACCAGAACGAAAACCTGTCCGTGCGCGCCAGCGATGAATTCATGCAGGCGGCGGTGGGCGGCCAGGAATGGTGGACGCGGTCGGTGACGACGGGCAAGCCGCTGCAGAAGAAGGACGCCAGCAAGCTGCTGGGCAAAATCGCGGAGGGCACCTGGATTTGCGGCGACCCGGGCGTGCAATACGACGGGGCGATCCAGAAGTGGCACACCTGCAAAGGCACCGAGCCGATCCGGTCCACGAACCCGTGCAGCGAATACGTGTTTGTCAACAACACGGCGTGCAACCTGGCTTCGCTGAACCTGATGAAATTCAGGCAGGAGGACGGCAAATTCGACATTGAACGCTTCAAGGCGGCGGTGCGGGTGTTTATCACGGCGCAGGAGATCCTGGTGGACAACGCGAGTTATCCGACCAAGGACATCGCCGAGAACTCGCACATTTTCCGCACGCTGGGCCTGGGGTTTGCGAACCTGGGGTCGCTCTGCATGAGCTACGGCCTGCCGTATGATTCCAATGAAGGGCGCGCGCTGGCCGGAGCCATCACGGCCATCATGACGGGTCACGCGTACGAGCAGAGCGCGGCGATCTCGGCCAACCTGGGGGCGTTTCCGGGTTACCGCGATGCCCGCTGCGCCGGCGTGGCAAAGCCGGCGGCCCGGGACAACGTCGAATCCATGCTGGGGGTCATTCAATTGCATCGGGACGCGGTGGAAGACATTCATCCGAGCGAGGAATTTGGCTTTCTCAAGGACGAGGCCCGGAACTGCTGGGACCGGGCGCTGAGCCGGGGCAAAGCCGTGGGCTATCGCAACGCCCAGGTGACGGTGCTGGCGCCGACGGGGACGATCGCGTTTTTGATGGACTGCGACACGACGGGCGTGGAACCGGATATCGCGCTGGTGAAATACAAATTGCTGGCGGGCGGCGGGACGTTGAAGATTGTCAACCGCGGCGTGCCGGACGCGCTCCGCCGGCTGGGTTACGGCGAAGCGGAGGTGAAGGGCATCGTGGGGCACATCGAGAAGTTCGACACCATCGAGGACGTGCAGGAAAAGGGGGCGCCGGTGAAGAGCGGGCTGAAGGCGGAGCACCTGCCGGTGTTCGATTGCGCGTTCAAGCCGGCGCGCGGCCGGCGGAGCATTGCTTACATGGCGCACTTGAAGATGATGGCGGCCACGCAACCCTTCATCAGCGGCGCCATTTCCAAGACGGTGAACATGCCGAATGAATGCACGGTGGCGGAAATCCGGGACACCTATGTGCAGGCATGGAAGATGGGGTTGAAGTGCGTGGCGATTTACCGGGACGGTTCCAAGCGGTCGCAGCCGCTGAACACCAAAAAGACCCACGACGGCGTGGCCAAGACGTCCGACGCCGCGGTGGTGGCCGAGCTCATGGCGAAGGTGAAAGAGCTCGAAGCCACGGTGGCGCATCTGCAGGCGGAGTCCGGCAAGCCGTTGCGCCGGCGGCTGCCCGACACGCGCACGGCGGTGACGCATAAATTCGACATTGCCGGCCACGAGGGCTATTTGACGGTGGGCCTCTTCGACGACGGGCAGCCGGGCGAGTTGTTCATCACGATGGCCAAGGAAGGTTCGACGATTGGCGGCCTGATGGACAGCATCGGCACCCTGACGAGCCTGGCGTGGCAGTACGGCGTGCCGCTGGAGGCGCTGGTCCGGAAATTTGCGCACCAGCGCTTCGAGCCGAGCGGGTTCACCAAGAACCCGGAAATTCGCAGCGCCTCGTCCATCATGGACTACGTGTTTCGCTGGCTGGCGTTGCAGTTCATCCCCGGTTTTCGCGAAACCATGCAGGTGGCGCGGAACCAGCCGGACCTGGCGATGCCCGGGCTCCTGGAGGAGATAAAAAAAAATCTGAACCGGCCGGTGCCGGAACTGCTCCCGATAGCCGACGACAATGACGTGGTGCCGGTGAAACCCAACGCGGGCGGGACTCCCGGCAACGACCGCCGGGCGGCGGTGCTCACCCAGATGATCACGAACCAGCAGGACGCGCCGAGTTGCCCCAACTGCGGCCAGATCACGGTGCGCAACGGCGCCTGCTACAAGTGCCTCAATTGCGGCGAAAGCCTGGGCTGCAGTTAGCAATTTTTAACATACTTTTACACGGGGTTGGCGCAAGCCAACCCTTTTTTTTCGTTCAGAGAGAAATATGGAAAATCCCGGTTTGTTTGAATCGTTTCCGGTTTAGGACTATATTGTGGCAATGCCCTTGAGTATTTTTATGCGTCTTTCCCCCCTGCGTGATGGTTTTGCGGTATGGCAATCGGGCTTGGCACGGAAGTTTAGAACACAAATCCTTATCGCGGCAGCGCTGTTGGCTGCGCCGGCGGTCTTATTATCCGCCCCGGTCTCCGGGACCGGGCAGCGACAGGTCGTCAGCGGCCATGTGCCCAAGGTCACCAAGAGGCTTCCCTCGCTGGGCGGGCTGGACGCCAACCACCAAATTCAGTTGGCGATCGGCTTGCCGTTGCGCAATCGTGAGCAGCTCACCAACCTGCTTGAAGACATTTATAATCCGGCCAGCCCGAACTTTCACCACTATTTGACGCGAGACCAGTTCACGGCCTCATTTGGCCCCAGCAAGGAGGATTACCAGAAGGTGACTGATTTCGCGAAGTCGCATGGGCTGGTGGTCCAAAAAACCCACCCCAACCGCACTTTGCTGGATGTCTCCGGGTCGGTTGCCGATATTGAGAAGGCTTTTCACGTCCGCTTGCTCGTCTATAAACATCCAGTGGAAGCCCGCACTTTTTTTGCTCCGGATGGTGATCCAACCTTGGACCTCGATACGCCCGTGCTGGCCATCAGCGGTCTGGACAACTATGTGAGGCCGCATCCGCATATTCACGCTGCGCGCGCATCTATCCAGCCGCCAGTCCGGCCCTTGGGCGGGGGCGGATCGGGCGGTGGAGGTGGCGGTGGTGGCGGCGATACCGGCCCCTTCGAGGGCTATGATTTCCAGAACGCCTATGCCCCCGGCGTTTCGCTGGACGGCACTGGGCAGTCGGTCGGGCTGTTTGAACTTTTCGGTTTCAACCCCCAGGACATCATGGACTACGAAGACGATGCCGGCATCTCCTACGTCAACGTGCAACCCGTTTTGATTGACGGTGGCCCCGGCGATAGCGCGGACGCGGATTACCTTGATGATCCTGGTTACCTTGATTATGCCGTCGAGGTCACGGGGGACATTGAAATGGCGATTGCCATGGCGCCGGGATTGAACAACGTGATGGTCTATGAAGGTCCCACGCCGCAGGATGTGCCGCCCTTGGGGACAAATTATATTCAAGACGGGACCACGACCGCCCAGATCAACGATGTGCTCAATCGCATGGCCACGGATGACTTGGCCCAGCAACTCAGTTGCTCTTACGGCTTCGATATTAATCTTTCGACGGTGCAAATATTCCAACAATACGCCGCGCAAGGCCAGAGCTTCTTCCTGGCCGGCGGCGATGGCGGTGCGTTCCCAGCGGCTATTGACGAACCGGCCGATGACCCTTACATCACGGTTGTGGGTGGCACCACGTTGACGATGACCTCGGCCGGAGCATGGGCGTCGGAAACCACTTGGCTCTCTCCGGCTACGAGCGATGAATTCGGAGATTATGTACCCGAAGAAGCGTCCGGCGGCGGAATCAGTCTGACCTATGGCATCCCGCCTTGGCAACAGGGCATCAGCATGACGGCGAATCAAGGATCCACCACCATGCGCAATCTGCCGGACGTCTCCTCGGTGGCCAATAACATAACTATTTTCTGGGGTAACGATCTGCTTGGAGAATCATTGCCCCTACCAGAAGGCGGCACCAGCCTGGCCGCTCCCCTCTGGGCGGGTTTGGTGGCGCTGGCAAACCAACAAGCCGCCGCCAGCGGCCAGTCCCCGGTCGGTTTTGCCAATCCGGCTCTTTACGCCATTGCCAAAAGCACCAGCTACCAGTCTTGCTTTCACGATATCACCACGGGCTGCAATACCAACAGCTCCAGTCCAACCAAATACCGGGCTACCACCGGCTATGACCTTTGCACCGGCTTGGGCACGCCTAACGGCAGCAATCTCATCACGGCGCTATTGGATCCCCCGTCCGACACCCTGCTCATCACGCCGCCGCTGGGCTTCAGCGCTTTCGGTCCAGGTGGCGGGCCGTTCACGGTGACCTCACAGACTTACACGCTGAAAAACACTGGCGTGAAGGCAGCCTTGAACTGGAGCCTTGTCAACACCTCCAGTTGGCTCACCGTTTCTGCCACGTCCGGCAGTCTGAATGCGGGCGCCAGCACCACGGTCACCATCAGCCTCAACCCGGCGGCAAACCGTTTCTTGATCGGCAACTTCAGCGGCAATGTTCTGATTTCCAACCAGACGGCCGGCACGTTCCAGAACCGGGAGTTTGATCTCTATGTCGGAAATGGCGGATTCGAGACCGGCGACCTGACCGATTGGACGCTGGTCGGCAGCAGCGAGCTGGTTTTTGCCTTGGCAGCCGACGACGTGGACGTGGCTGGAACCGCCGCCCTGCCCGGCCAATCCGACGGGCTGTTTGTGCGTTCGGGGCTTTATGGCGCCTACCTCGGGGAGTGGGCGTGGGATGGCTACCCGGCGGTCGGTTCACTCTCGCAAACCGTGGCCACCACGGCCAATCAACCATACCTGGTGTCCTTCTGGTTGACTTGCGTTCCCGACGCCCAGGGCGTGACTACGAACAACGAGTTTTTGGCGAAATGGAACAACTCGATACTCTACGCTGGCAACAACCTGAAGGCTTTCGGTTGGACCAACCTGCAGTTCATCATTCCCGCCACAACCACGAGCGCCACGCTCGAATTTGTTTTCAACAACGACCCCGGGGCATTTGGGTTGGACGACGTCACTGTGGAACCTCTTCCCGGGCCGCTTCTCAATACCGCAGCCGTTTCCGGCGGTAATGTCACCCTCAGTTGGAATGCGTTTGTGAATGCCTCGTATGCGGTCCAATCCACGACCAATCTCAACCGGTCCGGCTGGGCCACCCTTGGCGGCCCCATCCTCGCGACGAACAATGTCATGAGCGTTTCCATACCGACTGGCCCCGCTGCGGCGATATTCTATCGAGTGGCGCTGTCGCCGGAGTGAACATCGGGACCTTTCGCATGGCGGGCCGAAAAGGCCGCCGGCAGGAAGCGTCGGGCCCACTGGGGTGATTGGCCGCCGCCAGCGGGCCGCCAAGAGTTTTTTTCCTCAAGTCCCGGCCGGGCCCAACCGATACCAATGCGAAGCCGGCAGGGTTGCCGGTGAAAACGAGTCATCAAACCAGACATTATGAGCAGCATTTCGAGTGTATCGTCGGCCACGGCCCCCTACCAACCGGTGAACCCATTGGCGCAGGACTTCGATGGCGTGGGCCGCGCGCTCCAAACGGGCAACCTGGCCGGCGCGCAAAGTGCGCTCGCGACGTTTCAGCAGGCGCTGCAACAGAGCACGCAGGCGAACGGCAACCAGCCGTTTGGCGCCAACTCGCAGGCAAACACGGATTACCAGACGCTCGCGAGCGATCTGCAAACGGGGGATCTTTCCGGGGCGCAAAAGGCTTTCGGCAGCCTGCAAAAGGACCTGACCACCAGCCAGACGAGCCAATCCACACAGTCGGCCCAAAAAGCCCATCACCATCACCGGCATTCCGGGGCCATGGCGGCTTCAACCGCGGCGGCCACCGCGTCCACGACTGTTTCGGCGACCAAAACCACCACCGGTTTAAACGCCATCGCCTAAAGAGCGAAATTCAGGGGCATTTTCAGCGAGCCGCCCCATCCGGGCGGCTTTTTGTTTACGGGCCGCGGACCTCGTTCCGTGACGGCCACGCCCTTAAACGGCATGACGTTTGGCACATGACGTTTCCGCGCCGACCGAATAACCTAGCGGGCGATGCTCGATACGCCTTCCCCGGAAACACCGCCAACCGCGGTGCCGTCGTTTTGGCGGACGGCCTGGCCGGCCATTGGCGCGGCGGATTCCGAGTGGCTCCGGCGGAAAAAACTCGCGGTTCGGGCAGGTCACCTGGCGATGATTCTGCTCGTCTGGGTGGCCACCGGCAGCACTCCGCTGGTATTTCCGGCTGATTATCCGGCGTGGTCGCTTTTGGGACTGCTCGTCGCGGGCCTGGTTTACCCGGCCTGGAATATCCTTGGCACCCGCGGCCTCGTGGCGTTGGTGCTGGCGGAAGGCAGCACGGCGCCTTCGCCCGCGTTGCGCCGTCCCCAAGGCGGCGCCCTGCCCTTCTTCATCCTCCAAATGGCCCTGGCGGCTTTCATTTATTGTCTCTCCGACCATGGCCGTTCCCCCAATCTGGCCTGGCTGATCTTGCTGCCGCCGGTGGCCTATGCGGTTTTCCTGTTGGAATGGCGGGGCATCGCGACCGTTTCAACCCTGATGCTGGTCACCGTGGCCTTGAGCATGCACCGCTGGCATGGGTGGACGTTTACGGGCTATGCCGCGCTCGCCTTCTCGTTTGCGGTGCTTTTCACCATCGTCTTTAGCATGCTCGCCGTGCAATCGGAAAAGGCGCGCAACGAAGTCCAGCGGCTGGCGACGGAGCTGAGCGAGGCCAACCGCCGCCTGCGCGAAGATGCGATCCAGGCTGAGGAATTGTCCGCCACCCGCGAGCGCAACCGGATTGCCCGTGAAATCCATGACAGCCTGGGGCACTTCCTCACGGTGGCGAACATGCAACTGGAGGCCGCGCGGGCGCTGGAAACCAGCGCCCCGGCCCAGGCGCGCGAGGCAGTCGGCAAGGCGCAGGCCTTCATCCAGGAGGGGTTGGCGGACATCCGGCGGTCGGTGGCCGCTTTGCGCAGCTCACCCCTCGACAACAAACCGCTGGCACCTGCGGTCCAAGAGTTGGTGAACCTCGCCAATGCCGAATCCCCGGAGGCGGATTTCGCGGTGTTGGGAACACCGCGCAAGCTGGCGCCGCCGGTGGAACTTTCGCTGTATCGCGCCGTCCAGGAAGGCTTGACGAACGCCCGCAAACACGCGCACGCCCGGCATCTGCACGTGCGGCTGGATTTCAAAAACCCGCAGGCGGTCACGCTGTTGGTGGAGGACGACGGGGTGGGCATGGCGGCCGGGCCGGATCGGGTGGGCTTCGGTTTGCGGGGACTGCGGGAGCGGGCGCAACTGCTCGGCGGCACACTCGAGGTGCAAACCGGGCCGAACGCCGGCTTCCGCCTGCGATTCGAGGTGCCCGCATGAACGACATCACCGTGCTGCTGGTGGATGACCAGGCGCTGTTCCGGGAGGGACTGCGCGCCGTATTGTCGGTCCAGCGCGGCCTCCGCGTGGTGGCCGAAGCGGCCAACGGGAAAGAAGCGCTGGCGGCCGCAAAAAAATCCGCGCCGCAGGTTGTCCTCATGGATTTGCGGATGCCCGTCATGGACGGGGTGGAAGCGACGCGAAAGCTCTGCGAAATGGCGCCGGGCATTCAGGTCATTGTCCTGACCACGTTCGACGACGACGAACAGGTGTTCGACGCCCTGCGCGCCGGGGCGATGGGCTATTTGTTAAAAGACGCGCCGCCCGCCCGGCTGGTGGAAGCGATTCACGCGGCGGCCCGGGGCGAATCATTTTTGCAGCCCTCCATCGCCGCCAAGGTTTTGGCGGAATTCAACCGGCTTTCGCCGCGCCAGCCGCCGTCCGGCAACACGGTGCCGTTCGAAAAACTTTCCAGCCGCGAACTGGAAGTGCTGCGGCAGCTCGCCGCGGGCAAAAGCAATAAAGAGATTGGGGGCGCCCTGAACCTGGCGGAAGGGACCGTGAAGAACCATTTGAGCAATATCTTCGGCAAGCTGGGCGTGTTTGACCGCACGCAGGCGGCCTTGCTGGCACGCGAGCGCGGTCTGATTTGAAGGCCTGCCAACCGTGACTTCCGGCACATCCCAGGCCGGCTGGCGGCCTGCTAAGCTGTTCTGGAATTCGATGCCAACTCATGCAAGCTAAACCGGCCCAAGCAAGCGCGCGACGGACTTTCACCTTCTGGCGGATCACCGGCGTTGTGCTGCTCCTCCTGGCACTCACCGGCGCCTTGGTTGTTCATCGCATCCGGCAGCGCATTCCGCGCGAACTGATGCAAGACATCCGGGCCGGCATCGCCGCGCGAAACATCAAGGACGCGGACGCGCGGTTTGAAAAATATCTCGAAGTGCGCTATGGGCCGCAGTCCGACCCGGCCAACCGCGAAAAAGTCTTTCTGGATTTTTTCAACGTGGAGCACATTCGCGCCATGCAGTTCCTGGTAAGGCATTCGCCGGCCAACATGCGCCAGGCAAACATTGACGCCTCGGCCCGGTGGGTGCAACAGTTCCGCGAGGGGCTCACCCCGGAACAGCGCGCGGATTTGGCCGCCCGGTTGCAGGCCGGCGGCGGCGACTCCCTGCTGGCGGGCGCCGCGGCGCAATATAACTCCCAGGACGTCCGCTACCGCGGGCAAACCGCCCCGGTCATCTCCCAGTTGCTCAAGACCATCGCGGTGGCAAAGCATCAATGATTGGAGCCAATTTTGTATGCGCCCTGATTTTGAACTGCCGCGAACCTCCCCTGCCCTGCGCGCTTTCACACTGATCGAGTTGCTGGTGGTCCTCGCGATCATCTCCATCCTGGCGGCCCTGCTGCTGCCGGCGCTGGTCCAGGCCAAGGCCCGCGCCAACTCAATCGGGTGCGTCAGCAACCTGCGCCAGATCGGTTTGGCCTTGAATGTTTACATCCAGGACAACCGCGACCACCTGCCGGTTTGCGCCGGCTATCTGCCCAGCCAGATGCCCACCAATGCGCCCATCACCACCACGCTCTTTCCCAATCAAAAGACCAACGAGCTCTTTCACTGTCGGGCCGACAACAGCATCTATCAGGACGAATTGACGAGCTATGAATGGAATTTTTGGCTCAATGACGCCCCTTACACCGCGCCGCAATGGGCCACCATCTACGCCACCGAGGCCGGGGTCATCGTGAATGATCTCTTCGGCGGCCGAACGGATACCCCCCTGATGGGCGATGCCGATCCGTTTCATCCGGCCCGCGCGAATCTGATCGGGAAAAACGCGCTGTATTTTGACGGCCGCGTTGAGGCGGCGCGGTCTCCGTAGCCGAAATGCTCCGGCGGACAGGCGCCCGGAACACAACCTTCAGGTCGCTTCACCGTGGAGCGTGACGAAAACCGGCGGACCATTCGGGCGCACCGTTCGGTGGCCGCGTGGAAGCGCCAGCAATGGCGCGCTCCGCCGCGCGAGCACGCCTGCCCCGGTTTTCCGCTCCGCTCATCACTGCGTCCTTCCGGCTGAATCCGCTCATGGGGCCAGCATTGGCAACAGTAAAGGTGAAAATAAACGATGTTAACACTTGCATTTCGGCGAGTTCCCGCGATAATGAACCGGTCTGATAGATCGCTTATTGCTTTCAAGGCATGGTAAATCCTCAAGTGAACCCGGTTCAGTGATGATTTGAAATCCGATTTCCGGAAACAGTCTGA